>CAWEEC010000055.1:0-15328 GCA_963807785.1 uncultured Gammaproteobacteria bacterium | reverse complement strand
CGAGGGCAGCAATGGTTGCGGTACACGCGGTGGTGGCCAGGGTGAACCCTCGACGGCGGCGTCACCTGGAACACCCAGCCCGGTACTGGTGCGTCCAGCGGCAGCGCGCCGGTCAGCGGTTCCAATCCCGTGGTGTGGAGCAGCAAGCCGCCATGGTCAACGACGTCCAGAGCTGGATAGACAACCCGGGCAGCAACAACGGCTGGATGGTGATCGGCGACGAGGTCAACCCAACGACCGCCCGCCGCTTCGACAGCAGCGAGGGCGGCAGCCCGCCGCAGCTGGTGGTGGACTTCACGCCGACCGGCGACACCGAGGCTTGCTGTGATCCGGTCACCGGCAGTTGTTCGCTCACCATCGTTGGCTCGGGTACCTGTAGCGGCGATCCACAGGGTACGGGCACCACCTGCGAACCCAACCTGTGTCCGCAGCCGATCGGCGCCTGCTGTAATGCTGACAGCACCTGCTCTGATGAGAGTCAGAGATGTGTGTGAAGGCGCTGGCGGCACCTTCGTCGGCGGCAACTGCAACCAGGCCGACTGTGGTCTGACGCCATTCGTCGAAGCACTGCCGATCCCGCCGGTGCTGCAGCCGACCGGCACCCGTGCCGACGGCGTGCCGCAGTACACCGTTTCGGTCGAAGAAGCGACGCAGAGCGTACACCCGGACATTCCGGATACCACCCTGTGGACCTACAACGGCTCCTGGCCGTCATCCACCTTTGTGGCCGTACAGGGTCAGCCGATCGAGGTGACCTACCAGAACAACCTGCCGACCGACAGCGGTGGCAACCGTGGCAGCAACATCCTGGAAGTCGATACCTGCGCGCACGGTCCCAACGACTGGGGTGACGCCAAGCGCATCAGCACCCACCTGCACGGCGGCCACGTGCCGGCGCGTGTCGACGGCCAGCCGGAGTACACCATCCTGCCGGGCGAGACCGATATCTATGAGTATCCCAACAACCAGGAAGCCGGCACGGTCTGGTACCACGACCACGCCCTGGGTATAACCCGCCTGAACGTGTATGCAGGCATGGCCGGTTTCTACCTGATTCGCCGACGCTGAGGACACGCTGGGCCCGAACAATGCCTTCGGCCTGCCGAGCGGGCAGTACGAGATCGGCCTGGCGATCCAGGACCGTACCTTCAACGAGGACGGTTCGCTGTTCTACAACGCCCAGCTGGAAGACGCCTTCAAGGGCGAGTACGCGGTGGTCAACGGCAAGGTCAACCCGTTCCTCAATGTCGACCAGGGCAAGTACCGTTTCCGTATCCTGAACGGTTCGCAGTCGCGCGAATATATCTACCGGCTGGAGAACATCACCGATCCGGGTAACGACCCGAGCTTCACGCTGGTCGGTACCGACCTTGGCCTGATCAGTGCACCGATCGACCTCGGTAATTCGACCGGTGGTGTCGTAGGACCTGCCGAGCGCATGGACGTGGTGATCGACTTCGCCGGCTATCCGGCCGGTACCGAGATCATCCTGCGTAACGATGATCCGACCACGCCGTTGCTGCCAAGCCATCATGAAGTTCATCGTGACGGGTAACCCGGGTTATACCGGCGCGATCTCCAGCACGCTGCGCCCGGTGGCACCGATGACCGAGGCTTCGGCGGACAACGAGCGTTTCTTCCGTCTCGAAAAGCTTCAAAACAAGGCTTGTAAGGACGGCTCGGGCCGCCTGGTCAACGAGTGGGTGATCCAGTCACTGGATGGCCCGAACGGTAACGTCACCGGTCAATTCTGGGATGATGTCACCGAGTTCCCGGTCCTTGGCACCCGCGAGATCTGGGAGTTCGAGAACCCGACCAGCTCCTATCACCCGATGCACGTTCACCTGGTCACGTTTCCAGATCCTGGACAAGACCGACATGACCACCGGTCAGCCGATAACGCTGCAGCCGTGGGAAGCCAACACCTGGAAGGATATCGTGCATATCCCGCCGAATGTCAGGGCCCGCATCATCATGGACTTCGAGGACTATCCGGGACGCTTCCCGAATCATTGTCACCTCCTCGACCACGAGGACCACGAAATGATGCGGCAGTTCCAGACCACCGGCGGGCAGTGCAACAACAACGGCACCTGTGAGTTTCGGTGAGGATTTCCACAGCTGTCCGAATGACTGTCCCCAGGTCAGTGGTGCATTCTGCGGCAACGGCCTGTGTGAGGCCGGTGATGGCGAGAACTGCGTTACCTGTGCCGAGGACTGTGCCGGCAAGCAGAAGGGCAAGCCTCGAACAACCAGTTCTGCTGCGGCTTCGATAATGGCGGGTCACCAACCCGATCGGTTGTGGTGTCGATGCTGCTGACGACCGCTGCATCAGATGCCAGCTGACAACCTGTTCTGTCGCGTAACAGCACGGCTCTCGGCCATGCTGTGGTGACAGGCTCTGCGAGGGTCAGGAGACCATCGCAAATTGCGCTATTGACTGTGATCCGAACGCGGTGTGTCAGCCGACCGAGCCGACCGAGGTGTCCTGCTTCAATGGTCAGGATGATGACTGTGACCTGGCCGTTGACTGTTCCGATACCGACTGTGATGGCTCTGTGGGGCGCGCAACCGCCTGTGGTGTTGGCGTCTGTGCCAACACCGGCAACCTGACCTGTTCCGGTGGTAACGAGGTGGATAACTGCTCACCACTGCCTGCTGACGAACCCGGAGGGGAAGTCACCTGTGACAACGGTCTGGACGATGACTGCGACGGTCTGACCGATGCTGAACGATCCGGACTGCAATGTCTGCGTACCGACCGAGCCGACCGAGCTGTCCTGCTTCAACGGTCTCGACGATGACTGCGACGAGGCTGTTGACTGCTCCGACACGAACTGTGACGGCGCCACTTGGCGCTCCAACCACTTGTGGTGTGGGTGTCTGTGCCGCGACTGGCAACCTGACCTGCTCGGGCGGTGCCGAGGTCGATAGCTGCACACCGGGTACACCGGGTGTCGAAGGACCCGCTGGTGATGCGACCTGCAACGACGGTCTGGACAATGACTGTGATGGCCTGACGGATGCTAATGATCCGGATTGCCAGGGCGGCGGAGTCGTTTGTGAAGACATCACGACCCGCAACGCTTGCAGGGATCAGCCGACCTGCCAGTGGAAGAAGAATGCATGCATAACCAGGTAATCAAGGTAGTAAACTGGTTGCTGTATGTAACGTAAGTAGAACCGGGGGAGCATTTATGCTCCCCCATTTTTACTGCAGGGGGCACCTCTTGGCCGACAGGATCCCGCGATGGCGCCGTTCCTGCGGATACCGATCCTGGCTAATAACTGTTTAAGAATAATGAGGTTTGAAATGATCAGAATACTGTCCACACTTTTATTAACCTGCCTGGCATCCGCCCAGGTGTTCGCCGACATGGTGCACATTCCGGCCGACCGCGACAATACCTTGATCGAGGACGCCGACGGCGCCTTGTCAAACGGAGCCGGCCCGGCTTTCTTCGCGGGCCGCACCAACCAGGCGATGTTCAGCATCCGGCGCGGACTGGTCCGTTTCGACGTGGCCGGGGCCCTGCCGGCCGATGCGATCATCGACCGCGTGTTCCTGACCCTGTACCAGGGCTCGAACAACGCGGAGCCTTCCGATGTCAGCCTGCACCGCGTGCTGTCCGACTGGGGCGAAGGTGACTCCTTCAGCGGCGGCGGCAGCGGAGCGCCTGCCGAGCCCGGTGATGCCACCTGGCTGCATACGTTCTATGATTATGACTTCTGGGTGCAGCAGGGCGGGCAGTTTGTATCGAGTGCCAGTGCCACAGCGACGATCGCTGGAAATGAATTTTACACCTGGCAGAGTACCAACCAGATGGTCAACAACGTGCGGTACTGGCTGCATCACCCGGAGCGTAACTTCGGCTGGCTGGTGATGGGCGACGAGGATACCGGCGGTTCGGTGAAACGCTTCGACAGCCGCACAGCACCCAATGACTAACCAGCACCCGATGCTGACGATCGAGTACCATTTGCCGGGGCGAGTAGGGTTTCGCGGCGCAGCGCCGCTCCCACGAAAGGCCATCCAGTCGTAGCCCGGATTACGCTACGTTACATCCGGGCTACAGACTGTGAAATCAAACGCGGCAAGGACGCCGGATTCTTTATCATGCGGGAACTCCACTGGCACGATTCATTGTCTCCTGCAATTGCTTCGGTATGATCTGTTGTTATGCGTTCCGCTTTCTATCTCATCGCAACAGGTCTCCTTATTCTCGGTATCGGCATCGGTATCGGTGTCGACCGACACTGGTCAGTTTCAGGGTGATACCACTGACGACATAACGTTACCCGCGGGTGAAACGGCGCTTGAACATGCCCGCAAGCACGCCGATCCCGACTACGTATGCCCGATGCATCCCGACGTAGTCTCGAAAGAAGCCGGGAAGTTGCCCGGTGTGCGGCATGGACCTGGTCGAGCGTGAACCTGTCGCCGAATCCGGGATGGGGATGGACATGCTGCCCGAAGTGACGGTCACACCCGAATTCATCCACAACTTTGGCGTACGCACCGACACGGTAAACCGTGGACCGGTCTCGCGCCGCATTATCGCGCTGGGTCGTGTCTCTCGCATGCCGCTACCGAAGGTGACTGATATTGCACCCGGCCTGCCCGGGACCATCGCCAGGATCAGCGACAAGGCTCTCGGTGATTCGGTGGACAAGGGTGAGTGGCTGTATTCGGTCGATGCCCCGCAGTGGCGGTCGCTGCAGCAGTCCTATCTCGATGCCATCGAAAAACAGGACGAGGACAGTCGCAAGCAATTGCGTCAGCGTCTGCAGTCACTGGGGATGAGCGATCGCCTCATTTCGCAGCTGGAGCAGGAAGGGCGTATACGGCAGATGCTCGATATCACTGCGTCGGTGGCCGGCACCATCATCGAGTGGCGTGCGGCAGAAAACGACAAGGTAGAAGCGACCACCAGGGTGATCACCCTCGGTGGGGTGAACCGCGTACCGGTCATCATCTCGCTGTTCGAGGGGCAGGGCGCCTGGATCGACCGGGGACAGCGTGTCGTGTTCAGGGTGCCGACCATGCCGGGTACCGAGTTCGTCGGCGAGGTGGACCGTACCGACCGTGAGATCAATTTCAGCACCCGTACGCTACCGGTTTACGCCGGTTTCTTCACGTCAGATCCGAGGCTGCGTTACGGCATGCTGGTCGAGGCCGTCATCCATGCCTCTGAGCGTAACAACGTGCTGCGCATCCCGCGCGAGGCATTGATACGCACCGGTGAAGGTGACCGCGTGATCGTGGCCAGGGGCAACGGCCGCTTCCAGCCGGTGTCCGTAGTCACGGGTATCGAAAGCGGTGACCACATGGAAATCGTGTCCGGTCTCGAACAAGGGCAGGAGGTCGTGGTGTCCGGCCAGTTCCTGATCGACTCGGAAAGCAGCCTGACGGCGAATTTCCAGCGGATGGAGATGGGGACAGGTCAGTGACTGCAAGTGTCATTCCCGCGATAAAATCATCAGGAATGATTTTGAACAGCCAAAGGCTGGCCCGAAGGGCGAAAGGCAGGATGCCTGAAGTAGCGCGGGAATCCACGGCCCGGAAAAGGATCCCCGATCGGGGTCGGGGATGACGGAAAAAGACGGTAACAAGCTGACATGATCGCCGCCATCATCCGCTGGTCTGTACACAACCGCATGCTGGTGCTGTTGATCGCGGTCATCCTCGCCGGCCTGGGCGTGGCCGCGCTCAAGCAGATTCCGCTGGATGCGATCCCCGACCTGTCCGACGTGCAGGTGATCGTGCGTACGACCTATCCGGGACAGGCGCCGCAGGTCGTGGAAGACCAGGTGACCTATCCGCTGTCCTCGGCGATGCTCGCGGTGCCGGGTGCGACCACGGTGCGCGGCTACTCGTTTTTCGGCGACTCCTTTATATATGTGATCTTCGAGGATGGCACCGACATCTACTGGGCGCGCTCGCGCGTGCTGGAATACCTGAACCAGGCCAGCGGCCTGCTGCCGCCGGAAGTGAATCCCGAACTGGGGCCCGACGCCACCGGCGTCGGCTGGGTCTACCAGTATGCGCTGGTGGACCGATCCGGCACGCATGACCTGTCGCAGCTGAGAAGCCTGCAGGACTGGTTCCTCAAGTTCGAACTGCAGTCCGTGCCGGGGGTCGCCGAGGTGGCCACGGTCGGCGGCATGGTGAAGCAGTACCAGGTGGTGCTCGACCCCGAGCAGCTCAGAATCTACGCGCTGCCTATCGCCGAAGTCCGTCGCGCGCTGCTCACGGCCAACCGTGAAACCGGCGGCTCGGTAATCGAGATGGGCGAGGCCGAGTACATGGTGCGCTCACACGGCTACGTGCAGAGTGTCGAAGACCTGCGCCTGGTGACGCCGTTGTCGACCGGCAAGACCGGCACCCGCACCACGCTGGACATGATCGGCGAGGTGCGCACCGGCCCGCAGGCGCGCCGCGGCATCGCTGAACTTGACGGTGAAGGCGAGGTCGTCGGCGGCATCGTGGTGATGCGCCACGGCGAAAACGCGCTGGAGACCATCGCGGCGGTGCGTGAAAAGATCGACGCGTTGCAATCGGCGCTGCCCGACGGCGTCGAGATCATCGAAACCTACGACCGCTCGGCGCTGATCTCGCGCGCGGTGAACACCTTGAGTCACCGGCTGGTGGAGGAATTCCTCGTGGTCGTGCTGGTGTGCGCGCTGTTCCTGTACCATTTTCGCTCCTCGCTGGTCATCCTGTTCAGCCTGCCGGTCGGCATCCTCGTAGCATTCCTGGTGATGAAAGCGCAGGGCATCAACGCCAATATCATGTCGCTTGGCGGCATCGCGATCGCGATTGGTGCGATGGTGGATGCGACGATCGTGATGATCGAAAACGCGCACAAGCACCTGGAACATGCGGTCAAGGGCGACAGCGGCCGCATCGACGCGATCAAGGACGCGGCCACCGAGGTCGGGCCGCCGCTGTTTTTCTCGCTGCTGATCATCACCCTGAGTTTCCTGCCGGTGTTCACGCTGGAAGCGCAGGAGGGCCGGCTGTTTTCGCCGCTGGCCTTTACCAAGACCTACGCGATGGCTGCAGCCGCCGGGCTGTCGATCACGCTGGTGCCGGCGCTGATGGTGTTCCTGATCCGCGGGCGCATCCGCCAGGAACGCGACAACCCGCTCAACCGCTGGCTGATCGGCAGCTACCAGCCGCTGATCACCTCCGCGTTCAAACGCCCCGGCCTGACGCTGGCTGCGATTCTGCTGCTGTTCGCATCGAGCCTGTGGCCGATCACGCAGCTCGGTTCCGAGTTCATGCCGGAACTGGACGAGGGCGACCTGCTGTACATGCCGACCACGCTGCCGGGCATCTCCATCGGCAAGGCGCGCGAACTGCTGCAGCAGACCGACCGGCTGATCAAGACCGTTCCGGAAGTGGAGCGGGTGTTCGGCAAGGTCGGGCGCGCCGAGACCGCAACCGACCCGGCGCCGCTGACCATGATCGAAACCACGATCAAGCTCAAGCCGCGCGAGCAGTGGCGCGAGGGCATGACCATGGACAAGCTCAAGGCCGAGCTGGATGAAAAAGTGCGCGTGCCCAGCCTGAACAACGCCTGGCTGATGCCGATCAAGACCCGCATCGACATGCAGTCGACCGGCATCAATACCCCGGTGGGCATCAAGATCGCCGGCCCCGACCTGGCGGTCATCGAGTCGATTGGCGAGCACATCGAGCGGGTACTGCACGGTGTTGACGGTACCGGTTCGGTGTACTCTGAACGCACCGCCAGCGCGCGCTACATCGACATCGACATCGACCGGCACGCGATGGCGCGCTATTCCACCACGGTGGCCGAGATCCAGGAAATCATCAACACCGCGGTCGGCGGTGTCAACGTGATGTGGACCACCGAGGGGCGTGAACGCTACCCGGTCAACATGCGTTACCCCCTGCACGTGCGCGACTCGCTGGACAAGCTGCGCCACCTGCCCATTGTGCTGGAAAGCCAGGAAGAGCTGATGCTGCAGGATGTCGCCGAGGTTCGCATCATCGACGGCCCGCCGATGATCCGCAGCGAGGATGCACGCCTGAACGGGCGGGTGTATGTCACCATCGGGGGGCGTGACCTGGGCTCCTATATCGCCGATGCACGCAAGGCCGTACACGAACAGGTCAAACTGCCGCCAGGTTACACGCTGACCTGGGCCGGGCAATACGAATACATGCAGCGTGCGCAGGAACGGCTTGGCTGGATCATACCGCTGACGCTGGCGATCATCCTGGGCCTGCTGTACCTGAGTTTCCGCAATTTCACCCAGGCCCTGCTGGTAATGGTCGCGGTGCCGCTGTCGCTGGTCGGTGGATTCTGGCTGGTCTATTTACTGGGCTACGAACTGTCGGTCGCGGTGGCGGTCGGTTTCCTCGCCCTGGCCGGCATCGCGGCCGAGTTCGGCGTGGTGATGATGGTGTACCTGGACGAGGCGGTGAAACGACACCGGCCGACAACGCTGCAGCAACTGCGTGAGGCGGTGATCGAGGGTGCGGTGCAGCGCGTGCGCCCGAAGGCGATGACCGCGGCCGTGATTATTCGCCGGTATGCTGCCGATCATGTTCGGCACGGGCACCGGTTCCGAGGTCATGCAACGGGTAGCCGCGCCGCTGGTCGGCGGCATGGTCACGGCGCCGCTGGTTTCGATGCTGCTGATCCCGGTGCTGTACCTGTGGTGGAAAGGCCGGGGAATGAAAGGGAGTGAAAATAAAGAGATTAATATTTAACCGCAGAGGCGCTGAGGCGCAGAGTAATCAAAATAGAAGTGTTTTCTCTGCGCCTCAGCGCCTCTGCGGTAAATAGAATTTGTTCGTCCGTGTTATTTGGCCTTGGCCTCCGGCGTTTTCGCGGCAACCGGTTTTTGCGCCAGCACCTTGTTGATGGCGGCATCGAATTGATTCATTGGCTGGGCACCGATCACTACCGGACCGGAGATCACGTCACTGGTGGTTTTGCCGATAATGAAGCTCGGTGTACCGGTCAGGCGTACTGATTGAGCGTCTTTAGCTTCTTTGGCGATGACATCCAGGTGCCGTGTGCTCTGCAGGCATGCATTGAACGCCTCGATATCCAGATTGAGTGTTGCAGCGTGCGCGGGTAGAAAGGTCACATTCAGCTTTTGAGGGTTCTGAAACAATACATCGCGCATTTCCCAGAACTTGCCCTGTTCACCGGCGCAGTGTGCGGCCTGTGCTGCCTTGGTGGCATCCTTGTGAAAGGCCAGCGGTAGATTGAGCGCTACCCAGCGTACCTTGCCGGTATCGATGTACTTGCTTTTCAGCAATGGAAATGTGGTCTTGGTAAAGCGCAGGCAGAACGGGCACTGGTAGTCGGTGAACTCGACAACGGTAACCGGGGCATCTTCCGCACCCATAGACTGCTTGCCCCTGGCCGAGACTTTGGCAGTGGTTGGCCTGGATGGCTTGCCGGCACGTCCGCCCTGTTTCTCGATTTTCTCCAGTACACGCCGGATTTCCTTGAGTTCCTTGAGGATGGCATCGGCGGTGTTCTGGCTGATGGGGGCATCACCACTGCTGGCTGGAGCGGCACTACTTATATACGGGTAACAACAGAAGATGACGGCGAGTAGCGGTCCTGACATCAGGGTAAATAGTGTTTGTTTGGTTTGTTGCATCGCTGCTGCTTCCTGTGAATTCAGTTGTGTTCAATCTTACCGTGTTTTATCAATGTTCCTGCAGGCCTGCCCAAAAAAATGACTTAGTCATATTTTCAACCTGGCCTGATTAACAAAAAAGAAGCCCGCTGCATTAGCGGGCTTCTCGCTTACAGCTGTTGCCAGCTACTAGCAGGCCGGGTCCTTGCCGCAGTCCTTTTTATCGCTGCAGTCGGTCTTGCCATCTAGATCATTATCGATGCCATCATCACAGACCTCCGGGCTGCCACCTCCGCCTGTGCAGGCAGAATCACGGCGGCAGTCACGGTCAGCACAATCGACGCGGCCGTCGCCATCATTGTCGATGCCATCGTCGCAGACCTCGGGATCACCACCACCGCCGGTGCAGGCCTGATCCTTGCCGCAGTCTTTCTTGTCGGCACAGTCGACCTTGTTGTCGCCGTCGTTGTCGATACCGTCGTCACAGATTTCAGGCTCGGAACCGGTCTGGCAAACGGGCGCATTGGTGCACTCATTATCATCGCAGTCGGCATTGTTGTCGCAGTCGTTGTCGACAATGTCATCACAAACCTCGGCTGCACCCGGATTGATCGTGGCATTGTTGTCATCACAATCAAATGCACCGCAGTTGCCGCCTTCAATGGCGAATCCGTCACCATCATTGTCGGTGCACGCTGTTCCCGGACAGAAATAGGTCGGATCATAACCCGAATCTACAAATGCCTCGCCATCCGCATTCAATGGCCCGCCGCCACCGGGATCGATATGACACAGATCACAATCATAGCTGGTGCCGCAGGTGCTGTTGACACTGTTTAAGTATGAATTCTTGGCAAGCACCGGGCCGCTGAACAACAGCCCGGAACCTGCTAGCACTACCACCAGCAAGTAAATAAATTTTTTCATGTAAGGTCCCCCTCTCGTTAGTGTCTGCTGAATGTATATGAAAACACCAGAAGTGCCTCTGTAACATTCAACATGCGGTACTATCGCAAGAACCAGACCAGAAATTCACAAATGATATGTTGTTGTAATCACGATAATTAATATTCTGCTGCGATATCACAGCATGACAATAGTGTCATGCGTGTCATGTCAAAGCAGTCTTAACTGACATGACATAACTTGCGAATTTCCGGGTAGCGACGATCTGGTGCAGTACCGTAGCCTGGATGGAGCGTAGCGGAATCCGGGATTTATATTAATCTCGCCAAGGCGCAAAGCCCGCAAAGGTTTTTAGGTTAAAAAATAATAACCTTTGATTTTCTTTGCGTTCCTGGCGCCTTTGCGAGAGTAAAAAGTTTTCAAAGCGTTGTAGCCCGGATTCCGCTACGCTCCATCCAGGCTACAGACTAAATTCTTTGTGGTTTTGTTATTGCGCGGTGGGTTGCGGGGCACCGATGATCTGCTGCAGTTCGCCGATGTTCTGCTGCAGGCGCATCATCGCCAGCTGGTTCCTTTGTTGAACCAGGCCCGGTAAAGCGGTAATGACTTTCTGTCCGGCAGGCGTTATATAAAAACCATTGATTGCTTTCAGTTCGTCTTCACTGAAAGTTTTCAGATACATCGCGGTAATGTCGTTTTTCAGGGCAGCCCAGCCGATATACTTTTCAAAGAACGCCCGCATTTTAACCTCGTGAACAGACAGTGCCGGGTTCTGACTCAGCTGCAGCTCCAATATCGAATCTATGCTTTGATCGACTTTCTTTTCCATTTGTGTGAGCTTGAACAGGGTTTCCACCTGCTGAATATGGGAGCTGTTGTCAGCGGCAAACAATCCCTGGGATATTGAAAAAAAGATAAGCGCTGTCACAGCAATCAATGGTTTCAAATGTTTCATCTTTGTCCTCTTATACAGTTAATTACTCAGTGCCGCAGACGTTGCTGTTTCAGCAATCAACTGCTCGATCAGTGAAATGGTATCCTGCTGCTCCCATCCGGGATTGCCACGGATCTTGTGGCGGACACGGCCGTCAGCACCAACCAGGAAACTGGTTGGTAATGTTTCCACATCCCAGTCATTAAACGCCTTGTTTGAAGTATCAAGCAGTACCTGCAGCTCGAAGTTAACAAGCTTGGTAAATTTTCTCACCCTGTATTTTTTTTCACCGACATTAATCGCGATAATTTCGAACGGCCTGTCGGCCATTTGCTGCTTTAGCCGAGTCAGCTCCGGCATTTCGTAAATGCAGGGTGGACACCAGCTCGCCCAGAAGTTGATCAGCACCACCTTGCCCCGGTAGTCAGCCAGTGAATGCGCCTTATCCCTGAAATCAGTTAAGGAAAAATCCAGGCGTTTATCTTCACTGAAGGATTCCAGTTCCGCGCCGACGACGGCAAACGGCAGGCAGGTGAGAACCAGCAGGATTAGGCTTGTTGCTGTGCGGAATTTCAATATCTGTTTTATGATGCGTTTAACCAGGTGCCTATCTTGAGCCTATAGCGCAACAAGTCAACCCGCCAAAAAAAAGGGGGCGATATGATTCGCCCCATAAACAAGGGACGTGCGTCCCTGTATCTCACACCAAAGAGATTCTAATGCTGTGGAAATGTGATTGAGTTGCTGGACTCATATGACAGGGTCTCTGCAACCTGTTTCAAGTGAAAATTGTTAACTGGCGCCTGCTCTGTCGTCAGCAGGTATATTCCCAGGAACACTAACAGGGAGATAGGTATCCACTTATTCATTTACAGTACCTCGTATTTTTTATCATTCACCCTGTGTCCATGCTGTATGGGTATTCATGAACAATGACAGGGAGGTAATAGAGGAGCAAAAGGCGTGCCAGTTTGGAGAAAACTGTAAGCTGTTGATTATCAGTTGATTTCAAATTTACATTTATTGACATATATCAATAGCATGACATCTATGTCAGAATAGAATAAAAGTAGATCAAATCTAATGACAAAATGTCATGCTGCGTGACAGCAAGTTAATACCAAAGGGGGTGTTAGTTATGCAAAAAGAAGATGAGCCTGTGTCTTCCATTGAGCTGCAGTCCATGGTCAACAGCCATGAGAGGCCGTTTGTTGTCATCGACAGAGATTACCGCATCGTTGCAGTAAACGATGCGTATAAAAAAATTTATTCCTACCCTGATGACAATGCCATCGGTAAAAAGTGTCACCAGGTCAGCCACGGTCATGATCTCCCCTGTCATGAGGAAGGCGAAGAATGTCCGCATACCCATATTTTTGATAGCGGTGATCCCTGTGTGTGTGCCCACGTTCATGTGGATGCCGGCCACCGTATACACCAGGTCCGGGTTTCTGCATATCCTCTGTACGGATCGGACGGCCAGTTGTATATGGGTGAATGTATTGAACAGGTTACATCGCCTGACGACCGCCGCAGTGGCAGTGAACGCATGGTTGGCAACACGCCGGCTTTTCTTGCCTGTGTCAAGCAGCTCAGCGTGGCGGCAGGGTCGGATGCACCGGTGTTGTTGCAGGGCGAAACCGGTACCGGCAAGGAACTCGCAGCAGAATATATACACAAGCATTCAATGCGCAGTGACAAGCCTTTTCAGATTGTCGACAGCACCGTGTTGACCGATAGCCTGTTTGAGACAGAAGTGTTTGGTCATGAGCGCGGCGCCTATACCGGCAGCGTTGGCACCAAGGAAGGCCTGTTCCAGCTGGCTGAAGGTGGCACGGTTTTTCTCGATGAAATCGGTGATCTGCCGGCATCACAGCAGGCCAAGTTATTGCGCGTGCTGGAGACCGGGGAATTCCGCCGCGTTGGCGGTGTTAAAACCATCAAGTGTGATGTGCGCATCATTTGCGCGACCAACCGGCACCTGTGGGAAGCTGTACAGGCCGGTACCTTCCGCGAGGACCTGTACTACAGGATCGCCTGCCTCAATATCCGTCTTCCGAGCCTGCGTGAACGTCTCGGCGATGTGCCTACCCTGGCGCGCAACCTGATCGAGAGCATCAATCGCGCCATGCGCTGCAGTTATCATCTGACTGATGATGTTTACGAGCGTTTGCAGGCCTATGACTACCCGGGCAATATACGCGAACTTCGCAATGTACTGTTCATTGCAGCGACACACAGCCAAAACCGGGAAATCAATGGCGAGCTGATCGACAATGTCATCAAGAACCTGCCGCAATGTAATGATGAAGATATCGCAACCCGTGCAGAAAGGAACTACACACCGCCGATGAGGGCTGCGCAATCGTCATCCGAATCACAGCCGGTAGCCGAAATACCCTCTACTCTTAGAGATATCGAGGCAGATCACATCAGGCAACTGCTCGACCGTTACAGCGGCAACCGCAAGAAAGTGGCTGATTCGCTGGGCGTCAGTGAACGCACCATTTACCGCAAGCTGAAGAAGCTCGACCTGGCCTGATCAGGCGCGGTGTTGTGTTTCTTTATACAATTTAATCAGGCTGGTTGTGACAGGTTTAACAGTCCTTGGTTTTTCTTTCATTATTCGTCATCTCAATAGCATGAGAAAATAACCACTGTGTCAAATGACACACAAGCTGACATTATTGTCATGTCATTGATGTCAATTGTTGTCAGTGTTCCTGGCATATCCCTACATTTCATAGCAGTTACTGGTAAGCCTTCGGTCCCCGTATTACCAGGGAAATAACCGTTGCAGCGGGCTTTCAACTATATTTTGTAACCTTGTCTCTTATTGGCATTACTCTTGCTTCTAGACTACTGCTGTGGCTGTTGCAAGGTCATAGAGGAATGTTCCAGGCTTTTAAAAGCGGTGTGATTTGAGTTCTTTTTGCACCGTTTTTAACTGCGACTTAAATGAGATTTAAAACGGTTCGCAGGAGATCGAATTCCTGCAATATCAGGAGAGGAGTCAAATGAGTAGAATGAAATCAAGAGTCCTGGCGGGGGCGTTTTTATGTACGCCGCTCGTAGTCGGGATCCAAACCGCATCTGCCCAACCAGTCCCGGGCGGTACGCTGGACCCATTAACAATTCCCAAGTACGTGACACCGCTGGTGATACCACCGGTGCTTCACGATGACGGTGGCGCGCCGATGTCAGCCGAAGTTTCAGTTCGGCAGATCAACCAGCAGGTACTGCCCGCGGGTTTCCCGGCCACGCCGCTGTGGGCCTACGGTGACCCGGCGAATCCGGCCACGTTTAACAACCCCGGCTTCACCATCGAAGTCACCAAGGACACGATGACCACGATCAAGTGGAGCAACGAACTGGTCGCGGACCCGGCCAACTGCAGACTTCCGAAGGCCAAGTTCAAACTAACGGGTAAGAAACCCGCCTGTGACTTCCTGCCGCACATCATCCAGGACCAGAACGGCGTGCCCATCGTCGACCAGACCCTGCACTGGGCGGCGCCGAACCAGGACTGCCTCGACGGCATCCCGCGCACCGACTGTCGTGGCGCTTCCGACCTGCCCTATCTGGGTCCGATCCCGATGGTCATGCACGTGCACGGCGCCCATGTCGGCCCGGGCAGTGACGGCTACCCCGAAGCCTGGTGGCTACCGGCGGCGAACAACATTCCCGCGGGTTATGCAACCAACGGCACCTTCTTCGAAAGCGGCAACGGCGCGGACACCGCCAAAGCGCTGGGCAGGGGCTACGCACTCGACATCTACCCCAACGACCAGCCCACCACGACCCTTTGGTATCACGACCATTCGCTGGGCATGACCCGGCTGAACGTGTATGCCG
>CAWEEC010000054.1:0-24056 GCA_963807785.1 uncultured Gammaproteobacteria bacterium | reverse complement strand
TTATGTGCTGCTGGTTCGGTTCGTCTTGTTAGACACCTAGGTCCGCGCGCCACCCTGTTATAGCTGGAAAAATCTGCGAATCTTGCGGGCCAGGGAAGATTGATCCTTGGTTTCTGGGGCGGCATTGGGCGCAGCGGGGATCTTCGAGTTGGTCAGCTTCTCCCGCTGGGTGAGAATCTTACAATAGACTCAACAAGGATTGGGTTTCTGCGCGACGCCCCGACAAAGGTATCCTTTTCAATCACGATCAGGCTACAGTCGGTGGTCGCCACGACCGTGGCTGATCGATTCTCGCCGGTCATCAGGGAACGCTCGCCGAAAATAGTCCCCTGTTGCCAGCGGTTGACCTCGTCAAAGCTCTGCCGCCTTCAGGTTAATCCCCACCGCCACGTCGCCCTTGGCGATAATGAAAAACGAAGAGCCGGGATCTCCCTGAGTGATGATGGTTTCCCCCATGGCGTACAGGTGGGTCACCGAATTTTCGGCCAACAGGGTAATATCTGCTGGGGAGAGGTATTGTATGAACTTCTATATCCAGACCGAGTTGTTTTCGAAGTATGCCGATTATCTTCGTCAGATTATCCATGGTTGGATTACCTCTTGCAGAGAGCATGCGATGCAGGCTTTTGCTGGGTTTATCGACTTCAAGTGCGAGCGCTTCAAAGCCGACTGTAGCATTGACCAAATCTCTGAGTACTAAACGCGCAACTTCTGGTTCCCCGTGAAGAAACAGGGTGATGGCTTCATCGAGCAGAGCAGCAGTAAATGCCGGGTCTTTATTTATACGCTCATTGATAGTTTGTTTGTAATCTCTGGTGATACTCATGACCTGACTCGTTGCTTACGGGATTTGTATTCTTGATAAAGCTCTTTTGCCTTATCAATATCCTTTTGTTGTCTCTTCTTGATGCCACCACCTAGAAGAATAATTAAATCTTTACCGTCCTGGATGAGGTATATACGGTAACCAGGACCCCAGTCGATGCGATACTCGCCAATGCCACCAAACCATTTAATAGAAGATGTATTACCCAGTTCTAACCTGGCTTTAGCAACGGTTACCTTCACGGCCGCTTGGGCATCGAGACTATCAAACCACTTCTTATAAGGGTTTGAGCCATCTTCCTTGATGTATTCCAGAACCTGCATTAACTGAATAGTAACTTATATGTTACTTTGATTCAAGAGCTATACGAATTATTTCGTGGCTAAAGCCGCTCCAGCAGGCGTTTGCTGAAGCTGAAATTCCGTTCAGCTTCCGTTCATTCATTTGGCGATATCTTACAACCATCGGGAATAACCCGATCTTGTAACGCTTATTGGAGAACGATGATGAAGAAACTTTCTACACTTAAAACACTGCCGCTGGTTGGGCTGATGGCGCTGGGTATGGCCATGGTGCCGGCGGTTTCACAGGCAGATCCAGGTGGTGCGGTTGGCCACGCGGTAAACAAGGCTTCGCGTTCGCATGATGGTGGCAAGGGCCATTATCGTGATGGCGGCAAGTCGCACCGTGGTGATAAAGGTCATAACGATCGCGGGCATGGCAATAAAAAAGGTCATAACAAGGGCCACAAGGACGGTAATAAGTATGGACATAAAAAAGGCCATAATAAGGGCCACAACTATGGACATAGCTATAACAAGGGACATGGCTACAAGCATCACGGCCATGTGCACAATGTGTACCGTCCGCATAGTCACGGCCACGGGCATACCGATCATGTGATCGTGCATGATACCTATCGGGATTATGACCCCTTCAGACTGCTGCTTGGATTGCACTTCGATAACATCGATGTCATTTATCGTGACTATTAATCAGGATCACGGCTTCGGCTAGCAGCGCTTGTTGCTGGCCGCAGTTGTGGCCTTGCACCGCTGCGCTCGTGTAAGCTTGATGCCTCTACCACGCTGCGGTTGTAACCATGAAAAATTTTCTGTTCCCTGCTCTACTGGCTTTTACCTTGCTGCTTTCTACCGCGGTGCAGGCGGATATTGGTCGCCAGCAAGCGGTGAGTATTGCGCAAGGTGTCTACCCCGGGCGCGTGCTCGCGGTGAAACTGGTGGTACGTGCCAGTAACGGTCCGGTCTACCGGGTGAAAACGCTAAGCGCCGGCGGCGATGTACATATCATCGTGATCGATGCCGAAAGCGGGAACGTGATCTCGAAGCAATAGCCATGCGTGTCCTGGTGATTGAAGATGAAGTCAAGCTGCAGGCCGATATACGCCGGCAGCTGGAAACTGAGGGTTATATTGTCGATACCAGCGGCGAAGGTAACGAGGGCCTGTTCTTTGCGACTGAATACCCGCTGGATGCCGCCATTATTGATATCGGCCTGCCCGGCATCTCCGGAATCGAAATCATTCAGCGTTTGCGTGACCAGGGCCATACCCTGCCGGTGCTGATCCTGACTGCACGCAGCCGCTGGCAGGAGAAAGTGGAAGGCCTGGAAGCCGGGGCCGATGATTACCTGGTGAAGCCGTTCCAGATGGAAGAACTGCTGGCACGCTTGAAGGCGCTGTTGCGCCGTGCGACCGGTACGCCGAAAACCGAACTGCGCTGCGGTGCGGTGGCGCTCAACCTGGGCACGCAGCAGGTGTTGCTGAATGATGCCGTGCTCGATGTGACCGCTTTTGAATACCGCCTGCTGGAATACCTGATGCGCCATTCGAGTGAAGCCGTGTCCAAGTCCAGGCTGGCCGACTATCTCTATCCGCACGATGATGACCGCGACAGTAACGTGATCGAAGTGCTGATGGGGCGCCTGCGCAGAAAGCTGGACCCGGACGGCTCGTTACAGCCGATCGAAACCCTGCGCAACCGCGGTTACCGTTTTACCCTGTGTAACAAGCGTGAGTGATATAGTGCGCTTCTGATGTCACTTAACCTTCGAATTATTCTGAGCGCCACGCTGGTACTGGTGATCTTCATCAGCCTGACCGCGTTGACGCTGGAGCGCGCGTTTTCCGATAGCGCCGAAAGCGCCCTGCGCGACAAGCTCACCAGCCAGTTGTATGCACTGATGGCCGCGGCAGAAGTGAGTGATGCTGCCGAGGTGGTAATGCCCTCGAGTGAACTCGATGCCCTGCTCGGACTGCCCAGTTCCGGGGTGTATGCACATGTTACCGACAGTGACGGCAAGGCGTTGTGGCAGTCCTCGTCCACGCTGGGTATTGAACCACCATCGCCACTGTCACTTGATGGCGGTGTTAAACAGTTTTCGCAACTGCACCATGGCGATGAAGACTATTACATGTTTGCCTATGGCGTGAACTGGCCCACCGAACAGGGTGCTGTGGCACTGACCTTTAATATAGCGACCGACCTGAAATCGTTTGATAAACAGATCGCAAAATACCGCACCAGCCTGTGGGGCTGGCTGCTGGCGATGGCAGCGTTGCTGTTGCTGAGCCAGGCCGTGATCCTGCGCTGGGGCTTGCGCCCGCTGCGCCAGGTGGGCGCCGAGCTGAACCGCATCGAGAACGGAAAGCAGGAAACAATCGAGGAACAGTACCCTAAAGAAATCAGTCATTTAACAGATAATATTAATGTTCTACTTAACCATGAGCGCGAGCATAAAACACGCTACCGTAATGCCCTCGGCGACCTCGCCCACAGCCTGAAGACACCGCTGGCAGTACTGCAGAGCTCGATCGCCGGCAAGGATGAACATATCGTCGCCGCCTTCCAGGAACAGATCAAGCGCATGAACACCATCGTGGAATACCAGTTACAACGGGCCGCCACCGCCGGTTCAACCGGGATCGGCAGCTACGTGGAAGTGGAAGGCACCGTCACCCGCCTCACCGATTCGCTGCTGAAGGTACATCACGGTAAAAAAATTATATTGCAGGTGGATGTTGATCCATCGCTGATGTTCAAGGGCGATGAAGGCGACCTGATTGAGATCCTGGGCAACCTGCTGGATAACGCATTCAAATGGTGCAAACGGCAAGTGCAGGTGAGCGCCGATCAACAGGGCAAGCACCTGAGCATTCGCATCGAGGACGACGGCCCCGGCATGAAACCCGAGCAGGTTGAACAATTATTAAAACGCGGCGTACGTGCAGACGAGGCCATGCCCGGCCACGGTATTGGCTTGTCGATAGTGCACAACATTGTGCAGGCCTACCACGGCAAGCTTAAAATAGAACAAAGCAATCTTGGCGGGGTTTGCGTGTTAGTCGTGTTATGAAGAACAGTGGCCGGTGAAACAGTGGCGAGGGATGAGTGACGAGGGGCGAGGAATTGATGTAGCCTGGTTAAACTGCAGTGACATCCGGAATGTGCTCGAATATATTTTCAGCCATCAGCTTTCATGTCTATACGATCCCAGCTCTATACCATCCCAGCGTTACCCTCGATAACTCACCGTCATCCCCGAAAACTCACCGTCATCCTCGAAAACTCACCGTCATCCCCAAAAACTAACCGTCATCCCCGCGCAAGCGGGGATCCAGTGTCTTTAACCAATTCGCGGCTAAAGCCGCTCCTACGAAAAGCAATAACGAGGGACGAGGAAAATATGTTGCCTTTATGAAAAGCAATGTAATCCGGGATGTGCCCACGAAGATCCCCGCGAACTCATCGTCATCCCCGAAAACTCACCGTCATCCCCGAAAACGCACCGTCATCCTCGAAAACTAACCGTCATCCCCGCGCAAGCGGGGATCCAGTGTCTTTAACCAATTCGCGGCTAAAGCCGCTCCTACGAAAAGCTGTTACGAATCAACAGTTGTCGGCCGGTAACAACTCCGCCGTTCCCGCCAACATGACCGGCCTGCAACAATACGCTTATGCAGGCCCACAAAAAAAACGGCAACCAGACAGGTTGCCGTTTTGCTTGTTGTTTTATGCGGTAAAGACCGCCTGGTCATTACTCCAGCACTGGTGGTGCTGGAACTTTAGGTGCATCAGCGGCTGGTGCTACCTGCGGTGCCTGCTCCATCATGCGTTGCTGACCGCTTTCTTTGCCCGGGCCCATGCCGGCGCCGTAACGATACTGTTTCTGGCTGGGATCACCCGAACGACCCATGCCCTGACCTTGCTCTTCCTGGCTCATACTCTGGTCTTGACCGGGTTTTCCGTATCGACCACCCTCTCCATGACTGGCACCTTTACCGTATTCCATGCCCTGGCCTTTTCCTTGATCCATGCCTTGTTCGTGGCCGGAGGCTGCACCGCCCTGACCTTCTCCATAGCCACGGTCTCTATTGCTGCCCTGCGGGCCCTCTGCAGCCAATGCACTGGATGCAGATGCAACACCCATGGTTAACAGAATGCTGCCAATGATGTATTTGGTATTTGATTTCATGTGTGAATACTCCTTGAATGTATTCAGGATTTGGATGAATACTATCGCAATTATATCAACTTCGTCGAGAACATATTGCGAATATTTAACAATTGAAGTTCCATGATTTTTTAAAATTATGCTGTCAATTTAGCATGGCGTGAAGGGCTCAAACCAAGGAACTGGATTACAGGCTACATTCTTGTATCCTGTAATCCAGTTTCTTGTATGAATTCGCGGCTAAAGCCGCTCCTACGAGAAAAAACGGCAACCCTTTGGTTGCCGTTTTGCTCTATGCCTCAGGCTGTAACAGCCCGGTACTTACTCGACCAGTACTGGTGCGGATGGTACCTGTGGTGCTGGCGCCGGAGCTGGTGCAGGTGCAGGTGCTGCAGATGGTGACGGTTGCATCTGTGGTGCACCCTGGGGCGCTTGCTGCATGGTGCGTTGCTGGCTGCCCGGACCCATGCCGCGGCCGCTGCCATCACGATAACGGTACTGATTCTGGTACTGGTATTTGCTGGGATCTCCCGAACGACTCATGCCCATACCCTGGCCTTGACCTTGTCCCTGTCCCATACCCTGGCCCTGATCCTGACCTTGTCCACGTCCATAACCTTGTCCGGGTTGTCCGTACCGACCACCCTGGCCATAACGGCCGCCTTGTCCATAGCCTTGACCCTGACCCTGACCGCCTCGGCCCTGCCCCATACCCTGACCTTGTCCACGGCCATAGCCCTGATCCATACCTTGTCCACGACCATTACCCTGGTCCATGCCCTGGCCCTGGCCACGACCATTACCCTGATCCATGCCCTGGCCCTGGCCACGACCATTACCCTGATCCATGCCCTGGCCACGACCATAACCCGATCCGCCCTGACCTTTGCCATAACCGCGGTCTCTGTCCTGTTCGTAGTTGTCGCCCTGATTAGCACCACCCTGTGATGCCGGGCCTGCCGCCATCGCACTGGATGCAGCTGCAATACCCATAACTACCAGGATGCTGCCAATAATCTTGTTGGTTTTTGAATTCATGTCTGATTATTCCTTATTAAATTGTCCAGAATTTGGATAGGTATTATCGCAGTAATCACGCTTACACCGAGAAGATTTATAAATATTTAACAATTGAAGTTCTGTGGTTTTTTTAAAATGTTGCTGTCAATTTGGCAGAGGGAACACAGTGGTGAGGGTCGAGTCACAAGGGGCAAACTAAATCAGCATGCTTGCTTAAACAGTCATGGCATGACTCTCGCAAAGCCGCCAGGAACGCAAAGCGATCTGTATGATTTAGTCATTCAGTTATTGGCGTTATTAAAACTTTCTTTGCGAGCTTTGCGCCTTGGCGAGAGTCATAGCATCGCCGACATAAGCTTTCAGTAACTCCTCGTTTTTCCTGCTTCACATTGTTCGGCATGGTTTCCGTTCAGCAGTTGTTCAGTCATTTAATGCTGAAATTTGCGCATGACTCGTGAAAACAGGAGAAACGTCATGACGTACATTACTAACAACTTATTCAATAGTGCCATGGCTGTGCTGGTGCTGGCTGGTTTGTCGCTGCCGCTACACGCAGAAGAAACGACGCCATCACGTATTACTAAATCAATAAGTTACGCGAATAATCTCGAAAAAAATATAACTGTGAGAAAGGCCGAGCTCGAGCAGGCGGAGACCGATGTTAAGGCTGCGCTGGTGAAGCAGGGCTTCAGAACCGAGTCATTGCCGGTAGGCGCGCATGTCGATAGTGAAAGTTACCACTACGGCGGCGACATCACGCTTTATGATGCAACCACGACATTGATCAGTGATTTTGACGATGACGGATTTTATCACCGCTTCAGTGTTGGCATCGATGCCGATACGGTTTACAGCACCGCGTGGGTTTATGCCGAACTCTACCTGAGCTACGAAGGCGGCCCCTGGAATCACTATGCGACCAGCAGTGCGTTCCACATTCACGGTGACAGCGAGCTTGATGTGTTCGTGGTTGAGACCGAACTCGCAGAAGGTTTTCCTGCCGGTTACTACGACGTACGTATCGAGTTATATGATGCCGATACGGATGAATGGTTATTGAATTATGGACCGTATGATGATGCGTCATTAAGCACCCTGCCACTGGAAGACAGTGTGTATGACGATGATTACTACAGTACCGGTTACAGTACCGAAGTAATTGTTGCAGGGCACGGCGGACTCAGCTTGTGGTTACTGGCAGTGATTGGTTTGATGGGCGTATTCAGGAGAACAGTGAATAGATCAACAGTACCCATTACTGGTGAGGAGTACCTCTATAGTAGGCGCCTGGTAGCGGAAACATGCAAAGACACTGGATCCCCGCGTCCGCGGGGATGACGTTCATTGAGGGAATGGCGGTCATTGCGGGATGATGGCCATAGCGGGATGATGGCCATAGCGGGGAAGACTGTCATTGAGGTGGTGACAGTCATTATTGATGATGTCAGTATTTAGTGGTGTTACCGGCAATATATGGCTTACAAAAATCTAGCACTTCACTCCCGCGACTAAATCGTCTGGAACGATTTGAACAACCTCTGGCTGGCCCGACAAATTTGACAGGATCAAATTTGAACAGCCGACTAAATTTGCCTGGAGCAACAGAATGTATCGAAATCTGTAAGGCGAATTACAGGACGTAATTCGTAACGCTGGCCCGAAGGGCGAAACCCATGGATGGGTAAAGTAACGGCGAAGTCCAGGGATGGACTTAGTTGTAATAGTCAGGATTTAATCTGACAGTCAGTGTCATATTAACTCAAACTCAGACCACGATTATTTGTCAGTACACTCGGGATTGGCCATATAAACAAAGGCTATAGATATTTACTCTCGCAGAGGCGCAGCGCACGCAGAGAAAACGATATTTTTAATGAAAAAAAACAGGTATTACCTCTGCGTTCTCTGCGTCTCTGCGAGAAATAGGATATTACACCTCCTACATAGGCTGTTTCCGCTTATACGAAAATCGACAACAAATGTCAGATCAAGTCTGAACTCCTACAACTTAGTAACGCGGGAGTCCAGTGTCTGTTAATTCGCGGCTAAAGCCGCTCCTACTAATACCAGTGGTGAGGGACGAGTAAAATAAAAAAGGCCGCTGTCAAGCGGCCTTCTCTTTTTATATCTGTATGCGTGTCGATCAAACGCAACCCGTTGGTTTTGGTAAACCGCCATATTTAGTAATAGGTTTACACAATACGTCCATGTATTCTGCCCTGCGGGCCGTGCTTCGCACGTTCTAAATCGTTCCAGACGATTTAGAACATCGGTCCGTTCATTTGCGGACCCTTAAGTTCTTCTATTAAACACAACCGGTCGGTTTTGGGAGGCCACCGTATTTAGTAATAGGTTTCATGGGTCCGCTCATCCATTGTTTGAACATTTCCTTCTGGTCGGCGCCGATGTACTTGGCGAACTTGCGGATGGGTGGAACCACCGCTTCTTCTTCAAAGTATTCTCTGGCCTTGAGGATCTGCTCCCACTTGGTATCATCAAGCTCTACGCCATCGGCTTCTGCCATGGCGCGCCCTATCTCAGGTGTCCAGTCGTTCATGTCGACCAGGTAACCGTCGCCATCGCGTTCTGGTATTTGCATTTGTGTTACTCCGTTATTGGATTGTGTCGTGGTTAGAATATGGGGGCGATAGCCGAAAAGTCAAGCTGTCGGGGATAGCATAGGAGCGCTTTTAACTGCGAATTTCAATTGCTTACAACTATAGTCGCAGCTGCGAGTAAGCTGGAATCGATCGTTTATAATGGTGTCATGCTCGAGTGAGTCAGATGACTTGATTATTTTCACTCGCCATTTACTACCTTCCCTGCGATTTACCGTGATCCCCATTATTGACCATAATCCACGCTATATACCGTCATTCCCGTTATCTATTGTCATCCCGCGATTAATCGTCTGCCCCATCATTCACCGCGGGATTAGACATTCTAAATGGAGCGGCAATAGTCGCGGATTTTTTAAAGACACTGGATCCCCGCTTTCGCGGGGATGACAGTGAATGATGGGGTGACGGTGAATGACAGCGCTAATTGAGCTAATATACCGCCCCTTGTTTACACCCGCTTATATCGAGTCCTCAAGTGTACGATTTCATTCCAGGCCAGCGTTGTATCAGTGATGCCGAATCGCAGATGGGCCTGGGTACCATCCTCAAGGTCGAGCACCGCACGGTTACGGTGGTGTTTATCGCCACGGGTGAAACCCGTACTTATGCCAAAGCGACGGCTCCCCTCACCCGGGTTGAATTTGTCGTGGGTGATACGGTGCGCACGCAGCATGGTGCGTCTGTCACGGTTGAAGACGTTGTCGAGCAGCAGGGTCTGCTGCGCTACATCGGTAAAGACGAAGCCGGCAACGTGCTCGAAGTGCCTGAAGCCGAACTGGATAATTTTCTGCAACTGAACCGGCCGTCTGAGCGCCTGTTCAATGGCCAGATCGACAAGCACAAGTGGTTCGAGCTGCGTTATCAAACATTGCAGGCGCTCAACCGGCTCGGCCATTCAGAGCTGTACGGGCTTGTCGGCTGCCGCACCAGCCTGATTCCACACCAACTTTATATCGCACACGAGGTGGCCAACCGGTATGCGCCGCGCGTGTTACTGGCGGATGAAGTCGGCCTGGGTAAAACCATCGAAGCCGGTTTGATTCTGCATCACCAGTTGCTCACCGAACGTGCGCACCGTGTGCTGATCGTGGTGCCCGAGACACTGGTGCATCAGTGGCTGGTGGAAATGTTGCGGCGTTTTAACCTGCACTTTCGTATCTTTGATGAAACCAGGCTGGAAGACCTGTTCGCCAGTGATGAATCAGCCGATGAAGACCAGGATGCGGATGATGCAGACACACTGGCTGACAACCCGTTCATGGGTGAGCAGCTGGTGCTGTGCAGTATCGAGTTCCTCGCGGCCAATGCGAAATACTTTACCCAGTGCCTTGAGGCCGACTGGGATTTGCTGGTGGTCGATGAGGCGCATCATCTGCAGTGGTCACCGCAGCATGCCAGCGATGAATACCTGCTGGTCGAAAAGCTGGCCGCGAACACCAAGGGTGTGCTGCTGCTGACAGCGACCCCGGAACAACTGGGCAAGGAAAGTCATTTTGCACGTTTGCGTTTGCTCGATCCGGAACGCTTTCCCGATTTTGAAGCCTTTGTCGAGGAAGAGAATAACTACGAACCGATTGCGCAGGTGGTGGAAGACCTGCTGGAGAACCGTGAACTCAATGCTGCCGACAGGACGTTGTTGCAGCAGACCATTGCTGAAGGTGACAACCAGGTTTTGCTGGAACAGCTGGGGGCGGCTGACACGACGCTGGATCCCCGCCTGCGCGGGGATGACGTTATTGGGCGCGGGGATGACGCTTTTGGGCGCGGGGATGACGCAATTGGGCGCGGGGATGACGATGATAAGCAAGGGGATGTCGATAGCAGCGTTGTAGATGACTCAACAAAGTTGTCACTGCCGCGCAAGCGGGAGTCCAGTGACTTGCATACTGGCATCAGCCAGGCGCGCATTGAACTGGTTGAACACCTGCTCGACCGTCATGGTACCGGCCGCGTACTGTTTCGTAACACGCGTGCAGCGGTAAAAGGATTTCCTGATCGCAAGGTGTTCCCCAGCCCGTTACCAATGCCCGACGGCTATGCCGCATTACTTAATGAGTTGAAAGATGTGCATGCTTCCTTATTACTCGCACCGGAGCTGCTGCATGAATCTGTTGCCAGTGATGAACGCTGGACCACGTTTGATCCCAGGCTGCAATGGCTGGGCACAAAGCTGGAACAACTGTTTCCACACAAGGTACTGGTGATCGCAGCCAGTGCTGAAACGGCGCTGGATATCGCCTGGTACCTGAAAAACCGCACTGGTA
This sequence comes from uncultured Gammaproteobacteria bacterium, assembly GCA_963807785.1. Lineage (GTDB taxonomy): Bacteria > Pseudomonadota > Gammaproteobacteria > SZUA-229 > SZUA-229 > JABDQW01. The sequence continues at coordinate 12,852 of CAWEEC010000054.1, read as the reverse complement.
TTCATGCCGCGGTGTTCCATGAAGGCCTGAGCATCGTCGAGCGCGACCGCGCCGCGGCTTTTTTTGCTGACATGGAAACCGGTGCACAAGTACTGGTGTGCTCCGAGATCGGCAGTGAGGGCCGCAACTTCCAGTTTGCGCATCACCTGGTACTGTTCGATTTACCGCTCAACCCCGACTTGCTGGAACAACGCATCGGGCGCCTTGATCGTATTGGTCAAACCGACACTATCCATATCCATGTGCCCTACCTGGAAAACTCGGCACAGTCGGTGATGTATCACTGGTACCACCAGGGGCTGTCGGCTTTTGAACATACCTGCCCGGCGGGACATTCGGTTTTTGTCAGGGTTGAGGATGAGCTACTCAGTGCATTGCAGGATCCGGCAAACACGACTGAGATTGAAACGCTGATCAGTCACAGTCATGACCTGTATACCGAGATGACCGAAGCACTGCATCGCGGCCGCGACCGTTTACTCGAATACAATTCCTGCCGCATACACGAAGCCGAATCGATCAGGCAACGCGCACTCGAAGCCGATGCCAGCTCAACACTCGGTGATTACATGGAACGTGTGTTTGACTGCTTTGGTGTCGACAGTGAAATGCACAGTGAGAACTGCCTGATCATTCGTCCCACCGATCACATGGTTAACCGCTTTCCCGGGCTGGTTGATGACGGTATGACGATTACCTATGAACGTGATACCGCATTGAGTTTCGAAGATGCACATTACCTTTCCTGGGAACATTCCATGGTGCGTGATGCCATGGACATGGTGGTCACCAATGAACCGGGCAACACTGCACTCACCGCCGTTAAATACCGGGGTGCACCCGCCGGCAGCGTGTTACTCGAATGTTTGTTCGTACTCGAAGTCGCTGCGGTTGAAGCGCTGCAATCCCAGCGCTACCTGCCACCAACAACCATTCGCGTGGTCATGGATGAGCGCGGTAATGATCATAATGAAAAAATGGCACACGATGCGATCAACCAGGCGAGTAATGCCGTCGATACCAATACCGCGATCCAGGTGGTACGTGCCAAGCACAAAGTACTCAAGGACCTGCTCGCCAGCTGCGAGCAACGTGCCCAGCAACAGGCACCGGCTATATTCAAGCAGGCCCATGCACAGGCTGAGGCGATTTTGATGCGCGAAATCAATCGCCTCAAGGCACTGCAACAGGTCAACCCGAATGTACGTGATGACGAGATCATTTTCTTCGATCAACAACTGCAGGCGCTGACCCAACTGATCGATGCCACCCGGCTGCGGCTGGATGCCTTGAGAGTCATTGTTACGTTGTAACGCTGACCCTCAAGGTACTAGCCAGCAGGTACTAGGAACTGGGAACTGGGAACTGGGAACTGCAGTAAATAATGTTTTACGGCTGCAGCTGCTGGTACGACAAAATGGCAGAGAGGGATGATTGCAAGTCTATAAAAACAAAAAGATAAAATTTCTGTCATTTCCAAGGAACAATCTGACGGCAAAACGCTCTTAATATTGGATATCTCTGTCATACATTGGAGATAACAGCAAATTATAAAAATAAATAGCGAGTCCTGTGTTGAATCAATTCATTCCTGCACGTCATTTAATCCCGTTGTTGGCCATATTCTTGTGTCTGCCGTCTGTTACAAATTCAAACCAGAGCCCCGGGCGCTTCAAAACCCTGTATGACTATGCATTGATCGCCAATGCGTCTTACCTGGAAAAATCTGATGTGAAGAAGGCACTGACAACCCAGGGTTATACCTTGACGGCTTCCGGCAAGTTGCCTGGCTATGCGGTGAATTATTTCCTCGCCACCAATGACAAGCTGAAACAGCAGATTCTGTTTGTGCGCGGCACATCCAATGTTGAAAATGCAATGGTCGATATCGCATTCGTGCTGCTGCCGAACAAGCATACCGGCGTCAAGCTGCACCAGGGATTCGCCCAGTCCGCGGATTACATTTACGATAAAGTCAAACTGGATCTGAACAAGGACTATCGCATCAACACCACCGGTCATAGCCTGGGTGGCGCTGCTGCATTAATACTTGCCATGTACCTCGATGCTGATGGTTACAATGTAGGTAAGGTCATTACCTTTGGCCAACCCAAGGTCACCAACATTGCCGGTAGCCGCAAATACAATCACCTTGATGTGACCCGTGTAGTGACACCAAAAGACATGGTGCCGCTGGTGCCACCGCTTGACCCGATGGACATGATGAACATGGATATCTACTGGCACCTGGGTACCGAGATCGTACTGCAGGAAGGCAACACCTATTCAGAACTGCACGGTGTTGATAGCATGATGCGTGCAACTGATTTTCTGAACGAAATGCTGAGTCAGAAAAACCTGCAGCATCATTTTATGACGGAATACATCAACCTGATTACGCCGAAACTGGTCAATGCCGAGCATGTGCCTTATAAAAATGATTTCAGTATTAGTGACTGGTTTGGGGGCAGTGCTGAATAATCAACAATGAATAGTGAATGACCAGGCGTGCATACTATTCGCGACTGCAGCCGTTCCTGCAATAAAAACAGTGGCGAGTGGCGAGTTTCGAGTGCTAAGGGAAAAGATTAAGACGCTGGATTATAGAATACATCCATGTATTCTGCCCTTCGGGCCAGCCTTTAGCTGTTCACTAAAATTGATTGGAACAATTTTGAACATCACGTTTTTTGTGATGGCCCGAAGGGCGAGTCACATGGATGTGACGAGTAACTTCAATCCAATTGAATTTAGTCCCGCCTGCGCGGGGATGACGCTGAACTTATGGGGATGACGCTGAACATACAGAGATGACAGCGAATAAGCAGGCCTGCAGAAGCGAATTGTTGCAGGTAATGGTATGGCGCCAGGAATGGCAATACCTTATTCTGGCCTACAACTGAATCCTGGATGTAACGCAGTGTAATCCGGGGTGTGCTCGCGCTGATTGACATACCCCGAGATTAGGACTTACCTCATCGAGGCTTCATTTTACAAGAGTCGTAAGTGACGATGTTTTTGATATTATCCATCTTACGTCGTCATCCCCGCGCAAGCGGGGATCCAGTGTCTCTTTCATCGCGACTAATTTCACTGCTGCAACTATCGCGATAAGATATATACAGCATAAATGAGCATAATGAATAAACAACGTATCTTGATTCCCGGCCTGCTTGTGCTTGGCATTGTTGCCGGCATTGCCATGATTCAAATGCGTGATACTGTCCGATCTACACCGGCACAGACCGATACACATACCTCGCCCACCCTTTATACCGAAACCACGCAGCATCCAATGGCCAATGCGTTTGTCGTCTCGCAGCCTTCTGATAGTGAGCGAATCCAGACGCTTGAATCACAGATCGCATTACTTAACCAGCGTATCGATGAACTCGAACAGGTTGTTGCTGTTGCGCCGGATGTTTCCACGGACTCCGGCGCCTTGCTGGTCAATAGCCCATCAACGGCAGACACACCGGTCAGCGGACTGAGCCCGGCATTGAACACGGATACGCTCGTCAGGGCCGGCATAGATGAAATGCTGGCAGCAGATATCGTGCGCCGTATCAACGAGATCGATTTAAAAAAACTCGAACTGCGTGATCGCGCTTCACGTGAAGGTTACCTCGGGACGGGTCAATATTCGCGCGAGTTGAACGCGCTACTGGAACAGGATATTTCACTGCGTGATGAGATAGGTGATGATTCATATGACAGCTATTTGTATGCTGCCGGCCAGAGTAATCGTGTCAAGGTTACATCGGTGATGATGGGATCGCCGGCCGAAATGGCGGGCATGAAAGATGGCGACATGGTTCTCAGTTACGGTAATAACCGCATGTTCAGCTGGAATGAATTACAGCAAGAGACATCGCTGGGTGAACGCGGTGAATATGTTAATGTAAGCGTGCTCAGAAACGGGCAGCTGGTAAACTTGTGGGTTCCGCGTGGCCCGCTTGGAGTCAGGCTGGGTTCAGCCCGGGTAAAACCATAGGAACTAAAGCAATGCAGCAACAGGAAACAGAACTCGACTCATTGCATCATGTTGCGATACAGGTCGAAGATATCGGGCGTGCGTTAGAGTGGTACTCGAAGCATTTCAATGCCGAGATCGTCTACCTGGATGATACCTGGGCGATGCTTCGTTTCAGCAACGTTTACCTGGCACTGGTAATACCGGGACAGCATCCGCCGCATATAGCCATCGAGCATGAAGGTGCTGAAGCACATGGTACGCTGATAAAGCATCGCGATGGAACAGAATCCATTTACATTAACGACAGTGAAGGCAACACACTGGAGTTAATGAAACCGGTCAGCCGGTAAACTGATTTACACATTTTGATAGACAACCCAGCGTGTTAATACGCTTGACTGGAGTGAGTGATGAGTAGTGACGCAGCCGATTTATTCAGCCCGTTAACAATCGGTCCCAATACGCTTCGCAACCGCATAGTGATGGCACCACTGACACGCAATCGTGCCGGCGAAGGTAATGTACCGCAGGCTATGAACGTCGAGTATTATCGACAGCGTGCCACTGCCGGTCTCATCATTACCGAGGCAACACAGATAACAGCAGCTGGCGTGGGATATCCCGCCACCCCCGGTATTGAAACGCCGGAACAGATTGCAGGCTGGGAACAAGTGACCAGAGCCGTGCACGAGGAAGGCGGGCTAATCTTTTTACAGCTGTGGTATTGCGGCCGTATCTCGCACCCTGACCTGCTGCCCGATCATCAACAGCCGGTATCTGCGTCAGCGATCACACCCGCAGGTGAAGCCATTACCCTTGAAGGCATGAAACCTTTTGTCGAACCGCGCGCGTTGGATATTGAAGAATTACCGGGCCTTGTAGAACAGTATCGCCAGGCTGCGGTAAACGCCAAGCAGGCCGGTTTTGATGGCGTCGAGATCCATGCGGCCAACGGTTACCTGCTGGACCAGTTCCTGCGTGATGGCTCCAACCAGCGTGATGATAATTATGGTGGCTCGCTCGATAACCGTGTTCGTCTGTTGCTCGAAGTGGTTGATGCCGTGGCCGAGGTGTGGGATTCAGCGCAAATAGGTGTGCGTATTTCACCGGTCAATTCGTTTAATGACATGCATGATTCAGACCCGCAGACGCTGTTCAACTTTGTTGCCCAGGAACTAAGCCCAAAAATGCTGGGCTACCTGCACGTGGTCGAAGGCGGCTTTGCCGGTGAGGCTGGTGTGGATTACGCGCAGATCAGGGAGCATTTTGATGGCAACTACATGGCGAACCTGGGTTATGATCTGGACAAGGCACAGGCTGCCATCGCCAGCGGTCAGACAGACCTGGTTTCGTTTGGCGCCATCTACCTGGCCAACCCTGACCTGGTGGCACGCTTCAAGTCCGGCGCTGAACTGAACAAGCCGGACGAAGCAACTTTCTATGGTGGCGATGAACACGGCTATACCGACTACCCGTTCATGAATGAATAAGCGCTGACATGAAAGCCATACTGATGACAGATGCCGGCCCCGCCAACGTGTTGCAACTGGCTGAGGTCGATGAACCGCAGATTACCTCGCCCACACAAATCAAGGTAAGGCTCAGGGCTGCAGGCGTTAATCCTGTTGATACCAAGATACGGAGCCGTGGCGCGTTCTACCCGGATGCGCTGCCCGCGATTCTTGGCTGCGACGGTGCCGGTATCGTGGTTGAAACCGGTGAGCGTGTAACGCAGTTCATGAAGAGTGATGAAGTCTGGTTCTGTCACGGCGGCCTGGGCGGAGAACAGGGCAATTATGCGGAGTACACCGTGATCGATGAGAAACAGGCGCTAATGAAACCGGCGCGTTTGAGTTTTGAACAGGCGGCTGCGCTCCCACTGGTGTCGATAACTGCCTGGGAAGCACTGTTCGATCGAGCGTATCTCAAAGCAAGACAAACCGTATTGATACACGCCGGTGCCGGTGGTGTCGGTCACGTCGCCATACAACTGGCCAAATCAGCCGGTGCCCGGGTTTGCACTACCGTGAGCACAGATGAGAAAGCGGCTTTTGTCAGCAAACTCGGTGTCGACAGGATCATTCGTTACGGGGATACAGATTTCGTTGATGAAGTCATGGACTGGACCAACGGCGAAGGTGTCGATGTCGTTCTCGATACGGTCGGTGGCGAAATCTTTCAACGCAGCCTGTCTGCCGCGAAAGTATATGGCCATGTCAATACGCTGCTCGATCCGGGCACAGGCGTTGACTGGAAGGTCGCACGCAATCGTAACCTGAGCATCAGCTTCACCCTGATGCTGACACCGATGCTGATGGATTTACTCGAAGCACGCAGGCGCCAGGGAAAAATTCTGCATCGCTGTGCCAAGCTGGTCACTGATTTCAAGCTCAAGCCGACAATTTCAGATGTACTGCCGCTGAAGGATGCTGCCGTCGCCCACCAGATGATCGAGGAAGGTCATGTACTGGGCAAGATCGTATTATCGATATAATGATCTGACAGTCAGAAGCGTAATACAGATTTGCTCTCTCGCAAAGGCGCAAAGTACGCAAAGCTACATGAATATTCAATTAGATGAATTAATAGCGATATCCTGCTCTTCCTTTGCGCACTTGGCGGCTTGACGAGAGTTGTGCAATTGCCTGCAACGCGCCCCAGATACAGGCCTGCCGGCTGAACAAACCCTGATCAAACCTATCCAGGGTTTATCAAGCCTATGAAAAATATTGTGCGGTCGTATACAATTGCAGGTCTGACACGATACGAGATGACGCCATGCCCTACTCACCAGAACAAATGCATGAACTGGATGTGCTCATTCGCTACAACCTCGATAGTACCTATCAAGGTATAAAAGTGCACAGAAATGCCAATCCCGAAGTCATCGATGCGGTCAAACGTCTGTACGCAAAAGGATTGATCACCCAGATTGATGGCGGGTACCTGACAGATCTTGGTATAAAAGCGGCCGAACATGCACAGACTTTATTGCTGATGCTGGGGCCGGCGTACGAAAAAGCCAGTTAGTCATTTGAACCACACAGGACACAGAGGTACACGGAGTTTTCACCGGTTTGTCTCAATGATTATAACTGATTGCAATTATTACTCTGTGTACCAGTGTGATCTCTGTGGTAAATATTTTTTGATATTTCTATAAACTAACTTACCTGTTCCTGAAATGTGAGGAAACCAGTCGTGAATGCAAGAACCTTTGTCTTATTCTTCCTGATCGTTGCAGTCGCAGCTGGTGGCTATTACTGGTACCAACATGTTAACGGAACCGCAACTGAAACTGGTACTGCAGCAGCGATGGATTTTGCCACGCCGGTTGAAGCGGCCATGGTCAAACAGGATGTACTGGTCAGAAGTATTGTTGCTGTCGGCAGCCTGCTCGCCAACGAGGAAGTCATGCTGCGACCTGAATTCGAAGGCAAGGTGGTAAAGATTCATTTCAAGGAAGGCCAGAAAGTCAAACAGAATGATCTTCTGGTTACACTGGATGATTCCATCTACAGGGACGAGTTGAAACAGGCCGATGCCCGCCTGAAACTGAGTCAGGCCAATACCAAGCGCATTAGTTCATTGCGTAAAAAGGGACTGAGCAATGAGCAGGAAGCAGACCAGGCGGTATCCGAACTGGGCGTCAACAAGGCGTCACGGGCACTGGCACGCACCCGCCTTGCAAAGATGGTGATACACGCACCGTTCGATGGCACTGTCGGGCTGCGCAATATCAGTGAAGGCGATTACCTTTCCCGTGGCCAGGATGTGGTTACGCTGATCAACAGCAATCCGATAAAGCTCGAGTTTCGTATCCCCGAAGTGTATCTATCCGAAGTTTCGATCGGCCAGACAGTCGATGTCAGGGTCGATGCCTTTCGTGGTGAAACCTTTAGCGGCGAGGTTTATGCCGTAGCGCCGGAAGTCGATGTCAGCGGCCGCAGTTTCACGGTGCGCGCGCAAATTCCGAATGAAGATAACCGGCTGGTGCCAGGCCTGTTTGCCCAGGTCGAGCTGGTGCTGGAGCGCAAGGAAAATGCACTGCTGATCCCCGAGGCGGCATTGATGCCCGCGGGTGATAAACAGTATGTCTATCGCATTGAAGACGGCAAGGCCGTGCGTGCCGAGGTCAGTCTTGGCCTGCGCCAGCAAAATAATGTCGAAGTGCTGTCAGGACTCGAGGCCGGCGCGCAGATCATCACTGCCGGGCAAATGAAGATCATGGATGGCAGCAAGGTACAGCCCATCGGTGCAGTACCGGGCAATGACTCAGGTGGTGAAATGGACAAGGCGCCCGACGCCAACAGCGGCGGCGCATAAGCGATGGTACTGTCTGACATCAGTATCCAGCGACCGGTGCTGGCAACGGTGATGACCTTGCTGATCGTACTGGTCGGCCTTATTTCCTACGATCGACTGTCGGTACGCGAATACCCCAACATCGACACCCCGACGGTGACGGTTGAAACCAGCTATCCCGGTGCCGATGCCCGCATCATAGAGACCCAGGTCACGCAGATCCTGGAAGACTCGATTGCCGGCATCGAGGGCATCGATTTTATTTCTTCCATCAGCCGTGATGAGCTGAGCCAGGTTACCATCTCTTTTCGCCTGACACGCGATGCCGATGCGGCTGCGAATGACGTCAGGGACCGGGTCAGTCGCGTGCGCGGTCAGCTCCCCACTGAAGTCAAGGAACCGATTGTTTCCAAGGTGGAAGCCGATGCCGAGCCCGTGATCTATCTGGCGATGTCGAGTGATCGCCACAGCCCGCTGGAAGTGTCGGATGTGGCCGAGCGCGTGGTCAAGGATCAGCTTGAATCACTCGATGGTGTCGCCAACATCCTGATCTTCGGTAATCGCCGCTATGCCATGCGTATCTGGCTGGACAGCGCCCGCCTCGCTGCCTACGGCCTCAACCCGCAGGACGTCGAAACCGCACTGAGAAAACAGAACCTGGATATTCCGTCCGGTCGCATTGAAAGTGTTGATCGCGAATTCAGCGTACGTGCCGAAATCGATTTACGCACACCGAAACAGTTCGGTGACATCATTCTGCGAGAAGCAGACGGTTACCTGGTGCGTCTTGCCGATGTCGCCGAGATTGAAATTGCAGCCGCAGATGAACGCACCTATGCGCGCTATAACGGCCAGAGTGCCGTGGCGCTCGGTATGGTGAAGCAGTCGACGGCCAACCCACTGGAACTCGGGCAGACCGTGCGCAGGGAGTTGCCCGGCATCTCCGCACAGTTGCCCACCGGCATGAAAGTGGAAATTGCCTACGACAGCTCCAAGTTTATTGAGCGTTCAGTGGAGTCGGTGTTTATCACCATCTTCGAAGCGGTGGCACTGGTGATCCTGGTGATCTTCCTGTTTCTGCGTTCCGTGCGCGCCACCTTGATTCCGCTGGTGACCATACCGGTGTCACTGATCGGTGCCTTCGCCATGATGTACGCTTTCGGCTATTCGATAAACACCCTGACCCTGCTGGCCATGGTACTGGCGATTGGGCTGGTGGTGGATGATGCCATCGTCATGCTGGAGAACATTCATCGTCATGTCGAGCATGGCATGGACGCGGTAGAAGCCGCCTACAAGGGCAGCCGCGAAATTGCCTTTGCGGTACTGGCCATGACCTTCACCCTGGCCGCGGTGTTCGCACCGATGGGTTTTTCCACCGGGCGCACCGGCAAGCTGTTCACTGAGTTTGCATTGACGCTGGCGGGTGCAGTGATCGTTTCAGGCTTTGTCGCGCTGACGCTGTCGCCGATGATGTCATCGAAGTTGCTGCACTTCGAAAAGAAACACAATGCCTTTTATAACTACGGTGAAAAACTACTGGAGAGCCTGAACCACGGTTACCGTCGTTTGCTCAAGGCGGCACTGAACGGCAAGGCCATTATTATCATCATTGTTATTGCCACTGCTGCAGGGGCCGCTGGCATCTTTATGCAACTGCAGTCTGAACTTTCCCCGGTGGAAGATCGCGGCACCATCCTGGCAATCGGTATCGCACCGGAGGGTTCGACCCCCGAGTATACCGACCGCTATGCCAAACAGATGGAAGGCATCATCCAGACAGCGCCCGAAGTGGAAAACTATTTCACCATCGTCGGTTTCCCCACGGTAACACAGGCCATCCAGTTCATGCTGCTCGAAGACTGGGCCGAACGTGAGCGCTCACAACAGGAGGTAACCGGTGAACTTGCCGGCAAACTCTACGGCGGTATTCCAGGTGTCCTTGCATTCGCGATGAACCCGCCATCGCTTGGTCAGAGTCCCATCGACAAGGCGATCGAAATCGTCATCCAGTCGAGCGGCAGTTACGATGAACTGGAACAGATCATCAACAAGCTGATGGAAAAGGCACGTGCCAATCCGAATCTGGTCGGACTGGATGTTGACCTCAAACTCAACAAGCCGCAGATCAAGGTGGTTGTTAACCGTGACAAGATTGCTGCCATCGGCAGCGATGTCGAAACCGTTGGTCGTACCCTGGAAACATTGCTTGGCGGACGTGAAGTTACACGCTTTAAGCGCGGAACCGAACAGTACGATGTAATCGTGCAGGTGGGTGATGCTGATCGTAAACAACCGACTGACATCAGCCGTATTTATGTGCGTGCATCCGATGGTCAAATGGTGCAGTTGAGCAACCTGGTTGATATCAAAGAAACAGTCGCACCAAAAGAGTTGAATCACTTTGGCAAACTGCGTGCCGCCACCATCAGTGCCAATCTTGCACCCGGATACAGCCTGGGTGAAGCGCTCGAGTTTCTTGAGAGCGCCCTGAACGAGACTGCACCTGTTGGTACCCGGCTTGATTACAAAGGCATGTCACGCGAGTTCAAGGAATCGGGCCAGAGTATGTACGTCATATTCGCCATGGCATTGTGCTTTATCTATCTCGTACTCGCCGCGCAGTTTGAAAGTTTTATTGACCCCTTTATTATTTTATTGAGTGTCCCGCTGGCACTCGCCGGTGCACTGGCAACTACCTATCTCACCGGCGGCAGCATGAATATCTACACCCAGATTGGCATGATTACGCTGGTTGGCCTGATCACCAAGCATGGCATTCTGATCGTCGAATTTTCCAATCAGCTGCAATTGCAGGGTAAAGCCAAGCTCGATGCGGTGATTGAAGCCTCGGTACTGCGATTGCGCCCTATCCTGATGACCACCGGTGCGATGATACTGGGCGCCGTACCACTCGCTCTTGCCACCGGTGCCGGCGCTGAAGGACGCGAGGCCATCGGCTGGGTGATCGTCGGCGGCATGGGGTTCGGTACCTTGTTAACGCTGTTTGTTGTTCCGGTGGTTTATATGCTGCTGGGGCAGGAACATCATAAGACAGTGATAGCTGCAAGTGACCAGGAACCTGGGGGAGCTTAATCTCGCCAAGCCGCCAAGAGCGCAAAGGAAGAGCTAGCTATCGCTATTAATTCATCTAATAGAGTATTCATGTAGCTTTGCGTACTTTGCGCCTTTGCGAGAGCACGTGAGCAGGCCTGCATACAGCGTAGCGCTAAGGCATCTCGCCAGGCTGCCTGGTTCGGGAAAAATGATGCAATATTTAACTTTGCGTGCTTTGCGCCTTTGCGAGAGATCCGGCACTGAACAGCATGACGCCCGAAACGGCAAAGTCTGATCCCGGCCTACGCCCTGAACTAATAGTGAACGGTGAAATAAAAAAAACAGCGTCGGCGGAGCCTGCCGACGCTGTTAAGGGTGCTGTAGTAATCACAGCTGCTATGATCGTTTAATCTGCGTCCTGCGTCGTGGCACGGTCCTGGTCACGAACCTGGTCGCGGTCCTGGGTCTGGGTCTTGTCGCCTTCACCGGCCTGTTTACCCTGGCCGCCGCCCTTGCCTTTCTGATGCTGGTAGTTGATACTCATGGCGTTCGGTTTTGCCGGACTGAGATCCTTGTCCACCCGATTGTCCGCCACCACCGCCACCGGCTTTACCGGCCTGAACGCCAGATGATCCGATTGCAAATAACAATGCAACCAGAACACCGCTGATAATATCTTTGTTTAAAATTTTCATGTTTATGCGCCTTTGCATGGTTTGATAAATTCTATATCTATATAAACGCATGAATCGATGTATGGTTGACAGGATGTTGGGCTAAATAGTTCAAATTATTTTATGCCGCTATAAAAGATGCAGCGGCGGCAGAATCCGCCACCGCCGCATCTCATCACTTCGCAATCAGAGACTTTCCTGCGTCATCGTCCGGGTTTCAACCTGTTGACGTTGCTGATTCTGGTTTTGAGCCTGATTTTGATTTAACCAGGCCTGAAAATCTTTCTGGTTCAGATACTTGTCATTGCCATACTGACCCATGTCAGAATCGGCCGAAGGCATATTTCCCTGTGCATTAGCATTGCCCTTACCGTTGCCCTTGCCATTCCGGTGTTGATAGCGGTGCTGGTACTGGTTGCTGTGTTGTGAGCCGAAGCCATTGCCTGCTGCCTGGCCAGTCCCGTACATAGAGCCATTACCGGCGCCAAAACCACCATTATGACTTCCGCCATTGCCGTTGCCTTTACCTGCCTCCGCGACACCGGAAGCAGCTGCGACAGAAATAGCGATTACAAGACTGCCTAAACTGTGCTTGAATGTTGTCTTCATGTTTATACCTTTTGTTTCGTTAGAAAGCTCTATATTTAACGCAGCACTGCTGAAATGGTTGACATAGATAGAGGTATATTTTTTCAGGTTATTCGCCTTTTACTGCGTATATAATCAATGGCTTAATTGTAAACAACACCTGTGTTTACCAATGCAGGCGCTGCAACAGGAAGCACTGAATGCATCAACAATCGACAACCATAGGCGCACAATCATGAAGATCGGACTCGC
>CAWEEC010000053.1:0-7298 GCA_963807785.1 uncultured Gammaproteobacteria bacterium | reverse complement strand
TACGATATCTTTACGCCATTCAGGATGGACGATGGAAATACAATCCTGGTGAACAGGGGCTGGCTTAAGCAAGGTCGGACAAGACAGGATCTGCCGGAATTCGACACTGTTGCCACAAGCGTCAGTTTCAAGGCGCTAATGGACAAGCCGCCTTCCAAGGACTACCTGCTGGTTGAAAATGTCCACAGTGAGCTCAGCTGGCCTATGGTGCTTCAATACGTTGATACGCAGGAGATCAGCAATATGCTTGGATACCAGGTTATGCCCATGGTACTGAGGCTTGATAAGGATGCAGACCATGGTTTTTATCGTGAGATACCGGTGCTCAAACTCGATAGCGCAAAGAACATCGGTTATGCTTTCCAGTGGTATGCAATGTCTGCAGCCTTATTGATTATTTATCTCGCGGTTAATATAAAGCGAACGAAAAATTAAATCGGAAATTATTATGTCTGAAACAGAAAATCCTGCCCAGGATGCACAGCTGTCTAAAAAGAATCCATATACGATCTGGTTTGTGATTGTTGCATTTGTGTTGCCCGTGGTAGCGGCTTATGTCATGTTTTTCACAGGCTTTACCCCGTCTGCATTTACCAACAAGGGTGAATTGATACAGCCGGTAGTAGACATTGAGGCACTGGTACTCGTTGATGACAAAAATGAGCTGTTATCGCGTGATGATATTACACAACATAAGTGGCACATGATTTATCTTGCCGGGGCAAGCTGTGACCAGGCATGCAATGATGCCTTGTTAAAAATTCGACAGGTGAACAAAGCGGTTGGAAAAAATGCCTATCGCCTGCGCAGACTGATAATTCACCAGGCAAAACCTGATGCTGAATTTCTGGCCTTGATAGAAAAAGAATTCCCCAATGCAAAGCGACTGTACGCTGATCAGCAAAAGCTACAGGCCGCAATGCGTACGAGCATCACTGAGATGGATGAAAACGATATTTACCTGATGGATCCTATTGGCAATATAATGATGCGCTTTACACAGGATATGCCTGGTAAGTGGTTGATTCATGATCTGAACAAGTTATTCAAGGTGTCTCAAATTGGATAAGAAATCACCATGACAAAAACATCAACAAAATCTGCAGTCTGGCGCGATTATTTCGATTTATGCAAGCCCAAAGTTGTTGCCTTGTTATTGTTGACGTCCATTGTCGGCGTCGTGCTTGCAAGCCCGCCATATGAAATATCACTGTTTGTACTCGTTATTTCTACCCTGGGGATTGGTCTTGCAGCTGCTGCGGGTGCAGCAATTAACCAGATCGTTGAGCGTGAAAATGATGCAAAAATGGCACGCACTGAAGGGCGTCCATTACCCCAGGGCAAGGTCACGCAACAGAATGCTTTTATTTTTGCAGTGATGCTGGCTGCGGCTTCGGTGTTTATTCTGACAGCCTGGATCAACGTACTCACGGCCGTGCTGACATTCGCCAGCATGATTGGTTATGCGGTGATTTATACCATGTACCTGAAAAAAGCGACACCGCAGAATATTGTCATCGGTGGCCTCGCCGGTGCAACGCCGCCATTACTGGGCTGGACATCCGTCACCAATAGCATCGATCCCCATGGGCTGCTGCTGGTGCTGATTATCTATACCTGGACACCACCGCATTTCTGGGCGCTGGCAATTCATCGCCGTGATGATTATGCCAAGGTGAACCTGCCGATGCTGCCGGTTACGCATGGTATTGAATTTACCAAGTATGCAATACTGGGTTACACCATTCTGATGATCCTCGTCACCCTGCTGCCCTACCTTGCTTATATGCGCGGCCTGATCTACCTGATCGCAGCGCTATTACTTGGCCTGTATTTTCTCTACATGGTGATGCAGTTGATGTTTACCGAACGACACAATATTGCGATCCGGACATTCGTCTATTCAATCAACTACCTGATGCTGTTGTTTATTGCCATGGTGGTCGATCATTACTTGCCGATTTACCCGGGATACTGACATGGCCAACGATACTTCCCTGACTGTAAAGGCGGGTGTGGTTGTGTTTGCCGTACTGGCCATGGCGGCCGGTTTCTGGCTGGCCACGACATTGAAAACATCCGACAGCACTGACAAACCACTGATACAGGGATCAGTGCTGAACCCGGCGCGGCAGATAGCGGTTCCTGAACTACTCAAGCACGATGGCAGCAGGTTTTCAAATGAAGACCTGAAGGGGCAATGGAGCTTGATGTTTTTCGGCTATACCTCTTGCCCGGATATCTGTCCGATGACGATGAATGTTCTGGCCGAGGCCAGGAAACAGGCTGTCAGCGATTTTCCCCGGGTGATATTTGTCACCGTTGATCCACAACGTGACAGCATAAAGATGCTGGGTGATTATGTGCACTACTTTGATCCGGAATTTACCGGCGTAACCGGTGATGAAAAAATGATACAGGCACTGACACTGCAGACCAGTGTTGTGTACATGAAGATGCCGGGATCTTCAGGGAATGAAAACGACTACCTGGTCGATCACAGCTCGGCGATACTGCTGATCAATCCCAAGGGACAGCTTGCGGCTTTCCTCAAGGCACCGCATACGCCGGCTAGTGTCATTGACAGTGTGCAAAAGATCAAAGCTGGTTATTAACCACAGAGGCGCTGAGGCGCAAAGGTTTTTGTACAAGGGATTTTCAACGCAAAGGCGCTAAGACGCTAAGTTGCGCAGAAGTTAATTTCTATTTGTGATGTAGCCTGGATGAAGCAAAGCGTCAATCTAAGGTCCGCTATAAATTCGTTCACCACAGAGGCACAGAGGACACAGAGGTTTTTGTTCTGTATCTTGAGTTTGCTAGGAGCGACTTTAGTCGCGAACAGAGTTCAATTTTGTATCTCATCTCGAACATCATATGGCGTTGCTCCTAATAGCCAACAAACATCCTCTGTGTCCTCTGTGCCTCTGTGGTGAAATTAATATCCCTAAGGCCGATCGTCGACGACCTCTTCCTTGGCTACAACCAGGAAATCCTGTTTGTGGATCTTCATCGCCATCAAGGTGCTGCTGGCAACGTAGATGGATGAGTAGGTACCAATGACTACACCAACGATCAATGCAAATGCAAAGCCGTGAATGACCTCACCACCGAAAATAAACAGCGCTGACAGCACCAGCAGGGTTGTCAACGATGTCATCAAGGTGCGTGACAATGTCTGGTTGATCGATAAATTCAGAATCTCGACCGGGGTGCGTTTGCGTACATTGCGAAAGGTTTCGCGAATGCGGTCGAGCACAACCACGGTATCATTCAGCGAGTAACCGATCACAGCCAGCAGTGCTGCCAGTACGCTCAGATCAAAGTCCATCTGTGTGATGGAAAAAACACCAACGGTAATAATCACATCGTGCACCAGTGCCAGGATGGCACCCACGGCTGATTTGAACTGGAAGCGAAAGCTGACATAGAGCAGGATGCCGCCAAGTGCAACCAGCATGGCAAGGCCACCCTGATCACGCAGTTCTTCACCCACTTGCGGACCGACGAATTCGACGCGGCGCATGGCGATTTCCTGCTCCGTGTTCTTTTGCAGGATCGATAGCACCTTGTCGCTGAGGCCGGCCTTGTTGATGTCGTCACGCGGTGCGATACGAACCAGGATATCTTTCGCCGTGCCAAAGTGCTGGACCTGCGCATCGTCGAAGCCATTCTCGGCCAGCGAAGCCCGTATCGGCCCGATATCCACTTCGGTTTCATAGCCGGCTTCGATCAGGTAGCCACCGGTGAAATCAATGCCGAAGTTGAGGCCGTTTACAAACAGGCTTCCGATCGATGCGATTATCATCAGGAGTGAAAATATGAGCGCAATCTTGCGCTTGCTCATAAAGTCGATGGTCGATTTACCTTGTAAAAATTGCATGATGAGACCCTGTTATATCGACAGTTTTTTAATGTTACGTCCACCGTATAGCAGGTTCACGATCGAGCGTGTACCCACTATGGCAGTGAACATGGATGTAATGATGCCAATGCTGAGTGTGACAGCAAATCCCTTCACCGGCCCTGTGCCCAGGCTGAACAGCACGATGGCAGCCAGCAAGGTGGTGACGTTGGCGTCGGTAATAGTGCTGAAAGCTTTTTCATAGCCGGCGTGGATGCTGGCCTGTGGTGAATTGCCGTTGCGTAGCTCTTCACGAATACGCTCAAAGATTAGCACGTTGGCGTCCACGGCCATGCCCACTGTGAGCACGATACCGGCAATACCCGGTAAAGTGAGTGTTGCCTGCAGCAGCGACAGAATAGCGACGATAAATACCAGGTTGGCAGTGAGTGCAATATTGGCGATAAGGCCGAATGACTTGTAGTAAACCGCCATGAAAACCAGTACCAGCACGAAACCGATCATCACCGACTGGAAGCCCTGGTTGATATTGTCCTTACCCAGGCTCGGGCCAACGGTGCGCTCCTCGATAATCTCTACCGGTGCACGCAATGAACCGGCCCTGAGCAGCAAGGCCAGGTCGCGTGCTTCCTGCGAAGCCAGTCCGGTGATCTGGAAACGTGCACTGAACTGTTCCTGGATGGTCGATACGTTGATGACTTCTTTTACCGTGGTGCGTTTTTTAACCGTCTCACCGTTAACCTGTTTGCTCTCGACCTTGTTTTCAATGAAAACAACAGCCATGGGTTTTTTGACGTTTTCGCGGGTGGTTTCACCCATGGTCTTCGCGCCCTTGCCGTTGAGGCGCACAGAAACAGCGGGTACGCCTTTTTGCTGGTCAATGGTGGAGGCCGCATCAATGATCTGGTCACCGGTAACGATAACGCTACGCTTGAGTAACACCGGGCTGCCATCGCGTTCATGATAAAGCAGCGCGTTAAGGGGAACGCGGCCGGTTCTCTCGGCATCGTCCCATTCTGTACGTGTGCCCTCGGTTAGCCTGAATTCAAGCGTTGCCGTGGCGCCTAGAATTTTCTTTGCGCCCGCCGTGTCCTGGATGCCGGGCAACTGCACCACGATACGCGAGTCACCCTGCTGCTGTATGACGGGTTCGGCCACACCCAGTTCGTTGACGCGGTTTCGCAACGTGATGATGTTCTGTTGTAAGGCTGATCGTTTCTCATCACGTACCGCAACATCTGTCAGCCTGGCATTAATCACCAGGTCTTTTTCATTCATCTCGTACGCAAATTCACGAAACTGATCTTCCAGGCTGTCCCTGGCCTGGTACATACTGTCTGCATTGCGAAAACGAATTTGCAAGCCTGATTCATCGCGCGTTACACTGCGGTAACGGATCTTCTCGCCTCTCATGTAGCTGCGTATATCGGATAACAGGCTTTCTTCAAGTCGCTTGATGGCGGCGACCATGTCGACTTCCATCAGGAAGTGAACACCGCCGCGCAGGTCCAGTCCAAGATACATGGGCGATGCGTTGAGCGAGCGTAGCCAACCTGGCGTTGCCGGCGCCAGGTTCAACGCGACCAGGTACTGTTTCTCCAACGATGACTTCAGTACATCAGCAGCTTGCAGCTGGACGTTCTCATCATCAAACCTGACCAGTGCCCTGCCCTCGATGATTTCAGAAGACTTGATAGTGATGTTGCTGTTCGCGAGTGTTTGCTCGATCAGCAGCGTGTCTTCCTGGGTTAGGGATTTGGTACGGTGAGATACCTGTACCGCGGGGTCTTCGCCGAATAAATTGGGCAAGGCATAAATAGTGCCGAAGACAAGCGCTACGATGAGCGCAATATATTTCCACAGGGGATACTGATTCAGCATTGCTGAGACCTTATGTTTTAGAGATTGTTATGTTGTATCCGCAGGCTAGTCTTTAGCTCCGGACTGTTCCTTGATAGTGCCTTTGGGCATGATTGCCTGAACCGAATTCTTCTGTACATGGATGGAGACATTGTTGCTGATTTCCAGCGTGAGGAAGTTTTCGCCGACACTGGTAATTTTTCCGAGTAAGCCACCGGTGGTCACCACTTCTTCACCTTTCTGCAGCGCTGAAACCATTTCCTTGTGCTGCTTGTGGCGTTTGCTCTGCGGGCGAATCAGGAAGAAATAAAACAGCACGATCAGGCCGATTGGCAGAATCATGGAAGCCAGCGGGTCGCTGGCCGGTGATGCAGCGGGTGCCCCGTTTGTAGCCCAGGCATTCGATGCGAGCAAGCTCATCAAGGCCAGGCCGCAGAATTTATAAATGTACAAAAGATATCTCCTCTTAATCCCGTCGTTCAGATCCCGCGTAATGCTAATGTGCAGGTTTGTCGAAGGGCAAGCTGTCTGTTTAAAGGGCGCTATTATGCCAGAAGGCAGCGCCCGGAGCGAGGTTTCAGGCGGGCAACCAGGTCGATATCGCCTGCAAGTTTATTCTTTCCTTGTCTGATAAAATCCGTCAGCAAAATCATCGAACCGGCCTGCTTCGATGGCGGCACGAATGTCGCGCATCAGGTCCTGATAATAGTGCAGATTATGAATCGTGTTCAGTCGCGAGCCCAGAATCTCGCCACATTTGTCCAGGTGGCGCAAATACGCGCGGCTGTAGTTGCGACAGGTGTAGCAGCCACATCTATCATCAACCGGCCGTGTATCGTCCTGGTACTGGCTGTTGCGGATTCTGAGAATACCTGTCCGGGTATAGAGGAAGCCGGTGCGTGCATTTCGGGTTGGAATCACGCAATCGAACATATCGACGCCCCGGCGCACGGCTTCCACGATGTCCTCGGGCTTGCCGACACCCATCAGGTAGCGAGGCTGGTTAGCGGGCAGATGCGGCAGCGTGCATTCCAGGATATGGTTACGCTCTGCTTCCGGCTCGCCCACCGACAGACCACCGATGGCATAACCGTCAAATCCAAGCGCGCTCAGTGCAGTGGCAGACTGTTCTCTCAAATCAGCATACATACCGCCCTGCACGATGCCAAACAGGGCTGAGGGATTACCTTGATGCGCCTGCTTGCTGCGTTCGGCCCAGCGCAGGGACAATTGCATTGAAGCGTCTGCTTCCTCACGAGTGGCGGGATACGGTGTGCATTCGTCGAATATCATCACGATGTCTGAACCCAGTTCACGCTGCACCTGCATCGAACGTTCGGGCGTGAGCTCGATGCTGGCACCATCGACGGGTGACTGAAACACAACGCCCTGCTCGGTGATCTTGCGCATCTTGGCCAGACTGAAGACCTGGAAGCCGCCCGAGTCAGTCAGAATCGGTCCCTGCCAGTGCATGAAATCATGCAGGTCGCCGTGCTTGCTGATGATTTCAGTGCCTGGCCTGAGCAGTCAAATGGAAGGTATTGCCGAGGATGATCTGCGCCCCCAGTTCAACCAG
>CAWEEC010000052.1:0-142526 GCA_963807785.1 uncultured Gammaproteobacteria bacterium | reverse complement strand
CATGTATTGCTCGAGCATGATCAGGCCAAGCCACACCGGCATTGACAGCGGCATATCGAATAACCACAGTCCGAGACCGACGCCGATAACAGAAAATGGAACGCTGAAGAGAATCACCAGGGGATTGCGCAGGGATTCGTACTGCACAGCCATCACCACAAACACCAGGAATATTGCCAGTGCAAGCAGGGCACCACCGGTCTGTTGACCCTGTTTGAGGGTGTTACTGTTGCCACCATCATACAGGCTGTAGCCTGGCGGCAATTGCAGTTGTTCGAGATTTTTGTAAATCGCTGTCATGATTTCATCCACAGAGCTTGTGTCATCGACTGAAGCAGTAATCTCGACTATGCGTTGCTGCTGGTCACGCTTGATTGATGCCGCTGCGGGCCCCCTGGAAATTGAAGCGACCTCGAACAGGCGCACAGACCGGCCCTGGTGCTGGCCGACCAGCAGGTTGGATAACACTTCAGGTGTTTCACTGTATGATCTTGGCAGGCGCAGACGTATATCAAACTGTCGATCACCATCGATGTAGTCAGATATAACACTGCCTTCCAGTGCGATACGCAAGGCTTCGCCAATGCTATCAACATGAATGCCGAGGTCTGCAGCGCGTTGGCGATCAATTGCAACATTCAGTTCTTCGTGATGCTCCTCGTAGGTATGATCAAGATTGCTTATGCCGGGAATATCACGCAGGCGTTCCACGACTTCTTCGCCCAGTTCGCGCAGTATTTCAATATTCTGTCCCTGGATACGCAGACTGATATCGTCATCGCCACTGCTCATTTGAATGCCTCTGATACCGCGAACGTACATTCTTGCCTTGTAACCGGTAAGGTGTAAATCTGAAATCATTTTCTGCATGGATTTGTTCCACTCAGTACTGCTCATGGCGCGTTGGTTGACGGCAACAAGTTGCACATTGATGGAGCTGCGATTACTGGTCTGAAATTCCGAGCGTCCGAACACAAAGCCACCGACCATGGTGTAAACGCTTTCAACTTCCGGCTGTTGTAAAAGCAGTGCTTCTATTTTTTCCAGTGTGGCATCCATCTCGTCCAGACTGATGCCGGAATCACCGGTCACTGAAACAGTGACACTGCCTTCATCCATGCTTGGCAGGAAAATAGGTTTGCTTTCGACAAGCACGAGTAACGCGCCTGCAAAAGCTACCCCAAAGCCGGCAATAATCGGCAGCGGATAATTCAGGATCGTCTTTACCAATGATTGATAAAAAGATTTAAGATAGTCCATTAACTTATTGAAATAACTATCTATACGTGGCTTGGATCGCACCCTTGATCCAAGTGCGGGCACCAGCGTTAATGCGACGATGAGAGCTGCAAGCATGGCAGACGAGATCGTGATAATGAGTTCCTTGAACAACAGGCCGGTGAGTCCGCCAATGAACAGGAAGGGCAACACGGCTGCCAGGTTGGTAGCCGTAGAGGCAACAATCGGACTGTTGACTTCTGCAGCAGCAGTGATGGCATTGTTTTCAACAGTTCCAGCATCATCCTGATGGCGGGTGATATTCTCCAGCATGACGATGGTGCTGTCGATTAACAAACCCATACCCAGTGCCAGGCCGCCGAGCGTCATAATATTCAAGGTAAGACCATTGATATCCATGATGGTAAAGGTAACCAGAATCCCTATGGGTATGGCTGTGCCGATGATTAATGTACGCACGATATTACCAAGGAAAAGATAGATGACGATCATTGCCAGCATTGCCCCGCTGAGCGCAGCAATGCTGGCGTTCTTTAACGCGTGTCGAACGTAGATTGATTGATCACCGACAGTGGTTACTTCAATATCATCGGGAATCAGTTTCTGTTGTTTGAGTGTGACAAGCCGGTTATGGACTTCGTCGACGACTGATACCGTATTGGCCTGCGGTTGTTTTTGCATCGATATCTTTACGCCGGGCCTGTTATTCAGGCGTATACGAATCCTTTCATCAGCGTGGGAGTCAACCACCATGGCAACATCTTGCAGGTGTAGAACCCTGTCAACACTGCTCGAGTCACTGCTCCATAAGGGTAACTTGTTGATTGATTCGATACTGTCGAAGCGCCCGCGAGTTCGGGTATTTATTTCCTGAAAATTACTCATCAAGCGACCGCCGGCTGCATCGGTATTATTGCGTTCGATCAGCTCGGAAAGGTCAGTCAACGACAGGCCAATACTCGCCACTTTCTCCTGGTCCGTGATGATCTGAATTTCACGCTCCAGGCCGCCACCCGTTTCAACCGAGGCAATACCAGGCAGGTTAAGAAACCAGCGTGAAAAGGTGAAGTCTGCCCAGGAGCGTAATTCAATTGGATCGCGTTCACTCGAGCTGAGTATCATCTCCATGACGGCAATTTGTGACGGATCGCGCTTGTAGATGATTGGTGGTTCTATGGTTTGGGGCAAAAAACGACGCGCCCGGTCCAGTCGTGTACTGGCGTCGCGTAATGCGACGTCTATATCCGTACCATAAGGAAAACTCAGGTCTACATTGCTGCGGCCTGTGCTGGACTTCGACTGCACCTGTATGGCACCTTCGGTTATTGCAAGCTGCTCTTCAAGCTGGCGGGTAATGCGATCTTCCATGATTTGTGCGGGAACACCGGGTTCCAGTACTCGCACGCGGATATCCGGGTAGATGATATGTGGAAGCAGGTCGATGCTGAGCCGTTGTAAGGAAAAAAAGCCAAGCACAACAATTGATAATGCCAGCATGGTAATACCAACGGGGTGGTTTATTGACCAGGCTGCAATACCGCCGTAACGAAAGCGATGTTTCATGTCTTGCTATCTACTTCGCTGGTCTCCGTGATGTGGATCTTTACTGTTTTTCCCGTGTCTCAGGCCATTAAATCCTTTTAAAACAATAGCGTCATTGATATTCAGGCCACTTGTAATTTCAATGGTTTCGCCAAACTGTGCACCTTTCTGTACATAGATTTTGTTGGCTTTATTGTGTTCGTCAATCACATAGACGTAGGCGCCCTTGCTATCATGATGTATCGCGTGTGCAGGTATTACCAGCTTATTGGCAGGGTGTGTTTTTAGATGGACGCGTGTCAGCTGGCCCGCCCGGGCTCCAAATGGTGCAGGCTCGAATTCTATTTCAACGGTACCCTTTCGTGTAGCGGCATCGATTGTCGGGTGAATGCGCTTGATTCTGCCGGCATGCATGGAATCAGCCAATGCATCAATTTGAATTTCCACCTGATCACCAGCTTGTATCTGCGGAATCCAGTGCTCGGACAAATGAATTTGAACCTGCAGGGATTCAGGATCAATCATGGTCAGGATATGGCTGTGCATGGCGACGACATCACCCTGTTCAAAATGGCGTTCGGTGATGATGCCATCGAAAGGTGCCTTGATAACCGTTTGATCGAGACGCGCTTGATGAAGTTTTTCATCGGCAATAGCGATACTATATGCAGTCTCTGCTCGAGCGATTTCTTCATCTGATGCCAGTTGTTTCTGCAGTTTTTTCAGCCGCTCGTAATCAATTTTTGCCTGCTCACGGGTGGCAGTAGCCTTGTCCAGTTCGGCCTGTATGACTGCATCGTCAAGCCCGATAATGATGGTTTGCGCTGACACTGCATCACCCTCATGGTATGGCAGGTACCTGATTCTTCCACTGACTTCGTTGTATAGCCTTACCCGGGTACCGGCTTCTATCGTGCCGGAGGTAGTAAGCTTGCTTTGCACCAGTTGAATCGAGGCCTGAGCTGTTTCCACCTCGTGTACCAGCACCTGTTTTTTCACTGCAGCGGTGGTTTGAGCGTTATTATTGCTGTAGTCACAAGCATCATTGACAAGGCCGCATATGATCAGAAACGGGATAAGTGAAAACCGTTTTAGTAAATTCGATATAATCATGTCTTTATTATGAATCAGTTACCGCAAACTTAGGCACTGCAGCGATAGTGTACAAGTAGTTGTCGTCAATGCATATATGATTATGATACATCGTCAAACCAGCAGGCCGCATTCAGACAGAAAAGACTGGGACAACCTTAAACGGCTGTTTCCCTTCGTGTGGGAGTTCAAGGGCCGGGTACTGATAGCCCTGGCATGCCTGGTGTTGTCCAAACTGGCAATTGTCGGCATGCCTCTGGTGCTGAAAGAGATCATCGATGGCCTGGACAGCGACAGCGCTACAGTCGTTCTACCGATTGTCCTGTTACTGGCATACGGGTTATTACGCATGGCGAGTAGCCTGTTCAATGAATTACGCGACGCGGTGTTTGCCAGGGTGCGCTACCACGCGATGCGTGCTATATCAAATCGTGTTCTCAGTCACCTGTTTTCATTATCATTAGGTTATCATCTTGACCGTAAAACTGGCGGTATAACCCGGGACCTTGAACGTGGTACTAACAGCCTGAGCTCTATTCTCAATTACCTGGTATTCAACATCATACCCACAGCTGCGGAGTTCACCCTGGTTGCGGCAATACTACTTGGAAAGTACGAAGTAAAGTTCGCCATTGTAACTTTCGTCACTGTTGTTATATACATTATTTTTACCCTCTCGGTCACAGAATGGCGTATGCACTACAGGTACAGGATGAATGCTCTGGAATCCGATGCCAACACATTTGCGGTCGATGGCATGCTCAATTACGAAACGGTCAAGTATTTCAATAATGAAGCATATGAGTTATCGCGTTATGACCAGACGCTGGAGAACTGGGAAGACTCGGCAGTCAAGAGCCAGAACTCGATGTCATTACTGAATTTCGGTCAGGGTGCAGTCATCGCAGTAGGGGTAACTTTCATGATGATTTACGCAGCACAGGGTGTTGTCAACGGAACCATGACATTGGGTGACCTGGTGCTGGTTAATACCATGATGCTGCAGTTGTTCATGCCACTTAATTTTCTTGGCATTATCTACCGCGCACTCAAATACTCGCTGGCAGATATGGATATGATGATGCGCCTGCTTGAGACCAGCGAGGAAATTGTCGATAAGAAAGAAGCAAAACCGTTACAGGTTGAAAACGGGCATGTAAGTATGGAGCATGTCTCGTTCTCCTACAACCAGCAAAGAAAAATTATTGATGATGTAAGCATTGAGATTCCGCCAGGAAAAAAGATTGCTGTAGTTGGACCGTCAGGTGCCGGTAAGTCAACGTTGTCAAGACTGCTGTTTCGTTTTTATGAAACAGACAGCGGCCGCATATTGATTGACGGCCAGGATATCAGTGATGTAACCCAGACCAGCCTGCGTGAGAACATCGGTATCGTGCCACAGGATACAGTACTGTTTAACCAGTCGATTTACGACAACATCCATTACGCAAATCATGATGCAAACATGGATGATGTCATCAATGCTGCCAGGGTGGCCAACATTCATGGTTTTATCCAAAGCTTGCCTGATGGTTATGAAACAATTGTTGGTGAACGTGGATTGAAGCTTTCCGGCGGTGAGAAACAACGTATAGCCATAGCACGCGTGATATTGAAAAATCCGCGTATTCTGGTATTTGATGAGGCTACATCCTCGCTGGATTCACGCTCGGAACAATCCATTCTTACATCACTTAAAGAAGTTGCAATGCAACATACAACACTGGTAATCGCGCATCGATTATCAACGATTATCGATGCAGACAAAATTTTTGTGCTGGACAAGGGTGTGATCGTAGAGCAGGGCACACACCAGGAATTACTTATATTTAACGGACTCTACGCCCATCTATGGCAACTACAACAGGAAGAGCGTGAACATGAACTTGCACTTGAGACAGTTATTGACGCTGTTTAATAAAATAATTGAGCTGCAGAAGTCACAGCATTTATTTTTATTACTGATGTTCTGCTATGCATACAGCCCTGCGCGCCTGGGTAATATAAAACATACTCTGTGAATCCCTGTGACCTCTATGGTTCAGGATTTCAGTGTTTCTGCTACAAATTAATGAACACTTGCTACTGAATTTCGTCTATAAATATTTTCAAGGGCTAACCGGGAACGTAATAAATATCATGTCTGAGAAAGACGAAGCCGCATTAGATTATCACCAGCGTCCGCTGCCCGGAAAGCTGGCGATAGTCGCGACCAAGCCTCTAACCACACAAAATGACCTCTCACTCGCATACTCTCCCGGTGTCGCTTCGGCGTGCAATGCTATTGTAGATGATCCTGCCACGGCAGCGGATTACACCATACGTGGCAACCTGGTGGGTGTCATTACCAACGGTAGTGCAGTACTTGGGCTGGGAAATATCGGTCCATTGGCGTCAAAACCTGTGATGGAAGGCAAGGCGGTATTGTTCAAACGGTTCTCCGGTATCGATGTTTTTGATATTGAAATTGAGCAGCCGGATGTTGACAAGTTTATCGAAGCAGTCATGAGCCTTGAGCCTACTTTTGGTGGTATCAATCTGGAAGACATCAAGGCGCCGGAATGTTTCATTATCGAAAAGGAACTGCGTGAACGCATGAACATTCCGGTGTTTCATGATGATCAGCATGGGACAGCAATAATTGTCACCGCTGCAGTATTGAATGGCCTCAAGCTGGTCGGTAAAAACATAGAGGACGTACGGCTGGTCGCGTCTGGTGCCGGGGCTGCAGCTCTGGCTTGTCTGAACCAGCTGGTCTGCGCAGGAATGCAAAAGAAAAACATTACAGTAATCGACCGCAAAGGTGTTATCTATAAAGGGCGTGATACAAATCTGGATCAGTGGAAATCCGCTTTTGCGCTAGATACCAGTTTGCGTCAGCTTGGTGATGCTATTAAAGACGCTGATATTTTTCTCGGCCTTTCCATGGCGGGTGTGCTTAAACCGGACATGGTCAAAAGCATGGCAGACAGACCGCTGATTCTTGCGCTGGCTAATCCTGTACCGGAAATCCTTCCTGAAGAAGTCAGCAAAGTGCGCGATGACGCTATCATGTGCACGGGCCGCTCTGATTATCCTAACCAGGTTAACAATGTACTGTGTTTCCCATTTATTTTTCGCGGTGCACTTGATGTCGGTGCAACCTCGATTAACGATGAAATGAAACTGGCCTGCGTAAAAGCACTGGCAGGTCTGGCTCGTGAAGAAACATCAGAGCACCTGGTAAATGCCTATGGTGTGAATGAACTTCAGTTTGGCTCTGACTACCTGATTCCGAAACCTTTCGATCCCAGGTTAATTGTTGAATTGTCATCCGCAGTTGCCCAGGCGGCAATGGACAGCGGCGTAGCGACACGCCCGTTAAACGATATGCACTCATACCGCGACAAGCTGACGGGTTTTATCTATCGATCGGGCTTTTTCATGCGACCTGTGTTCGACCGGGCACGTGCAACCGGCAAACGGCTGGTATACGCAGAAGGTGAACAAATACGCGTACTGCAGGCCGCACAACAGGTAGTAGATGAAGATCTTGCATACCCTGTGCTGATCGGCAATCCGGAGATAATCAACCAGCGAATCAGCAAGCTTGGCTTGCGCCTGGTGGCAGGTGAAAGTATCGATATCATAGATCCGCAGAATAATCCTGATTTTGATATTGACTGGCAAAGCTATCATCAGCTGATGAAAGGCAAGGGCATCACGCCCTCTACAGCACAGCAGATTGTCACACAGGTGAATTCGGTTGTCGCTGCGCTACTTGTGTGCAGCGGTCGTGCGGACGCGATGATTAGCGGCGTTTTAGGCGGGTTTCACCATTGCCTGCAACACGTTATTGATATCGTCGGAACACAACAGGGTACCAATCAGGCATCAACCCTGGTGGCGCACCTGTTGCCATCACGTACGCTGTTTATCAGTGATCCTCACGTGACGCCTGATCCGACTGCAGAAGCCATCGCAGAAATGACGCTGCTCTGTGCCAGGGAGGTTCGTAACTTTAATATCGAACCCAAAATTGCGCTGCTCTCACATTCTAATTTCGGTACATCATCGGCGCCATCTGCTGAAAAAATGCGCCAGGCACTGAAGATACTGCATAAAATCGCGCCTGAACTAGATGTTGAAGGTGAGATGCATTCAGATGCGGCCCTGGTCGAACATATCAGAAAAAGTCTATTCCCAGAATCAACACTCTCAGGATCGGCAAATCTTCTGATAATGCCGAATGCTGATGCGGCAAATATAGCAGTTAATCTGTTGAAGATACTGGGTGGCGGCATTACCGTAGGTCCGATATTAATGGGAATGGCAAGGTCGGCGCATGTTGTTACTCAATCGGCGACTGTCCGCAGCCTGGTAAACATGAGCGCCGTTGCCGTAGTGCACACACTACGGCAGGAACAATGACAGAATTATCTATTAATTATTTGTTAGGGATTATTTATTAGGTAAATATTCGGGCATGTGTTTACGAATTTCCACTGCACTGAGTTGCGAAAGGTTCTTGTCCAGTTCCATGATCACCATTTTCTGGGTTTGATCATTCAATTCACCGCGCAGGTTACCGAGTAATCCTGGCGCAGCAACAATGATCAGTTGTTTACATTTGTCATTTTTGCGTGAGTCATCAAGAAAAATGGCAATGCGCCTGGCAAATTCCATATTTTCATGATCTTTTGCATCAGTTTCAGTTTCGTAGGCATGACGAGATCCGCCCGAACCTGCACCGCGTCCGGGTAAATCGCTGGTTATATCACGATCATGCATACGCCCTTCCGGGTGCACAATAGAATCAATTTCAATTAATGGTGATGATGGAGTTTCAACAGTGAAGATTCGCGCTCTGCTGTTATCAGCTACAACTACCCATGTTTTTCTCATTTATTTCAAGCCTCTATATATTATCTGCTGATTGTTATTAGATACTAACATGTGCTGCATGGTTTTGACTTTGGTCAATAAAAATATCAGGCATCGACTGGCAGGAATCAGCTAGCGTATCGACATTTATACAGATTTCTAAACGCTTGCAGCGTTAATATTTATTGTCACCTGTACAGCGTAACAGTAGCGCCGGGATCTGACACGTTGTTACAGACTGCCTGATCGATATCGATAACGCCATAATCAGAGACATTATGCTGGCATGCATTTGCATGAAAGATAATGTACGCATGTCGACGCTTTAGTATTAACATGGGCTTGTAGTGAGAATACCCTCATTTGAGGGCGTGATCGGACTTTTTAACAATCAGCGATTGATTTTATAGGCTATAACTAAAAACGGGACACCGACCCTTGAGGATGAGGTCGATATCCCGTTTTTATGGATCACTAAAATAGCCGACCCGTGCGCAATGAATTTTGTTAGTAAGCTAAAAGCAGCTTGCTGTTAACAACCAACGCCTGAACTATAGCCGATCCAACCTTAAGCCACGCTGACACGTAAATTAAGGTTAATTTAAGCTTGTTGAATGCAGAATTGATCGATAAATCAGTTAGTTACGATATTGTATCATGCCGTCAGCCAGGTTCCCGTTTATTTCCTGCAAATAACCTGAAATAACGGAATTTCAGCATGACTGGCTGCTATAGAAAAATCACAGAGTTATATGCGATTCGAGCATGATCCGGGAGAAGTATAATGAAAATCCTTGTTGTTGAGGATGATCAACAAGTTGCCAGGCAAATAGAGACCTCGCTCAGAAACGCGGGTTATGTCGCTGAAGTCGCGCATGACGGCGAGGAAGGTCTTTACCGGGGTAGCAATGAATCTTTTGACGCCGTTATTCTTGATCTGGGTCTACCCAAAGTAGATGGGATCAAGGTTCTTCAACAATGGAGAAATGATAACAGGAACATGCCAGTGCTGATCCTTACAGCCAGAGACACCTGGCGCGAAAAGGTGGTGGGTTTACGTGCCGGTGCGGATGATTATCTCTCCAAGCCTTTTGAAATTGAAGAAATACTGGCTCGTGTAGAAGCATTGATTCGACGTGCGACGGGACATAGCAAGCCGCTGCTGAGCTGTGGTCCGGTTGAGTTTGATACTACAACCAACCGGGTTTCCCATAATGGCACTACCATAGAGCTGACTGCCCTTGAGCTTGGTATGTTGTCGTACCTGATGCACCACAAAGGTGAAGTGATTTCGAAAACGGAATTGACGGAACACATATACGATCAGGATTTTGATCGTGATTCCAATGTTATTGAGGTTCTGGTTAATCGTCTTCGCAACAAGCTGGGCGCCAGGTTGATCAAGACGCATCGGGGTCTTGGTTATCAGCTGGTTGATCCTGATGATACGTAATACTCTCACATCCAGGCTTGTTATTACCTCAATTGCCTGGGTAACACTGACGCTGGCCGTCGTAGCCGTGCTGTTGACAATACTCTTTCAACGCCACATTGAAGATTATTTCGATGCTTTCATGTTTGACCATATGGAAGAAAGTATTGCTGCTGCGAGAATCGATGAACAAGGTCAGATGTTTCTAACATGGATTCCGGCGGATCCTCGATTCATGAATTCGCATTCAGGATGGTACTGGCAAATTTACGAAGAAGATAAGCTGATAGCGGGATCGGAATCGCTGCTCAATGACACGATCGATTTCGTATTGCCTGGCGCTGAAAACTATACGCAAATACAAAAGGTCATTGGCCCCGGTGAGGAAACATTAAGGGCGCTGGTTCTAGACGTTAAATTGAAAGGCTCTACCAAGGTATACACTTTTGCAATTGCCGGATCTGTTAACAGCATCAAGCATGATGTAGAGGGTTTTACTTCAAAACTTGGAATAACCCTGATCATTCTTGGTAGCGGGCTTCTTATTGTGGTGTTATTGCAAATTCGGTTCGGTTTGAAGCCGCTACGTTACCTCAAGGATTCGTTATCTAATATCCGAACTGGAAAGGAAAATCGCTTACCTGAAACGTTTCCTTCTGAAATACAGCCGATTGTACATGAGTTGAATGCGCTGCTTGATCACAGCGAGGGCTTGCTCGAGCGTGCACGAACGCAGGTAGGAGATCTGGCGCATGCATTGAAGAACCCGCTCACGGTCATCAGGAACGAAGCTGATGAAATTAAAGATCATCGTGGCCATTTAATCCGTGAAAAAGCTGATGCCATGGGTACCTTTGTGGAGCGCTATCTTTCTCGTGCACGTGCCGCCGGCTCGGGCAACATTATCGGTGCAAGCGTACCAGTACAACCAATAGCAAAAGATATCTGTTATCTCATGGCGCATATGTACCAGGATAAAAACATCGACATTATCCTGAAAGATTTAAAGACACTGTATTTCAAGGGCGATGCACAGGATCTGGAAGAAATGCTGGGAAACCTGATGGACAATGCCTGTAAATGGGCGAACAGCAGAGTTGTCGTCAGTGGTGAGCAACAGCACTCACGATTGATCATCAAAATTGATGATGATGGTCCTGGTATTCCCGAAGATCAAAAGGACTCCGTTTTACAGCGTGGTCGAAGACTGGATGAAACTGTTTCTGGTAGTGGATTGGGTCTCGCCATCGTTCTTGATCTGGCGCACCTGTATCATGGCTCATTGACGCTACACAATTCGGATATCGGTGGTCTTGGCGCGAGGCTGGAACTACCTTTCGCTGAAGAAGTAGAGTGATTATTTGTCAGTGCCGCCAGTCGGGTATTCAGACAACATGCCTGATGGCTTCACCATATTTGTTTCGATGATGTTTTACCGGCTTCTGTGTTGGTTCGGATACGGGCTCTTTCTCTGCATTGAACACGGGAGTCATGCACACACCGATTGCGAAACTGCAGACAAATATAATCAACGGGTTAACAACAAGTCTCATATTTTTTCACATTTGGTCATACCGGCTATGCTAATAATTTAGCAAGTCTTGTGCCACGATGACTTATTACAACAAATTACAACAGCTTAGTATAAAGGCTGTGTTTTCATGTGGCGGTAAATTGCAGATTGTGTAAATGATCTCGACAGATATTAGTAGCCGGTTAAAGGCATATCGGCAAATTAATGGCTCGCTTCAGGGTCGATCATTCTCATATACGGCCATGATCTGTTTGAGCTCGTGCAGTACCCTTTGTTGAGCGGTTTTATCCAGATTAATTGTTTCTTCGATCTGTGTTCCGCTTTCCAGCGCATCAATGATTTCATTGACCCGGGTGCAGCCGAGTTCACAGATCGATTCGACCGTTAATTGAACATTTACTGGAAGATCTGGATTCATAATTCGGATTTATGGGGCTTTTCCAGGTATTCCTTCGAGCGCATTTCAATCAGGCGGCTGCATGTACGATTGAACGCAAAACTGAGCATCTCGCCAGTGTACAATTTTTCAGGTGGTGCGTCAGTGCTGATAATCAGTTTTACATTACGATCATAGAGTTCATCAATAAGATATATAAAACGACGTGCCTTGTCGTCCATATATTCATCCATGACAGGTACGTCTGACATGATGATGGTGTGGTATTCACGAGCAAGCTGTATGTAATCAGGTGTTGCACGGGGTGCGTCGCAAAGCGTGTTGAATTTGAACCAGGCAATTTCATGAGCGTGCATGACTGTTTGCAACGGCCGTTTGTGTATTGTCAGGACATGGTCAGAAATTATCCTTGCAGGCGCCAGAGATTGCATGCGTTTTATCAGTTTCTCTCTGGTCTCTGCAGTAACGGGTGTGTAGTAGACATCATCCTGTTCGAGTAGAGCTATACGGTGATCGGTAACACCATCCATATGCATAATACGGGTATGGTGCTTGATCAGGTCGATAGCGGGAACAAAGCGTTCGCGCTGCAGGCCATTTTTGTATAGATCATCAGGTATTCGGTTGGATGTTGCCACCAGTGTAACGCCATTATTAAGTAATGCCTGCAGCAATCCCGATAACAGCATTGCGTCAGTAATATTCGTTACAATGAATTCATCCAGGCAGAGTACCCGGTATTTTGCCGCATAATCTCTGGCCAGGACTGATAATGGATTCTTCTGGTTTTGCAGCTTCGCCAACTTTTCATGGACATCAAGCATAAAGTGATGAAAGTGCAGACGTAGCTTGTTATTGAAAGGCAGTGATTCATAAAACAGATTCATTAACCAGGTTTTACCACGACCAACACCTCCCCAGATATACAGGCCTTTCACTGGTGTTATATGGCAGCGCGTTAACAAACACATAGCGCGTTTTATGGACCATAGTTTTGAATCGTTGCTTGCGACCAGGTCTTGATGAAGTAATTGCAGTGCATCGACTGCATGTTTCTGGGCGGGATCAGTTACAAAGCCGTTTTGTTGCAGGTGCTGACTGTAGGCTTCAGTTGGCCTCATAAAAAATCACACAAAAAATATAATAATCAATAACATATATAGTATTATTAAAGCTTTGTATAGCTACCGTGCAGCACCGATACTGTGCAAAATTTCGCTATATATACCCGTCCACACGGGTAAATCATTTCCATTGAGACTGCCAGGGATAATTGATACTATAGACGCCCATCGAGACTAAAGCATCCTGGCTTGGTCATTTTAAAAATAACGCAAGGCGTTTCTTTCTTCATGACGCGATATATTTTTATTACCGGTGGTGTTGTTTCTTCATTAGGTAAAGGTATCGCTTCCGCTTCAATCGGCGCCATTCTGGAAAATCGCGGCCTTAATATCCGAATGTTAAAGCTGGATCCCTACATCAATGTGGATCCGGGCACCATGAGTCCTTTTCAACACGGCGAAGTTTTTGTCACTGAAGACGGAGCAGAAACCGATTTGGATCTGGGCCACTACGAGCGCTTTGTGCGTTCTAAAACGGGCAAGTCGAGTAACTTTACCACCGGTAAAATTTACGAAAGCGTTATCCGCAAGGAGCGTCGTGGTGAATACCTCGGTGGAACTGTACAGGTGATTCCTCATATCACCGATGAGATCAAACACTGCATAGTCGAAGGTGCGAACGATGCTGATATTGCCATGGTTGAAATCGGCGGTACCGTTGGTGATATCGAATCACTGCCGTTTTTGGAAGCCATTCGTCAGATGGGTGTTGAGCTTGGCCATGAGCGCGCAATCTTTATTCACCTCACGCTTGTGCCGTACATACCAACTGCCGGTGAAGTAAAAACCAAGCCTACCCAGCATTCTGTAAAAGAACTGCGTTCGATCGGTATTCAGCCGGATATCCTGTTATGCCGCTCAGAAAGATTATTGCCTGAAGAAGAACGTCGCAAGATAGCATTGTTCACTAATGTAGAAGAGAAGGCGGTTATCTCTGCAAAAGACATGGGCAATATCTATGAAATACCAATCTGGCTGCATCAACAGGGCGTCGATGAAATCATCGTGCGAAAAATGCATCTGGATTTGCCGCCTGCAGATTTGTCAGACTGGCAGTATGTAGTCGATACCATGCGACACCCACAACATGAAGTCGATATCGGCATGGTCGGCAAATATGTCGAATTGACAGAATCATACAAGTCGCTTAACGAAGCTTTGTCACACGCAGGCATCCAGAACAAGTCAAAGGTAAACATACACTACATCGACTCTGTCAGCCTGGAATCAGGTGATTTCAGTTCGCTGGTGGGTCTGGACGCTATTCTTGTGCCCGGCGGGTTTGGCGACCGGGGTGTGGAAGGAAAGATCGCCGCGGTCAAATATGCTCGTGAAAACCGAATCCCGTATCTGGGTATCTGTCTTGGCATGCAGGTCGCAGTGATTGAATTCGCACGCCACGTTGCAAACATAAAGGATGCACACAGCAGTGAGTTCGATGCAAACACGCCGCATCCGGTTATTGCACTGATTACCGAGTGGATGACACAAGACGGAACCATTGAAAAACGCCATGAAGGATCAGATCTTGGCGGTACCATGCGTCTTGGCGGCCAGGCCAGTAATCTCGTACCGGGTACACTGGCACACAAGGTTTATGCTGCCGATACCATCGTTGAGCGTCATCGTCACCGCTATGAGTTCAATAATACCTACATGGAGCAACTCGTCGCAGCGGGATTGATCATCAGCGGCAAGTCGAGTGACAACAGCCTGGTTGAGATGATTGAGCTGAAAGACCATCCATGGTTCCTCGCCTGCCAGTTTCATCCAGAATTTACCTCGACACCGCGTGACGGACATCCATTGTTCAGTTCCTTCATCAAGGCTGCACTGGAAAAACATAACAGACATGTCCAGTCAGGCGAGGTCGCTGCCTGATGCATCTTTGTGGTTTCGAGGCGGGACTGGAACAGCCGTTTTTTCTGATTGCAGGTCCGTGCGTAATCGAAAGTGAACAGCTTGCGCTGGAAACCTCGGCCAGTCTTAAAGCCATTACTGACCGGTTGGGCCTGAATTTCATTTACAAGTCATCCTTTGACAAGGCCAACCGTTCTGCCGGCAGCAGTTTTCGTGGACCGGGAATGGAACAGGGCCTGCGTATACTGCAGAAGGTCAAACAGGATATTGGTGTGCCTGTCATTACTGATGTGCATGAAGACACACCCATGGATGAAGTTGCAGAGGTGGTTGATGTGCTGCAAACCCCTGCTTTTTTGTGCCGGCAAACCAACTTCATTCTCAAGGTTGCTGCGACAGGAAAGCCGGTCAATATCAAGAAGGGCCAGTTTCTTGCGCCATGGGACATGAAGAATGTTGTCGACAAGGCGCGATCGACAGGCAATCAACAGATAATGGTTTGTGAGCGCGGTGTCTCTTTTGGATACAATAACCTGGTTTCGGATATGCGTGCACTCGCTGTCATGAGGGAAACAGGCTGCCCTGTTGTTTTCGATGCAACCCACTCGGTACAGTTACCTGGTGGCCAGGGCACATCATCAGGGGGTCAACGTGAACATGTACCTGTACTTGCCAGGGCGGCTATTGCTGCTGGTATCTCCGGGTTATTCATGGAAACCCATCCGCAACCAGACCAGGCACTGAGTGATGGACCCAATGCCTGGCCGCTTGATCGAATAGAATCTTTGCTGAAAACGCTGATCTCACTCGACAACATAGTAAAATCAGATCAGTTTGAAGAAACGCGCTGATTGCGCACGCTCAATTCCAATAAAAATAATTTCGTAATTCAAGGTGAACCATGTCAAACATAGTAAACATTCACGCTCGTGAAATTCTGGATTCACGCGGAAATCCCACTGTAGAAGCTGAAGTCACACTGGCCAGTGAGGTAACAGGTCGTGCCGCAGTGCCATCGGGTGCATCAACCGGAGAAAGGGAAGCGCTTGAATTACGCGACGGTGACAAGAAACGATATCTTGGCAAAGGTGTGACAAAAGCTGTCGGTAACGTCAATACGGAAATACGTGATGTTCTGATAGGGATGGATGCGCAGGATCAGAACGCGATCGACAAGAAAATGATTGAGCTTGATGGCACGGATACCAAGGAGCGCCTCGGTGCGAATGCGATTCTGGCGGTTTCACTGGCCAACGCACACGCGGCTGCACTGGAAAACAAAACGCCGCTATACGTTAATCTTGGTGAGGATGCGTACACCATGCCGGTTCCAATGATGAATATTATCAATGGCGGTGAGCATGCAGACAACAGTATCGATTTACAGGAATTCATGATCCTTCCTGTTGGCGCCCCGAGCTTCAAGGAAGCGCTGCGTTATGGTGCAGAAGTGTTTCATACTCTGAAGAAAGTGCTGCATGCCAAAGGTATGAATACCGCAGTGGGCGATGAAGGCGGTTTTGCACCGGATCTTTCTTCAAACGAAGAAGCGATCGAGATCATACTTGAAGCAATCTCAACCGCAGGTTATGAGGCTGGTAAGGATATCTATCTTGGACTGGATGTTGCCAGTTCGGAATTTTATAAAGACGGTATTTACACGCTGTCTTCAGAAGGCAAGGCCTTCAATTCGGTAGAATTTACCGACTACCTGGCGGCCTGGGTAGAAAAGTATCCGATTATTAGCATCGAAGACGGTATGGCAGAAAATGACTGGGAAGGCTGGGCGATTCTGACTGAAAAACTGGGTGACAAGGTACAGCTGGTTGGCGATGATCTTTTTGTTACCAATACGGCAATTCTGAAGCAAGGAATTGAAAAAGGCATCGCCAATTCCATATTAATCAAATTCAACCAGATCGGCACCTTGACAGAAACGCTGGATGCTATCCATTTGGCCCACATGTCAGATTACACTGCGGTCGTTTCACATCGCTCAGGTGAAACAGAAGACAGTACTATTGCCGATATGTGTGTGGCAACACAGGCTGGACAGATCAAAACCGGTTCATTGTCACGTTCGGATCGTATTGCCAAGTACAACCAGTTACTGAGAATTGAAGAAGCACTGGGTGACAATGCTGTTTATGCCGGTGCAAGTGCATTTAAACACTTAAAATAAGTTGAAACTGATTGCCGTCATTCTATTTGTATTGTTGATATGGCTGCAATACAAGCTGTGGCTGGGTGATGGCGGTATTCCCGAAGTGCTTGAAATGGAGCGGGAAATCGAAGCTGTACAGGTTGAAGTCAACAAGCTGCAGGAACGAAACAAGGCTCTGGATGCAGAAGTGCTCGATCTTAAAAAAGGAATCGAGGCAATAGAAGAGCGTGCACGTAGCGAAATGGGCATGATCAAAAAAGATGAAATCTACTATCAGGTCATTGATAGTGAATCAGATGCGTCCGTAGAGGACGACTCAAGTGAGTAACGAGAGTGAAATCTGGGCTGTAATACCGGCGGCCGGTATCGGCACACGCATGCGCTCTGACGTACCCAAGCAATATCTGAAGCTCCTGGACCGCCCGGTCATTGAACATACGATTAACAGGCTGCTGGCAGTCGACCAGGTAAAAGGCGTCGTGGTTTCATTACAGGCTGATGATACTCACTGGTCAGATGTGACGATTGATTCAACTAAACCTGTAGTTGTAGCAGCGGGGGGTGAAGAACGCTGCCATAGTGTTTTGAATGCGCTTGATACGCTGTCAAAACAAGCCGATTATAATCGGCAAGCGGTATGGGCACTGGTTCATGATGCGGTGCGCCCATGTGTCGACCCTGGCGATATCCAGCAATTAATAGCGATAGCTGCGGGCTCTGAAGCGGGTGGATTGCTGGCAGTCCCTGTGCGTGACACCATGAAACGACAGGACGATAACCAGTGTGTGAAGCAGACTGTGGACAGGTCAGGGCTCTGGCATGCGTTAACGCCGCAGTTATTTAACTCAGGCCTGTTATATGAAGCGCTTGAGTCGGCACTGGCGCAAGGCGTACAGGTAACAGATGAATCCTCTGCCATGGAACAGGCCGGTTATCACCCAAAACTGGTTGAGGGCAGGGAAGATAATATCAAGATTACGCGTCCTGCAGACCTGCGCCTGGCCGAACTTCAGTTGAAGTCTATGTCTGCGCCGGATACAGGAGATGGCTTATGAATCAACAGCACTTACCTTTTCGTATCGGCCACGGATTTGATGTTCATCGTTACATCGATGGTGATGAAATTATACTTGGCGGCGTGAAAATTCCGCATACACAGGCATTTGAAGCGCATTCTGATGGTGATGTGTTAATTCATGCCGTATGTGACGCCTTGTTAGGCGCTATTGCGGCTGGAGATATCGGGCAACATTTCCCTGATACCGATGCAGCTTATGCCGGCATAGATAGTTGCATACTGTTAGCTAAAGTTTACACGTTAGTGATAGCAGCTGGTTACAAAATCGGCAATCTGGATGTTACGGTGATTGCGCAGACGCCCAGGCTTGCCCAGTATAAAGAATTAATCCGTCAACGCCTGGCCCTGGAACTCAATACCAGTATCAATCAAATCAATGTAAAAGCGACGACTACTGAGAAACTTGGTTACATTGGACGGGAAGAAGGTATAGCTGTTCACAGCGTCGTTATCCTTGCCGGTAGTTAATATTTACTCGGATTATCGATTTTTTACTGTTTTTTTCGGGTAAAAATGAATTATTTTATAAAAATGTATTTACATTCTATGAATAAAGGTATAAAAAAAGCCCACTGAGTTTTCCACCAAACACCGAAGGGTTTATAAACAATGTCACCAGTAAAGAAAAAAGTATCAAAAAAGAAAGTTGCTAAAAAGAAAGTTGCTAAAAAACGTCCAGTAAAAAAAGCAGCACCAGCTAAAGCAATCAAGGCAATCAGTGCGGGCTACACAAAATCACAACTATTTGCTCACATCTCGGAAGACACAGGTCTTGCCAGAAGAGATGTTGCAGCTGTTTTCGATTCGCTTTCAGATGTAATTGAAGGTCATATCAAGAGTCGTGGTGCTGGTGAGTTCAAGCTGCCAGGTTTGCTGAAAGTCAAAGTCAACAAGAAACCGGCAACCAAAGCTCGCAAGAACGTACCAAATCCGTTCCGTCCTGGTGAGTTCATGGATGTTGCTGCCAAGCCGGCACGCAAGGTTGTTAAAGTGCTGCCGCTAAAAGCCTTGAAGGATATGGCTGCCAAGTAGTACACCGGTCAGAAATTATCTGACTTAAAGGTAATCACAAAACCCCTGTAAGACATTGTTTTACAGGGGTTTTTTACTGTCCAGCCATGACGCATTCGGATCCGCATGACAGGCATCATCCGGTGCTTGAAAATGTTCGTTATGACTAGCTACGACTTAACATAAATGAATTGTTTTCTGAATACTGATGAACAAGATACTGTATCTGCATGGCTTTAACAGTTCTCCCGATTCACACAAGGCCAGAATGCTATACGATTATATGCAACGCTCGGGTCTGGGTGATCGTATTGATATTCCATCTGTTCCGCATGTACCTGAAGAAGCCATTCGTCTATTACAACAACATGCCGAAGCAATCATTGACGACTGTGGATTTGTCGCTCGCAGGTAGCTCACTTGGGGGATTTTATGCAACCTGGCTGGCAGAACAATACAATTGCCCTGCGGTATTGATAAATCCAGCAGTAAATCCGCATGTTTTACTCGAAAAGTATTTAGGTGAGAATACCAATTACTATACAGCTGAAAGCTGGGTGCTGAAGCAGGCGCATATTGAACAATTTCGAAAACTCAATATCGAAAACATAACAAATCCACATAGATATCTTTTGATGCTACAGGCTGGTGATGAAACCCTCGACTACAAGCAAGCGTTACGCAAGTATGCCGGTTGCCACTCAATAGTCGAGCAGGGTGGTAGT
The DNA here is from genome assembly GCA_963807785.1 of uncultured Gammaproteobacteria bacterium. Classification (GTDB taxonomy): domain Bacteria; phylum Pseudomonadota; class Gammaproteobacteria; order SZUA-229; family SZUA-229; genus JABDQW01. The sequence continues at coordinate 122,465 of CAWEEC010000052.1, read as the reverse complement.
CATGAATTCAGCGGTTTTGAAAGATACCTGGATAAAATACTTTCATTCTGTAATGTTACACAAACCTGAAGCTAATCAATTGTCATAAATTTATACAGGAATTGGCCTATGCCTCTCGGCCCGGTAATGATGGATCTGGCAGGAACACAGATCTCTACTACAGAACAGGAATTACTGAAAAATCCACTCATTGGTGGTGTGATTTTATTTACTCGAAATTTTGAATCGATCGATCAAATCACCGCACTGATCACTGAAATTCATGCGGTACGTTCGCCCCATCTACTGGTTGCAACCGATCATGAAGGCGGCCGTGTACAGCGTTTTCATGAAGGTTTCACCCGGCTGCCACCGGCAAACGTATTTGGCAAGATGTACCGGGATGATCCCGATAAGGCACGCCAGTATGCCGAACAGGCTGGCTGGCTGCTGGCTGCTGAACTCAGGGCGATTGGTGTGGATTTCAGTTTTGCACCTGTACTTGATCTGGCACATGGTGTCAGCGGCATTATCGGTAATCGAGCCTATCACGCCAGGCCGGATGTGGTTGCAACGCTGGCTTATGCCAGTATGCACGGTATGCTGCGTGCCGGTATGCATGCAGTAGGCAAACATTTCCCGGGGCACGGTGGTGTTGCTGAAGATTCACACCTTGCTTTACCTGTTGATCACCGTGATCTGGATACGCTGTTGAAGGAAGATATCGTGCCATTTGCGAAAATGATTGCGAATGACTTGAGCGGTATCATGCCTGCGCATGTGATCTATGACAAAATCGATAGTAAACCAGCGGGTTATTCAAAAATCTGGTTACAGGACATATTACGCACAAGACTGAAGTTTCAGGGCGTGATATTCAGCGATGATCTCAGTATGGAGGCTGCCGGCATAGCGGGGGGCTATGGCAGTCGTGCACAGCAAGCACTGCAGGCTGGTTGCGATATGGTGCTTGTCTGCAACCACCCGGAAGGTGTGGCTGAGGTGGTTGAGCACTTACAGGGGTATACCAATCCCACATCACAACTGCGCATTGTTCGCATGCACGGGAAGCGAGATCTGTCCTATGCTGAATTGCACGATAGTTATGACTGGAAACGGATTTCTGTAATGATCGCTGAGCTGGATAACTCCCCATGGATGGAAATGGATGTTTAAATCGTACGCTTGTCGTGTTTACCGCAATAAACATGGGTGCAAAATAGCGTTGAAACTATTGTAAGCTCGCGCTTATATCTACATCTGCCATGTCTGGCCCTGGCTGATGATGTTATTTAATATCAATTCGGAATAAATATTGGGCAACAAACTACTCATTATTCTGGCCAACTCTGACCCCGAGAATCCTGAAGAATTTAGCGCGCCCCTGTATCAGGCGGTGGTTGCTGCCGTCCTGTCACACCAGGTTGAAGTTATTTTCTCCGGCCTCTCGGGTGTACTCGCCGTTGCCGGACATGCCGACAGCGTAGTGTTGAATATTCAGCAACATCTAACCATTGATGATGTCATCAGGCAGGCGCACAAGGCAGGTGTCGTGTTCAAGTCATGTTCCCCGACGCTGGAGTGTGGGACCAGGAACTGACTGCAGAGATTGATGAAGCCATTGTTAGCGCCTGCGTGATTGAACAGTCGATGAGTGATAACACCATTACATTTACGTACTGATTAGCCTATATTTCACTTTGTTTGTTAGTAGGGCCATTTAAGTTTGTGATAACACGTTATGACTGAAGCGAAAATACAGCAAATCCCTGAACTCGATAATGCGCTGGAGCCACAGCAGGTGCTTCAGCGGGCAGAACTCATTTTCGACACAGCGGATATCGACTCGGCTATAGATAAGCTGGCACAGCGTCTTACAGAGCGACTGGGTAACACGGCTCCACTTGTTCTCTGCGTGATGCAGGGAGGCTTGATGTTCACCGGAAAGATCATGTCACTACTGCCGCTTGCTGCCGAATTTGATTATATTCACGCAACCCGTTACGGCAATCACACAACGGGTGATGCGATTGAATGGCTGGCCTACCCGAAAAAGAAACTTGAAAATCGAACAGTATTGATACTTGATGATATTCTCGACGAGGGTTATACCCTTGCTGCAATCGAACAGTACTGCCGCGATCAGGGTGCTGATGACGTCATATCTGCCGTATTGCTGCAGAAAAAGCATGATCGTGTGAAATCGGGGATGCGTTGTGACTTCGTTGCTCTTGATGTGGATGACCGTTATGTGTTTGGTTATGGCATGGATTACAAGGGTAAATTGAGGCATCTAGACAAGATTTACGCACTACAACCCGGAGACAACGATCATGCCTAAAGTCGGTGTTATTGGCGGTAGTGCCATGGATTCTTTAGCAAATCTGGCAGTAAGTCACCGCGAAATGGTGAACACACCGTACGGTGCGACATCGAGCCCACTGCTATTCGGAAATATGAACGGTGGCGAGATTGTTTTCATTCATCGCCATGGTTTCGGGCATACCATAGCGCCGCACGAAATCAATTACCGGGCAAACATATGGGCATTAAAAGAGCTCGAGGTGACCCATATTGTCGCTACCGGAGCCGTTGGTGGCATTAGCGATCATATGTCGCCGATCACGCTGGTTATTCCCGACCAGATTATCGATTACACGCATACCCGCAACCAGACCTTCTATGAGAATAACCAGGAGCCCGTGGTACATGTCGATTTCACCTGGCCTTACGATGAGCAACTGCGTACGGAGCTGAATCGCTCTGCTGTAACACTGAATTTGCCCGTGGTTTCCAGGGGTACTTATGGCGCAGTGCAGGGGCCCCGCCTTGAAACAGCCGCTGAAATCAAACGCTTTGAGGGCGATGGCTGCGACATTGTTGGCATGACCGGTATGCCTGAAGCAGCGCTGGCACGCGAACTTGATATTTGTTATGCATGCTGTGCCGTGGTAGTGAACTGGGCGGCTGGCAAAGGCAGTCAGGAACAACAGCTGATAAATACCATCAACAATAACATGAAGACCGCAAAGAAAACGGTACATAAACTGCTCGCGCAAGCACTGCCAACGATCATGGAGCTTTAATCCGCCCTGGTACAACCAGCGGGCTAGTACACCAGAGTGAGCGAAAACATTTATATTGTGCTTCAGGCAGTTGGTGGGCTGGGCCTGTTTCTTCTCGGTATGATCATCATGACCGAGGGTCTTCGTGAACTGGCTGGTGATGCCATACGCTCGGCCTTGATGCGATTTACCTCGAGTCCGACATCCGGTGCTATTACCGGTGCGCTCAGTACCGCCATCCTGCAGTCGTCCAGTGCAACCACCGTTGCTGCAGTCGGTTTTGTCGGCGCCGGACTGATGACGTTCACATCGTCGCTTGGCATTATCTTCGGTGCCAATATCGGCACAACCATAACCGGCTGGCTGGTAGCCCTGCTGGGTTTCAAGTTCAAGCTAGGTGTTATTCTGCTGCCTTTGATCCTGGCAGGTGCCATCATGCGCCTGTTTGCAAAAGGTAAAGTCAGGTCGACAGGCTATGCCCTGGCCGGATTTGGCCTCATATTCGTCGCTATCGGTATTATGCAAACGGGTATGGAAGGTTTACAGGGCATCATAACGCCTGACACCTTGCCGCAGGATTCCATCCTCGGCCGTATTCAAATCGTACTACTTGGCATGGCTGTAACAATCATTACCCAGTCCTCCAGTGCCGGTGTTGCGGCGACCATGACAATGTTATTTGCGGGTGCCATCAGTTTTGAACAGGGCCTTGCGCTGATCATTGGTATGGATATCGGTACCACCATAACCGCGGTGATTGCGACCATCGGCGGCACCATTGGTGCGCGGCGTACAGGTATCTCCCACCTGATCTACAACCTGTTCACCGGTAGCGGAGCGTTGTTGTTGATAACACCATATATCATGCTGTGGAACACCATTTCACCCGGCGCATTGCAGGCCAATACTGAAATTGCCCTGGTCGCATTTCATTCCCTTTTCAATGCCCTGGGCGTGATCCTGGTATTGCCGTTTACCAGTCAGTTCGCCGCCATGGTAAAGAAACTGTTACCGCAAGCGAAATCGATCTATACCACTGCTTATGATGATGCAACGCTGCAGACACCCGCATTTGCCTTGAATGCCGTGCAGGAGAGTGTGCTGATCTATTTTGTTGCACTGTTGAAGCAGATCGAATCGATCATGGGTCAGGATAGCGACGCCAAACGCACAGACCTGGCGCGTATGCAGGTTGCGCTCAATGAAACCCATGAGTATCTCGATAAGATAGAGCTCACAGGTTCCACTGATGCTAACTGGGAGCGTATGCTGGCACTGGTGCATGCGCTCGATCATTTACAGCGCTTGCATGAACGCTGTGAAGAAGATGAAGACCGGGCCATTACTGCAAGGGAAGCAGCACACCTGTCGTCAATCCAGCAAAGCCTGGTTACGGTGATTACCGAGATTCTGCATAAGATTATTACAGGTAACTGGAAGGAGATTGTCGCCAGCAGTCGCCAGCTTGAGCTCGACATTACACAACAGGTCGATCCTATGCGACATATCATTGCCAGCAGTGTAGCCAGTGGCAGGCTGGATGTTCCTGCGGCCACAAACTATCTTGAAGCCATTCGCTGGCTGGATCGTGTCAGTCATCACATTGCACGTATCAGTCTTCATATCCAACAGGCAGCTCTGGCCAGCGGGAAATAAGCCTTGCGTAAGACAGTGTCACTAAAGCGTAGCTTGAGCCTGCCCCAGCTGGTACTTTACGGGCTGGGTACCACTATCGGTGCCGGTATATATGCCCTGGTTGGTGAAATGGCAGCCAAATCGGGTTACTTCGCACCGATTTCGTTTCTACTCGCGTCCATCATGGCGGCATTGACGGCATGCTCTTTTGCAGAACTATCAGGCCGCTATCCACGTTGCGCAGGCGCCGCACTTTACGTCAAGGAAGGATTTTCTTCCGAACGCCTGTCTATCGTCGTTGGTCTGCTGGTGGTTGCAGCCGCAGTGGTATCATCGGCGGCCATCATCAACGGTTTTATCGGCTACCTTGGAGAATTCATCGTAGTTGATCGATTCGCAGCGATTGTAATCGCGTGCCTTGTTATCGGTGCCATCGCTGCCTGGGGTATTGCCGAATCCGTTTCGATTGCCGCATTTGTTACAGTGATCGAAATCGGCGGCCTGCTACTGGTGATTGCCGTCAGCTATAGCGGCCTGGCGGAGCTGCCTGTCAGATGGCGAGAGCTGGTGCCAGCGATGGACCCTGGCAGCTGGTATGGTATTTATACAGGTTCGATACTGGCCTTTTATGCCTTTATTGGTTTCGAAGACATGGTTGAGGTCGCAGAGGAAACTCGGCATGTCAGGCGTAATCTTCCTCTCGGGATCATTCTCACCCTGGGTATTACCACAATACTGTATATGATGATCATGGTGGCAGCCGTGCTGGCAATATCACCACATGAGCTGGCACAAAGTCAGGCACCCCTGGCCCGGCTGTATCAACATTACACGGGTGGCAATGCCGCTGTTATCAGCATCATCGGTCTTTTTGCCCTGACCAATGGCGCCCTGATACAGATGATCATGGCATCACGGGTGTTGTATGGCTTGAGTTCACGCAACTTGCTACCTGCTGCTTTCAGCCTGGTGCACCAACGTACGCATACACCGCTTGTTGCCACCGCATTTTCAACCTTTGCGATTACCGTACTTGCCATTATCGGCAACCTGGCATTGTTAGCGGAAGTGACATCATTGATCATTCTGCTGGTATTTTCACTGGTAAACTTATCCTTGTTGCAGGTCAAGCGAAAACAGCCGAAACCGCAAGGCCTGATGGTATTTCCTGCAATTATTCCGCTGCTGGGTTTTGTCGTCAGCGCCGGTTTTATGGTATCGAGGTTAGTGAATTTATTCAGCGCCTGATGCATGCCACCAGTCAGCAATAACCTTTCCGCTTGCCGGATTCACTAAATAGCCGTAGGAGCGGTGGCAATTAAGGCCTTCCTCGTTGTGAAAGAAGTTGTATATACCCTCGGTGTGGTCTTCGATAGCGTCAATAATGCCAAGCTCCAGCATGGGCTGGAAATCATCGTGAAAATGCCGATCGAGTGCAGTGACATCACCGACTGCAGCGATATTTATCCAGCGCCTGATATTGGTCGGGTACTTGCGTTTACCTTGCTGCTTGTTGCCCAGCAGCCTGTGCTGGACGAAATTCATCCCCAGCGGGCTACCCAGAGAGAGAAAATCAAGCCTGTCTTTTCGGTGTTCGATGTGGGACAGCTCCCAGAACGTGTCGTAGGCGATGATTGAGCCCATACTGTGGCCGATTACAAGCACAGGCTCGTTGTTGTCGAGCATCAGGCGTATGACTTTCTTCAGTTGTTCACGAATGTGATAGGCAATGTTGTCGCTGTTTTCGAAATAACGCCTGGTTTCGTTGACTGTTTCACAGGCTGGGCCGGGAAGAAATTGAATAATTACCGGAAAATGGTCTGCAATAGCGTATAACGTGCGGTCCAGTTTGCGATGCCATGAATGTGCGTCCTTAATGTCAGCTACGCTGGGTCCATGTGTATTTATCAGCTCATCGATCCATGGCAGGTCACGATTGCTGTCTTTTTCATCTTCGTAGTACAGCGGATTCCAGGCAATCAGTTTGAAGTCCTTATTATGTTTTTGAAAATCTGCAGCAATGCCGGGTTGTGCGCGTTTAACACCTTCCACCAGGGTACGCCATAGCATATCGCGGTGCTGTCCGGGTGGCGGCTTTGGATTCTTTCCAGGTACAAAGATGATGTTCCTGTTATGCATTCTTTGTTTCATTATCAGTTCAGATGTCGCCAGCGATTATATATAAATCACAAGCGCTGATGTTGTAGACTTCGCTGCTGACGAACATATGGCCAATATCATCGATAACGACGAATGTCTGAAATCACTTTCATAAAGGGCAAGGATCGTGATCTCGAATCATCGATCGAGAGCATGCTCAACAAGCTCAAGGCGCTTGATATCGAGATAGAAGAAGCCTCGTGGCTGAATCCTGTAGCGAATGTCTACTCGGTTCATATCAGGGACAAGACCTGCGGTTTAATGTTCACTAACGGTAAAGGAGCCAGTCACAAGGCCTGTCTTGCCAGTGCCCTTGGCGAGTACTTTGAACGCCTGAGCTGCAATTATTTTTTTGCTGACTTTTACCTTGGTGAAGCATTCTCCAGTAGTGACTTTGTGCATTACCCGAACGAACGCTGGTTCAAGACCGATGCTGAGACCATGCCTGATGGGCTGCTCGATGCAGGCCTGTGGAATTATTATGATCCCGAAAAGCAGCTTAAACCTGCTCAGCTATTCGATACCAACTCAGGCAGCGGCCAGCGTGGTATATGTGCCTTGCCCTACCAGCGGCAGAAAGACGGGCAAACAACCTGGTTCCCGGTAAATGTAATCGGCAACATTTATGTCAGTAATGGCATGTCAGCCGGCAATACTGCAAATGAAGCACGGGTACAGGCGTTATCAGAGGTTTTTGAACGCTATGTAAAGAACAGGATCATCGCGCAAGGTATTTGTCTACCTGAAGTACCCGACCAGGTCATCAATCGATTCCCGGGAATCGTTGCTTCGATCAACGAACTGAAACGCCATGGCTATCACCTGCGGGTTGCCGATGCCTCGCTGGGTGGTCAATACCCGGTGATGAGCGTGACGCTGATTAATCCTAAAAACGGTTCAGTATTTGCATCATTTGGTGCCCACCCGAGTTTTGAAGTTGCGCTTGAGCGTACCGTCACCGAACTGCTGCAGGGTAGAGGCCTGGACCAGCTCGATGGCTTTCAGCAACCCAGTTTCGATCTCGATGAAGTTGCAGACCACCATAACCTGGAATCGCATTTTATCGACTCCAGCGGCCTGATTGCCTACGATTTTTTCAAGCGAGCCCCTGACTATGATTTTGTTGACTGGGAACATGATGCCAGTACCCATAATGAGTTCGAGTATCTATGCAATATCATCCATGATATGGGATATGACATCTACATCTCGGATTACGAACACCTGGATGTTTACTCATGTCGCATTATCGTACCTGGCATGTCCGATATCTATCCGGTAGACGACCTGGAATGGAATAACAATAACGAGGGTGCATTATTCAGGGAAGAGATTCTGAATCTGAAAAACCTCGATCAACAGCACTGGCACGATATATTTAATCGACTGGAGGAGGCTGGCTACAACGATTTTCAACGTGTTGCCGAGTTTATTGGAATAGCGCCGGACCCGGCAACTGCCTGGGCAACGCTTCGAATCGGTGAGTTGAAAGCAATGCTATGTCTGGCCACGCACAATACACAAGCCTCGGATTGGGTCGACTGGTGTGTACAGATCGATCAGCTCGACGCTAAAAGAACCAGTGAATACCACTGTATTCATGCACTTTTACAAATCAAGCACGACGACAGACGTGAATTTGAAGATTACAGTAACAGCCTGTCACTAATGTATGGTGAAGAAACAGTGAAAAACGGCATTGAAATTGTAGACGGCAGGGATGTATTTCATGGCCTGCACAGTCCCGGTTTAAGCCTGCACGGTTTTCATCTGCATAACAGATTACTCGAAGCTTACAGCAAGCTGCACAAGGCAAAACAGGCAAATTTTAAATAAGCGTTATACGTGCCTGGCAGCCAGGGCAAGTATGCGGTCAATCAGTATTATGTACCCGTTAGCTCAACAGTCACGTTATGCCAGTGACTAACAATGCAAGCATTGGCATCAGGCATAGGCCAAAAGACCCATAGCAAGACTAGAGCACGCAGAAAATATAACTGACTTTAAGTAAATTATATAACTTATTGTAATTAATAAATTATTCTTTATGTATCGTCGGGCCTTGCGCGCCCTTTACTGTGCTCAATCCCGCTGGCGGCTGGGGCTGGACCGTTTTCGTTGTGGTCTGATCAATTGCGATTGCCGGCATGCTCATGCGTATTGACTCGCGTCTCAACATACAAAATAACAGCATAATCATGACTGGCGGATAACAGCATAGATGTCGCCTGCGCGAACACGATTACAATTCACGTAGCAGCAGCGTGCTTTCGTTTTCAAAGCTTTTTCTGTTGAACAGGATCGACCATCGTGAGCCTCCACATTGACGCCATAATATAGCCGAACGTAAACCGGCCAGCAGCAGCGCCCTGATGCGACTGGCGTTGGTTTCATTGCTTAAATGCAGTTGTTCGCCACTCACAATAATACGAGGACTCAGGTGGCTGATGGTGTCCTTGTACAGCTGACCGATTTTCAGTATCGTGTTCTCATGCATTAACGAGAAATAATCGAGACCTGATTTGATGCTGTCGAGCGTAGTGGCGATTTGTTCGAGCATGACCTTGTTGGCCGACAGCTTTTTCTCCAGAGTCAGCAGTGAAATAACATAACGCGTTATTTCAATATCACGCTCCCCCTTGGTGGAACCGAGTTGTTTGTTGAGTTCGCGTATACCGGCACTGACACCGGATACGCCGCCATACACATCCTCTACATCGACGGCATCAAATTTAAACAGGGTTTCAAGGCTGGCTTCGACCACTGCACTGTTTGCCAGACCGGTATTGGCTATTTGTTTGACCAGCGAGGCGGTTTGAAAAACACCGGCAAGGGCGAGCGTTATGTCACGTTTGGTATGTTTCATCGGTGTATTTTGCCACATAGACGCTGAATCCATGGCAAATGATTCGAATGACCGCAGAGGCGCACAGACGCAGAGGAAATATGAATATTGTGGTTGAAATCCTGCAGCATTGCGCAGTTCAATCTTTCTAGCGAAAGCCAGGCCGCAAGGTCTTGTTAGTATGGATTGAGTCATGTTTTGCAATAGCTGCAAGGCAAGGCGCTGGATTCTGCCTCAACTGATAAAATCTGACTTTTCGAACATTCATTGAGGTATTAAACTCTGCGTCTCCGCGCCTCTGCGGTAAAAAAAGCATTAACCCAAGTCATCGAAATTGAGTTCAGTTACACGTTGTACATGGTCTCGATAATACCACCGCCAAGACATACCTCATCCTGGTAGAACACAATCGACTGCCCCGGTGTAATTGCGCGTTGTGGCTGATCGAAATGAATGATGCGTCTATCTTTTGACGGGCTTTGTATGCGGCATTGCTGGTCCGCCTGGCGGTAGCGTATTTTTGCCGTGCATGTTCTCACTGCTGATTCACTGCCATTAATCCAGTGGATATGGCTGGTTTCCAGTGTGTTGTGATACAGGCGAGGGTGATCCTGTCCCTGGGCAACGATGAGAATGTTATGCTCCAGGTCTTTGTCAACCACATACCAGGGCGTTTCATCGGCATTGTGCAGGCCACCGATACCCAGGCCTTTGCGCTGGCCCATGGTGTAATACATAAGACCATTGTGCCTGCCCAGGGTCTCGCTTGCATCGGATTGTATGCTGCCTGGCCTGGCGGGCAGATAGCGTTGCAGAAAGGTATCAAAACGTCTTTCACCAATAAAACAGATACCGGTGCTGTCTTTTTTATCATGGGTAGCCAGCTGGTGTGTGCGCGCAATCTCGCGTACCTCGTGCTTGGGCAGTTCACCGAGTGGAAACAGGGCGTGTTCAAGCTGGTTTTCGCTCAATGCATGCAGGAAGTAACTCTGATCCTTGTTATCGTCTACACCGCGAAGTAGTTGTGTATGTGCGTCCAGTCTACGCGTTCGCACGTAATGGCCGGTGGCAATTTTGTCAGCGCCCAGCGTTAGTGCGTGATCGAGGAATGCGTGAAACTTGATTTCCTTATTGCACAGAATATCCGGATTAGGCGTGCGACCGGCGCTGTATTCATGCAGAAAATGCCGGAACACCCGGTCCCAGTATTCGCTGGCAAAATTGACGCTGTGTAATGTAATACCCAGTTTGTCGCACACAGTCTGGGCATCAGCGAGATCTTGTGCAGCAGCACAATAGTCTGCATCGTCATCTTCTTCCCAGTTTTTCATGAACAGGCCTTCGACCTTGCAGCCCTGCTCGAGCAGCAGCATGGCTGCAACCGAAGAGTCGACTCCGCCGGACATGCCGACCATGATTTTCTGTGCTGACATGTGATCTTGAGCTTGTGTTTAGAGGCCGAAGTCGGAAGCTATGTTTTCGAGGATGTCTAGACTGTAGCGCCTGCCTTCCAGATAATCATCAATGGTGCGTAATACCATGGGGCTGCGTAGTTTATGGTTATTGTCCACCAGCTCATCACGGCTTAGCCAAACCGCCTGTTCAATACCATGGTCCAGTGTGTGGTTCTTCTGGTGCTCGTAACAGGAGCCGCAGAATGAAAAGCGCAGATAGGATTCACTATGAACAGGATGTCGCCACAATTGAATCCCGACCAGCGCTTGCGGTTGAAATGTCCAGGCAGTTTCTTCGAAAGTCTCACGTATGACTGCTTCGATCAGGCTTTCGCCTGAATCCAGATGGCCAGCAGGCTGGTTGTAAACCATCTGACCATCGACCATCTCTTCTACAATGAGGAATTTGTCGTCCTTTTCAGCGATCGCTGCAACGGTCACATGCGGTTTCCAGATCATCATAGTGGATTGCCTTTTCGTTTGGAGCGTTGTTTTCGGACGGCATAAACCCAGAACTGGCTGACCGTGAAATACCCTATGATACTACTGCTGCTCGCGAGTATGAAACAGCCGGTCAAAAAAGGCTTCCAGCTGCTGGTTAATTCACTGGTCAGCCACTCGAACGAAAGCTGGAACTCGAACTCCTGTGGTGGTTCACCAATCACCCAGGTACCCACCAGGTAGGCGAAATAGAACATTGGCGTGATGGTCACCGGGTTGCTAACCCAGACCAATACGGCTGAGAGTGCCAGGTTGGTGCGGAAAACAATGGCAGCTGCTGCAGCCATGACCATCTGGAATGGCATCGGCACCCAGGCAAAGAACAGGCCGACGGCGAAGGCGCCAGCCATTGATCGCCGGTTGATGTGCCATAAATTGGGTTCATGCAATAAGTTACCAAATATCTGCAGGTACCTGTGTTGCCTGATCTCGGTATGGCTGGGCATGAAGCGTTTGAAGAATTTGCGTGGCATCAGACAGTGGTGGTGGGTGTTATAGCGGCTAGACGGTGTTACTGGCTCAATCAGGATGTGTTCTAAATGTAATCAGCGTAAATTATGGTCTTAATTCAAATTATAGGCAAACTCGTCAGGCTTACTGGATTCTGCCATCATCATACAGGAACAGGGAATGTTTCTTCTTGCGCTATCGTTTCTGGCTGGCATTCTCAGCCTCACTATATTCCGCGAATTACCGGGGAATGGTTTATATCTTGCTCTGTTGTTGATACTGGCGTTCGGCTTCACTAACAGACGTAATACGTTTGGAAAAATCTGCCGTGTGCCAGTCATGTTTGTTTTCGGAATGTGCTGGGCACAATATCATGCCTCATCTTATCTCCAGCACGTGTTATCCGAGAAGCTCGCCGGTGACGACATAGTCATCACGGGACGGATAGATGACATTCCGCTTACGAGTGAAACTGTGCAGCGATTTATCGTGGAAATAGAGGATTTCAACGCCGATAATTATTCAGCAGCGCTACCTCAAAGACTGAAACTCAGCTGGTACTATGGCGAGCCTGTGCGCGCGGGCGACACCTGGCAATTCAAGGTGCGCTTGAAGCCGCCACATGGCTTTATGAATCCCGGTGGTTTTGATTATGAAGCCTGGCTGTTCCAGAACGGCATCCACGCCACCGGCTATGTCCGCAAAAGCCAACTCAATCAAAAGCTGCACAGCAGTGCTTACTTCGATGCCGCAGCCACCAGGCAAGACATTGCCGAAAGCCTGACATCGATGCTGGATGACTCGGTGTTTGCAGGTTTCGTTACTGCACTTGCAGTCGGTGACCGTTCCGCAATAGCAGCACCGCAATGGGATGTCTTGATCAATACCGGAACCAATCACCTGATGGCTATTTCGGGTCTGCATATTGGTCTCGCGGCAGCCTTTGGTTACTGGCTGTGCCGGAGGATGTACCCAGGCCGATTGATGCTTTTGTTTCCGGTACAACATGCCGCAATGCTAGGCGCTGTCATGGTTGCATTGATCTACGCGATGCTGGCTGGTTTTGCCATACCGACTCAAAGGGCTTTGCTGATGTTGATCTGCGTGGCTGGCGCCTCGTTGTGCAGACGTACATCCCGCCCCATGGATGTACTATCTATTGCATTGCTACTGGTACTTGTTTGGGATCCGGTATCGATCCTGGCAGCCGGATTCTGGTTCTCGTTTGTTGCTGTTGCCGTCATATTTCATGTGCTCACAGTTCCAGCGGCGCAATCACGCTGGCTGAAATGGATATGGCTACAGCTCGTCATAGCGCTGGCTTTATTCCCCATGTCGTTGTTTTTGTTTCAGCAAACCTCGCTGGTATCGCCCATTGCAAATCTAGTCATGGTGCCGTATGTCAGCTTGCTGGTGGTACCGCTCATCTTGCTCGGTCTGTTGCTGCTGCCATGGGCAGACACTGTCGCTGCAGCCACGTTTTCTGCAGTTGACTACCTGTTCCGGTTTATCTGGCCAGTATTGCAATGGCTGTCCGATGCGCCTTACTCGCACTGGGTGAAAGCTCAACCCGATGTGCTGATGACATTACTGGCACTGGCTGGTGTTGGTATTATGCTTGCACCGCGCATGGCTTACTGGCGCGCAGCGGGGGTGATACTGCTGATACCGGCAATTACCTGGCAGCCGCAGCCACCGCCAGCCGGCGCCTATGAGCTGAACATACTTGATGTCGGGCAGGGACTGGCTATCGTGGTTCGCACCCATTCCCACAGCCTGGTCTATGACACGGGAGCGCGTTTCAGTGATAGCCTGGACAGCAGCGCAGCGGTAATACAACCTTTCCTTACACATCAGGGTATAGAGAAGATTGATCTGCTGCTGATCAGTCACGGTGATGGTGACCATATTGGCGGTGCAGCATCATTGCTCGAGGCTTATCCGGATACGCCGGTGCTGGGGCAGGGAATCAACCAGTTGCCTGCGGCGACGCGCAATCTGTGCAGGGCTGGCCAGCAGTGGCAGTGGGATGGTGTTGAATTTATGCTGCTACATCCCGATGATGCAGCGTATTCTTCCTCTAATAACCGTTCATGTGTGCTCAAAATCAAGGCTCAGGGTGGCTCGGTACTGATCGGCGGCGATATAGAAAAACAGGTTGAAAACAGGCTGTTACGACAACATCAACACAGGCTGAAGGCGAATATCCTGATCGCCCCGCATCATGGCAGCAAAAGCTCCTCGAGCAAGGATTTCATCGCGGCGGTGTCACCGCAAATCGTGATATATGCTGCCGGTTATCGTAATCGTTATAACTTTCCGCACAGCGAGGTTGTGCAACGTTATGCCGGGCGTAATACAGAAATGTACATGACGGGGCGCACTGGCGCGATCAGCATTGTGGTTAATCCTGTGACTGGCATTGCTGCAGCTGAGCGTTACCGGGAAAAACACGGAAAATACTGGAATCACATAGCGCCGAAGCTTCGCCAAGATGACTAATTTCAAGTATCATAGGCCGCTAAACGGGCCTTGCCCTCTGATAACTATAAACATAATGAAAACAGGTGGGATGTGTTTGAGTTGGTAAAATCCGGCGGCTGGTTGATGCTGCCAATAATTCTCTGTTCTGTCATATCTATTTCAATCATTGTCGAGCGATTCTGGAGCCTGCAGCGTGAAAAGGTACTACCCAAACACCTGGTTGCTTCTGTCTGGCACATGATCAAGATAGGCAAGCTGGAAGCCTCGAAGATAGAAGAAGTCGGCAGGCAATCCGCACTGGGCAAGGTGCTGACCGCAGGCCTTAACAACAGGCAATATAAACGCGAGCGCATCAAGGAGAGTATTGAAGAGCGCGGTCGTGAAGTCGTGCATGAACTGGAACGTTTTTTGAATCCACTCGGTACCATCGCTTCGATTTCACCCCTGCTGGGTCTGCTCGGCACCGTTGTTGGCATGATCAAGGTCTTTACTGCCATTACCACGCACGGCGTAGGCAATCCCGCGGTACTGGCCAATGGCATATCACAGGCAATGATTACTACCGCTGCGGGTCTGTCGGTTGCTATCGTTAGCCTGATTTTCTATCGTTATTTCAGGCGCCGTGTTGATACCATCGTGGTCGAAATCGAGCGAGAAGCTATCAAGATGGTCGATGTCATCCACAAAAGCCGTGAACAGGCAGCATGAACCTCAGGCCTGACAGAAGTGACGAAAGGGTCGATGTTAATCTGACGCCATTGATTGATGTGGTATTTCTGCTGTTGATTTTTTTCATGGTATCCACGACCTTTGATCGCCATGCAAAACTCAAAGTCGAGTTACCTGAAGCAAGTGCAAAGATGGCGCAGCAACAGGAGGATCCGGTTGTTTTGTCCATAGATGCAAAGGGTAACTACTATATTAATGATCGCCAGGTCGTCAATACGACTCTGGAAACACTCAAAACCGCCCTGCAAAAAACAGTGACTGACAGAAAAGATGTATCACTGGTTCTTAGGGCAGACGCCAAAACACCTCACCAATCAGTTGTCAGGGCAATGGACGCGGCTTCACAGCTGGGACTAACACGACTTTCAATCGCAACAGTTGAAACTAAATAATCTAATTCATTTATCAAGTGATGAGCACGGGACCGAGCGAACATTCTGATGTGGGACAATATTACAGGCGATTGCTATCGCTTGCTTTTGTACACTGGGGAATCTTTGCAATTTCAATCGTTGGTATGATTCTGGTTGCCGGTACGGACACGGCGATTGCGGCCTATATGAAGCCATTGATGGATGATGGTTTTGTAAACCGGGACATTGAAACAATACGTCAACTTCCCCTGATACTTATTGGGATATTTGTAGTTCGAGTGTTTGCAATGTTCATTTCCATGTACTGTATCAGCTGGGTTGGGCGCAAGGTGATCATGGAACTGCGGCAACAAATGTTTGGCAAGATCCTGCTGCTACCCAAATATTTTTATGACAATGCAACCAGTGGCGAAATAATCTCCAAGTTTACCTTCGATGTGGAGCAGGTTGCCAATGCAGCAACCAAGGCAATTACGATAATTATACGCGACACATTTACGGTAATCGGACTGCTGGCATGGATGTTTTATCTAAGTGTGCCATTGACGCTGATCTTGCTCACTACAGGTCCATTGATTGCATTGCTCATCAGCTATGTAACCAAAAAGTTCAGAAAACTGAGCAGGCGTATTCAAGGCAGTATTGGTGACGTGTCGAGAATTGTTGAAGAATCAATAAAGGCACAAATCATAGTGAAAGTGTTCGGCGGGCGCGAGTACGAAGAATCACAGTTCGAAAGAATCAATGATCAAAACCGTCGACAGAACATGCGCATGATAGCAACACAGGCACTCAGCACCCCGACAATTCGCCTGATTGTTGGAATTGGACTGGCGGTTATTATATATCTCGTCACCATGGAGGAGTCGATGAGTATTATTACTCCCGGTACCTTTGCGTCCTACATGGTTTCTCTGACTTTTCTTTTCGGCCCGGTAAAAAGGCTGGCTGATGTGAATGTTGATCTGCAACGGGGAATTGCTGCTGCTGAAAGTGTATTCAAGCTAATTGACCGTGAAAATGAACAGGATACTGGAACCTTTACCGCTGATAACGTTGCTGGAAACATTGAGTTCAATCATGTTGGTTTCCATTATAAAACAGCTAAGCAAGCGGCACTGAATGATATCAATCTCGATATCAGGGCCGGCGAGACCATTGCTTTCGTTGGCAGGTCGGGCAGTGGCAAGTCGACTTTACTCAACCTGCTACCACGGCTTTATGATGTAACACAAGGTTCGATTACACTTGATGGGCGTGATATTCGTGATTACAAGCTCGAAAATCTGCGTAGCCATATTGCGTTTGTTGGCCAGGACGTGGTGCTGTTTAATGATACTGTTGCGCACAATATTGCCTATGGATCTATGCGCGATGCTGACATCAGCCAGATTGAACAGGCTGCCAGATCAGCCTATGCCGATGACTTTATCAGGGATCTTAAACATGGCTACCAGACCGTCGTAGGTGAGCGCGGACTCATGCTCTCGGGTGGTCAGCGGCAACGCATTGCAATAGCCCGTGCATTACTCGCAAATTCTCCGATATTGATACTGGATGAAGCGACTTCGGCACTCGATACCGAATCTGAAAGATTTATCCAGTCGTCACTGCAACAGCTGATGGCCAACAGAACAACCCTGGTTATTGCGCACCGGCTTTCAACAATTGAGAACTCGGACAAAATTGTTGTGCTCGATGCAGGTAAGGTCGTTGAAACAGGTAGCCATCAACAGTTGCTCGATCATAACGGCCACTATGCTGCATTGCACCAGTTGCAGTTTGTCAATCAGTCCTGATGAAAAGACTGGACCATTACTGGTATAGCCAGAATCCGGTAGCCTGGGCGTTGTTACCACTATCCTGGTTATTTTGTACAGTATCGATGTTGCGTCGATTCCTTTATACCAAAGGCCTGCTGTCCACTTACGCGATGCCAGTTCCGGTCGTCATTATAGGTAATATCACTGTTGGCGGAACAGGTAAGACTCCACTGTTAATTGGTCTAAGTGAATATCTGCTTCAGCGTGGCTTCCACCCAGGTATTGTCAGCCGCGGATATGGCGCAGCCATAACTGGCGAACGTTCAGTTGCAACTAATGACGCTGCTACGTATGGTGACGAACCCGTGCTGATCAGAAAACGCACAGCCTGTCCCGTGGTCATAGGCAGTGACAGGGTCGCTGCTGCAACGAAGTTGTTGGCCGAGAATGAATGTGACATTGTGCTTAGTGATGATGGTATGCAGCATTATCGACTGAAAAGAGACATCGAAATTGCTGTCGTCGATACACAACGAAATTTTGGCAACGGTTATTGTATTCCTGCCGGTCCATTGCGTGAACCGGTGTCGAGGCTCAACAAGGTCAACATGGTTGTACGACACGGCAATACTGACGATAAATACTGTTTCTATCTGCAAACCGGGGATGTGGTAAACCTTCAGACAGGTGTAACAAGGACACTGCAATCGTTTGCAGGTGAAAAAGTCCATGCGGTGGCAGGTATCGGTCACCCGCAAAGGTTTTTCGATCAACTACGTAACCGGGGGCTGGATTACATCGAGCATGTTTTTCCAGACCATCATGTCTATACTGCCGACGATTTTGATTTTGCAGATGGTAGACCGATCCTTATGACAGAAAAAGATTCGGTAAAATGCACGCAACCTCAATTGGCCAGTGTTGTATTGGATAATGCCTGGATTGTGCCTGTGAGCGCAACAATATCGGACCAGCTGGGTGAGGACCTGATTACTTTAATAAATCAATGCCGATGAATAACAAATTGATTCAGATACTGGTTTGTCCGCTATGCAAAGGCAAACTTCGTTACAATAAAAGAAACGCGGAATTGGAATGCAGTTATGACAAGCTGGCATTCCCTGTGCGTAATGGTGTACCAGTATTACTTGAAATGGATGCCAGGCAGCTTCCCGTGGAAGATAAATAATCTACACTTCACCATGCACGAACGACCCTGATAATGACTGAAGATTTCAAAATTGTAATTCCTGCACGCTATGAATCCATCCGTTTTCCAGGAAAGCCATTGGCGGATATTCATGGTAAACCCATGATCCAGCGTGTTTATGAAGCAGCATCAAACACAGACGCCAGTGAAGTCGTTATCGCGACGGACAGCGCCATTATTGGCATGGCTGCCGAAGATTTCGGTGCAAGCGTTTGTATGACGCTTGAAGAACATGCATCAGGTACTGACCGTTTGTCAGAAGTCGTTGACAAGTTCGGCTGGTCTGACGAGACCGTAGTGGTCAATTTACAAGGCGATGAACCGCTAATGCCACCAGCAATAATTAACCAGGTCGCGGTTAACCTGATTAATAACAAACAAGCTGATTGTGCCACGCTTTATACCGATCTTTCGCATGAAGATGCGAGTGATCCACACATGGTCAAACTGGTTGCTGATGAAAATGGTTTTGCCATGTATTTCAGCCGCTCGGTTATACCGTATATGCGCGATGCGGATAACACAGCGCCTGGCAATCTTGTGTATAAACGCCATATTGGTCTGTATGCATACAGAGTTGGTTTGCTTAAGGCATTTCATACGATGAAACCCTGTGAACTGGAGCAGGCAGAAAAGCTCGAGCAACTCAGGTTAATGTGGCACGGTATGAAGATCCACGTTGCAAAGGCCGAATCGATGCCCGGTCATGGTGTGGATACACCTGAAGACCTCGAAAGAGTCAAGATCGTACTCGCTGCTGATTCGTAACAGCATGACAGCGCTTGTGTAATTCAGGAAATACTGAAGTGGATCAGAATTTAACACTGTTTGCCACATGCCCGAAAGGTGTGGAGGATCTGCTTGCCGAGGAATGTAAACAGCAGGGCCTTACAGGCGTCAGCACATCACATGGCGGTGTCTTTTGCCGGGGTGAGCTGAATATTGCCTACCGGCTATGTTTATGGTCAAGGGTTGCAAGCAGGGTACTGTTACAACTGGATAAATTTAACGTCTCTGATCATAACGATCTATATCAGGGTGTGCAGAGCATTGACTGGAGTAGTCATTTAACATCCGATGGCAGTTTTGCCATAGACGTCAATACTTCTCATAATGAAATTAATAATAGCCATTTCGCCACACTGAAAATCAAGGATGCTATTGCTGACCAGTTTATGCAGAAGTACAACCACAGGCCGGATGTCAAACGCGAACAGCCGGATGTGCGTATCAATGCCTACATCGACAGGCAAAGCTGTACACTATACCTCGACTTATCCGGTGATCCGCTACACAAACGCGGTTATCGACACCAGGCTGGATCAGCCCCGGTTAAAGAAAATCTCGCTGCAGCAATATTACTGCGTGCGCAATGGCCAAAGCTGGCATTGGAAAACAGACCGCTAATCGATCCGCTGTGCGGCTCTGCGACGCTGTTAGTGGAAGCGGCATACATGGCAGCGGGAATGGCACCGGGCGTTTTGCGTGACTACTTCGGGTTTATTAACTGGCAACGTCATGACCCTGTTGCCTGGGATCTAATACACAATGAAGCCAGGCAGATTGCCGATGCAAACAGGAACCGGGTACCCAGACTGATTGGTATTGAAAAATCGTATAAGGTTGCTGGTATAGCCAGAGCAAATATCAAGGCAGCCGGATTCGAGGACAAGATTGAAATCAAGCAGGCTGATTCAGTCGATGTTATATCGGATATAGGTGAATTAACGGGATTGATAGTTACTAATCCACCGTATGGAAAGCGGATCGGTGATCTCAACGAGTTGAAGAGCCTGTATTATGATCTTGGCAAAAATATTAAAAAGCCGGTTTCCCGGCTGGAATGTTGCACTATTTACCGCCAGTCATGAGCTCGCAAGATATTTCGGCTTACGCGCACATCATAAAAACACGCTATACAATGGCGCACTCAAATGTACCCTGTACCAGTATCGCCTGCATGATACTAAAGCATTACCTGAGAAGCCTGATTCAACAACTACTGAAACGGAATCCAGTGAAGAAGCAGAAATGTTTGCCAACCGCCTGGCAAAAAACATAAAGCACCTGTCCAGGTGGTTGCGCAAGGAGAATATCAGTTGTTACCGGGTATATGATGCAGATATACCACAATACGCCTTCGCCATAGACATATACGAGGACCGGGTTCATCTACAGGAGTATGAGCCGCCTGCAACGGTTAATGCAGTGAAAGCATTCGTGCGATTTAATGACGCGATAGCTATCATAGCAAAGGTTCTGCAGATCGATAAAAGTAAAATCATCGTTAAAACAAGGAAGAAACAAAGTGGTGCTGATCAGTACACGCGACAAGATGAATCAATGGAAGCGTCGATAGCCTATGAAAACGGGCTGCGCTTCAAGATAAACCTGTGTGATTATCTTGATACCGGCCTGTTTCTGGATCAGCGAATAACACGCAAGCTGATTTCAAATATTGCGCAAGGTAAATCGTTTCTCAACCTGTTTGCCTATACCGGCACAGCTACTGTCTATGCTGTTGCCGGCGGCGCCTGCTCATCGACAACTGTAGATATGTCCAATACCTACCTCGCGTGGGCACAGGACAACCTCAATCTGAACAGCTTAAGTGGCAAGCAGCACGAATTTATCCGTGAAGATTGTTTCAAGTGGCTGCATGATGCAACACAGGAGGGCAGGCGCTATCAACTGGTTTTTCTTGATCCGCCTACTTTTTCAAATTCTAAACGTATGGACCATACACTTGATATCAAAAGGGATCATGTTGAGCTGGTTAAACAGACAATGGCTTTGCTCGAGGACGACGGTGTGCTTATTTTTTCCACTAATGCACGTGGATTCAAGCTTGATCACAAGCAGCTCGAGGAATATTCAATCAAGGACATCACGCGCATGACAACCACGGAGGATTATCGAAGAAAACCGGCGCATAAATGCTGGTGCCTGGCCAGGAGCAGCGACAAACTGGCCAGTTGCAGGCTTTAACCAGGCACTGGCTAAACCAGTCTAAATTGCAGTCGGCGCCAGCTCTATTCTAGGCGGCGCCAGCTGTTGCTTTGGTGGATCCCTGGCCTAATGAAAGCAGGGTATTGATGAATCTGTCTTCCAGATCAATTCGAGTAGCCAGCTCTTCACCCAGTTTAGACAGTTGCTCGGGTAGCTGTTTCAGTACTTCAGGGTTGAAGCTTTCCGAGGTATCGTAAAGGTCATTAAATGCCACCGCTACCGCAGTCGTTTCTGCAATCCTGTTGAAGATCTGGTCAGCAAGTTGCACAATTTCTGAGCGGCGCTCTTCCTTTTCCTCGATTCGACGGTAAATTTCGAAATGTCCGGTTGCCAGATAATCGACAAGGTCCTGGCAGAACTCCTGGAGTAATTCCAGTGTCTCTTCATCGTTTTCAGGTTTCTGGTCGGCATGACTGGCCAGGTTGTAATACTGGGAAAGCACACTATTGCGTTCAGCAATCAGCTGCTTGATTTCTTTTCTGGTACGCGCTCGGCGGTCATGTGGTGGCTGTTTCGTGGCCGTACTCATCATTGTGCTCCCTCGCAAATATAAATTTTTGTTCAGTTAGTAACTTGTTGCTTAAATTTTATAGTTATTTGCAGGCTATATTTACCGGCTTGAATAGATTAAATCAAGTAATCAATTGTAAGGTTAATATTTCTGCAATATTTAATCGCTGCATTTTACTAGAATTAATTGAAATAGTCTTTACTAACTTACTGATTAAAAATACGGTGTATGTGTCAAAAAATTATAAATTAAAGCAAATAAGCATCTAATAATATAATAAACGTGCTGATAATAATCGGCTATCAGCGTAGATAATCAGGCAATTTGACTGGAAATAACCGGTATATCTTCTAAATATATACAGTTATACACATGTATACACATGCTGGATTCAAACCCTTGCTGACACATTAGTATACATAATCTACACAAAATCTAATCGAGGTATGAACATGAGCGATGAAGCTGGTCGCAATGAAGACGGTATTATGGAAATTACACTTTCTTCCGTGCCGGATGATGATGCACATTTGAAGCCTGAACATATCAACTTCGAATATGTGCAGGAGCAGAGATTCAAGGGGGTAAAACGCAGCTTCAAGATATTCAATGACACTCAGCTCTATTACACGCTTAAATCATTCAGGCATAAAGATAATAAAAAAAATCGTATCAACCTCAGTTATATCAACACGCAGCCTGATCGTGAATGTTCGGTTGCCTGGAACTGGCTCAGTACTGCTGTTGCGACCATCATCTGGGCAATGTTGTTAATCTATGTTGGCCTGTTTACACAATTCAAGGCAGACTACATAGTAATCGTGGGCGTGTTGCTGGGGACCTTCAGCATGATATCAATGTTGATATTTTATTATCAGACTCAGGACAAGCTGATATACAAGAGCTTTATTGGCAATATCCCACTTTTTGAAGTATCCAATCATAAGCCCGGCAACAAGGAATTTGATGCATTTAAACAACATTTGAGGATGCATATTGAAAAGGGGCAGGAAAAGCTGACTATGCATCAGCGACTGGTTGGCGAACTGAAGGACTTGCGGCGTATCAGGGACGTAGGCAAGATCAGCAATGAACAATATGAGTCTGCAAGGGGCATAATCTTCAAGCATGAGGCATTCCAGGCCAGGCAGGGGTCTTAGTCTGAAGGTATACCCTTTAAAAACGCTATCATAGGCAATTGAGGGTATAAAAATGGAAAAACCAGATAAATTTCGAAGAAACATCTTGCGACTGGCGGGGCTGTTCGGTGCAGGAATGGCTGCAAAGACAGTACATGCTCATCACACCGAAACACATTTTGAAGATGCGTCAGCACACAAGCTGGTATATCAATGTAACAGTGCCGATGCTGAATACCTCGATCATATACTTTTCTCCTGTGGCGAAATGCTACGCAAATACGGCGATGACATCGAACTGATCGTGGCGGCATTCGGGCCAGGGCTCCATTTACTGGGTAAAAGGCCTGGCAGGGCGATCAGTCATCGTCAACAGCAACGAGCGAGTTCGTTAAGTGATTATGGTGTTGCCTTCCATGCCTGTGGAAATACCATGAAGTCACTTGGCTGGACAGAACAGGACTTGCTGGACTTCGCCAGGGTGGTTCCCATAGGAGTTGATGACATTATGCTGTTGCAGGAAAAGGGTTTTGCCTATATGAGCTGGTAATGCCTTTCATCTGAGTTGAATCAGTTGCGGTCTAAACTGTTACCACATGTACTGGTTAACGTCAGGTCTGGTAGAACAGGCTAACCGTTAAAGATGTTTAACCGCAGAGGCGCTGAGGCGCTGAGAAAATCTTGTTTGTGTGTGTCTCTAGATTTGGTGAACATAGCATTAGATAATTTCATATTTTGTTAGTACTAACCCTGGGTCGGGGTAAATAAAACCTGACACGGTGTGTCCACCTGGCAGCATTAGCTGTAGTAGTTCAGACTTGATCTGACATTTGTTGTCGATTTTCGTATAAGCGGAAACAGCCTATGTAGGAGGTGTAATACCCTTTTTCTCGCAGAGACGCATAGGTAATACCTGTTTTTCATTAAATATATCGTTTTTCTCTGCGTGCTCTGCGAGAGTAAATTCATTTTACTTTGCGTGCTTTGCGCCTCTGCGGTTCATCTTCTTATTCAAATCCGCTATCAAGTTAAAACCGGCTCAGTTGTCTATAGCCGCGTAAAAGCGTTGTGCCTTGCCTGGTGCTGGATGCCATGCAATACCCGCCTGGTGTAACAGCTCGACAAGTGCATTTTCTATGCTCGCTGCATCGCTGTGTGGGCTAATCTCGACTTCCATTTCATACTCGATATTGCCGTTGGGGAAGGTGCTGGTATCGAGCTCAAACTCGATTGTTTCTGTGCTATCAGCCACAGCTAATGCGACTGCAGGCAGAACAATACGTACATTGCTGAACATGCCTACGTGGGCCAGCTGTTGCTTGTTGCAGGTAGTTTCTATCATATGTAACAATGAAGTTGCTTTATCTTCAAATTTGTCTTCGATTATCCGTTGCGGTGAAATCGTTCCATGCAGTAGCGCCTGCGCATCCTCACGTGATAAAGCAACCTGTTCTTCAATGCGGTCTGTAAGAATGCTGTTTTCACTTTTCTCCACCAGATTTGCGCCCTTGATTGTCAGCCAGTGGTTGTGTTTTTCTTCACGTAACCTGATGGCGAGATGTTGTTTATGCAGGCAATGTGACTGGCTATCGAAGAAGTGATTTGTCTGTATGGCAGTGTTATCAAGTACTGATTCAGGCAATTTCAGATGCTTTATAAGATCTGCAAATGCCTGTTTGCCCTGTACCGCAAACTTGAACTCGATTTCTCTAGTAGGTGATGTTATTTTCACTCTGGTAGTGTGCTACTTTTCGGCCGTCAGGTAACATACCCAGCTCGGGTCTGCATCTCCGTGAAGTGATGGAGAATAAATTCCATTACCTTCTCCCGATTCTTCGTCTGTCCCTTCCCAATATACTGTTACATTGGAGAATCCGGCTTCTTCTAACAGCTCACGAATTTCTGGTAATGTCCATAAGCGCCATTCGTAAGTAAAGGCTTTTTTTATGCGGGACTTGTCAGGAAACTGGAAATGGATGTGGCAGGTCATATCACCCGTGATCGGATTATATGATTCCTGTTCCCAGACATATGTGAATCTTTTGTGCTTGGTCTTTTCCTCCGTCTCCGCATAGGCCTCATAGCCACCGAAAGCATCCAGGAAAAAGACACCGTCATTAGCCAGTGATTTCTGGACATTTTTGAAATATTTTCTCAGGATGTCTCTTTTCTTGAACAGCTGGTAGCTAAAATTCATCGCCAGGATCACCTGTGCGGGCCTGGTTTTCACTTTCATTACATTTTCTTGCAGCAGGGTAATGCGCTTCCTGGCGTCATTTTTCAACTTGCCAAGATTGTGTTTTTTCCCCCAGGCCAGCACTTCAGGGTCAATGTCGACACCAACGGCGGTATTCTTATCTCGCTTGCTGGCCCATTCACAGCACATTTTTGCCGTGCCACAAAAATCTTCCCTCAGTTTGTGTGCGTTATAACCGCGGATGCTGCGATAAGTTTTGTTTATAAAATCATACTCATGAGATACATCCTGCACGGACAATTCATATAATTTATGCCTGTCAGCTTTGGCGCCAAGCGTGCCGGGTTCCCGGGATTTTTTTCGATTGTGGCTTTTGTGTTTGTTTTTGGCGAATTTCATGCGTGTGCTTGGGTCCTGGTGATATTTGCTACGGAACGACCGTAACTTGATTATTTAAGAGAAATCAGTACTTTTGATCCGTATCATTGAAAATTGGTAATAAAACCGTCAAACTTTCTCATTAGGCTATATTTCATACTTATAGCATATGAAAAGAGTTAATTTAATCATGGCAAACGTACCACAGTCTGATAGCAAGGTGACAGGAAGCGGATCTATGAACACTGTTGATTTTCCATCGAGCAGAACATCGGCATTTGATGTCGACAATGCAAGTCAATCCGGGCAGCCTCCAGCCATAGAGATTGATTTCGATAGTTCCGAGCTTTATCTCAATCGAGAGCTCACCTGGCTGGAATTCAACAGTCGTGTACTGAGCATGGCGGATGATCCCAATACCCCGCTGTTAGAACGTGTCAAGTATCTCGCAATCATCAGCAATAACCTTGATGAATTCCAGATGAAACGTATCGGCGGCCTTAAACAACAGGTTGCTGCCGGTGTGCGCGAACCAACCATTGATGGTAGAACACCTGCAGAACAGATTGCAGAATGCCAGGAAAAGGTCAGGGAACTTCACATTGAACAGAATCGCATTCTGCGAGAAGTACGTGCATTGCTGTCCAAGCAGGGTATCAGGCAAGTTAAATATGTATCCCTGTCTGAAGAACAAAAAGAGGCACAACGAAACAATTTTATCGAGAATATTTTTCCGTTATTGACGCCGCTGGCTATGGATCCCGGTCATCCGTTTCCGTTCATATCCAACCTGGCATTGAACCTGCTCGTTACCTTGCGTCATAAAGGTGGCAGTGTGAACCATATTGCGCGCGTCAAGGTTCCTGTCACCAAAGATATTGCGCCACGTTTTCTCAAGGTTGACGACAACTACACCTTTGTGACACTGGACGACGTTATTGCCAACAATATGGATCGGCTGTTCCCCGGTATGGAAATCCTGTCCTGCGAACTGTTCAGAGTGACACGTAATGCTATCGTGGAAACCGAGGAAGAAGAGGCTGATGATCTGCTGGTAATGATTGAATCAGAGCTACGCCATCGCCATTTCGCACCGATTGTTCGTCTTCAGGTGGGTAAAGGCATGAATCCGACACACAGGGGGATGCTGGCTGCTGAACTCGGTCTTGATGAAGAAAATGATGTCTATGAGGTCGAGGAGATCATGGCTATGCGTGATCTGTTTGAACTCGCATCACTGGATATTCCGGAATTACTCGATCCGCCGCATAAGCCGATTGATCATACACGCCTGGCACATGATTCACGCAATATCTTTCATATTATTCGTGAGCGTGGCTCATTACTGTTCCAGTATCCGTATGAATCATTCAGCACCAGCGTCGAGCGTTTTCTGCGCACTGCAAGTACCGACCCCAAGGTGCTCGCGATAAAGATGACGTTGTACCGTACCTCATCTGAAGGCGGCATTATTGATTCATTGGTGCAGGCAGCAAGAAACGGCAAGCAGGTAGCCGTGTTAATTGAGCTCAAGGCGCGCTTTGACGAAGCGGCAAACATCGGCTGGGCTCGACGTCTTGAGCAGGCGGGTATACATGTCACATACGGCGTAGTTGGACTGAAAACTCACAGTAAAGTAATACTGGTGGTGCGCAAGGATTACAACAAGCTGCGCCGTTATGCCCATATCGGCACAGGAAATTACCATTCCGGTACGGCTCGACTATACAGCGATCTGGGTCTGCTGACGTGTGATGAAGAAATCGCACAGGACCTGACGGAGCTGTTCAACTACCTGACGGGCTATTCACCACCGCCGACATACCGCAAGATCCTGGCCGCGCCATATACACTCAAAAAGGCACTGTTGAAGAAAATCGAACGGGAACAGGCGTTGCATACGGATAAAACACCAGGACTTATTCAATTCAAGATGAATGCACTGGAAGATATCGATATCACTCGTGCTTTGTATAAAGCGGCGCAAGCCGGCGTAAAAATTGATCTGATCGTCAGGGATACATGCCGCATGCGTGTCGGTGTTCCCGGTATCAGTGAAAATGTGCGCATCATCAGTGTCGTCGGCCGCTTCCTCGAACATGCACGCATTTATTTCTTCCATAATGGTGGCAACGAGGAATATTACATTGGTTCCGCTGATTTAATGACACGTAACCTGGAAAGTCGCGTTGAGGTAGTCACTCCGGTAGAGGATGAAAAACTCAGACAGGAGTTGCGTCTCATAATTGATGTCCAGCTATCAAGTAAAAAACACGTTTGGGAAATGCAGCCGGATGGAAACTACACGCAGAGGGCAGATGTTGCTGAGGCAGAAACCACTTTAAGCTCGCAACAAACATTCATCGAACTTGCGCAGAAACGAAAGACTGCCGCGGCAAAGCACCGTCAGTCAAAACTACGTGCCAAGTTGCTGACTTACTTCCATAAACGTGTATTGAATGAAAGCTAACCAGCTGGATACGCATCAGATCTTGATTTGATGCGTTGTTTCTGCCTGAGAATTGTAAAAACTTTATTTGATGTAACGTTTACTCGTGACAATTTTCCAGACTACACAATACAGCCGGGTTGTTTATGCCGAATAAACAACTCGATCTTGTAATACCTGTTGATAAAGGCTTCTCAGAACTGCTAGCGTCATTTCAAAATAATTTTTATGTTAATGTTCTGCCCGAGACTGTCGATTACAGGGTGTTTTACGATACATTCGACTGGCGCCTGTACAACCATGGCGCCATGCTCGAGATGCATGAAGAAGGGCCGTCCACGCCGAATATACTGGCGTACTGACAAGGATAGTGATTTAAAAATTCAGCTGGGACTAAAGCAAATACCGCAGCTGGCAAGTGATTTACCTAAATGCGAGTTTCGTAATCAGTTGAAATCTGTCATTGCTGTGCGTGAACTCATGCCCCGCATCAAGATCAAGATAAAGCGTCAGCCATTGGTTGTGCTTGATAATCATGACAAGGTAGTGGTGCGCATAAACTTTGATGAACACTGGTATTTTCCATCGAAAATTCGTGCAGGTACTGTTCTGGGCAAACGTATAACAATCAAGCCTGTAAAAGGTTATGCGGATGAATTCAGTCAGGTTATAGCGTTTTTTCAACCAATGGAATTGCGTGATGCTCAAGATAACATGATGAAGCTTGCACTGGCTGAATCGGGACTGAGTACCAGTGAATATACCACCAAGCTAAATCTCTTTCTCGACCCGGATATGTCAGCAGAACTGGCACTGAAGGAAATTCTGCTGCGATTACTGGAAATAATGCAGCAAAACACCGCCGGTTGTATCAGGGGTAGAGATACAGAATTCATGCACGACTATCGTGTAACGATACGAAAAACACGTTCAGCGCTATACTCAAATCAGCAAGGTTCTACCACAAGGCGTGATCGCTAAATATAATAAATTCTTTTCTCAACTGGGTAAGTTAACCAATCCAGTGAGAGATCTCGATGTATTACTGTTGAAACTTGAGAGCTATAAACGAAACCTGCAGAAGCCTGAGCAGTTCCAGTTGCGATCACTGCAGCAATATATTGCACACTCAAGAGAAGTAGCCCAGAAGAAATTTGTCAAAACTGTAAAGTCGGCAGAATATCGGCAGAATATTAAACAATGGCGTGACTATCTTGAAACTACCGATCCGACATCACCGCCACTCGAAAACTCCGGCAAGGCTGTATCTATACTGGCAGATGAACTTATCTGGAACATGTATCAACTCGCATTGCAGGAGGGGGGTACAATTACCAATGAATCTGCCGCCGAAGCAGTGCATGAATTACGCAAGACCTGCAAAAAGCTGCGTTACCTGATGGAGTTTTTCCAAAGCCTTTATCCAGCACGGAGGATACGTGAAATATTACGGGCACTGAAAGAGCTACAGGATAACCTCGGTGAATTCAATGACTTGCATGTTCATGCAAATATAATCAAACAATTTACTGAAGCGAGTGCGGAGATCGATGTTAACGATGCGTGCCAGCAGATCATGCACTTTATAGAGCACAGACAGGCCAAGATAAGAAACAGATTTGCGGAGTGTTTTGCACTGTTCTCTTCAGCGGAAAACCAGGCCGAATTCAAGGACCTGTTGGTTGAAGCTCGCAAGGGACAAGCATAAGTTGTGAAAATTATTGCAATATACAATATCAAGGGCGGTGTCGGTAAGACCGCGACAACGGTCAATCTTTCGTATCTGGCTTCACTCGACGGAGCAAATACACTTGTCTGGGACCTTGATCCACAGGGCGCCGCAAGCTATTACTTTCGTATCAAGGCAAAAGTCAAAGGGGGTGGACTGCAACTGGTAGAGGGCAAACGTGATCTTGAAGATGCCATCAAGGGAACGGATTATGAAAACCTGGATTTATTACCGGCTGATTTTTCATACAGAAATATGGACTTCTTCGTTGAAATGACAAAAAAACCGGAACAACGTCTGAACAAACTGTTAAAACCCTTTGCCGAAGAATACGATTATATTTTTCTCGACTGTCCACCAAGCATCTCATCAGCTTCTGAGAGCGTGTTCGCTGCTGCTGATATATTGCTGGTACCCACCATACCGACAACCCTGTCGCTCAGAACGTACAAGCAAATTAAAAAATTTTTCAAGGAACAAAACTATGATTCCATGAAAATTCTGCCATTCTTTGCCATGGTTGATCTCAGGAAGCAGATGCACCGACTGATTGTCGAGTACCCGCCATCGTTTATGCCTTGCGTGCTGGATAGTTACATACCTTATGCAAGCGAGGTTGAGCGCATGGGCGTCAACCGCGCTCCGGTTGGTGATTTTGCTGCGCACAGCCGCGCTGCAATTCGTTACAAGGCGATGTGGGAGGAGGTCAAGTCTCACCTGTTTCCGCTCTAGCCCGGCTGCTTCCGCTCTACAAATAGAA
Organism: uncultured Gammaproteobacteria bacterium; assembly: GCA_963807785.1. Classification (GTDB taxonomy): domain Bacteria; phylum Pseudomonadota; class Gammaproteobacteria; order SZUA-229; family SZUA-229; genus JABDQW01. Next base: position 91,644 of record CAWEEC010000052.1, on the reverse strand, counting down.
TCTGAGAAAAGTTCTGCATAAAATCTTAAAGAAAATGTAATATATATTACAAACCGTCATATTTTCGTAACATTACCAGTTTAGGATGCACAGCAGGCCATCAGGCCCGAACGTATACATTTGGGGTTAACTTAATGAAAATTAAAGTATTTATTGTATCTTCTCTGTTATCTGCGCTGCTTGCAGCTACTATGACAGCACAGGCGCGCACCGTCATACAAAACAAGGGCTCAGATACCCTGGTCAACGTGGCACAGGCATGGGCCGAGGCTTATCAGACTGTCTCACCTGAGGTAGCCGTCGCAGTTTCAGGTGGTGGTTCGGGTACCGGCATTGCTGCCATGATCAATGGTACCGTTGACATCGCCAATGCCAGCCGCAAGATGAAGGACAGGGAAATCAAGATGGCACAGGACCGCGGTCAGAATCCAATCGAGCACACTGTCGGCTACGATGCCCTGGCTGTCTATCTACACCCGGACAACCCGATGAAACAGCTTTCTATCAGCCAGTTGAAGGAAATTTATGGTCGCAAGGGCAAGGCAAAAAACTGGTCTGATCTGGGTGTTACCGTACCCGGCTGCAAGGGCAACCAAATGGTTGTTGTCAGTCGCCAGAACAATTCGGGCACTTATGTCTATTTCCAGAAAGCCGTGCTGGGTAAGAAAGGCAAATATCGCTCCGGTACGCTCGATATGCACGGCTCAAAAGATGTTGTTGACCTGGTTGAGAAAACACCCTGCGCGATTGGTTACAGCGGTCTTGCCTATGCCACAGATCATGTCGTGCTGGCCTGTATCAGCAAGGATGGAAATGCCTGCGTAAATCCAAGTGTTGCCACTGCAGTCGATCGCAGTTACCCGATTGCGCGCCCGCTGTTCATGTACACCAACGGTGAGCCTGAAGGCGAAATAAAGAAATACATGGACTGGATCATGAGTGAAACAGGTCAATGCATTATCGAGAAAAAAGGTTATGCACCGATGAAAGCTGTGGTGTGTAAATAAGTGTAAACATTCCGGATACAGGTTACAGCTAATTCAGTTTTAACCTGTATCCGGGTATTTGATTTCGGGTATATTTAGTTGCCAGTAGCGAATGCTATCGTTACGATACATTTAATCTAATTTTGTGGAAAGCAGGTTCAGCCATGTCCCATTACGAACAACGTCTGGAAAAAGACCTGGAGAATATTCGCGGTGAAGTCAGCGAGCTGGCAACCCGGGTCAAGCAAGCGGTAAAAAATTCAATTCACGCACTGCTGACCGCAAACCAGGATCTTGCCAGTGCAACCATCCTCGGGGATGGGCCGATCAACCGCAAAATGCGTGAAATCGACACCCTGTGTCACCGTTTCATTGCGGTACATCTGCCCAGCGCCGGGCATTTACGCCTGATGTCTTCGGTCATTCGTATCAACATTATACTCGAGCGTATCGGCGATTATGCGGTAACGATCAGTCGTGAGCTGCAACGCATCGAAGGATCACCCGACAAACGTCTTGCGCAGGGAATAGAATTGCTGGCAACTGAAGTCCAGTTAATGCTCAAACAGTCTATTGCTTCATTCGATGAAGACAACGCGGAGCTCGCCAGGGGCACTATAGCCATGGCTTCCCAGATCGATAACACGGTCGCCGGCCTCTACGAGGAACTGCTGGATGAGCAGGCGCAATGGCCGTTAATCGAGAGGTTTGCTGTTTTTTCTGTCTACCATCGTCTGGAGCGTATCGCCGACCAGGCCAAGAACCTGTGCGAGCAAACCATATTTACCGTCTCAGGCGAGGGCAAGGCCAGCAAGGTTTACCAGATATTGTTCATCGACGACGACAATAGTTGTCTGAGTCAGCTTGCCGAAGCTGTTGCCAGAAAACACTTCCCGGAAAGCGGCAAGTATGTCAGTGCTGCAGGTCATGAACCGGCCAAGGCACTGGCAGGCGGACTGTCTGACTTTATGGACTCACATGGTATGGACACATCGAAAGCCAAACCCAAGGCCTACGACCTGACACCGGCAGAACTTAACAGATTCAATGTTATTGTCAGCCTCAAAGCACCGGTTAATATCATACATAAAGAGTATTCCATTTCAGACAACTGCACTTACCTGGAAGCTTGGATCTGTACCTGTAGATTGCGCCTGTAATGAACAGGATTATGAAAGTATTCATCGTGAACTATCCGTACTTATCAAAGACCTGATGATGTTGATGCGTGGAGAGGATGCTGCATAAATGCAACAGGGCGGAAACAACATGTCTCACGATGAATTCGACAATCGCACCATGGACTGGTATGTCGACAAGGCGATGCAGCTGGTGGTTTTCATTGGTGGCATTTCCGCAATCATCTTCATTATTGGCATATTTGTTTTTATCACACTCGAGGGTATGGATTTCGTATTCAACCGCCTCGATGTGGTTGAGTTCTTTACTTCTGAATACTGGTTTCCGAGTGACGAGGATGATCCCGAGTATGGCATCCTGGCGCTGATCGCCGGTACCGCCAGCGTCACCGGTCTGGCGATGATTGTAGCGATTCCTTTTGCACTTGGCTCCGCCATCTATATCGGTGAGTTCGCCACCGGCAAGACCCGTGAATACCTCAAGGTGCTGGTCGAACTGCTCGCTGCCATTCCTTCGGTTGTATGGGGCTTTATTGGATTGACGATTATGAATCCATTGATTATCGACGTGTTTGATGTCCCGGTAGGTCTCAATATCCTCAATGCGGGCGTCATACTTGGATTGATGGCGGCGCCGATCATGGCCTCAATTGCCGAGGATGCGCTCAAGGCAGTGCCGGATGGCTACCGTGAGGCGGCTGAAGCCATGGGTGCCACACGCTGGCAGGTCATTTTCAAAGTTGTACTGCCGGCAGCCAAGAACGGCCTGCTCGGTGCCGTCTTGCTTGGTGTAGGCAGGGGATTTGGTGAAACCATGGCAGTATTAATGGCGACCGGTCACTCGGTTAACATGCCGACGAGTATTTTTGATTCAGTACGCGCACTCACGGCCACGATTGCGGCCGAGCTGGGTGAGACTGCCGTCGGTTCTGATCATTATGGCGTGCTCTTCACTATCGGTATATTCCTCTTTCTTATTACATTCTTGATCAACCTGTCGGCTGATTTGATCGTGCGCGGTGTGCGCAAAGGTTAAACCGGGGGTTATAAATGTTTGAAATATCAGAACTGAACAAACGCAATAAAAAAGTACAGAAACTGTTCCAGATTCTGTTCATGATGATGACGTTACTGTTGATCCTGCCTGTAATGATCATTCTTGGCACTTTGATCTATAAAGGCGGCGGTATTATCTCGATTGATTTTCTATTTACCAGCCCCACAGATGGCATGACTGCGGGTGGCATTTTCCCGGCATTGCTCGGTACCGTGTGGCTGGTTGCAGTGGCGCTGCTGGTATCAGTACCGATAGGTGTAGCCGCGGCGATTTATTTGAGTGAATATGCCCCCGACAACTGGCTGACGCGTATTATCAACCTCGCAATCATCAATCTTGCCGGTGTGCCATCAATCGTACACGCCCTGTTCGGTGTGGGTGCTTTCGTAATCTTTTTCGGCTTTGGTACCAGTATTCTGTCAGCCAGCCTCACCCTGGCAATAATGACCCTGCCCGTTGTTATTGTGGCCAGCAGGGAATCATTACAGGCTGTACCCAAGGCGTTCCGTGAAGCCTGCTGGAACATGGGTGCCACACGCTGGCAAACCATTCGTCGTGTTGTTTTACCGAATGCGGTCAGCGGTATCCTTACAGGTGTGATTCTCGAAGTGTCACGCACAACCGGTGAAACGGCGCCTATCATGTTTACTGGCGCTGCCTTCTTCCTGCCATTTTTGCCACAGAGCGTGTTTGACCAGACTATGGCGCTATCACTGCACCTGTTCGTGGTGTCTACACAGGTACCGGGTGTTCCTGAAGAACTACCATACGGTGTTGCGCTGGTATTGATCGGCATGGTGTTGTTGATGAACAGTCTGTCGATTGCTTTTCGCATGTATTTACGTGGGAAAAAGAAATGGTAACCAGCCAGCGGGACAGTTATGGACAACAGCAGCCAGTCATTAAAGCTGGACATCAGAGACCTGTCTATCTATTACGCATGACACGCCGGCACTCGAAAACGTAACCCTGGATGTAAGGGAGCACGAAATTTTCGGTATTATCGGACCAGCGAATGCCGGTAAAACCTCATTTTTAAAAGCGATCAATCGCATGGACCTGTTTGCATCAAACATGAAAGTGCAGGGCGATATCCACTTCAATGGATTTGACATACGCAAGACGCGAAATATCTATGCATTGCGCAAGCGTATCGGTGTCGTGTTCCCATTACCTGTAGGCCTGCCACTAACGGTTTACGAGAATGTTGCACTATCGCCGAGACTGTCGGGTATCAACAACAAGGCCGAGCTCGATGTCATTGTCGAACGCTGTCTTGAAAGAGCCGCACTATGGGATGAAGTCAAAGACCGACTCGATTCGCTGGGTAGCCTGCTTTCCGGGGGCCAACAGCAACGCCTGACCATTGCGCGAGCTCTTTCACAGGAGCCGGATGTATTGATGCTGGATGAGTTTTCCATCGCGGTTGATCCAGTGACTACCATGCGGATCGAAGATGTACTCAAGGAGCTCAAGTCGGAAATGACGATTATCCTGGTTACTAACCTGGTGCAACAGGCCAGAAGACTGGCCGATCGAACGGCTTTCTTTCTTGATGGTAAGTGTGTCGAAATCGGTGATACCGACGACCTGTTTATCGGCAGGGTAAAGCAGCAGAGTACCCTGGATTACATCGAAGGAAAATTTGGTTAGGCAAACATGAATACCACGGCTGAAAATGTAACCACCCAGACTGACTGTGCCATTCATACCAAAGCACTGGACTTATGGTATGGGACTTTTCAGGCATTATTCGATGTTGACCTCGATATCAGGCAAGGCATAATCACCTCGCTTATCGGGCCATCGGGATGTGGTAAGAGTACTTTTCTTCGAAGCATCAACCGTATCAATGAACGTCTGGGCTATGTTCGAACAGAAGGCCTGATCGAGGTCATGGGTCAAAACATCTACGATGAGAATGTTGAGCTGGTTCAGGTGCGCAAACAGGTCGGTATGGTGTTCCAGCGTCCCAATCCTTTGCCCATATCCATAAAAGAAAATATTATTTTTGGACATAAGCTGCATACAGAAGGCAGTAAGTCCAGCATCAGTGAACAGGACGATATTATCGAAGCGGCCTTGCGCAAGGTCCTGCTCTGGGACAAGGTAAAAGACCGGCTTAACAGCAAGGCGACCGAGTTATCGCTGGAAGAACAGCAGAAACTGTGTATTGCGCGCCTGATACCGGTTCAACCCAGTGTGTTATTAATGGACGAGCCCTGCTCTGCGCTTGATCCGAAAGGGACCGAGGCTGTTGAAGAGCTCATATGGGATTTGCGCGGAGAATATACAATACTTATCGTGACTCATAATATGGCACAGGCCAGGCGCGCCAGTGAAGAATGCATATTCATGTTAATGGGCAAAGTGATAGAGCATACGGCGACTAAAAAAATGTTCGTCACCCCCGAGCACAAGGAAACAGCCGATTATATTGAAGGCAGATACGGTTAATTTTTGTCGCTATCAACCGGATCAAATCGATACAGGGGAACGTTGATCACACCTTCTCTGACAAATTCTGAGGGCTTGCCCAGCTCGTCATAGCGTACGCAGGTTTTTCCCTCAATGGTGAAATCACCGATATATTGATGGCCCATATGCCGCTTCAGGTTGCTGGCATAATCGAGCTCAAGGAAATGGCATATTAAACCGCGGATAACTCCAGCGTGAACCACGATGAGTAAGGTTTCATCGGGATGCTTCGATGCTAATGATTCTACAAACGCAACGCTCCTTTCCTGCATCTGTCTGAAGCTTTCGCCATCGGGATAAACAAAATCCGGATCCATTTTATGTAGAGGGATGTTTTTCTCCACCCACTTTTTTTTCTTGTTATACAGCTTGCCGTAGTTAATTTCTCGAAGCGCAGGAGAAGAAAATATATCCTTTATTGCGTAGCTATCAGCATAAAACTTTCCAGAATTGATTGCTCGGGGTAGTGTGCTTGTATAGATATGGTGAATGGTAATATGCGAACTCAACAGAATTTCGTCGACTTTATTGAGATCGTCCTGCCAGCTTTCTGCAGGTGGCGCATCACCCCAGCCCAGAATCTGCTCGGATTCATTGCTGGTGGTTTTATAATGTCTGACAACGATGGCGCGCATTAGGTTTCATGGTTGCTTCATATGTGAATGAGAGTCATGGCTAGCGGCTGCTCCAGTGTTTGACCTTACCTTTTAGTGCTTCTTCCATACGGTTACACAGCGTCCTGATTACCTTGACGCGAGCATGACGCTTATCATTACCTTCAATCAGGTTCCAGGGCGCAGTCCGGGTGCTGGTATGTTCAACGAAATCGTTAACTGCAAGTTCATATTGTTCCCATTTCTCACGATTACGCCAGTCTTCATCGGTTAATTTCCATTGTTTATGCGGTACTATTTCACGTTCCTTGAAGCGCCTGAGTTGTTCTTCCTTTGTGATGTGTATCCAGAATTTCAATAGCACGATGCCGCTGTCAGTGAGCATTTCCTCAAATTCATTGATTTCAGCATAGGCACGTCGCCATTCTTCTTCACTAGCAAAATCTTCGATACGCTCTACCAGCACACGACCATACCAGCTGCGGTCAAATATAGTCATTTTCCCTGCCCTGGGGAGATGGCGCCAGAATCGCCATAAAAAATGATGAGCACTTTCTTCATCGGTTGGTGCTGCAATGGGTAAAACCTGAACATGCCTGGCGTCGAGCGCTGCGGTTACGCGCCGTATCGCACCGCCTTTACCTGCGGCATCAGGGCCCTCGAATACGACTATCGTGGACAGTCTTTTCTTTAGTGCATTTCTCTGCAACTGGTTGAGTTTTGCCTGCCAGGATTGCAGCTGCTGTTTATATTCTGCTTTGGTCAAGGACAGTGTCATATCCATGACATCAAGCACGGTAGAGCTCTTTAAACTTGATGGAGTGTCCTGCTTGGTTTCATTGTCGGCTACTTCTGCAACACAAATATCATTTCCATTATTGGCCGCTGCTTCGATTCTATCCAGGTGTTTATTGATTTCATCACGTATGATGGTGCCAACTGTCAGGCTTCTGAAATGACGATCAGCGCCTTCTACAATACACCAGGGGGATGCGCCGGTGCTGGTTTTCATAATCACACGTTCCGCAGATTCTTCGAATTGCTCGTACAATCGCCAGTTGTCCCAGTCGACTTCTTTGACGCGCCAGCTGGTCAGTTCGTTTTTTTCGAGATCTTTGAAACGTTTCTTTTGTTCTTTCTTGCTCAGATGCATCCAGAATTTGAGGATGAGAGTACAGTCATCAGTCAGGGCTTTTTCGAAATTGACGATCCTTTCCAGCAGGCGATTGAATTCAGCTTCGTCAATGCGCTTATGGACACGGTCGAGTACCGGTCTTGAATACCACGAGCTCAGAAATAGGCCGATTTTTCCCTTGGGGGGCAGGTCACGCCAGAACCGCCAGTATTCCGGGCGTTCCATTTCTTCATCAGACGGTTTGTCGTATGCGCGGGTGACCAGCCAGCGCGGGTCCATCCAGGCGTTGAGTAAATTAACTGTTTCACCTTTGCCGGCCCCGTCTACACCCGCAAATATAATAAATACCGGGCATTTTCTAAGTTTTAGTAACCTTTGCTGCGTTTCCAGCAATTCCTGTCGAAGTACCGGCTCTTTTTGCTTGAATTCTGCTTTGGGGATGCTCTGTCCCAGTTCTGCTGTTCTGAACATCATCTTGAACGCTTCCTCGATTTATTTATCATTGGCCTGATCACACATTATAATTGTGCACTCTGGCTATAATAGAGGATAAAAATATTGTATAAAAGGAACTTGGCTATAAAAAATTGAGTTATGTCAAAAGTTCTCGTCGAAAATCACGAAGATCAAAACCAGACGCCTTTCCTGCGGGGGATTCTTACGCGTTCCCTGCAAAAATCAGGCCTCACTTTCGATAAAGCACATGATATTGCCAATACTATTCGTGATGAGATTGACGACAGGCCGCTGGTTACGACCACCGAGCTTGAGCATCTCGTCATCAAGCATCTGAAAAAGGCTGGTGTTGATCATGCTATTACACTGTATGAAAACAGAAGTTTGCCTTATATGCTTCAGGTTGAAGGCGATGACGGGCAATTTGCAGCGTTTTCACCCTCCAGGTACAGAGTCGATCTCGAGGCGATCGGCCTGACCTCGGAAGAGGCATTATCAATCGTCGATGAAGTCAGCGCGCATCTGTTAAGAAGAAATAAACCCGGCGTCAGTTCTAAATATATTGCAAAAATCACCTATCGTATATTACGAAATTCCGAAGACTTCGGTAAGAAAGTAGCTTTCAGATGGCTGGTATGGCGCGATTTTATACGTAGTGGAAGGCCGTTGCTATTCCTGGTGGGTGGTACCGCGGGTTGTGGCAAGAGTACTATAGCAACCACGCTTGCTAGTCGTCTTGAAATTGCGCGCATGCAATCAACAGACATGTTGAGAGAAGTGATGCGCACGATGATCCCGGAGCAAGTAGAACCGATATTGCACAAATCATCATACTCAGCATGGCAGGAGCTGCCAGAAGATATCAGGGAAGCTGAAGATAAAATTCGGCGTATTTATATAGGCTATTGCAGGCAGGCAGAAATATTATCCATCGCTATAAAAGCAGTCATACACAGAGCCTTGCACGAGCGTGTTTCAGTTATTGTCGAAGGTGTACATTTTCACCCATCCTTAATCAAGAACATTATCGAACCCGGTGATGCCCTGGTGGTGCCAGTAATGCTTGCCGTGCTGAAGCGAAAAACGCTGCAATCACGAATCAAGGGTAGAAGTACCGACGTGCCGCATAGAAGATCAGAGCGCTATCTTGAGCACTTTGAAAGTATCTGGAACCTGCAGACATTCCTGTTATCCGAAGCCGACCAGACAGGAGTGCCCATTATCAGTAATACAGATAGAGATGATGTGTTCAGGGAAATCATGCTTTACACCATCGACAAGCTGGCGAAAGACTTCAACAAGTCGCCGGATCAGGTATTCGAATGAGTGATTGACGTAAACATGCACAGGAACTTGATGAGGTTTTTTCATCCGGACCGGAACCTGACTATCAAGCTGATACTGGTTGTGCTGCTTGTGTTGTTTGCGCATTCTGCCAAAGCCGAACAAGTGGTGCCACAGGATGTTGACTGGTTTTACCTGATCATGGCTCTGTTAGGCGGCCTGGCCATGTTTCTCTATGGCATGGAGCAGATGTCAGATGGTCTGCAGTCTGCAGCAGGCGACAAGCTGAAAAGTGTCCTCAGTGGCCTCACCAGAAACCGCTTTCTGGGTGCTTTAACCGGTGCGTTTGTAACTGCAGTATTGAATTCTTCTTCGGTAACCACGGTTCTGGTTGTCGGTTTTATCTCTGCTGGTTTCATGACACTTACACAATCTGTCGGCATCATCATGGGTGCAAATATCGGCAGTACCTTTACCGCGCAAATCGTTGCATTCAATGTGACTCAATATGCGCTGTTGCTGGTCGCAATTGGCTTTTTTATGCTGTTCTCGGCCAAGCGTGAACGCATACGCCATCAGGGCAGCATGATTATGGGTCTTGGTCTGATCTTTTACGGTATGGGTGTAATGGGTGAGGCCATGAACCCGTTGCGTACCTACGAGCCCTTTCTGCAACTGATGGTAATGATGGAAAACCCGTTACTGGGTATCCTGGTTGGCGCTGTATTCACCGGCCTGGTTCAGTCTTCTGCTGCAACCACAGGCATAGCCATCGTGATGGCAACTGAAGGACTGATCTCCCTGCCTGCGGGCATTGCGCTGTCATTTGGCGCAAACATCGGTACCTGTGTTACCGCAATGCTGGCAGCCATTGGCAAGCCGGTTGAAGCGATACGTGCGGCAGTCGTGCATATTACTTTCAATATAGCCGGTGTTGTTCTTTGGCTGATGTTTATACCGCAACTGGCAGAGTTCATTACCCATATATCGCCATCGGCGCCTGAACTCGCTGGCAAGGCAAAAATGGCGGCTGAAGTGCCACGGCAGATAGCCAACGCGCACACCGTATTTAACGTCGCCAACACGCTGGTATTTATCTGGTTTACGCCCTTGTTTGCAAAACTGGCTAAATTGATCGTGCGCGAAAAGCCGGTTGAGGAAAAAGTCATCGTCACGCCACGCTATTTGAATAAAGGGTTGCTGGAAGTGCCGAGCGTGGCACTGGAAAATGCGCGTTTTGAAATTGGTCATATGGGTGAAATCACCAGTGACATGCTCACAACCTTGTGGATGGCGTTTCAAAATCGAGACAGGAACATGGTTGAAGAAGTCATAAAAATGGATGACAAGGTTGATGTGTTGTCGGAGCTGATACTGGAATACATGAGCGAGATTCAGCAGGAGTCACTGACTGATGAGAGTAGCCATACCCTGCAGTCACTAATGAGCGCAACCATCAATATCGAAAGTCTTGCTGATGTAATTGAGTCAGAGCTATCTTTAATCTGTAAAAAATTCATTGACTACGACTTGCGAGAAAGCGATGAGACGCTTACCTTGTTTGCTGATTTCGCCAATACAGTAGGTCAGGCTTTTGACAAGCTGGTAGAGGCCATTAAAAATAACGATGAATCGATAGCCGCTGAAGTCATAGCCATGAGAGAACAAATACGCCATTTGGTCGATGATATTCTGAAGAACCAGGCAACCCGCATCGGAATTCAAACCGGTAAACATCTGCTGCTGGTGAGGCTGGAACTGGAAATTCTCGATCATTTAAGACGCATTTATACCTTAACGAAACGAATTGCCAGAGAATTTATTCCAGACGAACTTGCGGTAAAAACCGAGTAGATAGTTACCCGATCAAACAGCCAGGTCTTTTGGCCTGATCAGAAACTCGATATCTGCCGATCCGCTTTTCAGCCTGTCCCAGTTATCAGGCATATTGAGTACAGCAAGAGTAGCAGTCGGCATTACCTTGCCATCATCCGGGATGGAAATTTGTCCGTTAGCTAGATAGTAAAGCAGCTCCTCCATTCCCGGATTATGTCCGACCAGCATGACTTGTTTTGCCTGCTGCGGACAGTCTTCAAGGGCTTGGAGCAGTTCTTCTGGTGTAGCGAGGTAGATGTGCTTTTGCCTGTAGATGTCTTTTTTGCTGATGCCCATGGCTTCGCAGGCCAGTTCAGCAGTTTGCATAGCCCGTTTTGCTCCCGAGGAAAGCACAAAATCGGGGACCCGCTCATGTATGCGCAACCATTTTCCTGCCTGTATCGAAGCGGTTTTGCCACGCTTTTTCAGAGGGCGGTCAAAATCATCGTCATCTGTGCTCCAGTCTGACTTTCCGTGCCTGAGTAATATAAGCGTTCGTGACATAATTCATCCTGTAATGTCTAGAAAAACGGCATGCCAAATACAATACGGTAAAGCTTCGCATTCCTTGTAACTTGCACACCAAATCCCAGACGTGCCTCATCCGGTAACCAGAAATATTCCGGTAGACTGAAAGTAAAACCTATTTCGTTCTTGTTTTCCAGTGAAATCGGATTATCGAGATAATCAAATACAACCAGATCTTTTAGGTAATAGTAATTAATGAAGTAAAAACTGAAATCAATATATGAATCGTGAATCGTATAATCAGTTGGAATGTTGTAGTCGAGGGCGGTTTCAAATACAGCGAAATTGGAACGACGGTCGACATCGAGATTCTGTTGCTCAGCAAAAAGAAACCGGTTGCCGAGGGTCAGCCTGTCCCTGCCGAAATCAAAGGTTGCGAAGCTTTTCATTCCCGTGCCCAAAATAAGGATATCAATATGGTTGACCAGGTCCCTGGCCAGGCCCAGGTCGAAAAACGGGATTAACTGCCAGTTTTGTGAAACCGGATAATAATATTCGACACCTGGTACAACACTGAGCGTGCCGACATGATCCAGTGTGGGAAAGGCCCCGTTGACAATATCATCGACATTAGCGATACCCAGTGTAACCGGGTATCTGATGCCCCAGCCGGAATCATTGCTGGTCATTGGCCTGATCGTGGTGGATAAGGGAATTTTCAGGATGAAGACATCACCGCCCCTTGATGTATAGAAGCCTGTGCCAAGATAATTGGCAAATGAGAAATTGATCAGCTCGATTTCGGACTGGTCCTGGCTGTATGCAAGCGAAGCAATGAGCGTATTGCCCAGAAATAAAGCCAGCATCAGGTAGCTGAATAATGAACGGAATGTACAGTACGTGTCAGCAATGTAACAATCGGGGTCAACTTGTCGGCATAGTGGGAACATTGTGAATATACGGCATTCAAATTGGCTGAATTGTGTCAGTATCCGCTTTATCTCACAAGTTCAGCACAAACAACGACAATCTATGCTTCAATTCAACCGATTTATGCGCCATATATCAACCCGTTCTGCCTTGTATCTGCTACGTAGCTGTCTGCTCGGCCTGGTCATGTGTACAACACAGGCGACACATGCAAGCCAGTACAGTCCACCGGGATTGTATGATGTTGATCATATGACGCTTGATAACGGACTCGAAGTCATTCTCAAGCATCGTCCCGGTGCACATACCCTGTCGGTCAGGCTCTGGGTTGGGGTTGGCTTGCAGGATTTCGAATGTGAACACCAGGAAACCCCCCATTTTCTTGAACACCTGCTGTTTACAGGTACCTCGAAGCACACAGAAGCAGAGCTGGAGCACCTGGTAGCCGATCACGGCGGCAGCTGGAATGCCTATACCGGGAATGAAGAAACGGTTTATGAAATGAATATTTACAGCCGTTATCCCGATGTCGCGATTAATATACTTTACGAAATATTAACTGATTCAATCATTTCGGAAGAAAATGTAGCAACCTCCAGGGACATCATCTACCGTGAGGTTGGCGGCAAACCTTCAAAAGTGCGGCAGTGGTTTCGCCTGCGAGGCTTTGGAATAGGGGGGACCGAAAAAGCGGTGCTGAAGCTGCTTCCCGGTGTCGATTATGTCTGCGAAGGACTGCGCACGGCTGATCATATATCCCGGCAGGACATTCTCGATACCTACGGGCGCTACTATGTTCCTGAAAATATGGCACTGATCGTTGTCGGCAATTTCGACCAGCAGGCCATACTCGAGCATATCAAACAAACATTTGGCCAGATTTCGCTCGCGCCATCGCCGCAGCGCGAACTGCCAGAGCCGGGTGAACCGCAGAATCATCAACAGGTTACCGGAACCCTGTCGCCGTTGCTCAGTAATGACTCCGTGATTGGCATCATGTATCGCATTCCAGGATTGTGGTCAGACGATATATTCCCCTTGATGGTCATAGAGCATTACCTGGACTTTCGACTGAGCGAGGAAATTCGCATCAAGCGTGGATTATCCTACTCGCCGGGTGTCTGGCGAGAAACACTCAGCAAGTTTGGTCTGCTCAGTGTTTATGCAGACGTGAATCTCGATGACATCGATGAAACCATGGCCATCATCAAAACCGAGATCTCAAAGCTGATTGAACAGAGCATGGACGAGGAATTGCTGGAAAAGGCCAAAATGAAGATTTTACTGATGAATGTGCAGGGTTATGAAGCCAACGCCCAGTTTGCTGACTACTATGCGTCGGATTATGTTTATTTCAAGGAAAAAGGCCGGTTCGAGGATATAGAAGCGAAAATTGAAGCGGTTACACCCGATGATATTGCTCGCGTAGCAAAGCAGTACCTTAACTTAGATAAGGGTGTAGAAATACATGAAGTGCCGACACTGACGTATACCCAGTTTTATCTGCTCTTAACCGTACTGGTTGTACTGATGCTGGGTGTTATTATGTATCTTTATATTCATACACATAGGCGAATAACAAGAAAGGAATGATCGATAAATACGAAATAATCAAGCGCGCTCTAATTATCTGTCTGTGCAGCTTGTTTGTCTGCCACGGTTGTTCACAACAGGCTGCTGATCAGGGTCTGCTCTCACGTATCACCGAAAAAGGTGAACTTATTGTATTAACCACCAACCAGCCGACAACCTACTATATCGATCGTGAGGGTAATCCGACAGGCCCCGAGTACGACATGACACATTCATTTGCGAAATACCTCGGCGTTGAACCCAGGTATGTCAAGCTGGATTCAACCGACGCGGTAATCGAGGCGTTAAGAAAGGGTGAGGGTGATATTGCGGCGGCTGGACTAACAATCACCGGCGACAGGGCAGCGGAATTCGATTTCGGTCCAGCTTATATCGATGTCAGCGAATATCTGGTATGTCATCGGGATGCGAAATTTATCGATAGTATTGAAGACATAAAAGGCGTTCAAATAGTCGTGCCGACGTCAACCAGTTATATCGATACATTGCATAAGGAATATCCCGGGATCGACTGGAGTCATAACAGCAATCTTGTGACACCAAAATTATTTGAAAAAGTACGCAGCAAGGAAATTGAATGTACCATCAGCGACTCGACAATTTTTGATATCAGCCGGCGTTATTATCCTGAAATTTCAGTCAAATATACCTTGCATAAAGGCTCGCAACTTGCCTGGATGTATCAAAAAGACAACTCGCGTCTGACCGGTGCCATTCAAAAGTGGTTCGCTGAATACAATGACAGCGGTGAATATGCGCGAAAAATCGAGAAATATTACGGGCATATTGATGTATTCGACTATGTCGATATTCAGAAATTCAAGCGCCGCATTAACAAAAGGCTGCCAAAGTACAAGGAGATGTTTATCAAGGCGGCAAAAAAACACGGTATATCGCCGTCCTTACTCGCTGCACAAAGTTACCAGGAGTCCCACTGGGATCCCAAGGCAAAGAGTCCGACCGGCGTGCGTGGCATCATGATGCTGACACAACCCGTTGCCAAATCGCTGGGTGTAACCAGTCGTCTGGATGCCAGACAGAACATTTATGCAGGCGCCAGGTATCAAGCAAAAATGAAAATAATGTTTGATGACAACGTGAATGAACCCGATCGAACATGGATGGCGCTGGCTGCCTATAATGTCGGCAGGGGGCATTTTCGCGACGCTCAGGCGCTCGCGCTAACGCTCGGCAAGAACCCGAATTTATGGATCGATATGAAGGAAGTTCTGCCTTTACTCAGCGATAAAAAATACTACAAGGATCTCACCTACGGCTATGCTCGTGGCAATGAGCCAGTGCAATACGTTACCCGCATTCGCGATTACGATGACATACTGGCTAAGCATTTCGTTGAAAAAACAGCGCCAGCTGAAAAAGATCGAAGCAAGACTAAAGTCAAATCGTAGTTTCCCCTCAATTCATATAAACTGGGTAAGTTGACCTGAATCAGTAAATGTTTGTGAAGTTACGTGTGAAGACGCCGGTCTAATGAGTGTCTGAAAATAATGGACATTTGTGAAATGCACGATTAACCTTGCTTTCATACTCAATATATTGTCGTCCAACAAGGTGTAGTCTTAAGATATAACCAGTTCTGTTTACTGAGCGCACCTTCATCAACGCCAGGTTAATGAGGCATGTTATGGAAATCCTGTACTTTCAGAACCGTAAAAAGCCTGCTGATCTCAAATCGGTAGACGTACTGCCTGAGGAAGGATTCGTATGGCTGGATGTGGTGCGCGACGAAGATTCTGACTGGGTCGGCCTGGTGAAAGAGCTGACCGGCGTCGTTGTTCACGAACGCCATGTGATGGATACACAAAATCTCCAGCATCCCTCGTATTTTGATGGCACATCAGAGTATGAAATGATGATATTTCGTGGCCTGGCTGCCAATGGTGACGCCGATATCTTTGCCTCCCGTCCCACCGCGTTGCTGTTGTTCGAACACTTGCTGGTCACCATTCGTGAGGCTGACAGCCGCTCCATCCCGCTTACCAAGGAACTTCTACGCAAGCGTAACACCCGCGTTCCTTTACGTCCGGCCGGACTGATGCACCTGATATTGAACGCGATCGTTGACCGTTTTCTGGAACTGCGCGAGCCGCTGGCCCTGCAACTGGAGGACTGGCGCCACAACCTGCTTGATCCCAAACATCCGTTCAATGACTGGATGGCATTATTGCAACAAAGGGACAAGCTGCGCACACTGGAACTGCTTTGCGAGGAGCAGGAAGACGCAGTCACCTTCTGGCGCGACGATAATGCTACAGATATGGATGATCATATCGCCGTGCGCTACAGTGATTTGCTCGAGCACATTCGACGCGTGACGAAATTTGCAGCAGATCAGCAAAATGCCATCGAATCACTGGTGCAATTACACTTCTCCGCAGTGGCGCATCGTACCAATGAAATCATGCATGTGCTGACGGTCATCTCCGCCATCTTCCTGCCACTGTCACTGGTGGCTGGTATTTTCGGCATGAACTTCGATAATATGCCGGAACTTCATTTTAAATATGGCTATTTCTTTGCCCTTGGCGGCATGTTGGTGACTGCCGGTATCATGCTTGCAATTTTTCGTTGGAAAAACTGGTTCTGACACAGACCGGCAAGTGCCAGCAGATATACACTGTTGTTAAGCTTGCCTGCACACACAGTAATGTTGCGTTACAAATCTCGCAGTATTACGCTATTCGCCATATATATAATAATTAAAGGAGGGTGAAACATGATTGGCAAGAAAAATATTGTTTTCGGTTTTCTGTTTCTCGTTATTACAGCAGCACTGGGACCCTACATGGTCACTGTCGTACTTCCTGATGTCTACGAGGCGCAATCTGCAAAGCAAAGCACAGTAGGCAAATTGCAGTTGATGCAAAGCAATGACTTTGAGATCGATCTTGAACCGCTTTCAGCTGACGACATCGCCAGGAACAACACGGCGGCAATTCTCGCACTCAACAGTCACCTGAATCAGTCATCCGTTGTTGATGAAATCAAGGCAGGCCCGCATGCGCACGGAAACCTTGAAGCCCTGTTGAACATCGCTGCCGGACTCGTGCTGTGTTTCATTTCAGTCAGTGCGTTGTTCAAGCAGTTGATCAGCTGGGCTTTTATCCTGGGTACACTACTGCATTCAGGCGTGCTTTATTTGCTGGTGGTATTTGAACAGGCCTGGGCAGGGCAGTTACTTGGTCTGGGTATAGGGCCAGTACTGATTCTTCTCGGGCTACTAATGATCGGCATTGCAGCGCTAACAGGTTTCAGGGGGCATAGCGTCGAAGATTGACCCTGGATACAGCGAGGTGAGTGTTGCCATGAATTTTGATGGCAATCGAATAGGCAACGATGGCGAAAATGTGCATGCAGTCAAGTATTGCCAGTGTTGTCGGACTGCTGTCAATAGTTTTTATGGCTGTTTTGCCATTACCAGGCGAATCATTCTCTGTACTCAGACTGCCTGTGAATTGTACAGTTGATGCCGTAACTGTATAAAATGACGGATTATGCAAACGGACTCAACTTCTCCTCCTGCTAAATCGACATACATTGCGGCGATCGCTCTACTGGTTTTTGCCTTGCTTGCGGTTTCAATCCGTATTGCATTGAAACATGAAGACGGGCTGCCTGCAGGTGATTCTGCCTGGACAATCAGTATTTCCCATGAAATCGAGGCCATGGATAAAGGCGCCCTGGTATATGTACCTCCACCCTGGGATACGCGCTATGCGAGGTTGTTCGCACAATCCCTGTCACATTCAGGCATGCGTCAACAACGCAGCAAGTCGGGCAACAATAAACGAGACATCATTCTGGTTGCACCCAATTCAGGGTATTACTCGATTGAAACTGTATTCAGCGTACACGTCTCTTCTCTTGCTCGCAGTGATCCGAAAAAATCCGGACTTTCCGAGCAAAACCGGGCAGATTGGCTGGCGGCTTCGACGGGCGTTTCGATCAACACGCCAGCCACGCTCGAAATTGTTGATCGTCTCTCACAGGGGGATATTTTACCAGGTGAGCTGATTGCAAAGTTATTCGATTATGTGAGCAACCATATTCGAATCGATAAACGTGCAAGCAGCGATTCCGCAGCAGCATTGACTGAAAATCGAGGCTCTATTATCGGCTCAAATCGTGCGTTGCTGGCGTTACTGAGAACAGCTCACCTGCCGGCACGAATTGTTACGGGCGTTAACCTGCAGGCCCCCGTTAATCAACAACCTTTCTACTGGGTTGAGGTGTATGACGAAGAAGTATGGCAACCGCTGGATCCCGTGCATGGCTACATGAACGAGCTGCCTCCTTTTTACATTCCGCTGCGCAAGGGTGATAACGAGCTGATAAAAGCTGAAAATGCGCATGTCTCGGGTACCGAATGGAAAATTACCACTGCCCGGGCGCCAAGAGGACTGCTGTCATCAGAATCGAAAAAGCTGACAGATATTTTCGACCTCAACAGGCTTTCACCATCCAGTCGTGAAAACCTGGGTGTACTGTTGTTGCTGCCACTGGGTGCACTTGCAACAGAAATCATGAGGCAGATTGGCGGTATCCGTACCTACGGTACGTTTACGCCGACCCTGCTGGCACTCGCCATCGTTCATGTTGACTGGTTTACAGCCATGATCGTGTTTCTGCTGGTAACCACAATCGGTGTCGCCAGCAGGGCAACCTTGCCGAACCTCAACCTGCAGCGGACACCACGTCTTGCCATCGTGTTTACCCTGGTTTCCTTGTTCATGGCAATTGTAATCTCAGGCTTTATCTATATTGATCCGGGTATGGACAGTATCGTTGTTCTATTGCCCGTTGTTGTACTCACGATGCTGGTTGACCGCATCTACACAGTGGCTGACGAGAGTGGCATGCATGCTGCAATGATTCGACTGTTCTGGACACTTGTGTCAGCAGCCATATCAATTGCTATTTTGGTACAGACACATTGGGGTGCCTGGCTGGTGACCTATCCGGAAATACACGCCATAACACTTGCCACTGTCATTTTAATTGGCCTGTACAAGGGTCCGAAGCTGCGAGATCTAGCGGCACTGGGCTGGTTGCACGAACCTGTAGAAAGAAAACGTAGACTGGCAAAAACACCGGTTCAATCCAGGCAATCCGACGACAGTGTGTAAGTCGAGCCAGAATCAATCAATAATGCATCTTCGAGGTAGTTGCGTCCAATTAGCAGCTGGTATTCAAGACCGGTCCTGTCGACCAGGTTTATCTCTTCCGTTTTTCTGACATTGCCTATACATACATCCAGCAGAATAACGGATCGCTTTTGTGAATCGCCGTAATGCCGTCTTATTTTTGACTCGCGGATAACGGGCGCTTCGATCATTACAGATTCAATATCCCTGTTGGTTACGCGGAACCGTGCCCAGCGCTTGCCGTCGCGATCAAAAAAGTCGACATTGGCTGCATTGATTGAAGATGTTTGTGCGCCGGTGTCCAGTTTTGCATGAAGCATAATTTCATGCGGAAATATAATGGCTTTTTCTATCCAGCCTGCTTTCTGCGAGTTCTGCAACAGACAACGAGGAATATGCAATGAGTCAACACAAGTAACAACATCGTGAAGCAAACTATTACAGCATCTTAATGTGTAAATTCAGCATTATTAAATTTCCAGTTTATTTAAACTGCGAGTAACTCAAGGTGCTCGGGATTAATGCAAAGCCGGTTACCGCAGCTCTGCTTTACCAGGTTCCCTTCAGGTACCTGACCGATAAAGGCATGGTAACTGGCAGTTTGCGCACTGACCATTTTTGTACGGCTGTCTTCCTGCATTTCCATGATGCGCCCATATCCGCTGTTTGAGATCTGTCCTTTCCATACCCAGCAACCGGTATCATTCTGCAAATAGGTCATGCCCTGGAGTTTCTGCTGTTGTTGAGTCATAGCGATTTTCCTCCTGTGTGTTGACGATAAATCTGTGTCAGTCGTGATGTTGTATTCTGTTTATCCGGTTGATCATGATTCAGTCAATCGAGTGTTTCAAACTTGTCGAGCTTGGCGAAAATTGATACAGGTACAAAAGTTAGACGCTTACGGTATTTCGATCAACCTGACCAAGGCAATCATTGCTGTTCTAGACATGCCCAAAGTCTTAAAAATAACGACAGTTAAACTCATCCATAGTTGCATGTGGCTGAACTATTCATAGCTAGAATAAACGCGCGTTTCACTCATGTCTACTGTTATTAAATTAACATTTGACATGCTTGTTACTAAACCTCTTTGCTTTCAAGCGGTCAACAACACAAAGGATATAGTGCGTAGTTAAAAAACGCACAATTCGTACTGGAATAGCAAAGCTGTCGTATTTTCTCCAACACAGCAGGCAGGGTCGCTAACAAACATTGCCCTGAATTGAATTACATGGCTGAATATACCTGATAAATGTACATAGTGAGGCAGGCATGATTAATCTGGGACACGTGGTATTTTATGTGCGCAACCTTGAACGCTCGGTGCAGTTTTATACCGAAATTGTCGGGCTGGGTGTCAGCGGTACTATTTTCAATGGTCGTGCTGCCTTGCTCAGCGGCGGCAGCACGCACCACGAGTTGTTGCTGATCCAGGTAGGTGAGGCCGAAGGTCCGCTGCGTGGCAAACGTATCGGGCTCTATCACGTCGGCTGGAAAGTCGGCGACACAATCGATGACTTGACAGTGCTTTACAATAGATTGAACAACCTGGCGTATCCTGTTGATGGGCTATCCGACCATACCATCAGTCAAAGTATCTATCTGAGAGATCCTGATGGTAACGAGGTTGAATTGTACGTCGATGATCCGGAATATGACTGGAAAAACGACGATGGCTGGATGGAAGCACCCGTTAAACCACTGAACTTAGGTGACTCATGAGAAGACCGGGTCTGTTTGTTATTTTGATTGCTGCACATGCTTCGTTTACCAATGCAAGCGCGAGTTTTAGTATCATCCATGACGCTCACATCCATTATGATCAGGATGTCTGGGAGACACTACCGCCTGAACAAGCGATAAATATGCTAAGCAATCAAAACATACAGCGTGCGCTGGTCTCGGCCACGCCCACCGAAGGTGCTGAAATGCTCTACAGGGCAGATCCTGAAGTGGTCATTCCGATGCTGCGACCCTACAAAAACTGGCGCCACCGCTATCTCTGGTTCAATGATCCCGATCTGAAAGCCTACCTGCTCGAGCACATGACACGCGTACCATACAGGGGATTCGGTGAATTCCATGTCTTCGGCCAGGACGCGGACTCGATACCAATGGAAGAAATGATCGAGCTTGCGCGTGAACGCAAACTGGTACTGCATCCCCATACCGATTTGGAAGGTATGCGTATTATCCTGCAAAAAGCGCCCGATGTTGTTGTGATGTGGGCGCATGGCGGCTTCAACGTGCCTGTTGACACCTTGATTGAGCTACTTGACCAATATCCGATGCTCTACATCGAGCTGTCATTACGTGAAGGTATGATCGATGAAGAGCAGCAGCTCACACCTCGGTGGCAGCAATTGTTGATGAATTACCGTTCGCGTTTTCTTGTCGGTATGGATACCTACAAGCCCAGTCGCTGGGCTGATCTGCCAGAGATTGCGGCAGAAACACGTCACTGGCTCGACCAGCTGCCAGAAGAGGTAGCAGCCGATATTTCGCGTAACAACCTGGATCGATTGTTTCCACAATGATACACCGTCAGGCAAAAGCTGTTATCGTCATTGCCTTAATTGCGATTGTTGCCGCCTGTTCCTTCAAAACAGTTTATAACCGGCTCGATTACCTGGTCCCGGAATATGTCGAAGGCGTGGTAACGCTGGATGAGGTGCTGGAGCAACAGTTAGAGGAGAGGACGCTGGTGCTGTTGCAATGGCACCGTAATACGCAATTAAAACAATATGCCAGCTGGTTACAATCCATACAACAGGATGTCGGCGTAGATTTAACAGAACAGCAGCTGGAACATCGCATCAGCGAAATGGAGGGCTTCTGGTCATCCCTTGTCAGCAAGCTCAACGATGAAATGGCTTACCTGTTGCCGTTGCTTGATAAAGAACAGCAGCAGGAACTGTTTATCTACCTTGAAGACAGCAACGAAGAGTTTCGTGAAGAATTTATCGATCCCGATGATGAAGAGCGTGTCGAAGACTATGCCGAGCGCATAATAGATTCTTACGAAAACTGGATCGGTGAATTGACGGAACAACAGGAGCTGGCAGTTGAACAGGCTGCAAGCGAGTTGGTTAGTAGCGCAGAGTTGAGATTACAACGTCGCCTTAGATGGCAACTTGGTATTCAGGCAATACTGGAAAAAGACGATACAACATATGACAAGCGCGAACGATTACGGGCCTTTCTGCAATCATTTGAACAGGACAATGATCCGGTCATGAAAGAAATGACAGATATCAACCGGCGCATCATTGTCACACTCACAGTGCAGATAGCACATGGTATGACAGAGGATCAGAACGCGTTTTTTATCAGTAAAACCAGCGACTATATTCGCATGTTCACAGAGCTGGCCGAAAATCGTTAGACAACGGTTAAAGAGTCCACAGATAAACGCAGATATACACAGATATAATATGTCAGGTTTCCGCGAAAAACGTCATGGACGCGAAAAATGCTAGTTCCTCGTGCACAGTTGCCTGGCTGCGAGTCTAATTCTTTGCTAGTTCCTGGTTCCTCGCTACTGTTGTTTCTCCAGCATCGGTTCCAGGCCGGCCCAGACATTCTTCATGATCTGTGGCTGCGCTTCAGCTGTTGGATGTATGCCATCCTGCTGTAACAATTCACGTTTTTCTGCAACCTGGTCCAGTATTCGCGGAACCAGTGGTATGCCATATCGGTCTGACAAGCGACGATACAGTGCAGCGAATTGTTGATTGTATACGGGACCGTAATTCGGCGGCAGGCGAACACCCGATAAAAGTACCTGTGCCTGGTTATCCTGGCAACGTTCAATAATGGTTGCGAGGCTGGATTCGATTTCGGAAAAGGCCAGGCCGCGCAAGCCGTCGTTTCCACCCAGGGCAATAATGACAATGGTAGGTTTATGATTTTGCAGGGCAGATTCGATGCGGCTCAACCCGGTGCGCGTGGTGTCACCGCTAACGCTTGCGTTGATCACCTTGTAGTCGTAGCCTGCTCGCAAGATCTGCTGTTGTAGAAGACTAACCCAGCCTTCATCGGTATTGATACCATAGGCGCCGCTGAGACTATCGCCCAATACCAGAATGGATGTCGGTGTTTTAGTCGCGGCAAAGGCAGTAAGGTTTAGTACCACAGCAATGAAAAATACTGCTGGCAGTATCAGTTTGGAGAATTTGTTAGTCATGGTTGATCGCACATCAAATAGATTTGTTGAAGCCCGAGGCCTGGGCAAACAGGTAACCACCCGTGAAGGTGTGCTCACCTTGCTTGATGATATCAATTTCAGCATTGAAATGGGAACTTCAATTGCAATACTGGGTGCTTCAGGATCCGGTAAAACCACCTTGCTGGGTCTGCTTGCCGGGCTGGATTTACCCACAACTGGTGAAGTCATTATCGATGGTCGCAGTCTCAATGATTTAGATGAAGACGGTCGTGCCCAACTCAGGGCTGAGCTGGTCGGCTTCATCTTTCAGAACTTTCAGCTGTTGCTAGGACTAACCGCGCTCGAAAATGTGATGCTGCCACTGGAACTGGCACAGGCGCCCCATCCACGAAGAACCGCAGAGGAGCTACTGGACCGTGTCGGACTTGGCGAACGCATACATCACTATCCAAATCAGCTCTCTGGTGGTGAACAGCAACGATGTGCAATCGCTCGTGCATTCGCTACCCAGCCGCGTTGCCTGTTTGCTGACGAACCCACCGGCAACCTCGACAGTGAAACCGGAAAACGCATTATCGAGTTGCTGTTCGAGCTTAACTCGGAGCAGGGCACAACGCTGATCATGGCGACCCACGATGCGCACTTGTCGGAGCTATGTGACCGGCGAATTCGACTCGATGCCGGCAGACTGGTCGATCATGGGGATTAAACAACGATGACAGATCGAGCCCGACAGAAAGACTTTTCATTTCTCTGGTTTACATCATGGCGCATGCTGTGGCGCGACTGGCGCGGAGGGGAGCTCACTATCCTGGCTGTTGGTCTGGTTATTGCCGTTACCAGTATCACCGCTGTCGGTTTCTTTACGGATCGTATCGAACGCGGTCTGAAACAACAGTCTGCCGAGCTAATAGGCGCAGACCTGGTAATTACATCCTCCAGGCAAAATGTGACTGATTACATCGAAGATGCACGTGAAAATAATTTTCAGGTTGCGACTACAATACAATTCCGCAGTATTGTACTTAACGAAGACCAGTTACAGCTTGCCGAGGTCAAGGCTGTCAGTGATGGATACCCCTTGCGTGGTGTATTGCGCATCAGTGATACGCCATTTGGCATCGATGAAGCAACCACAAACGTTCCTGCTTCGGGTGATGTCTGGGTTGAGGCACGCATTCTGCAGATGCTGGACCTTGATACAGGCAAGAAAATCAGTCTTGGCGCCAGTACGTTTACCATACGCAAAGTACTGCGTTATGAGCCCGATCGTGCTGGGGATATGTTCAGTGTTGCGCCACGGGTAATGATGAACAGGGCGGATCTTGATGCTACCGGTTTGATCACTACGGGTTCTCTGGTCAACTATCGCGTGTTGATCTCGGGACCACGCAACAGTATTGACAATTATCGCAGGGCCATCAAAGACGAACTCAGACAGGGTGAACAGATCCTGACAGTCGAAGAAGGCCGCCCGGAACTCAACACGGCACTTGAAAGAGCACAACAGTTTCTCGGGCTGGCAGCACTGATCAGCGTATTACTCGCAGGCGTGGCAGTAGCGACGGTGGCTTACCGCTTCAGTAGCCGTCACCTCGATACCAGCGCCATGTTGCGCTGTCTGGGTGCATCCCAACGCACCATCATCCAGCTATTCACACTGGAGATGCTGTGGTTGTCCCTGCTGGCCAGTAGTGTCGGCTGTGCGCTGGGCATGATGACACAATTCGTTATTACCGAACTGCTCGACCAGCTGGTTCTTGCGCACTTGCCGCCGCCGTCCTTCAAGGCCCTGTTTCTCGGTTATGCCACCGGCATCGTGATGTTGACCGGATTTGCTATCCCGCCTTTACTGTCGCTCAGACGCGTGCCACCACTACGGGTATTACGCAAGGATGTTTCAAGCGGCCGTGTGAGTGGCTGGTTTGTTTATCTGGCAGTCGTGGTCTGCATGGCTATCCTGCTTTACTGGCAGATAGGTGATATCGGACTGGTCACAGTTGTGCTTGGCGGCATCATGGCGACGCTGCTTGTGCTCGCGCTTGCAGCCTATGTGCTGATACTGGTACTGGGTCGTCTGCGCGGCCAGGTCGGTGTGGCATGGCGTTTCGGCCTGGCTAATATATCAAGAAGACCAGTAAGCAGCGTCATCCAGATCGTTGCTTTTGGACTCGGCATCATGGTGATGCTGTTGCTTTCTACAGTGCGTTCTGACCTGCTGAATGACTGGCAAACAAGCTTGCCTGCTGATGCCCCAAATCATTTTGTGATCAACGTACAGTCCGACCAGGTTGATGCGATGCAGAACTATTTTAATCAGCGTGGTGTATCGAACACCCGCCTGTACCCGATGGTGCGCGCACGCCTGGTTGAAATCAACGGCGCACCGGCTCGCACATCGGATTATGACAGTGAGCGCGCGAAGCACATGATAACCCGTGAGTTCAATCTTTCATGGGCGGAGCATATGCAGCTCGATAACACACTGGTCGAGGGCTCATGGTGGAGCAGGGATGATTTCGGCAAACCGCTACTCTCTATG
This sequence comes from uncultured Gammaproteobacteria bacterium, assembly GCA_963807785.1. Taxonomy (GTDB): domain Bacteria; phylum Pseudomonadota; class Gammaproteobacteria; order SZUA-229; family SZUA-229; genus JABDQW01. Next base: position 65,754 of record CAWEEC010000052.1, on the reverse strand, counting down.
GAGTCAAAACTGGCGCAAACACTGCGCCTTCAGATGGGAGATATTCTGGGTTTCGATATCAATGGCACGGTGATTGAATTTACCATCACCAACCTGCGCAGTGTTGACTGGGATACGTTCAATATCAACTTTTTTACCGTGGTGCCGCCCGGCGTGCTGGAAGACAAGCCGGCGAACTGGGTGACCAGTGTCTATCTTGATAGCGAACAGCGTCAGCAGCTGGGACAGTTGGTACGTATGTTTCCCAACGTCACCTTGATCGATGTTGATACCATCATGCAGCGAGTGCGCGGCATCATAGACCGTGTGTCTCTGGCGGTCGAGTTTATCTTTCTGTTCACCATTCTGGCCGGACTGGCTGTTTTATACGCGGCTATCCAGGCTAACCAGGACGAGCGGCGTTTCGAAAATGCTGTGTTGCGTACGCTGGGTGCCCGTAAAAAAACGCTGATACTCGGCCTGTTTGCAGAATTCACTACCCTGGGTGCGTTATCCGGATTGCTGGCAGGCCTGTCTGCAACCACACTGGCCTGGCTGCTGGCCGAGACCATATTCAAGTTTGATTATCAGTTCGACATTACAGTGGCGTTAACAGGGATTGTGAGCGGGATACTGATTGTTGTTATCGCCGGAATGCTGGGTACGCGCAGCGTACTAACACACCCGCCGGTCAAGACACTGCGCGAAGGCGCGGCATAGAAGAAACAAGGCTTATACGTAATTTAATTTAGTAATCCGATTGTTGCAGGATAATCAGGGTAAATTAAATAGCAGCGCTTCGGTCCAGCTACCGGCATTGAATTCAACGTCTGGCATATTCTTGATTGTGATGCCATCGCCGGCTTGCAACTGCTCACTGTTGATCGTTAATGCACCTGATACAACATGAACATATGCAGTACGGCCCGTCGCCAGGTTATGAACAGCCGATTCGTCCCTGTCGAGTTTCAACTGCCATAATTCAGCATCCTGGTGTATCAGTAAAGAGCTGGCTCGTGCATCGGGAGATGCAATCAACTGTAGCCCTGTGTGATCAGGAAAGCGTTTTTGCTGATAACCGGGCTCGATACGAAATACATTTGGTTCGATCCATATTTGTAAAAATTCCAGCGGCTCGCTGTTAGAAGGATTGTATTCGCTGTGGGTTACACCGGTGCCGGCACTCATCAGCTGGAATTCTCCAGCAGGTAGACTTTCAATATTGCCCATGCTGTCCTTGTGATCGATGCTGCCGGATTTTACATAGCTGATGATTTCCATATCCTGATGCGAATGCGTGGCAAATCCCGCACCCGGGATAACCTTGTCATCATTGATCACCCTCAGGGCAGATACACCCATGTGGTTCGGGTCATAATAACCACTAAACGAGAAGGTATGCATACTGTTCAGCCAACCCAGGTTCGTTGGGTCCACGTTCTTCACTGCGACGGATAGTTTTCATGGCTACTTCTCTACATTTGTATCAGTAATGCCAATAATCAGTAAACAGTCGTAAACAAAATTCCGTATACTGCTAGATCATATTTCTGAGCATAAGTTCTTCAGGATACGGCGCCATGTAATACTGGCTGCTGATGTATTCATCGGGGAATTTGCGCAAATGGTGCTTCATCAGCGTAACCGGAACAATCAATGGCACTTTGCCATGCCGGTAATTATCCATTATCTCGATCAGTTCCTTTTTGTCTTCACTGTCTATCCTGGTTTTCAAGAAGCCCATGACATGCATCAATACATTGGTGTGCCGCTTCCTGGTAGCGCGTGATTTCAGACAGGTCATCACGCGCAGCAGGTATTCATTAGCGATGTCATCAAGGTTGTTCTTGTTGATGTTCGCAACCAATGGGCCGAGTTTACGAAATTCAACTTCGTCATGGGCAAGCAATATGAACTTGTGTCGCTGGTGGAATTCCATAATGCCTGGTACAGATAGATCGTTACGTATCAACTGCTGCCAGCGGTAGTAGACGAAAACGCGCTCGATAAAATTTTCGCGCAACACAGCGTCATTGAGTCTGCCTTCCTCTTCAACGGGAAGCCAGGGCATGGCTTTGATCAATGAATTTGCAAATAAACCAATGCCATTGCGCGCAGGTACGCCATTGCCATCATAAATACGTACGCGTTCCATGCCACAAGACGGCGAGTTGCTTTTGAGTATGAAGCCGGACAGGTCCTGCATTCCAGTGACAGCAGTTTCAGACCATCTGGTCATGTCATCGGTGACATCGAGCTCAGCGTTGTCAGTGCCGGTCAGGCGAATCCCGCTAGCTGACCGGGTGAGCCTTATCGTCGGCCGAGGTACCCCGAGGCCAATGGCCATCTCCGGGCAAAACGGTCTGAAAGTGAAATAGTCCGACAGTGTTTTGGTTGCGTAAACGTTACGCTTGTGACCACCATCGTGGCGTACCTCATTTCCCAGCAGACAGCTGCTGATGCCTAGCGTTAGATTCGTCATATCTGTTTCTCTGGTAGTCAGCTGCGGCAGTTATATCAACATTACCGCTGGGGCAGATCCTCACAACATTTTCACATGAAATTGATGTTGCCTTCACAAGCGGGCAGTTAGCATCAAGTAATGAAATCAGTAAGTCACGGAAAGAGTGATTGCGGCTACATAGCACTGACACTGGTTCCGTGTAAATCTATTGTATAAGAAATGTATAAGATATGATAGTTTTATTTATACATGGAAAAGTACATAACAGTATGATAAATAATGATTAAAATAATATTCGTACAAAAAGCTATACATTCATATATCATTATGTATAATATATTGTATAACTAATCCGTGTTCGTGGTCACGATCATGCAAAAAACAGCTAGCGAGAGTTTTCCAATTAGAACGGTTGCCGAGATCACCGGTGTCAATGCGGTGACACTGCGTGCCTGGGAGCGTCGCTATGGATTGATAAAACCTTCCCGCACACCGAAGGGTCATCGAATGTACACCCAGCATGATATTCACCTGATCCAGGAGATACTGGATCGACTTTCGCATGGCATGTCGATCAGCCAGATTACGCATGAGATCCTGGAAAAGACAGCTGTCGATACAGATCAAGGTATGGATACATGGGTTACGTACAAACGACGCATGATCGTAGCAATCGTAAATTTCGACGAGCATGCACTGGATGCAATTTACAACGATGCCATGTCGCTATACCCGGTCGATGTAGTGACAACACGCCTGTTTATGCCATTACTGGAAGAACTTGGTACTCGCTGGGAGATGCACACAGGCAGTATTGCTGAAGAGCATTTTTTCAGTGTTTATTTGCGTAACAAACTCGGTGCCCGTTTTCATCACCAGAATCTCAAGAGCGCCGGGCCGAAAATTGTTGTGGCCTGCTTGCCGGGTGAACAGCATGAATTCGGTATTCTGCTGTTTGCTTTAATGGCACAAAGCAAGGGATATCAGATCATTTTGCTGGGCACTGATCTTCCAGTGACTGAATTGAGCCATGTAGTGGACAGAACCAGATGCAAGGGCATCGTACTCGCGGGATCGGCTTCACTTGGATGTGAATCGCTTTTTGAAACCATCAAGTCATTGACTGATTCAGTAAATGTTCCGGTATTTATCGGTGGCGATGTGACGCAGACATGTATCGATGAAATTACCCGTGCGAATGCATCATCGCTGGGACGCGATCTCACAGGCAGTCTACACATCATAACAAACCGTATAAGCCGATTAACCTGACAATAGACAGTGTGTATTATTATGAAACAAAACCTTGCAGTTGAACTTACAGAATCCGGATACGTACCCGACAGCCTGATCAGGCATGGTATCCGTAAATTGCTTCGTCAGCGCCTGGAGGAGATTCACGCATCTGACATTTCAGCAATGGCAGAACAGCACAATCTCTTCATTGAACATATGAACAATGCGGACATCGCATTATTGCCGCAACTTGCTAACGAGCAGCATTATGAGGTTCCGCAGGCTTTTTACGGCCACGTCCTTGGACCACACGCAAAGTACAGCTGCTGTTACTGGCCAGAGGATGTAGACGACCCTTGCTTCAGCAGAGCATGCGGGACTCAAACAGACCTGTGAGCATGCGGATATCGAAGACGGTATGAACATACTGGAACTGGGTTGCGGCTGGGGTTCATTAACCCTGTGGATCGCCAGCAGGTACCCTCAATGCAGCATTACCGCGGTATCGAATTCGAACTCACAGCGCGAGTACATCCAGAATAATGCCAAATCACTTGGACTTGAAAACGTTGAGGTAATTACTGCGGACATGAACGTGTTCACTACGGATAAAACATTTGACCGGGTCGTTTCCGTTGAAATGTTTGAGCATATGCGCAATTACCGCAAATTGTTCAAACGTATAAACCGCTGGCTCAGGCCTGATGGTAAATTCTTCATGCACATTTTTGTACACAGGACTGTGCCCTATCTGTTTGAAGACAAGGACAACACCGACTGGATGAGTCGATACTTTTTTTCTGGTGGCATGATGCCAAGTGATGACCTGCCGGTGTTTTTTCAGGATGACCTGAAAATCGACAAGCGCTGGCGATGGAATGGAACCCACTACCAGAAAACTGCAGAGGCATGGCTGCAAAATCAGGATAATAACCGCGACCTGGTATGGCCGGTGCTTGAGTATACCTACGGGCGGGATTTTACCAGAATGTGGTTCATGCGCTGGCGCATGTTCTTCCTCGCCGTATCTGAACTGTTTGGTTATAACGACGGCAACGAATGGTTTGTCAGTCATTATCTCTTCAGCAAGCGCACTTAACTGGATGACGATCAGATGTCCTTAATGGTACAGAACTTCATATTATTTCAGATCGGCTGGTTCAGCTGCGTTCTGGGTGGTGCAACACAGGGCTATGCATGGGTTGGTGTTGCTGTTGTTCTGGCGATAGCGGCGATACACCTGATGCGGGCAAACGAGATGCGAAACGAGGTGATGTTGATACTGGCCACAACCATACTGGGTACCATCTGGGATAGCAGCCTGATGTTGGCTGGATTGTTTGAGTTTTCAAATGGCATGTTTGTTAATGGCCTTGCCCCTTACTGGATAATTGCGATGTGGGCCCTGTTTGCAACAACACTGAATGTCTCGATGAAATGGATGAAGGGTAAATACTTACTGGCTGCCGTATTTGGAGCGATCGGCGGACCCGTCGCGTATTACGCCGGTCATCGTCTTGGTGCGGTCGGTTTCACCGATACCTTGATGACGCTGAGTGCCGTTGCTGTCGGTTGGGCAGTCATTATGCCGCTACTGATGGCACTTACAAAACGTTTCAACGGATACGAAGACATCCAGGTCAATCCCTACGAGGTAAAAACGATATGAATGAAATCTGGTTAACAGGGTTTTATGGTCTGGGCGTCATGCTGGCGATGGGCTTTATTACCTGGCTGTACAGCCTCTACCGCAATGATGTCAGCATTGTTGACAGCCTGTGGTCACTGATGTTTCTGGCTGGAGCAATCACTTATGCCATATTTGCGGATAATCTTACTGAGCGAAACATTTTGCTACTGGTCTTGATTTCGGTCTGGGCGATCCGGTTATCGGTGTTTCTCACCGTACGTAACTGGGGAAAAGAGGAAGACAGGCGCTATCAGGAAATTCGTGCGAACAATCAACCTTATTTCAATATCAAGAGCCTGTACATTATTTTCGGACTGCAGGCCGGACTGGCATGGATTATTTCGATCCCACTGCTTTTCGCTTTGTCAGCTGAAGCCGGTATCGGCTTACTGGAATTAATCGCAATCGCAATCTGGGTCGTTGGTTTTGTTTTCGAGTCAGTCGCTGATCTGCAACTCTACCGCTTCAAGTCCAATCCGCAAAACAACGGCAAGGTACTTGACACCGGTCTATGGGCATACAGCCGCCACCCCAATTATTTTGGTGAATTTCTGATCTGGTGGGCCTATTTTATGTTCGCACTGTCAGCAGGTGCCTGGTGGACAGTGTTCGCACCGCTGCTGATGACGCTATTGTTGTTGAAAGTATCGGGCGTATCACTGATGGAAAAGGACATAACAGGACGTCGTGCTGATTATCGTCGATACATAGCTACAACCAATGCATTTATACCGGGTAAGCCCCGACGCAATAGTGTTTATCTCGAAGGAGGACAGCAGTCATGAACACGTGGATAACAAGAATCCTGTTCATTTTCATAAGTGCAATCTTGCTGAGCAATGCCAGTATTGCCACAACGGCGCGCGCGGATAGCTCGATGCAGTCATGGAAATTCAGGGTCTGGCTCGATGACACACCGATCGGCTATCACCAGGTCAGTATCAACAATGATTCAAACAGGAAAACAGTACAGACAGTGGCAAAATTTGACGTTCGTTTTCTGTTCATACCTGTCTATTCCTACAACCATGAAACGCGCGAACTCTGGGAAAACGGTTGCCTGGTCAATATCAGTTCGAAAACCGACGACAATGGTGATGATTATTTTATCAATAGCAATCAGCAGGAAAAACAGCTCGCCCTTGAAACACAGGATGGCGCTACAAAACTGGATGGCTGCGTGCGCACATTTGCGTACTGGGACATTGATCTGCTGAAAGGCGAACGCCTGCTCAATACACAAACGGGTGAATACCAGGCCGTTACCATGACAGACATGGGCACCGGCAAGCTTTCTATCGATGAAGACCAGATTGAAGCGCGTCATTTCAGGCTGGTTATCGAAAATATGACGATCGATCTCTGGTACACGAAAGAGATGCGCTGGCTGGCCCTGGAAAGTGTTACCGAGTCTGGTGCCTTGCTGCGCTACTTGCCTGAAAAGCTTGATGACCTGGGTCGGGAAAAACGCTCATGAAGAAATTATGGCTGATGTTGGTATCGGTACTGCCGTTGTATTCCTGCAGTCATCACCCGCCAATGGCAACAGTTGATTACGTCGATATCGACCGCTTCATGGGTGACTGGTACGTGGTTGCCAATATACCGACGTTCCTGGAAGAGGGTGCACACAACGCAGTCGAAACATATGCAAAAAATGACGATGGCACGATTGCGACCACGTTTACTTTCCTCGACGGTGGCTTTGATGGTGAACGCAAGACATATCATCCAAAGGGTTTCATCAAGGATGACGACACCAATGCACTCTGGGGCATGCAGTTCATCTGGCCGATAAAAGCCGATTACAGGATTGTATACCTCGACCAGGATTACACCAGAACCGTGATCGGACGCGAGGCGCGTGATTATGTCTGGGTGATGGCGCGCAAACCGCAACTGTCGGATAAAGAATACGAAGAGATCGTGCAGTTTGTCGACAGCATCGGTTATGACATCAGCAAGATGAAACGAGTGCCGCAAAGCTGGCCGGAACAGCCTGGTAACCAGGCCGGAGAGAGGGAGTCATCATGAAAATAGCTGTTATCGGTACCGGTATCGCTGGAAATGTCGCTGCTTACAAACTGAGTCAAGATCATGAAGTAACGGTATATGAAGCCAATGATTATATCGGTGGTCATACAAATACCCATGACATTGATTTTCAGGGCGAGCAATATGCAATCGACACCGGTTTCATCGTGTTCAACTACCGCACGTATCCGCAATTTACGCGTCTACTGGAAGAAATGAAGGTTGATGTGCAGGCCACCAACATGAGCTTCAGTGTCAAGCATGAGCTAACTGGGCTGGAATACAATGGCAATACCATTAACAGTCTGTTCGCCCAGAGAAGTAATCTGTTCAGGCCGTCATTTCTGCGCATGGTAAAAGACATCCTGCGTTTTAACCGTGATGCCGTGCAATCACTCGAGCACGAGGACGCCGAGCTTCCGCTGGCTGATTATCTCGAAAAACACCGTTATGGTGAAGAATTCAAAAACAATTACATCATTCCCATGGGTGCGGCAATCTGGTCTACTGACGCAAAACTGATGCAGACTTTTCCAGCCCGCTTCTTCATACGTTTCTTTCATAACCATGGCCTGCTGTCGGTCAATGATCGTCCCATCTGGCATGTTATCAAGGGTGGTTCGTGCAACTACCTGGAACCGTTAATCAAGCCGTTCAAGGATAATATTCGTCTCAATACGCCAGTTAAGGCGATCCGTCGATTCCCTGGTTATGTAGAAATTGAAACGGCCAGTTATGGCATTGAGAGCTATGATGCAGTGTTTATTGCGACGCATACCAATGAAGCACTGCGCATGCTGGACAATGCAACCATAGCGGAAACCGAAGTGCTCGGCGCTATACCATATCAGCTAAACGAAGCTGTATTGCATACTGACTCGACCTTGTTACCAAAGCGCCGCCTGGCATGGGCAGCATGGAACTATCATATTCTAAAGCAGCAACGGCAGAGAGTCGCGCTGACCTACAACATGAACATTCTTCAGGGTATCGAAGCGCCGGTTACCTTTAACGTGACACTGAACAATACCGATGCCATCGATGCTGACAAAATAATCAAGTATGTAGAGTACGAACATCCATTGTTCACACCGGAATCGGTGATGGCACAGGCGCGTCACGCGGAAATCAATGGCACAAATCGCACCTGGTATTGCGGTGCTTACTGGCGCAACGGCTTTCACGAGGACGGTGTTGTTAGCGCGCTTGACGCTGTAGATCATTTTAACGAGACCATTTATGAACATTGAACAGCTGCATTTACGAAGGGCAGGTTAGGCACCGGCGGTTTACACCGCGAAAGCACGAGTTTAACTACCGGCTTTATATGATGTTTCTTGATCTGGATGAGCTGCCCGGTGTGTTCGACCGTTTCTGGTTGTGGTCAGCCAGAAGCTTCAACCTGGCATGGTTCAAGCAATCAGATCACATGGGTGGGGAAACGCAGTCTCTGAATAAGGCAGTGCGTGACATGCTCTACCAGCATACCGGCGTCAGGGCTGAAGGACCGATTCGATTACTGACTCATTGCCGTTATTTCGGTTTTGGATTCAATCCGGTCAGCTTTTACTACTGCTATGACAAGGATGATACGCATGTCGAAAACATTATTGCCGAGGTCAATAACACGCCGTGGGGCGAGCAATATTGTTATGTACTCAGTGAGACGGATAATGTTGCAGCAGGTAATCGTGAGTACTGGCCACAAACAGTACAAGCCGGTTAAGGATTTCCATGTATCACCCTTCATGCCGATGAATATCGATTATGACTGGCGCTTCAATCAGCCCGACCAGCGACTCACCGTTCACATGCAGAACTTTATTGATACTGACAAATTATTTGACGCAACGCTTGATCTTGAATACCGGCCGATGACCTCGACGAACATGGCGAGAGTACTTCTACAGTACCCGATCGTCACCCTGAAGATCGTCACCGGTATTTACTACCAGGCATTGCGATTGCTATTGAAACGCATACCATTTTTCGACCATCCTGTAACCACAGAAAAAACTGCTTCAACGAGGTAAATCATGAATCGATCTATAATTCCATTACCTGCCAATCAAATTGCTGATGACACCTCGGGCCTGCTTACACGCCTGGCAAGAAAACTGGTGTATCAACAGTTAAGCAAGATACAGAAAGGCGAGATCGTGTTTCGTGAGAACCACACGGAGACCTATTTCGGAAAAGTCACCGAAGATTTCCCAGTGCGTGTTTATATCGATGTGATTCATCCGAGTATATACACGGATGTTGCCTTCGGTGGCAGTTCCGGTTCTGGCGAAGCCTACATGAAAGGCAGCTGGCGTTGTTCTGACCTGCTGGGGCTGGTGCGGATATTTCTGCGCAACCGTGATGTGATGGATTCCATGGACTACGGTGTTATGCGGTTAAAGGGACCGATGCACAAGTTAATGCACCTGTTCAATCGCAATACGCGTACCGGCAGCAAGAAAAACATCAGCGCGCATTACGATATAGGAAACGATCTGTTCAAACTGTTTCTCGATGACACCATGATGTATTCCAGTGCTTATTATCAAAATCCGCGATATGTCGTTAGAACAGGCTGCCGTCGCCAAGCTCGATCTCGTGTGTAAAAAGCTGGATCTGACTGCAAACGATCACCTGCTGGAGATCGGCACCGGCTGGGGTGGCCTGGCGGTGCATGCGGCTCGCAACTATGGCTGCAAGGTCACAACCACGACCATATCCGAAGAGCAATTCCAGCTTGCCGTAGAAAAAGTAAAACACGAGGGTCTTGATGACAGAATAACGGTACTAAAACAGGATTATCGTGATCTTGGCGGGCAATATGACAAGCTGGTTTCTATCGAGATGATCGAAGCCATTGGTCACCAGTATATGAGTACCTATTTCGAAAAATGCTGCAGCCTGCTCAAACCCGATGGCATGATGCTAATCCAGGCGATTACTATCAAGGACCAGTTGTATAAAAGTGCTCTGAAAGACGTGGACTTCATCAAGAAGTATATTTTCCCCGGTGGCTTTCTGCCATCTGTCGCAGCAATGTCGGAGGCGATCTGCAAATACACTGACATGAAGGTGTTTCATTTGCAGGATATCGGCCCGCACTATGCACGCACGCTGAAAGACTGGCGGCAGCGCTTCTTCAGCAAGCTGGATGAGATTCGTGAACTGGGTTATTCGGATGAGTTCATTCGCCTGTGGGAATACTATTTCTGCTACTGCGAAGGCGGCTTCATGGAGCGAGATATTGGTACCGTGCAGATGCTTCTGACCCGGCCTGACAACAGGCGTGAGCCTGTCACGATTTAAAAAAACAGTAATAACTGTCAGTTTGCAGGCGACTTTTTGATGGTTTTATAACGATCCAGGGCACGCTCACGTGTCGCCTTGAGGTCAATAACCGGTTTCGGATAGTCTTTCCCCAGCTTGATGCCATGCTCGTCCAGCAAACTTGCGGGTGCTGCCCAGGGTTGCGACACATACTTGTCCGGTAGGGCCGATATTTCAGGTAGCCATTGACGGATATACTGGCCTGAGGGGTCAAACTTTTGAGCCTGGGTTACAGGATTGAAGATACGGAAAAAGGGCGCCGCGTCTGCGCCGCAACCCGCGGTCCATTGCCAGCCCAGGGTATTGTTCGCCAGGTCAGCATCAACCAGCGTGTCCCAGAACCATTTCGCACCTTGCTGCCAGGGTATCAGCATGTTCTTGGTGAGCAATGAAGCGACGATCATGCGGACCCGGTTGTGCATCCAGCCTGTTTGCCAGAGCTCGCGCATGCCGGCGTCTACCAATGGAATACCGGTTTCGCCTTTTTCCCAGGCACGCAGGTTGCGCGAATAATTTTTTTCCCAGGGAAAATTATCGAAGCGTTCATACAGCGGTTTATTGACGGTGTGTGGAAAGTGGTAAAGCAAATGGTTGGCAAATTCACGCCAGCCGATCTCGCGAATAAAGCTTTCGCTATTAGTTACAACACCTTGTTTACTGTTGGTATTAACAGCATGGCTGGTCTTTTCGATGATCTGTTGTGGGCTGATTTCACCGAAATGCAGATGCGGTGATAACAAGGATGTGCCTTTGATATCAGGCCGGTTTCGATCCTCCGAATAGTTGATAACAACATCATCTAAAAATTCGTCAATGCATTGATGGGCGCCTGCTTCGCCGGGTTGCCAGTAGTCTGAAAATGACTTGTCCCAGCTGATTTTTGGCAACAGCTCCAGTGACGCCAGTTTGATTGATTTGATGCGGTTGTTGACCGGCGGTAATCGATCAGGTGATCCATACTGACTACTGGCCAGGCCGGATTTGACACAGGCCTTCCAGAACGGAGTGAAGACCCGAAACGGCCCACCATCATTCTTGGCTACTTCCCAGGGCTCATAAAGCAGCGCACTGTTAAAACTGCTGACTTCAATACCTTGCTCTCGTAACGTCTGCTTGATGTGCTTGTCACGTTCGATATGCTCGGGTTCATACAGGCGGTTCCAGTAAACATGTCCTGCCTTTGTCTGATCTATCAGCTCCCGAAGGATTATCAGGCTGTCATCGCCGGTGCGAATGATCAGGCGTGATCCGAGTTCACGCAGCGAACCGTCAAGCGACTTGAGACTGTGATGCAACCACCAGCGCGATGCTGCACCCGGCTGCCATTCCGCTGAATCTGCTGATGCCTGGATAAAAACCGGGATAACATGCTGATGATTTTCCAGCGCTATGCTCAGCGCAGGATTATTGGCAACACGGAGATCCTGTCGGAACCAGACAATTGCAACTTCGCTCATCTATTCACCATTGGATATTTTCTTCTGCAATCGCATGCTTGGTAATAATAACTGTTTGCAGACCAATACCTCATTAGATTCGTAATTAACTGGCACTAAAAAGTCACCTCGTCGCGCATTTATTCAGGGTTGGAGTAAAAACTCTACATTAACGAGCCGTCATATGATGGCCTTTAATGATATGTTGGTTGAGGTGAATTTCAGCCGGTGAGTGATTATGAAGGCTTGATTTGCATGATTGTAAAATAAAAAAAGGCTGCCAGATGGCAGCCTTTGATTGTGTGGTGGAGGCGGCGGGAATCGAACCCGCGTCCGCAAGTCATCCGCCATTGGCTCTACATGCTTATCCACGTCATTAAGTTTAACCAGCAGCTACCCGACGGGCAGGGAAGACTGATGGCGATTCCGGATAAGTTTTAACGAATCCACACCGGACATGCTTCATCGCGATCCTGTATTAGCGACCCCGGTTATCTGAGCGTACAGGAACGCATCAGGCCGAGGGCTTTACGCAGGTTATTAAGCTGCTAAAGCGTAGTTGTCGTCGTTGGCAACTATATATTTTGCGGTTGGATTTACGAGGTCATCGCACCTCGGCATGCACCTCCGGTTTCACTACCCACGTCGAAGCCGTGTCACCCCCGAAGATAAGGCTGGTCAAGCCTGTTTTCAATTATAAGCTGTGACTGGCTACTGTACCAGAAGTTCCTGAAAAGGGTGTTTTCGCCCGGCTGATTACCATATCGTTAACTTCTGACCTGGCCGCAGCCAGATGGTTTGATCTATGGCTGTATTGCTTTAAAATCCACGCCTTCTTCCCCACCGACAAGGCATCGCAAGAATGCAGTTTTTTACAGGCTCTCCCGCGCTGTCCAGTTTTCGCCTGGAAAAGCTGCTCAACGAGATCCGGCAGCAGGTATCGTCTGTTAGCTGTATCTCATCGCATTATATTCACTTTGCTGATATTGATGGCGAACTGAGCGCAAATGAGGCCGAAGTTCTGCAAAAACTGCTCGAGTACGGCCCGGCCATGCATGACAGTAGCTGTGAAGGCGAGCTGTTCCTGATAACGCCACGCGCCGGTACAATTTCACCGTGGTCCTCCAAATCGACCGATATTGCCCATAACTGCGGTCTCGACAAGATTCTTCGCCTGGAACGTGGTATTGCCTACGACCTCGGCAGCAACGACGGTCATCAATTCAATGATGACGAACGCAAACTGATCGAACAGGCGCTGCACGACCGTATGACCGAAATGGTGCTTAAAAGCTACCAGCAGGCCTCGATCCTGTTTTCGCATGCCGAACCCATGCCGGGAGAAAGCGTTGATATCTTAGCCGGTGGCAAGGATGCACTGGTTCGCGCCAATACGGCAATGGGGTTGGCGCTGTCGCCGGACGAGATCGATTACCTGGTTGATTATTTCACCTCGATCAGGCGCAACCCGGTTGATGCCGAACTGATGATGTTTGCGCAGGCCAATTCCGAGCATTGTCGCCACAAGATCTTCAATGCTGACTGGATCATCGATGGCAACAAGCAGGACAGCTCGTTATTCAGCATGATTCGTAATACCCACAACAGGCATCCCGAAAACGTGCTCAGTGCCTACCATGACAACTCGGCCGTGATTAAAGCGCATCGCGGCAAACGTTTCATCACCGATGCCGATAATCGCTATATCTATAGTGATGAACACATCGCCATGCTGATGAAGGTGGAGACGCACAATCACCCGACGGCGATATCGCCGTTTCCTGGTGCTGCCACTGGCTCGGGCGGTGAAATTCGTGATGAAGGTGCAACCGGCAGGGGCTCCAAGCCAAAAGTCGGGCTGTGCGGATTCTCGGTGTCTAACCTCAACATTCCCGGTTTTGCCCAACCCTGGGAAACAGACCACGGCAAGCCGGAACGTATTGTCTCGGCGCTCGATATCATGATCGAAGGGCCCATCGGTGCTGCTGCGTTCAACAACGAATTCGGTCGACCGAATATTGCCGGTTATTTCCGCAGCTTTGAGGAAACCGTGCCTTCGACAGATGGTGAGGAAGTTCGCGGCTATCACAAGCCCATCATGCTGGCTGGCGGTTACGGCAATATTCGCGAGCAGCATATAGAGAAACTGGTCCTGCCTGCAGGTACCCCGGTGGTGGTGCTGGGTGGCCCGGTGATGCTGATTGGCCTCGGTGGTGGTGCGGCCTCATCCATGGATAGTGGTGCCAGCGCGGAAGACCTGGATTTTGCCTCGGTACAGCGTGGTAATCCCGAAATCGAGCGTCGCTGCCAGGAAGTCATCGATGGCTGCTGGGTGCAGGGCGATGAAAACCCGATCCTGTCGATTCATGATGTCGGTGCCGGCGGACTCTCCAATGCCTTGCCGGAACTGGTTTACGATGGTGGCCGTGGCGCCGTCTTCGAATTGCGCGAAGTGCACAATGATGAGCCCGGCATGACGCCGATGCAGATCTGGTGCAATGAATCACAGGAACGCTATGTGCTTGCAGTCGATCCTGACAAGCTCGACGACTTCAAAGCCCTGTGCGAGCGCGAACGTTGTCCGTATGCCGTCCTCGGTGAAACCACCGAGGCGCTGCAATTAACCGTGCACGACAGTCACTTCAATAATAATCCGGTGGACATGCCGCTTGATGTGCTGTTGGGTAAACCGCCAAAAATGACACGCGATGTCAAGCGACTCAATGTCAGGCAACAGGCTTTCGATACTTCGAGTATCGATATCAACCAGGCCGCCTTCAACGTGCTGCGTATGCCATCGGTTGCCAACAAATCATTCCTGATTACCATTGGTGACAGAAGCGTGACCGGCATGGTAGTGCGTGATCAGATGGTCGGTCCGTGGCAGGTTCCGGTTGCCGATGTTGCAGTCACCACATCCTCTTATCAGGATTACTGTGGTGAGGCTATGGCCGTGGGTGAGCGTACACCGATCGCATTACTCGATGCACCTGCTTCAGGCCGTATGGCGATTGCAGAAGCGCTGACAAATATCGCCGCAGCCAATATCGAAAATCTTTCTGCTATCAAGCTGTCTGCCAACTGGATGGCACCAGCCGGTCACCCCGGTGAAGATGCAAAACTTTTCGACACGGTAAAAGCGGTGGGTATGGAGTTATGCCCGCAACTGGGCATTGCCATCCCTGTTGGCAAGGATTCTATGTCGATGAAAACCGTGTGGGAGCAGGACGGCGAACAGAAATCAGTGACTGCACCACTGTCATTAATTATTACAGCATTCGCACCTGTCAGTGACGTCAGGCTAACATTGAACCCGCAGCTGCGCACAGACAAGGGAGCTACCGAATTACTGTTGATCGATCTGGGCAACGGCAGAAACAGGCTGGGCGCTTCAGCGCTTGCACAGACCTGCAAGCAGATCGGTGATGCATCACCGGACCTGGATGATGTTGAACAATTCAAATCGTTTTTTTCTGCGCTGCAGCAAATGAATCGGGAAGGCCTGCTACTGGCATGGCATGACCGTTCCGATGGCGGCCTGCTGGCCTGCCTGTGTGAAATGGCGTTTGCCGGCCACTGTGGACTTGAAATCGAACTCGACTCACTGGCAGAAGATGTTGTCGCAGCGCTGTTCAATGAAGAACTGGGCGGTGTCATGCAAATCAGGTCTGCCGATGCTGACCAGGTCAACCGTATTCTGTCAACGCATAATCTCGCTGCATGCACCCATCAGCTTGGCACTGTAACAGCGAACAGCCACATCTGCATGTATCGAAACGGGCGCTCGATGTTTGCCGCAACAAGGGATGTATTGCAACAGGCATGGAGTGAAACCAGTTATCGTATCCAGGCTTTACGCGATAATCCGGAATGTGCTCAGCAGGAGTTTGATGCGATTACAGCGTTTGATCATGGTATTAACGTACAGCTGGGTTTTGATCCTGCAGAAAATATTTCTGCACCGTATATTTCTGCTGAAATCCGTCCGAAAATCGCGATCCTGCGTGAACAGGGTGTCAATGGTCAGCTGGAGATGGCTGCTGCCTTTGATCGTGCCGGTTTTGAAACGATCGATGTGCACATGAGCGATATCATTGAGCATGGCATGCAACTTGATGACTTCAAGGGGCTGGTCGCCTGCGGTGGTTTCTCATACGGTGACGTGCTGGGTGCAGGTGAGGGCTGGGCAAAGACCATCCTGTTTAACAACCGGGCGCGTGACACATTCGCCGCTTTTTTCAATCGTGCTGACACCTTCAGTCTGGGTGTCTGTAACGGCTGCCAGATGATGGCCAATCTGAAATCATTGATTCCCGGTGCCGAGCACTGGCCGCATTTTGTGCGTAATCATTCAGAACAATTTGAAGCACGTTTCAGCCTGGTTGAGGTAATGGATTCGCCATCGGTCCTGCTGGCCGGTATGCAGGGTTCCAGGATGCCCATTGCAGTCGCTCATGGTGAGGGTCGTGTTGAATTCAAGCAGGGCGGCAAACCGCAGGACCTGCATGTTGCACTCAGGTTTGTTGATCACGAGGGCAACGCCACTGAAAACTATCCGCTGAATCCGAATGGTTCACCCGCAGGTCTGACCGGTTTTACCACGCAAGATGGTCGTGCCACCATCATGATGCCGCATCCGGAACGGGTGTTCAGGACGGTACAGAACTCATGGCACCCGGATGAATGGGGTGAAGATGCACCGTGGATGCGGTTGTTCAGAAATGCCCGCGTCTGGGTCAATTAGATTCAACCACAGAGGCACAGAGCACACAGAGTAGAAATGTTTTTAGCCGTACCTGGATAACAACAATTAATCCTTGTGCACTCTGTGCCTCTGTGGTGAATAATCAGCTGGCTTCGCCGGGATAATCGGCAATACCCGGATCCTTCATCACACCAACCAGTTTCGGATGATTGATCTTCGGTAGCTTCAGTATGTTGTCCTTGCCTTTATTCTTGAGAATATAGTCGCGTACCACATCCCACATCAGGCGGCCTTCAGGGGTGCGGTTTACCTGTGCCCAGCCGGCCACCTTGTAGGTCTGATCTGGCTCGATCAAGTGACCGTTATCAAGGCGCGCATCGGTAATGCGTTCATACAGTTTCTTCGCAGGATTGATGGTGTAATCAAGACCGCCAACTCGCACCATGTCACCACCGGATTGCAGGTAGGGGTCCGGGTCAAACAGGTTGTCTGCCACCTGTTCCAGTATGTTCATTAGATCTTTACCTTTCATTTCCTGAACATAGGTTTCTGCGTAGGTCATGGAGCATTGTGTCATCACATCTTCCATGGTTATCCAGTCGCCTTCCGGTGTTGTGGTGCCCCAACGTACACCGGCAGACAATGCCACATCGGCAGCGTATTCTTCGCGCAATGCATTGCATAACACCTGGTCCCAGGTGCCCATGAAGTTACCGCGGCGATAGAGTGTACGGTCGGCAATGGCCAGTTTTTCGTCCAGAATCGCTTTATAGGTTTTGCCAAGCCGATTCTTGTTGAAATGCATTTTCTTGACGCGACTCTCGACAACGCTTTCGTCATAAACGGTATTTCGCATCTGGTCGATATAAGCCTGTAATTCCTTGTCCGCAGGCAGTGCTTCGGAGAAAATTGGCAACATGTTGTAATTCATCGACTTGATCTTACCGCCATCGATATCGAAATCCATGACACCAAGGAACTTGCCGTTAGATCCGGCATTGGTCACCAGGCATTCATGACCCTCGACGTTTTTCACTTTCAGCGGTTTTGGTACACCGTCGTGTGTGTGTCCACCAAATACAGCATTGAGGCCAGGTACGCGTTCAGCCATCTTGACATCAACGTCCATGCCGTTGTGTGACAGCAGCACAATTGCATCCGGTTTCTCGTCTTCACGTATACCTTCAACCAGTTCGATCATGTCATCTTCACGTAAGCCGAATGACCAGTCCGGGAAGAACTCCTGCGGATTGGCATTTGCAGTACGCGGGAAGGCCTGACCAACGACACAGATGCGGGCACCGCCAACTTCGCGGATGACATAGGGCTGGAAAGCATGGCCGGTATCTTCATCATACAGACCGCGGCCATCATAGGTTTCGACCAGCTTGGCATAACCTTCGCTCATCAGGGAATCTTCCTTTACACGGACGTTCTGCCCGATAAAATCTCCTTTGAACAGGGCAACATTACTCAGTACTTCATTTTCCTTGTAAGTGAATTCCCAATGGCCGACCATGACATCGATACCAAGAATGTTGGAAGCTTCTACCATATCGACACCGCGTGTCCATAATGAGGTACCTGATCCCTGCCACAGGTCGCCACCATCGAGCATCAAGGTATTTTCTCGGCCGCCCATTTGTTGACGTAACATATCGGCCAGTGTTTTCATGTGAGCAATACCACCCATACGGCCAAACTGTTTTGCTGCCTTGTTAAAATCAAGATAGGTGTAGGCATGTGCTTCAGGTGTATTTTCTTTCAGGCCCATTTCCGCCAGGAATTTTCTACCGACCATGTGTGGTGGTCGACCAAAGGCGTCACCCATGCCGAGGTTAACATTAGGTTCACGAAAAAAGACCGGGTTCAGCTGACCATGGAAATCTGTACAGTGCAGAATACGCACATTACCGCTTTTTGGAATTTTGTAGAAGTCCTTTGGAAGTATGCCTGCAGCCACGTCGTTACTGCATGAAGTCAGCCATGGAAAAGATCCAGCAGCGGCTCCGGCACTCAATAACTTTAGGAATTCTCGACGATCAAAACCCGACATGTTGTAAAACCTCTCTTGGATATGGCGATATAGCGAAAATGCGCATTATTGTTTTAACTCAGGGATAATATCGCAGTTTTCATCAAAATGTTAATTAGCGATTATTAATGTACAGTGACGATTAAACCCTGATTTTATTCAGTGTCATTACAATATTTATTCATCAATACCTGAACTGGGTTAACATCCGCACCCCATGAAATCCTGCATTTTTCAAATACTGATGATGACAGTGGGCCTGGCAGGCATCGCAGCGGCAGATGTCGTCAAGCCGGCCCTGGTCGAAATCAGCGCGAATACCAGGGGCAGTGTCAACGTCGAAGTCAGGGCCAGTGTTGAGGCATTACTGACCGGAATCAACGCACAATACAAGAATACAAAGGATGCGCCCACAGCCGAAGAATATGATGTGCTGCGTGTTATGCAGCCACAACAGCTTCAGCTTGAGTTCGAATCCTTCAAGCAGGAATTTCTCAAGCAGATTATCCTCAAAGCCGATGGTCTTGTTGTTCCTTTGGAATTTGAGAAAGTTCATATACCTGAACCTGGCTATACAAAAGTGCCGCGTATCAGCGTTATTACACTTCGCGGTCCACTCGATCAAAGCACAAATAATTTACAATGGTATTACCCGGCCAGCTTTGGCGATAACGCAGTACGCGTACGCCAGGTCAATGAAGATAATGAACAATGGCACTGGTCCGAATGGCAATGGCTACGTAAAGATGCACCCAGTGAGTTATTTTCACTTGAAGCAATATTCAGTCGAAAACCGGTCGCTGAAGTCATCTTTTCCTACATGGTCATCGGCTTCGAGCATATTGTTCCAAAAGGGACAGACCACATATTGTTTATCGTCGGAATTTTTCTGCTCAGTACCCGGATGAAACCGCTGCTCTGGCAGGTCACTATGTTCACTGTTGCACATACCCTGACCCTGGCGTTATCCATGAAAGGCGTGATCAGTTTGCCGTCAAATATCGTGGAACCTTTAATTGCATTATCGATCGCCTATGTCGGTATCGAGAATGTGTTTGCACATAGCCTGCATAAAAGCAGGCTGGTGCTTGTTTTTGCTTTTGGCCTGCTGCACGGTATGGGTTTCGCTGGTGTGCTCGCTGAATTCGGTATGCCAGCGGATGCTTTTGCGACAGCATTGATCAGTTTCAATGTAGGTGTCGAGTTCGGGCAGATAGCAGTGATTGCTGCCGCCTTCCTGGCGGTGGGTATATGGTTCCGCAATAAAAGCTGGTACCACCAGCGTATTACCATTCCCGCATCACTGGTTATTTCAGCCATCGGCCTGTACTGGACCTATGATCGAATCGTATTTTAATAATATCGTGGGATGTGGTATTTAAAGCAGGGATAAACCGCAGAGGCGCGGAGACGCAGAGTAAAACAGTTTTATTTATGCCTGTTGCATATATAAGGTATCTACCATGCTTTCATTATGTAATAAAACCGGCACAAGTATCTGTATTTTCTCTGCGTCTCTGCGCCTCTGCGGTGAAATTAACAAAATCTGTTAACCAGCCGGATTTATTTGCCCTTGATATAACGCTCATCATCGAATGTTGTAACCCAGTCGGGCCGGTATACAACAAAGATGGTAATCAACATGCCAGTGACGAAAGCTTCCGGAAACATGAATAACGGCAAGTATTGCAGTGATTCCTCGATGAGCTGCTCGTTCGGATAGGCATTTATCAGTGAAAGCAGCGCGATTGCACTGAGTCGGCTGAATGCAATTGCTATACCCGCGCCAAAGAAGGCGCAGATGAATATGTAGATAAAAAAGTTATCCGGCAGCCATTTATGCGAGAGTCTCAGAATGCCGTAACTGACCGTGATGGGTATGATGATGCTTACGAATCCGTTTATGCCCAGGCTGGCCCAGTCGGAGGCTTGCAACAGTATCGAGGCAAGCATGGTAATAGTCAGGCCTATGACAGCCATTGGCCAGCCAAACATCAGCGTGAATATTGTCGCCCCCAGATGATGAAAGCCCAGCCCTGGAGATATGCCGGCTTTTATACCCCAGATAGTTAGCAGGATCACAACCGCACCCAGAAACACGTGCTGATTTTCCTGTTTTCTGACTAACTCTTTCCAGGGCGCAACACCTGTTGCCAGTAACAGACAGAGTAAAAACACGCAATTGCTTGCCCATATCAGCCAGTGGGGCAGCAATTCGGAAGGAATGTGCAGTCCTATAAGCCAGTTGAAATCAAGGTTCAAATTTGATCCTCATGCCAGGTCTATGAAACTCGATTCTGGATGTGATGAAGCTGAAAATATAAAACAGCAATTGTAATGGAATTCTTTGACTATTCCTGCTTAAATCCGCGCCATGTTTCAACCTAAAGAACTCTTTATCGGCCTGCGTTATACACGTGCCAAGCGTAAAACGCACTTTGTCTCATTTATTGCTTTTATCTCCATCGCGGGCGTCTCACTCGGTGTATTCGCATTGATTGTTGTGCTTTCGGTGATGAACGGTTTTGGCAATGAATTACGTGATCGCACGCTCAGTATGACATCACATGCAACCATTACCGGTTTTGACGGCACCATGAGCGATTGGGAGCAAAATGCGGAAAAAGCCAAAAACAACAAAAATGTGATCAGTGCCGCCCCGTACATCAGCAAGGAAGTCATGCTGTCGAATGGTCGGCGTGTTAGCGGCTCCCTGGTGCGTGGCGTAGAGCCGGAAGCAGAACAAGCGGTATCAACTGTAGCCAGCAAGATGGTCTCGGGAGAACTGACGGATCTGCAACCCGGTGATTATGGCATAGTGCTCGGACGCGAACTGGCCAACTCCCTGGGTGTATATGAAGGTGACAGGATAACGGTGATCACGCCTGAAGCCAGCGTCACTGCTGTTGGCATCATGCCCAGGCTGCGCCGATTCAAGGTAGTTGGTGTATTCGAGGTCGGCATGCACGAGTTCGACAGTGCCATGGCCTATATGCACATTGCGGATGCCGCCAAGTTGTTTCATCTCGAACAGGGCAAGGTCAACGGCATTCGTCTTAAACTGGTTGATTTGTTCGAAGCGCAGAAAGTCACCTACGAGCTCGATAAGGACGTTTGGTGAAGAATACTGGATCCGTGACTGGACCCGACAGCACCGTAACTTTTTTAAAGCACTGAAAACAGAAAAGACCGTAATGTTCATCATTCTGTTGATGGTCATCGCAGTGGCCGCGCTGAACATTGTTTCAACCCTGATGATGACCGTCACCGACAAGGAAGCGGATATTGCCATTCTGCGTGCACTTGGTATGACGCCGGGTAGCATCATGATCATTTTCATCATCCAGGGCACCGTCATCGGCATGTTTGGAACCCTTATCGGCGTTGCGGCGGGCGTACCGGTTGCGCTCCATGTCTTTGAAATCGTTTCCTGGCTGGAACAGCTGTTCAGTACCGATTTCCTGCCTTCGGATGTTTACTACATCAGTGATGTCACCGCGGATGTGCGACCACAGGAAGTACTCACCTATGCGGTATCTGCGTTTATGATAACAATACTTGCAACCATCTATCCCGCCTGGCGCGCCTCGCGAACCATGCCTGCAGAGGCATTACGTTATGAGTAGTGCAGAATTCAGTCTGCAGGCGATCGACCTGGACAAAGATTACCGGGAAGGAAGCGGCGAAGCGTTACACGTACTCAAGCACATCAACTTTACCCTCAAGGCGGGTGAAACAGCAGCAATTATAGGAACCTCCGGTTCAGGTAAATCAACCCTGCTTAATGTTCTCGGCGGACTCGATAAACCCACATCTGGCCAGGTATTGCTCAATGGTGACAACCTGTTCACCATTAATGAAAAATTGCGTTGCTATGTGCGTAATCAGCATCTTGGATTCATCTACCAGTTTCACCATTTACTGCCCGAATTCACTGCATTGGAAAACGTCGCCATGCCACAGTTAATCAATGGCGTCGACAAGGACAAGGCGCGACAGCAATCAATAAATCTGCTCACCGAGGTCGGCCTCGGTGATCGTCTTGAACATAAGCCGGGAGAGCTTTCCGGCGGTGAACGCCAGCGAGCAGCCATCGCAAGAGCATTGATAAACAGTCCTGATTGTATACTTGCCGACGAGCCCACCGGCAACCTTGACCGCAAAAATGCCGAGAATGCACTTGAACTGCTGATGCAACTCAACGAAAGTTACCAGACAGCCCTGATCATGGTCACCCATGACCTGCGCATCGCAGAACAGCTGGATACGATTTACATACTGGATGACGGTTTATTACAGAAGCAATAAATCCCCGGCAATCTGTTGCACTTTAATCGGATTGCTTGCTGGATAACTGTTAGTGTGGTTTTAGATAATTACGAATAATTATTCGCTTTTTCTTAATATCTTGTTGCGTCTTGTATTGCATTTATTTTGTCGCGATTATTTATTTATCACGACAAAATAAATGCAATCAAGTCGAAGCAAATCATGAGCAATGGGACATGAATTCAGTTCTAGTGCCGAGAAAACATTTAGCCTGGATCAAATCAAGTGTTATCAGGTTACAAGAAAAGACACTGGATCCCCGCCTGCGCGGGGATGACATTATATAAGTGTAAAAATAATTACACGTCACTCCCGCGCAGGCGGGAGTCCAGTGTCCTGGTTTCAATTCGCGACTAAAGTTGCTGCAACCAACCAGCAATAATCCTTGTCTACCTCAGCGACCTCGGTGGTTCAAACTTTTTTATCGATAAACAAAACGCCGCAGTCCGCTCTGCTTTTTCCGGGCTGCTAGTTCTCGATACGTTTTGGATACAGTACCTGGCTCCCTCATAACCTTGACCACATAAGATTTTGACACCATACTTGTATTTGGCACTCTAGTTGAATGAGTGCCAAACCCGTCATTATGAACACAGCAACCTCGACCATGCCTGAACAGCTCAATGAACGCGCAGCACTATTACTGAAAAAACTGGTTTACAGCTATATCGCTGATGGTCAGCCAGTCGGCTCCAAAAAGCTGGCTGATGAGGCAGAACTCAACATCAGTTCGGCGACGATACGTAACGTGATGTCAGGTCTTGAAAAAAAGGGTTTGATCGTCTCACCTCATACTTCTGCGGGGCGCATTCCAACAGAACAGGGTTATCGGCTGTTTGTCGATAGTATGCTCGAAATTGAGCCGCTGAGTAAATCACTACTCAGCAGGCTGAAACAGGAACTCGATCCGGACCAGAATATAGATTCATTAATCAGCCAGGCATCACAGATGGTTTCAGAACTGACGCACATGGCAGGCATTATCAGCGTGCCTAAAGCCAGTCATGCGACCTTGAGACATATCGAATTTTTACCGCTGTCCGAGCAACGAATCCTTGCCATCCTGGTCATCAATGAGCATGAAGTGCAAAATCGCGTACTCCATATGCAGCGCTCGTACACATCGACCGAGCTGCAGGAAGCGTCCAATTTCCTCAACCAGAATTTTTCCGGAAAGGATATCTATAAAGTTCGTGAAAAACTGGTGAAGGGATTGCAGAAAACGCGCGATGATATTGATGCCATCATGCAGACTGCACTCGAGGTTGCAGATGCTACATTCTCCGAATCACACAAGGCCAGGGACGAGTACCTGGTTCAGGGTGAAGCCAACCTGGTGCGATACGGTGAAGCCTATGACCGAGACCTGCTGACACAATTGCTGGAGGTGTTTGACCACAGGCATGAAATGCTTGGACTACTCGACCGTTGTATCCAGGCAGACGGGGTCAAGGTCTTTATCGGCAACGAGGCAGGTTTCAAGGGTCTGGGTGATTGCAGCGTGATAACCGCACCCTATACAGTTCAAGGTGAACCACTGGGGGTGCTCGGTGTCATTGGCCCTGCACGTATCAACTACAACATGGTAATCCCGGTGGTCGATGTGACTGCAAAACTGCTAGGCGAAGCGCTGTATAAATAATGTCAGCGGGATTGAAACCGGCCCTTGATTACGGGGATATAGTCCCCATATAGGCCGGAATCAGACTTAAATAACTCATTTACAAGACAAGATGCGGAATTCACTGGAGCAGGCATGTCATCTAGCAATGAAGAACTGAAACAATCGGCAGAAACTGAGCGGCTCAAGGAGCTGGAATCAGAAATGGCATTTGACGAGAATGAAATCGTCAAATCGGAAGAGCGCTTGCTTGAGCAAATAGCGCAGGCCGAGAAAAAGGCCGAGGAAAACTGGGAATTGCTGCTGCGCACCAAGGCGGAAATGGAAAACCTGCGCAAACGCACGGAAAAAGACCTGGAAAACGCGCACAAATACGGCATGGAGAAATTTGTCAGCGAAATGCTGTCAGTCAAGGACAGCATGGAACTGGGACTTGCTGCCGAGGAAGTGACGGTGGAAAGCCTGCACGAAGGCATGAAGCTGACCATGAACATGTTCAATGCCACTTTCGACAAACTGGGTGTGAAGGAGATCAATCCGCAACACCAAGCCTTTGATCCCGAATTGCACCAGGCAATGACCATGCAGGAAACGGACGAAGTTGAACCCAATACGGTGATCGCAGTGATGCAGAAGGGTTATTTGTTGAACGAACGCCTGGTCAGACCGGCCATGGTGGTGGTGTCGAAAAAACCAGAATAAAAACGTGAAAAATAGTGGCCAGGTTGTTGAATTCAGTACTGGCAGCCCCATATAGAAAACAAGAACGAATTTCCAAATACGGAGAAAGCTATGTCTAAAATTATCGGTATTGACCTGGGTACCACCAACTCCTGCGTGGCAGTGATGGATGGCGACAAGCCCCGGGTTATTGAAAACAGCGAAGGCGATCGCACAACGCCATCAATAGTCGCATTCACTAAAGACGGCGAAGTGATTACCGGCCAGCCGGCAAAACGCCAGGCAGTGACCAATCCTGCAGATACATTATACGCAGTCAAGCGTCTGATCGGCCGTCGTTTTGATGAAGAAGTGGTGCAGCGCGATATCAAGCTGGTACCGTATAAAATTATCAAGGCCGACAACGGCGATGCCTGGGTAGAAGCCCACGGCAAGAAGATGGCACCGCCTGAAATATCAGCACGCGTGCTGCAGAAAATGAAAAAGACGGCCGAAGACTACCTGGGTCATGAAGTAACAGAAGCCGTTATTACGGTTCCTGCCTATTTCAATGACTCACAGCGTCAGGCAACCAAGGATGCCGGTAAAATTGCCGGCCTCAATGTCAAACGTATTATCAATGAGCCAACCGCTGCTGCGCTGGCTTATGGCATGGACAAGAAGCGCGGCGACGCAAAAATCGTCGTCTATGACCTCGGTGGCGGTACCTTTGACGTCTCGGTGATCGAAATCGCGGAAATCGATGGCGAGCACCAGTTCGAAGTACTGGCTACCAACGGTGATACCTTCCTCGGTGGTGAAGATTTCGATATGCGTCTGATCGATTACCTTGCCGATGAGTTCAAGAAGGATAATGGTGTGGATCTGCACAATGATCCACTGGCCCTGCAGCGCCTGAAGGAAGCTGCGGAAAAAGCCAAGATTGAGCTGTCTTCGACAACGCAGACCGATGTCAACCTGCCATATATTACGGCTGATGCCAGTGGTCCAAAACACCTCAACATCAAGGTAACACGCGCAAAACTGGAAAGCCTGGTCGAAGACCTGGTGGCACGCACGGTTGGCCCGATGAAACAGGCGATGAGCGATGCAGGATTGTCGAACAGTGATATCGATGACATCATCCTGGTCGGCGGCCAGACACGTATGCCCAAGGTGCAGGAAGAAGTCGAAAGCTTCTTTGGCAAGGAGCCGCGTAAAGACGTTAATCCGGACGAAGCCGTTGCTGTCGGCGCCGCCATCCAGGGTGGCGTGCTCGGCGGCAGTGTCAACGACATCCTGCTGCTCGACGTGACGCCGCTGTCACTGGGTATCGAAACCATGGGTGGCGTAATGACCAAGCTGGTGGAGAAGAACACCACGATCCCGACCAAGGCGCAGCAGGTATTCTCCACCGCAGAAGAAAGCCAGACCGCTGTTACCGTGCATGTGCTGCAGGGTGAACGTGAAATGGCAACCGGCAACAAATCACTGGGGCGGTTTGATCTCAGTGATATTCCACCGGCACCGCGCGGTATCCCGCAGATCGAAGTCAGCTTCGATATCGATGCCAACGGTATTCTTAACGTGTCAGCCAAAGACAAGGCGACCGGTAAGGAACAGTCCATCGTAATCAAGGCGTCCAGTGGTCTGTCCGATGATGAGGTCGACCAGATGATCAAGGATGCAGAAGCCCATGCCGGGGAAGACAAGAAGTTGCGCGAACTGGTCGACGCCAGGAATGCAGCCGACGGTATGATCCACGCGACTGAAAAATCGCTCAAGGATCTCGGTGACAAGGTTGAAGCAGATCAGAAGGCTAAAGCAGAAGCGGCTATCGCCGAACTCAAGGAAGCCGTCAAGGGCGATGACAAGGAACTGATCGAGACCAAGACAGCGGCACTGACTGAGACTGCGAGCAAAATTGCAGAAAAGGCCTATGCTCAACAGGCTGAAGCAGCAGGTGCCGAAAGCGCTGCCGCTAGCGAAACTGGCGGTGCCAGTGCTGACAGCAACGAGGAAGTGGTTGACGCCGAGTTCGAGGAAGTCAAGGACAACGATAAATAACCGGGAACCCGGTTTTCAACCAAGCTATGCATCGGAGCCGGTTCGCCGGCTCCGTGTATGTTAATAGCGGTAAATCGAGGAAACAGTGCAGGACACTATGTCAAAGCGTGATTATTACGAAGTACTGGGTGTATCCCGGGATGTAAACGAAGCCGATTTGAAAAAGGCTTATCGTCGTCTTGCGATGAAACATCACCCGGACCGTAATCAGGACAATGATGAATCCGAGGTCAAGTTCAAGGAAGCCAAGGAGGCCTACGATGTGCTGTCGAATCCACAGAAGCGTGCGGCCTATGACCAGTTCGGGCATGCCGGTGTAGACCCATCCGCTGCTGCAGGTGGCGGTGGTTTTGGTGGCGATCCATTCGGCGACATTTTCGGTGACGTATTTGGTGATATCTTTGGCGGTGGCCGCCGCGGCGGCAGCAGGGTGCAGCGAGGTTCGGACCTGCGTTACAACCTGGAACTGTCGCTCGAAGATGCTGTTGCCGGTACCACGGTAAATATTCGTGTGCCTACCCTGGTTGGCTGTGAAACCTGTGAAGGTTCGGGTGCCAGAAAAGGCACCAGCGCAACAACCTGTACCACTTGCGGTGGTGTTGGCCAGGTTCGCATGCAGCAGGGATTTTTCTCGGTGCAGCAGACCTGTCCGAATTGCCGCGGTCAGGGTAAAACCATTACCGACCCATGCCCGGATTGTCATGGCCAGGGTCGCATCCAGCAGCCTAAAACACTCTCCGTCAAGGTACCCGCGGGCGTTGATAACGGTGATCGCATCCGCCTTGCCGGTGAAGGCGAAGCCGGCGAACACGGCGGTCCGAGCGGCGACCTGTATGTACAGATTCAGGTCAAACCCCATCCGATTTTCAGGCGCGAAGAAAACGACCTGATGTGCGAAATGCCGATCAGCATCGGTAGCGCAGCGCTGGGCGGCGAACTCGAGGTTCCTACTCTGGGCGGTAAGCTCAAATTGAAAATACCCGCAGAAACACAGTCAGGCAAAGTGTTCAGAATGCGTGGCAAAGGCGTACGGTCCGTGCGTGGCGGTGCCACGGGTGACCTGTTGTGTCGAGTGAATGTCGAGACGCCTGTCAACCTTAGCAGTGAACAGAAGGAGCTGCTGCGTGAATTTGACGATTCAATCCTGCAAGCCGGCAAACATCACAGTCCACAGAGTGCATCGTGGATGGATCGTGTAAAATCCTTCTTCGATGAATTGAAACTGTAAACAGGTCTATACACAGCTGTATACTTCGCTAACTGTCTTCCGCTCGTAATATCGCTTCGAGCGCAATGACATTGTATAAATAATAACGACAACAAACGGGAGATAGCAGTGTTAAACATTGCTGTAACTGGAGCTGCCGGCCGCATGGGCCGTGCGTTAATCGCTGCCTGCGACATGCATGATAGTTCCCAACTAAGCGCGGCGATCGAACGCCCCGGTAATACACTGGTGGGCAGCGATGCCGGCGACCTTGCCGGTCTGGGTCCGCTCAATGTCACAGTCACCGATAATATTGAAAACGTCACCGGCTCATTCCAGACCCTGATTGATTTCACCAGCCCGCAATCCACACTGCAAAATCTCGAGACCTGTGTAAAACACGGTAAGAACATCGTTATAGGTACCACCGGCTTCGATGATTCGGCTAAACGCAAAATCAGCGAGGCAGCCGCTTCGATTGGCATTGTGTTTGCACCGAATATGAGTGTTGGTGTCAATCTCTGTCTCAAGTTAATTGATATGGCTGCACGTATTCTTGCCGATGATGTTGATATCGAAGTTATCGAAGCCCACCACCGGCACAAGGTCGACGCACCTTCAGGCACCGCAATACGCATGGGCGAAGTTGTGGCCAACGCCCTGGGCAGGGACCTTTCCGAATGTGCCGTATATGGTCGTGAGGGCATTACCGGCGCGCGAGATCGCAAAACCATCGGTTTTGAAACGATTCGGGCTGGTGATATCGTCGGTGACCACACCGTCATGTTTGCCGCTGAAGGTGAGCGTGTCGAAATTACCCACAAGGCTTCAAGCAGAATGACTTTTGCCAATGGTGCCGTACGCGCTGCAAACTGGTTACAACAACAACCTGCAGGATTGTATGATATGCAGGATGTACTGGGCCTGTAATCCAGCACCGGTAAAAATACTGTCCCATATATGTGCATGTTTAATGACGAGATATAAATAATGCTGACTTTTAATATCGCTGTTGTATTTCCAGGCCAGGGATCACAATCAGTAGGCATGCTAAAAGAGTATGCTGACGAATGGGACCAGGTAAAAAACACATTTCAACAGGCTTCAGATGTACTGGGTTATGACTTGTGGGACATAGTTTGTAATGGGCCGGAACAAAAACTCAACCAGACTGAAATCACCCAGCCCGCCATGCTGGCGGCTGATGTTTCGGTGATGCGCATTATGACCGAGTTGTGCATGACCAAACCATACGCACTGGCAGGACATAGTCTTGGTGAGTATGCAGCCCTGGTCGGTGCCGATGTTATCGATTACCAGGACGCTATCAAGCTGGTCGCCGAACGTGGGCGCTTGATGCAGAGTGCTGTAGCTGAGGGTGAAGGCGCAATGGCCGCCATCATAGGTCCGCCTGATGAGGTGGTGATAAAATCCTGTAACACGGCAACTGCAGAAACAGGCAAGCCGGTCGAAGCCGTCAACTTTAATTCGCCAGGACAGGTGGTAATCGCCGGCGCGACAGTCGCGGTCGACAGGGCCATCGAGATACTGCAGGAAGAGGGTGCCAAGCGTGCGCTTAAACTGCCGGTGAGTGTGCCATCACACAGCTCATTGATGAAACCGGCGGCTGATGAAATGGCGAAGTTGCTCAAAACAGTGACCTTGAATGAGCCAAAAGTACAGGTGATTCACAACTATGATGCCAGGTCGCATGATGATCCTGACTCCATACGTGAAGCACTGACCAGGCAGATTTACAATCCGGTGCGCTGGGTGCAAACCATCCAGATTATCAGGGAAGATGCCGACGCAATTATCGAATGTGGCCCGGGCAGAGTGTTGACCGGTTTAACCAAGCGCATCGATAAGGAAATTAAATCGTTTGCACTGGATACACCGGATTCGATGCAGAAATTCCTCGATTCTATGTAAGTCAACTCACCACAGAGGCACAGAGAACACAGAGAAAGCAGAAAATTGTGAATAGTTATTATTTTAGAATAAATCATGTCTTTTCGAACAAGTGATGAGTTCCTGAACATTGGGAGATCTCTCCTTTCAGTCGAGATGACATAATAAATATTTCTCTGTGTACTCTGTGCCTCTGTGGTGAATATATAAAAGGTAAATAAATGAGTAAATCTTTACAAGGTGAAATCGCACTGGTAACGGGTGCCAGTCGTGGTATTGGCAAGGCAATAGCCGAACGGCTTGCAGCAGAAGGTGCGACAGTCATTGGCACTGCCACTACCGATAAAGGTGCCGGGGCAATCAGTGACTATCTAAAATCATCAGGTGGCAAGGGTATGTGCCTGAATGTAACCGATAACGAATCGGTTGCGGCAGTAATTAAGCAAATAACGAATGATTTCGGTGCTGTCAATATCCTGGTCAATAATGCTGGCATTACCAAAGACAACCTGTTGATGATGATGAAACAGGAGCAATGGGATGACGTTATCAATACCAACCTGACATCTGTCTATCGTTTATCAAAATCCGTTTTGCGCAGCATGATGAAAGCCAGAAAAGGGCGCATTATCAATATTGCATCTGTTGTTGGTTCAACGGGTAATCCCGGACAGACAAACTATTCTGCCACCAAGGCAGGAATGCTGGGCTTTACCAAGTCACTGGCGCGTGAAATAGGTTCACGCAATGTTACCGTCAACGCCGTTGCGCCCGGATTTATCGATACTGATATGACGCGGGAACTGGCTGAGGATCAACGCAATGCATTGATTGCACAGATACCACTGAACCGATTGGGTGATGCTGCAGACATTGCCAATGCCGTCGCTTTTCTGGCCAGTCCGGAAGCAGCGTATATCACAGGCGAAACGCTGCACGTCAATGGCGGCATGCACATGGCATGATAATAATCGGCATTTTAGCCATTCCGCATAAAGATAATATACTTTAAATATATTAAATAAGATATTGATAATTATAATTAAACAAGCTACTTTTAAACTAATTTATATTTGTAAATCCAACTGGAAAGCTGGGCGTTTATTCACTACAATACCGCGCAGCTCAAGACTGATCACAACAAGAGGATAAATTAATGAGCACAGCCGAAGAACGCGTTCGTAAGATTGTAATCGAACAGTTAGGTGTGACTGAAGAACAGGCCACTAACGCAGCATCATTCGTAGACGATCTAGGCGCTGATTCACTCGACACTGTCGAGCTTGTGATGGCTCTCGAAGAAGAGTTTGAATGTGAGATTCCGGACGAAGAAGCCGAAAAGATCACAACAATCCAACAGGCCATTGATTACGTTAACGCACATAGCGAATAATCAAGGCATCAAACTATGGCCTGTTCAACAGGCTGTAATCAATACATTCAGGATTAAAAGTGTCAGGACGTCGTGTAGTCGTTACTGGTTTGGGTATTGTTTCCCCGGTAGGTCTTAACCTCAAGGAATCATGGGACAATATCGTTGCCGGTACCAGTGGTGTAGTGCCGATCACGGAGTATGATGCCTCTGCGTTCCCGGTACGCATTGTGGCTACCGTCAAAAACTTTGATGCATCTGACGTCATCCCGGTAAAGGACCAGAAGAAAATGGATGTTTTCATCCATTACGGGCTGGTTGCTGCGGAACAGGCACTGCAGGATTCCGCTATCGAAATAACCGACGACAACGCCGATCGTATTGGTGTCGCTATTGGCTCAGGTATCGGTGGATTGCCGATGATAGAAACCAATCACATTAAAATGCTTGAAGGTGGTGCCCGTAAGGTTTCACCTTTTTTCGTTCCCGGTTCGATCATCAACATGATCTCCGGCAATTTTTCGATCAAGCATGGCATCAAAGGACCCAACATCGCCCTGGTAACAGCCTGTTCAACAGGCACACACAGCATCGGCCAGGCTGCACGCATGATCGCCTATGGCGATGCCGATGTCATGCTGGCAGGTGGTTCCGAGAAAGCCTCATCGCCACTAGGTATGAATGGCTTTGCCGCAGCCCGCGCGCTTTCAACCCGTAATGATGATCCGGCGCATGCCAGCAGGCCCTGGGACAAGGACCGTGATGGTTTTGTGCTTGGCGATGGCGCAGGTGTACTGGTACTGGAAGAATACGAAATGGCAAAAGCTCGCGGTGCTGATATCTATGCTGAAGTTGCAGGTTTTGGACTCAACAGCGATGCCTATCACATGACGCAACCCGTGACTGATGGCAGTGGTGCGGCGAAATGTATGAAAAATGCACTTGCCGATGCCGGTTTGAATGCCGATGATGTCGATTACGTAAATGCACATGGCACATCCACACCTGCAGGCGACATAGCAGAAACCAATGCGATCAAATTAGCTTTCGGATCTGACGCTAACAAGCTGGCTATCAGTTCGACCAAGTCCATGATCGGGCATTTACTGGGTGCTGCCGGTGGTGTTGAAGCTGTGTTTTCCGTTATGGCCATACGTGACCAGGTTGCACCACCGACAATCAATCTCGATAATCCCAGCGAAGGCTGCGACCTCGATTATGTACCGCATACAGCACGCCAGATGAAGCTGAATGTTGCCTTGTCTAATTCATTCGGATTTGGCGGCACCAACGGTACACTGGTGTTCAAGAAAGTCAGTTAACTGTGTATGCATCTGATCTTTTTTATCAGGTGTTAATCATGACAGCTGGCACGGTTCCATGTATTTCCAGACCAGACCAATAACCAGCCCGGGTACTGGCAATTCAAGAGTCACCGAGCTCTATCAGCTAAAGCCTGATCACTATCCATACCTGCTTGCAAGCACCGCCACGAACGACAACAGCCGCTTCGATATATTGTTTGCGCATCCACAACAGTCACTCGAATTGTATGACAGTGAAACATCAGAAATAGACCCCGGCTTTCTTGATTTGCTGCAAGCGTGGTGGCTGCAGGAAAAAATCCAGGCGGACGATACTTCAAATACCAGTGAATCGACACAAATCCCGTTTACCGGTGGCTGGTTCATCTATCTGTCCTATGAACTGGCTGCCGAAATCGAGCCGGTACTCAACCTGCCGACTGCCGATCATGACGACCCGGTAGCCATGGCGGTGCGTTGTCCATCAGCCCTGATATATGACCATCAGCAAAAACAGCATATCGCAGTCGCAGAGCTCGAACACGGTCATTTACTCGACACAATCGAACAGGACTTCAACACAGCTGTTAGCAGCACATTCAATTCGCTCCCGGCTGAAATAAAAGTAACCCGGCTGAGCGAAGCGGATGATGAGCCCTACATGGAACAGGTCAGACGTATCAAGCAATACATCGTCGATGGTGATATTTTCCAGGCCAATCTTTCGCGTCGCTGGCAACTGGAGATAGATGAAACCACCAGCGATATTATGATTTTCAACCAGCTTGCAACAGCCAACCCGGGTGCCTTTGCAGTGCTGGCCAGCTTGCCGAATACAACGGTAATCAGTTCATCACCGGAACGCCTGGTGAGCGTTCGTAGCGGTATCATAGAAACCCGGCCGATTGCTGGCACACGCCCGCGTTCTGAAGACCAGGATATCGACAACCAGCTCGCCAGCGAACTCATGGCTCACCCAAAAGAGCAGGCTGAACATATTATGTTGATCGATCTTGAGAGAAATGACCTGGGACGCATCTGTGTTCCCGGAAGTATCAGGGTCAATGAGCTGATGACGCTGGAGAGTTACCAGCACGTTCATCACATTGTTTCAAACGTGATAGGCCGATTACGTGATGACGTGTCACCGGCTGATGTCATTCGTGCAGTATTTCCCGGCGGCACCATAACCGGCTGTCCCAAGATTCGATGCATGGAAATACTGGCCGAGATGGAACAGCAGGCACGTGGTGCTTACACCGGCTCCATTGGCTATATCAACCGAACCGGCGATATGGATTTGAATATCCTGATTCGTACGCTGGTTCGAAAGGGTAATACAATCACGTTCCGTGCAGGCGGCGGTATTGTGGCCGATTCCAGTGCCGAACATGAACTTGCAGAAACACGCGCCAAGGCCAAAGGCTTGTTGCGTGCATTTGGAATTGGATAGATGCGACGGGTATTGATCAACGGTGTAGCTGCGGCGTATGTGTCGGTCGATGACCGGGGACTGCACTATGGTGACGGCGTGTTCGAAACTATTGCCTGTACCGGTACCCGGCCGATCTTCATCGAGCAGCATTTGCAGCGCATGCAAAGCGGTGCGCGCGTGCTGAATATACCTTTTCCTGACAGGCAATTAATACTGGATGACATCAACTGTTTACTCTATAACAGCAATACTGACAGCGTAATCAAGCTGATACTGACACGCGGACAGGGCAGGCGCGGGTACCGCTACGAAACAACGGCGCTACCGACACGCATCTGCATGCACGCCGCTTCACCGCAGTACCTGCGCCAGTGGCAGCAGCAGGGTATTTCAGTCCGCTTTTGTGAAACCAGGGCTTCGATTAATCCCGACCTGGCCGGGATCAAGAGCCTGAACCGCGTGGAAAATGTGCTTGCGAGTAGTGAACTTGGCAGCGCCTATGAGGAGGGTCTGGTGTCTGATATTGAGGGCAATATCATAGAAGGCACCATGAGCAACGTGTTTGCTGTAGTGGATGACGGGCTGGTAACACCTGATCTGTCGCGGTGTGGAATCAAGGGAATCATGCGCGAACAAATCATCGATATCGCCCTTAACAACGGTATCAGTGTCGAAACAAGGAACATCACGCGAGATGAGTTGATATGCGCACAGGAAATTTTTGTCAGTAATAGCGTGATCGGCCTATGTGTAGTAAAACAACTGGAACAACTTTCATTTGATACTTTCACAATGTCAAAATTACTCAAAGCCGCATTGGACAACAGGATAGAAGCGAATGCAAAAACTGCTGCCTAAATTGATTGTCGTTGCCGGCGTCCTGCTTGCAGTCATTGTCTACGTGGCAAGTAACATATTTCACTACGTTCATGAGCCTGTCACGTTCGATGAGGCCGTCAGCATCGATTTCAAGCCCGGTTCATCGATAAGAACTTTATCAAACCAGCTTCAAGACCATGATCTGCTACAACATCCGGATTATTTCCTGATCTGGGGACGCCTGTCCGGCAAGGCGACACGGCTACAGGCAGGTGAGTATATCTTCTCTCCCGGGCAGTCCGTTGCCGAACTGGTCGATGACATGGTTGCAGGACGAGTCAGGCAATATTCACTGACACTGGTCGAGGGCTGGACTTTCAGGGAGTTTCTGGACGCCGTTGCCGCTCACCAGGCGGTAGAACATACGCTCAAGGACGTCACCTACGATGATGTCATGTCCGTACTGGGTTATGGCGAAGCGCATCCGGAAGGCCGGTTCTTTCCCGATACCTATTTCATCCATAGAAACACCAGTGACACTGCGTTGTTAAAACGTGCCTATCAGCAGATGGACAGGCACCTGAAGCTACTATGGGCGAACGCGATGATGACCTGCCGTTCAAGACACCCTACGAAGCGCTGATCATGGCATCCATTGTCGAAAAGGAAAGTGCAGTGCCCGAAGAAAGGCCGGTCATCGCCGGTGTTTTCATCAATCGCCTGCGCAAAGGTATGCGCCTGCAAACGGATCCGACCGTGATATATGGCATAGGTGAAGCCTATGACGGCGATATTCGTTTTAAGGATCTGCGCACAGATACACCTTACAATACCTACACCCGTAAAGGTCTGCCGCCAACACCCATCGCGATGCCCGGGCTTGGTGCTTTAAAGGCGGTGATGCATCCTGCAGACACCGGCTATCTGTATTTTGTCGCGACCGGCGATGGCTCAGGTACAACACGTATTTTCAACGTACACTCGAGGACCACGAAAAGGCCGTGGACAAATATCAGCGTAAACGGAACAAGTAATGTCGGACAATACGGGTAAATTTATCACCCTGGAAGGCATCGAGGGCGTCGGCAAGACAACCAACAGGGAATATATTCGCAGCCTGCTGGAGCACACCGGCAAGCCGTGCATCGAAACAAGAGAGCCGGGCGGTACGCCGCTGGGAGAAGCACTGCGCGAAATGTTGTTGCAACACAAGCATGAGAGCATGAGCGCAAACGCCGAACTGCTGCTGATGTTTGCAGCGCGGGCAGAACATTTGCACAAGGTCATACTGCCCGCACTTGCAGCCGGAAAGAATGTGCTCTGTGACCGATTTACCGAAGCCACCTATGCCTACCAGGGTGGTGGTCGCGGACTCAACGATAACAAGATCGCTGCACTGGAAAACTGGGTACAGGGTGAATTGAGGCCCGATTTGACCATCATACTCGACGCACCGGTTGCGACCGGCCGGGAAAGAGCAGGGCGCCGCAGTGCGCCTGATCGTATCGAAAAAGAACAAAATGACTTTTTCGAAAGAGTGCGTCACACTTATCTCGAACTGGCTAATCATTACCCGCAGCGAATTGCGGTGGTCGATGCCAGTGTCACCATCGAAAAAGTACAGGACCAGATTTATCACGTGATGAAACAATACGGCATTATTGACTGACATGATTTACCCCTGGCAAAACCAGCAATGGCAGCAAATAACACAACAACGGCAGCACAACAGGCTGGCACATGCGCTGCTGCTTCAGGGGCCTGCAGGTACCGGAAAAAAACACTTTGCTGGTGCACTCGCACAAGCCCTGCTATGCAATCAACCCGGTGATACGGGCATCGCCTGTGGCCACTGCCATGGCTGTAAACTGGTTAAAGCCGGTACGCATCCTGATCTTCGATTACTGAAACCGACACCACCGCCGACATCGACCAGCGCCAACCCGGTTTTAACCATCAAGATCGATGCCTTGAGGGAAATGTACAGAATATTGGCAGAAACCAGCCAGTATGGCGGTTATCGCGTAGCCATAATCGAAGATGCCGACAGGATGCCTGTACGGGCTGCGAACAGCCTGCTGAAGACGCTGGAAGAGCCGGGAACGGATACCTTGCTGCTGCTCGTCAGCTCGCACCCACACCAGTTACCCGTGACTATCCGCAGCCGTTGCCAGTCGATCCGTTTCCAGGTGCCAGAGGCGGCAACTGCAGTTGAATGGTTGGCTGAAACCGGTATCAGTAATGCCGAGACCGCTTTGAGAATCGCACACGGCGCACCCCTGCTGGCAAGGGACTACATCGAGGCCCATGCAGAACAACGTGCGTTGCTGGTCAAGGCGCTCAACGCCGGCATCAAGGGTGAGTCATCGATTCAGTATGCACAGAAACTGGCACAGATGCCCCGTGATTACCTGCTGTCCTGGCTACTCGACTGGGTCTGCGACCTGGGGCGACTGTTGACCTGCGGTAGCGCTGCCGAACTGGTGAATGAAGACCAGCGCAAGCTGCTCGAGGCCCGAGCCAGCGGGGCACATACGGGCAAAGTATTCGGCCTGTATGACCAGATTTGTGAACTGAAGAAAGCCGATGGGATCGCGCTCAATCCCCAATTATTATGGGAAAATCTGCTAATATCTTGGGAAAACGTATAAGAATAATCACCAGGAGTCGTTATGAACCCACCCGCTGCTGCACGACCGGGGATGTTATCCCTGAGCATCAAGGATAAAGCTTCTCTGTATGCTGCCTACATGCCATATGTGAACAACGGCGGTCTGTTTATTCCCACTACAAAAAAATACGATCTTGGCGATGAAGTATTCATGCTGTTGACCCTGATGGAAGACAACGAACGGCTGCCGGTGGCCGGTAAAATCATCTGGATCACACCAACAGGCGCCCAGGGTAATCGCTCTGCCGGGATCGGTGTTCAATTCTCTCCCCAGGACAAGGGCACCACTCGAAACAAAATCGAGACGCACCTGGCTGGCGCCATGAAATCTGATCGTATTACACATACAATGTAATTATCTCCAGCCTTTAAATGTCAGAGGCTGTTAGCCCATTGTTTGTAGATTCCCACTGTCATCTCGATTGCATCAAACTCGATGATTTCGATGATGATTACAACGTGCTGATACAGCGCTGTCTCGATGCGGATATCGAACACATGCTGTGTGTATCGATTGATTTGCATAAATACCCGCACATGCTTGAGCAGGCACAACCCTATCCCCAGGTCTCTGTCTCTGCCGGCGTCCATCCCATGGCCGACCAGGCGGAAGACGTCGATGCCGAAACATTGAAACAAACAGCGGATAACAGCAAGGTCGTTGCCATAGGTGAGACGGGCCTTGACTACTATTACAACAAGGGTGATAAGCAATGGCAGCAGGATCGATTCAGAACCCATATTCAATGTGCTGTCGAACTGGATAAACCCGTGATTGTACATACGCGTGATGCCGGCAAGGATACGCTGGATATTCTCAAGCAGGAGAACGCGAAAAAATGTGGCGGCGTCATTCATTGCTTCACCGAAACAATGGCGTTTGCAGAACAAGCACTGGAACTGGATTTCATGATTTCCTTTTCCGGGATTATCACGTTCCAGAATGCCGAAGCACTTAGAGAAGTTGCCCGGCAGGTACCGGACAGTCACCTTCTTATTGAAACTGATTCACCGTACCTGGCACCGGCTCCCTTTCGCGGTAAACAAAACTATCCTGCGCATGTAAAACATGTTGCTCAAAAGCTGGCTGATATACGCAACACATCCATCGAGCATATTGCTGCTATATCAAGGGAAAACTTTTACCGGGCATTTCATCCATGCCAGTGAATCTCAAAAATTTAATCCTGTCAGAAGATCCAAGGCAGGCATTGCGTATGTCCAGGCATCTGGCTGCGCTGATTGCGATCATGTTGTTTACCATAGCGAGCATTTATTTCGCACAAAACAACATGCTCAAAGTTGCAGATATCTCGTTACTGGATATCACTTTAGTATTCTGGAGCGGGCTGCTTTTTATTACCTTTATTATACGCAGTGGCATTAACCAGAAACTACCTGACCCCAGCATGACAATGATACAAATGATGTGGTGCTCGTTATACATGCTGGCGATTATGTACATGCTAAATAACTGGCGCAGCATTGCACTTATTTCATACTTTGCAATATTAAGCTTCGGTTACTTCAGGCTGGATTTCAGGGAATTCCTCGCAGTCACTATATTCTGTGTGCTTGGCTACCTGTTCATTATTATTTATATCTATGTCAATGAGCCATTACGTATACATCTTGACAAAGAACTGGTGCAGTTGTTCGGTTTCACCATGACCTGCATGGTTATGGTCTATACCGGCTCAGCGGTCAACCAGTTACGTGTCGGATTCAGGGAAAGAAACGAACAGCTGGCAGAAGCATTACGACTCAATACCCGCCTGGCAACGACAGATGATCTGACCGGACTGTATACACGCCGCTACCTGATGAGTATGCTGTCAAATCAGAAAGCACTGAGTGAACGTAAAGACAGTGATTTTGTTATCCTGTTTGCGGACCTGGACCATTTTAAACATGTCAATGACAGTTTTGGACACTATACTGGTGACATTGTCCTGAAGAATTTTGCCGACATCATACGCACGTCTATACGCGAAATTGATTACGGATCCCGTTTCGGCGGCGAAGAATTCGTCGTGCTGCTGGTTAATACCGATATTGAACAGTCGAAAAAAATTGCTGAACGTATTCGTTATGGTATCGAACATTTCAATTTCAGCGATATAGCGCCTGGTCTGAGCGTGACTGTCTCAATTGGTATGGCCAACTATAAGCAGTACAAGAGCATACAGGAAACACTGATGACCGCCGATAACAGGATGTACAAAGCCAAGGATCAGGGCAGAAATAAGATCGTGTTTGAATGATTTTGGTGTTTTTCGATTAATTAAAAGAATTAATTTACCGCAGAGACGCTGAGACGCAGAGGATTTAGTGTGTAAATATCAGAGCTTTATTACCAGGCCTGGATTTATTGTTTAACATGAATCAATAAGACAATATTAAAATTTCTTTTCTCTGCGCCTCTGCGGTCAATAATAATTCTACTCTAAGCACTCAGTGTCGCTGCTGTCGACCTATGATTTCAATACAGCTCGTCCTCGAAACCATGCAGGGATATACCCGCAAAGCTTGGCCATTGTTGCCACAGGGATTCGAGCTGCGGCAGCATTTCAATCAGCCTGGCCGGGTCTTTGTGGAAAGATACAACATCACCTGTTAAAACTCCTTCACGATTAAGTGTAAAAGTTTCGGCTTTAGTACTGGTTTTATCCGTGTTCAATAAGAGCAATGCCGGAGTTGAAAAATCCCTTACCAGCCACAAATGACCTGAATTACTGTGGTGGAAATGCCAGCGCTGTTCATCCGGGATCGGACCTGCTTCGAGTGCAATACTCACTTTTTTACCGGCTCTCACTCCCCATTCTAAAAATGGCTGGGCAAATGTTTTGATCAAAACAGCATCCGTTCGGTAATTCATCACATTGACACTATCAATATGTGGTGCAACTGCATCCAGTAGTGATCCGTTATTCACGCTCTTGAATTGCCACCAGAAAGGAATTGCAATTTCAATCGGTAGATTCAATACCTGGTTGATTTGTTCTA
This sequence comes from uncultured Gammaproteobacteria bacterium, assembly GCA_963807785.1. Taxonomy (GTDB): domain Bacteria; phylum Pseudomonadota; class Gammaproteobacteria; order SZUA-229; family SZUA-229; genus JABDQW01. Next base: position 24,443 of record CAWEEC010000052.1, on the reverse strand, counting down.
TCGTTTCTATGTAGGCATTAAACCACTGCGCCTGGTCCAGGCTCCAGCCTTTGACCAGGTAAGGCTCGATATCGTACTGTACGCCAGCAAGGCGGCTATGTTTTGCGACTTGCTGGTTGTATTGCCGGAGAATATTGGCCCTGTTGACAAACTGTGCCTGACCCTGGGGCAGGGTGGCATGTGGATCGCCTTCTACAGCCCAGACGGCAATGGCATTCTGTCTGGCCCTGCTGACAAACTCGCCAAGCGCCTGGCTATGCAGTACCTTTCCTTTCGACTCATCCATCTCCACCGAAATGAATACACGGTTTGCCTGGTATTTTTTCAATAACGCAATCAGTCTGTCACTTTCATTGCGCCATGACGCTGGTTTCCAGATCCAGAGATCACGTTGCGTAATCCTGTCAGTCTCAATTGCCGGTAATAATTGAAAGCTGTGAATATTTATTTCGGCCTGTTGTTGAGGGCAAACCAGGCTCCAATGAATTGACTGTCCAGCATCAAGCTGCGCATAAGGAATCGCCAGCGTCTGGGATGTTTCATCAGCAGCAAGTGAAAATATGACCGGGTTGCCTTTGTCAAAGCGGTTATTGTCAGCTATGCCCAGCGCAAAAGCTGCCTGGCTGGAATAACTGATAGCCATATTCAGATTAAAGCTCGACGGCAGTGTTTTATCGCCTGAATCAAGTAACAGGCCTGCCGGCTGTGCGCCGGCACGGCATTTCAGCTGTAATACGCGGTCATTTGCCGTGAATTCAGCGCGTTGTTCCAGAGCCAAACGCCCGTATTGAAAAATCAGTGAGCAAATTTCGAGCTATGCCCAGACTATCTGAAAGCGCATATGCTGCTTCTGGTCTGTCGGCGATGATTTCGGCTATTTTAATTGTTTCGTTGTTGTGTAAACCTTGAAGAATAATGCGTTGATTAATTCGTGAGGAGGTGTCAGTTGAAATCAGCTCTGTCCAATCGATATCTTCAACCGCAAGATCGAGCTCTTTGTGTTCGCATTGATCAACAGGCTCGCTGGAAAGCAGAAACCAGAAACTTTCTCCATTGGCTTTGAAATATTGCTGCGCCAGGCTTGCAGTCGCTATTGCGGGTCGATGCTGACAAATATTCAGCCAGTCAGCCATCACTGATTTATACTGGACTAATGCCAGTAACAACAACAGCGGGACCAGATACCTGCTGATGCCGGTCATGTCTGTAATAGCTAACAGAGGCTGTCTCCAGGCGACTACTGTGTACCGGTAATGATCGTTTACAAGCCCGCCCATGCAGTGTCAGACTGGAAGCGGTCTCCGTATTCGTGACACAACTGGTTCATGCGATCACCCAGTTTCTGTTTCCCTGTTTCGCGTATATAGTGAATCGGCCCGCCGCGGAAGGGCGCAAAGCCAGTACCAAAGATAACGCCGGCATCAATCAGGTCATCAGATTCAACAATCTGTTCACGCAAACAGGCTGTTGCTTCATTGAGCATGCGCATGACGAGACGGTCCTGCACTTTTTGTTTATCGTCGTAGCGCGCGCCCTTGTTTTTTATTGCCTTGCCATTCTTGTATTGATAGAAACCTTCACCGGATTTCTTGCCCAGCTTGTTGGAATCTGTCATTGCATTCAGGTTGTCGGGTAACGGCATATCCAGCTCTTTGGAGAGAATTTCTGCAACATTTTTACAAATATCGAGACCCACTGTATCGGCAAGTTCAATCGGTCCCATCGGCATGCCGAAGTCTGTAGCGGCTTTATCTATTACTTCAGGCGGAACACCTTCTGCAACCATGGTTACGGCTTCGAGCAAGTAAGGCATGAGTATCCTGTTGACCAGGAAACCCGGGGAACTTTTAACCGGCAACGGCAATTTTCCTATGTTGCGGCCAAATGCCAGGGTTTTCTGTAATACATCCTCATCCGTTTCGTTACCTCGAATGATTTCAACCAGCGGCATCATTGCTACCGGGTTGAAGAAATGCAGAGCCCACCAGGCGGCCTGGTTTGGCCAGGGCTGAACTCAGGTCTTCCAGCCTGATGCTGGAGGTATTGGTTGCCAGAATTGCATCGGGCTTCATGCGTGGCTCGATGTCCTGGTACAACTTGCGTTTGACATCGACATCCTCAAAGATCGCTTCTATGATGATGTCTGCCTGACTAACGCCTGCACCTTTATGGTCTGGCATCAGTCGATCACCCGCTGCCACGATGGCGCGGCGGTCGCGTTTGTATTTTTTCCTGAATGATGACTGTGCGCGTTTAAATGTTTGTGCCAGGCGTGATGGATCCTGGTCCTGTACCGTCACGCTGTAACCCTGGATAGCGCACCACGATGCAATATCACCACCCATGATACCGCCACCAATGACGTGCACATGCGATGGTTTGAAATCAACCTGCTTACCCTGGTTTTTCAGTTGTTCCTGTAAAAAGAAAACACGAACGAGGTTATGCGCGGTTTCTGTGGTTGCCAGCTCTGCAACGGATTTTGCTTCTTCCCTGAGCATGCGTTGCGGATTGTCGGCATAACGTTGCCATAAATTAATCAGCCTGTACGGTGCCGGATAGTGCACCTGCTTTGCTTTGCGCGATACCTGTTTGCGCATTTGTTGCGCTACCAGTGGGCGTAGTACACGGTTATTGAGCAGGCGTTGTATGAATGGCGGTGATTTGCGTTTGGGTGCCTCCAGCACAAAGCTGGTTGCTGCCCGTTTGAGCTGTCGCTCGGGCACGCATTCATCGATAAGACCAATCTTTTTCGCTGTCCTCGATGGTATCGCACGGCCTGTGAGCATGAGGTCCATTGCCGGCAGCGGGCCACAGCGCTGGATCGAGCGTACTGTACCGCCGTAACCCGGGTGAATGCCGAGCTTGATTTCGGGCAGGCCCAGTCGAGTTGACGCATCATCGCTGGCAACAATGTAGTTACAGGCGAGTGATAATTCCATCCCACCGCCGAGACACATGCCTTTTACCATACTCACGGTAGGACAGGGCAAGGCTTCCAGCTTGTCCATGATTTCGTGTCCACGATCGAGAAACGGCTGCGACTGGGAAATATCATCGAGTTCGAGAAATTCCTTGATATCAGCACCAAAGATGAAGCCGGTTTTCTTGTCTGAGAGTATGATCACACCCTGCGGTGGATCGATTGCGAGTTCATCGAGTATTGATCTGAGCTCTTCAAGAACGGCGCCGGATAACAGGTTTGCCTTGGAATCAGCCATGTCCAGGTGCAACCAGGCGATATTGTGATCGTCGTGCTCCAGTTTCCAGTGCGTGCAATTGCTAGCAGAATCCATGCTCATGATACGGCCTCGTTCTGTGGGTGATCATTACCGGCGCTTTCAAGCAGCATGGCGCCACCCTGGCCGCCACCAATGCAAAGACTCGCCATGCCGCGTTTGGCGTTATTGCGTTGCAGTATTTTCGCCAGGTGAAGCACGATGCGCGCGCCGCTGGCACCAACCGGGTGGCCTATGCTGACACCGCCACCATCAACATTGAGTTGCTCATGCGGTATTTCACCGAAGGCTTTTTCCTGGCCCAGGTTGATTTTACAGTATTGTTCATCTTTCCACGCTTCGACACAGCCAAGTACCTGGGTGGCGAAAGCTTCATTGATCTCCCAGTAATCAATGTCATCGATCGTCAGTTGATGACGATTCATGATCGGCGCCATGGCATGAGCCGGACCCATACCCATCAGAGCCGGGTCCAGCCCGGCCCACTGGCTATCAACTATTTTCGCCAGTACCGGCAAGTTATGCTTTTTAACCGCGTCCTCGCTGGCGAGTAATACCAGCGTCGCACCGTCAGTGATCTGGGCACTGTTACCGGCGGTCACATTGCCGTATTTGCGATCAAAAACAGGGCGTAACTTGGCCAGTTTATCAATGCTCGAATCCGGCCTGACGCCATCATCGTGATCATAGAATTTGCCGTTGCCGTCATACAGCACTTCGATTTCATCAAGATGGCCGGCTGCGTGTGCAGCGGCCAGTCGATGGTGGCTATCAACCGCAAAGCTGTCCATCTGTGTGCGTGAAATTCCGAAATTGGCCGCGATGTTCTCTGCAGTCTGTCCCATGTTAAGACCAACGATCGGATCAGTCAGTCCACGTATCAGCGAAATAACCGGCTTCAAATGTCCCGGACGAAGTTTGGTGAATAGCTTTAATCGTTGTAAAACTGTTTTAGCCTGCATCAAATCACTCAGCCAGTGGACCATGGTGTTGTTATACAACACCGGTGCGCGGCTCATGGCTTCGACACCACCGGCGAGTATCAGCTCAGCCTGGCCATTGGCTATGTTATGAAACGCAGAATCAATCGATTGCATACCGGAAGCGCAGTTTCTTTGTACTGTCCACGCGGGTACAGTTTGTGGAACACCCAGTCGCAAGGCAATAACGCGGCCTATGTTGGCCTCGTCTTCACTGGGCATGACGCAACCGATAATGACTTCATCCAGCTCGCCCAGATCAAAGTTATGCCGCGTCAGCAGCGCACGCCCTGCAGTTACGGCAAGGTCGCTGGCACTGAAAGGGCCGGGCCTGCCACGCGCTTTTAATTGTGGTGTGCGACTGCCGTCTACGATATACACGTCTCTGCGATCATTCATTTCACATTTACCATTATTCGTTATTCTCTATTCATTATTCATTAACTATTAACCGTTGTTACGGTGTTTCCACTTTCCAGCCGGTATTTGAAAACTCATCGACCTTGATCGCATTACGGATAGCCTCCTGCGCCTGTTTCAATAATGCATATTCATCGTCCGAGATAATGTCCATCCCCTTGGCATCTTCATACATAGTGAGTGATGACGTGGATAAATAACCTTTTTTCATGGCCGATCGCAATCGTTTTTCAAGTTTTTCTGTTTTGAGAACATAATCGAGTGCGTTATCGATACGGCCAGTCGCATCATGCGGATCCGGGCTTGCATAGATACCTCGTGACAGACGCGCTCTTGCATGTGTTGGTGACAACAGCAGGCGAGCAACTGCATGACCCTGGCTGTCGTTCGGACCCTTGTATGGCTTGGTTAAGGGAAAAACCAGGAAATTAAGCACAGAGCCAATCAATGGCACCGGCATATTGGTCATCACGCCTTTCATTGCTGTTTGTATATTGAACAGGGCATCATCGCAAGCCCAGCGCAACAAGGCTGCATCATCTTCAGGTTCACCTTCATCCTCGTAATGTTTGAGGATCGCAGAAATGACGTACATGTTCGACAACACATCGGCCAGGCGACCGGAGATTTTTTCGCGACGCTTCAACGATCCCCCGAGCAGGGCAAGACAGACGTCAGTCATCAGTGCAAAGGCTGAGCTCATACGCACCAGTTGACGATAGTAATAGCGTGTCAGCCTGTTGCCGGGTGTACGCAGCAGTCGCGCCGAGGTCAGGCCCATCCAGAATGTGCGCACAACGTTACTCATAATGAAGCCCATGTGTGCAAACAGCGCTTTATCAAAATCCTTGAGGCCGCGTTTCTTGTCCGGATTATGAAACGCCGCAACTTCCTTGAGTAAATAGGGGTGGCTGCGCAATGCACCCTGGCCAAAAATAATCATGGTGCGTGTCAGGATATTTGCGCCTTCAACGGTAATGCCGACCGGTATCAGCTGATAGGCGCGGCCGAGAAAGTTATTGGGCCCCATGCATATACCATGGCCGCCGTGAATATCCATGGCGTGATTAACGACCTCGCGCATGCGTTCCATAGTCTGTTGTTTCACGATGCCTGAAACAACAGAAGGCACTTCGCCGGAATCAAGCGCGGACAGTACCAGCAATCTGGCAGATTCGATGGCATAGGCCTGGCCGCCGATCATGGCCAGTACTTCTTCAACACCTTCAAAGTAGCCGATCGGCGTACGGAACTGTTTGCGTATACGTGCATAGCTGCCGGTATAACGTGACGCCATTTTGGATGCGGCTGTGCCCAGGGCGGGTAATGATATTGCACGGCCATCCGCCAGGCACTCCATCAGCATGCTCCAGCCTTTGCCGATGTATTCTTCGCCGCCGATGATCCAGTCAAGCGGTATAAACACATCCTTACCGCGGATCGGACCATTCATGAAAGCCTGGTTGGCAGGGAAGTGACGTTTGCCGGCTTCCACACCTTCGGTATCACGCTTGACCAGTGCCAGGGTGATGCCGCGGTCTTCAACTTCGCTGAGCAGGTGGTCGGGATCAAATAACTTGAAGGCAATGCCGAGTAATGTTGCCACCGGTGACAGTGTGATATAGCGCTTGTCCCAGTTGAGACGAACACCGAGCACGTCTTCCTTGCCTTCAAAGGTACCGTAACAAACCACACCGTTATCAGGCATGGCGCCGGCATCACTGCCAGCGTCCGGACCGGTCAGGCCAAAACAGGGTATCTCTTCGCCCCTGGCCAGGCGCGGCAGGTAATAATCTTTCTGTTCCTGCGTGCCATAGGTCATCAGCAACTTGCCCGGACCCAATGAGTTCGGCACCATCACGGTAACAGCGGTGGAACCGCTGCGGCTGCCCAGTTTCATCACGACTTCAGAATGCGCCAGTGCTGAATAGCCGAGGCCGCCGTACTCCCTGGGGATAATCATGGCAAAGAAGCCATTGTCCTTGATGAATTGCCAGGCTTCGGCTGACAGGTCAAAATTTTCGTGGGTTATCTCCCAGTCATTTGACATGCGGCACAATTCTTCAACCGGGCCATCAATAAAGGCCTGTTCCTCTTCGGTCAATTGCGGTTTGGGTAACGAGCGGATCTTGCTGAAGTCAGGCTTGCCACTGAACAACTCGCCTTCCCACCAGACATCACCGGCATCAAGTGCTTCCTGTTCAGTTTGTGAAATCGTCGGCATGGTTTTGGCCATGCCCTTGAACAGGGGAGTGCTGATAATGTTTTTACGCAGCGCCTGCACATTCAACGGAATGACTATGGCGGCATAGATAATCCACAACAAGGATAAGGTGGCATTGCCGATACCTGGTACCAGGTGCATGGCACCGAGACCCAGAGCGACAATAATTGACCATAATATGAGTGATACACGGAAATAGACAGCTATTACCGTGATTGCAATAAACAAACCAACCCACAATAACATGACAGGTTCCTTTTAATTAGTGTTGTTGCTGTTTAAGATTCTGATCTTTACCTGTTGGTTCCACATCTTCTGTAGAAACATCTTTTGTTTTTACAACAACAGGCTTATCGATTTCTTGCGGTTTTGATTCTGCTTCCTGGTAGCCGGTAGCAACCAGTTCGATGCTTGACTTGTCGACAACAAAATCGTCGCCGACAGCATTACAATGTACGCCCGTTCGATCCCAGGGTAATTTTCGATACACCGCCAGGTCATCAAGATCCAGCATCGGGTATTTAATAATCTCGAAGTAGGGTGAGTAATCAAAATCCGATGGTGTAATCAATTTTGTGTTACGGCGGTACAGCGTTAAATTTCCGTCATCATCCTGGTGCAGCACGGGCCTGATAGGGAAGTGTACAGAAGCGAACGCCTCGGCCATCATTACAGAACACACGGTCTTTGTCGGTCGGCCCGCATTGTGCTCAAACAGGGTGGACACCCAGCGCTTTGGTATCCACCAGTATGGAAACATGAAGCGCGCAAGATCCATCACGTAGCGTACGTTGTAATCGGTGCCCAGCTGGTTCACGGCATAGTTGATAACAGTCTGTGCATCTTTGCGCGTCAATCCCTTGGGGCGGCAAATCCTTAGATGTTCACCACTATATTGATCCAGCGTATTAATAATGGTGCCATAGCCAAGAAGGGATTCGATAATCAGTTGCTCATCCGGTGCGCAGGTGCAGTACTTTTCAATACGCTTGCGTACATCCGGGTCGTCGATATCATGCAAGCGGCCAATGTACAGAAAAGAGTGAGTCCAGATACTTTGCGTTACCGCTTTGATGATATCACTGACATTGGAGTGGCCTTCGACAAGCAATACATCACCCGGGCGCAATTCATAGCGCAACTTTTCGAAATCAGATAAAGGGATCTTATGGTTCTCGTCTTCGTAAGTCAGCCACTTGACGATTCTGTCCCAGATAAAATCCCTGGCTTTGTTAAACGGCCACAACATGTAAGCCCGCCTTGATTAACCCGTATATTTTAATTGTAGTTTCAAGGTAAGACATTTGCCTGATTTTTCGGTTCATTTATTTGTATAAGCTACTGTTTTTTTGCTATTTTTGTAATCCTTCGACGAGTTTATCACCGAAATTCACTAACCAGCGCAAGCGCCACATCCAGTTTCTCAACCGGGGTGTAAAAGTGAGGTGAAAAACGTATGCCACCGCCACGCGTGGCGCAGATCACGTTGTTTTGTTGCAGATGGCGGTACAAGGCTTCACTATCGGTTCCCGACTTTCTGAACAACACAATACCGGCACGCCTGCTGTCTGCAAGTGGACTGAGTATTTCAATGTTTTCCACTGCGGCCAGTTGCTGGATCAAATACGCCGAGTTCTCCAGTACCTGTTGTTCGATGACATCCATACCGATATCGAGCAACAAGCCAAGCGACGCATGCAATGCCAGATTGCCTGTCATATTCGGGCTGCCGCATTCGAAACGTTGCGCGCTGTCGTTAGGCCGCCAGTCCTTGTTATTGAAGTCGGAGAAATCCTGCACCATGTGCCAGCCATATTGTTTCAGCTCCAGCCGTGTTATCAGCTCCTGTTTGCAATAAAACAGCGCGCTGCCCTCCGGACCCAGCATCCATTTGTGGCCGTCAGCGACCACAAAATCCGCGGCGCAGGCCTGAACATCGAAGCGCAATGCGCCAAGCGACTGAATAGCATCGACACAAAACAGCGTCTCGACCGTCTGGCAGGCCTTTCCCAGGCGTTCAAGATCGAGCCGCAGGCCACTTGTATATTGCACCGAGCTGCAGCTCAGTAAGCGGGTATGGCTGTCGATGGCATCGATCAGCACCTGTTCCGGATCATCGACATTGGCAACCTGTACCAGCCTGGTTTCAACACCTTGATTAGCCAGTGATTGCCACACTATACGGTTGGAGGGGAACTCTTCTGCAGGAATCACGATATTATCGCCGGATTGCCAGGGCAGGCCATAGGCGACTACCGACAGGCCTTCGGAGGTGCTTTTCAGCAGCGCGATCTCATCAGTTGATGCGGCATTGATCAGTTGCGCCAGGCGCTGGCGTAAATCCTGTTCCCGTTGCAGCCATAACTCGTAGTCCTTTGAGCCCTGGCGGGCATTTTCGTCGGCAAACGCCTTTACCGCCTGTGCTGTCTGTAGCGGCCAGGGTGCAACGGCTGCATGGTTTAGATGAATAATATTATCATCGAGTTGAAACAAGCGCTGCACATCATCTCCAAGCTAGCAGTTGCAGTTGGTGGGCACACTGATATGATGTGCGCCACCAACATTGATTACTCAAGTCTACACATGTCTGCAAAAGCATCAAACATTGGCGTAATGGTTGTCGATGACCATGACCTGGTCAGACACGGTTTTGTCAGTTTACTATCAGCCCAGGCGGGCATCGAAGTTGTTGCAGATGCAGACAGCGGTGAGGCGGCGATCGAACAATGCCGCAACAAACATAAAGATATCGATGTTATCCTGATGGACGTAAATATGCCCGGCATTGGCGGCATGGAAGCGACCCGGCGCATCAGTAAGCAATGGCCGGATATTGGTATCATCATCATTACTGTTCACGCTGACGGACCCATCCCCAAGCGCCTGCTCAAGGGCGGCGCCAAAGGCTATCTCACCAAGGGCAATGATGTTGCCGAGATGGTCGAGGCCATCAGGGATGTGCATGCAGGCGGCCGCTATATCGCCAAGGACATTGCACAGCAGCTGGCACTATCCATGCTGCCCGGCCAGGACAGCATCATCGACAGTCTGTCAAAAAGGGAACTACAGATCCTGATGATGATTGCCCAGGCTCACAAAAATAATGAAATCGCAGAAACACTCAACATCAGCCCTAAAACCGTCAGCACCTACCGCAAGCGCCTGCACGTAAAGCTGGGCGTTAGCAGCGACATCCAAATGCTTCACCTGGCCATGAAACATGGAATTTTGGATGAAGAAATACGTAATAATAACATATAGATATTAAACATATTTAAAGTATTTAATACGACAGCTGCATGACATTATTCACGCCCGATTGCATACAATGCGAACGCCTCGCCAGCTTTCTGGCCGAGGTACGCAGTGAGTATCCTGATTACTTTGCCAGGCCGGTACCGGCCTTTGGTGATACAGCAGCACGTTGCTGCATCGTCGGGCTGGCGCCAGGCATGCATGGTGCCAATGCCAGCGGGCGACCGTTCACCGGCGATCATGCCGGTATCCTGCTGTACCAGACACTGCATAAATACGGTTTTGCCAGCAAAGCGGAATCCCTGTCAGCGCAGGATGATCTGCAACTGATCAACTGCCGCATCACCAATGCGGTCAAATGCCTGCCACCACAAAATAAACCGGTCGCGGCGGAAATCAACACCTGCAATAACTGGTTGAGCGCTGAACTGGAAGCCTTGCCTGAAAATCATGTCATCATCGCACTCGGCAGCATCGCGCACAAAGCCGTGATCATGGGTCTTGGCCTGAAACAGTCAGACTATAAATTCGGCCATGCCAATGAGCACAAACTCGATCGCGGCGTGCTTATCGATTCCTATCACTGCAGCCGCTACAACACCCAGACCAGAAGACTGACCACACCGATGTTCGAAGCCGTGTTTGCACGTGCCAGAAACTTATTAGATTAAACACAATAAATTAACCGCAGAGGCGCAGAGGTTTATATAATTGCTAATGTCATCCTGAGTGAGCGAGTTAATCGTATGGAGCGATTAAAAACAGCCGAAGGCTGGCTAGAAGAGCGTAACCTATGGATGGGTGATTTATTCAACGAGAAATCTCTAAAAGTACAGGAAACATTCAGCAGATCTCTCTCATTTGTTCGAGATGACATAATCATAAAAAATTCTCTGCGTCTCTGCGCCTCTGCGGTAAAAAATCATTTGCTTAAATTCATCATGCATTTGCGGTAAATAAACATTCGTTATAATTCCGCGATGACATTCGATTCAAAAGCCTTTCTCAAGCATGTCACCGGTAAACCCGGTATTTACCGCATGTACAACGCCGAGGGCAAGGTGCTGTATGTGGGTAAGGCGCGCAATCTGAAAAAGCGCCTGCAAAGTTATTTTCGCGCCACCGGGCTGTCGCCTAAAACAGAACTGCTGGTTTCACAAATCGCCGATGTCGATGTCACCGTGACCCACACCGAAAGTGAAGCCTTGCTGCTGGAAAACAACCTGATCAAGGAGTACCGGCCGCGCTACAACGTGCTGTTGCGTGATGATAAAAGTTATCCCTACATTTATATTTCTGACAAGGACAGATACCCGCGTATCGATTTACACCGTGGTGCGCGCAAGAAACCGGGACGTTACCTGGGTCCATACCCGAACGCAGGTGCGGTGCGCGATACCATTAACCTGCTGCAAAAAACCTTCCGTATTCGCCAGTGCGAAGACAGCTATTTCAGAAACCGTTCACGACCGTGCCTGCAGTACCAGATCAAGCGCTGCACCGCGCCCTGTGTAGACCTGATCTCCGAACAGGCCTATCAACAGGACATCAAGCACGCCTTGCTGTTCCTTGAAGGCAAAAGCAGCCTGATCATCGAGGAACTGGTTGCTGCCATGGAAAAGGCAGCCGATAAAAAGAACTTTGAAAAAGCCGTCGTCTACAGGGACCAGATCAGCAACCTCAAAGCCATCACCGAGCGTCAGCACGTGAGTGCAGAAAAAGGTGATATCGATATCATTGCCTGCGCGACTGAAGGCGGACAGGCCTGTATCCAGGTGTTTTACATCCGTAACGGACTCAACCTGGGCAACCGCAGCTATTTCCCGACCTTACCTGAAGTCATGAAAGTAGCTGATATCCTGGCCGCGTTTATTCCACAGTTTTACCTGGGCAGGGAAATTCCGGCCAGCATCATTCTCTCGTCCAAACCGACGGATGCCAGCTTGCTGCAAACAACACTGAGCGAGAAAGCGGGCAGAAAGATCGTCTTCAGTACCAGTGTGCGTGGTGAACGTGCCCGGTTTCTGCAAATGGCCATGAACAATGCCAGCCAGGCGCTGGCTTCACGCCTGGTATCCCGAACCGGCCTGGTGGCGCGTTTTGAAGCCTTGCAGGAAGCGCTGCAACTGGAATCGGTTCCAGTCAGGCTGGAATGCTTCGATATCAGCCATACCCAGGGTGAAGCAACCAACGCATCCTGTGTTGTATTCACCCAGGAAGGTGCTTATAAAAATGATTATCGACGCTATAACATCAACAACATCACACCCGGTGATGATTACGCCGCCATGCGCCAGGCACTGCAGCGCCGCTATAAAAAAACAACACAGACCGAAGAACAACGTACCTTGCCGGACGTGTTGTTCATCGATGGCGGCAAGGGCCAGTTACGCCAGGCCGTTGAGGTATTCGAAGACCTCGATATCAACAGCGTACTCCTGGTCGGTGTCGCCAAGGGCGAAGGACGCAAGGCAGGGCTGGAGAAACTGGTATTCAGCGATGGCCGCGCGGACCTGCATCTGGACCCTGAATCACCCGCATTGCACCTGATTTTACAGATCCGCGACGAAGCGCACCGCTTTGCCATCAGCGGCCACCGTGCACAACGTGCGAAAAAGCGTACACAGTCGCCACTCGAAGACATCGCCGGACTCGGACCAAAACGTCGCCAGACGCTGCTCAAGCATTTTGGCGGATTACAGGGCATTACCCGCGCAGGCGTCGAGGATCTTGCTAAAATACCCGGTATTAGCAGCAAACTGGCGCAGGCAATATACGGCCGGTTTCATGTAAACGACTAGGCAGATTCATTCAAAACAACCAATGATAAACGTCCCGAACACACTTTCGCTGGTTCGAATAGCCCTGATCCCTGTATTTATCATTGTCTATTACCAGCCTTACGACTGGTCGCATATCGCAGCAACCGCCCTGTTTGCCTTCGCCGGCATCACCGACTGGTTTGACGGTTACCTGGCGAGAAAGCTGAAACAGCAATCGCATCTGGGTGAGATACTGGACCCGCTCGCCGACAAGCTCATGGTGGTTGTGGTACTTATTCTGCTGGTGGCGGACAACCCGCACAATAACTGGCTGTTATTCTCAACCGTGGTCATCATTACCCGGGAAATCTTTATTTCGACCCTGAGAGAATGGATGGCGGAGCAGGGACAAGGCTCAAAAGTGGCTGTTTCATTCACTGGCAAGATTAAAACGACGTTGCAGATAGTGGCGCTGGGCTTCCTGATTTATAAACATGACCTGTTCGGCCTGCCGGTCTACCTGATTGGTATCATATTGCTGGTAGTGGCAGCCTTTCTCACCCTGGTATCGATGATCAACTACATGTACGCGGCAAAAGACACCATCAGGAATTCAGGCTGATCGCGGTTTGACTCCGCATTACCTCATGCCTGGCCCTAATGCAGCCTGACACAATCCGGGGTTATCTCGTTGTGCGCCTGCATGCCGCATTCGAGCGCCTGTGATGCCATGTAAGTCCATATAAACCTTGACAGAACGGTCCTCGCCGCTAGAATACCCGTCTGCTTAAAGCACGCGGGAATAGCTCAGCTGGTAGAGCACAACCTTGCCAAGGTTGGGGTCGCGAGTTCGAATCTCGTTTCCCGCTCCAATTTCATGTCGAAACCCTGTTAGCTCGGCTTAACCAGGGTTTTTTCGTTTTTACAGCGGGTAATATACCCGTTAATACGGCGAGGCCCTGTGATGCAGGGCAGGCGAGCAAAGTAGCTTAGTAATGGCGGGATGGCAGAATGGCTATGCAGCGGATTGCAAATCCGTGTATCTCGGTTCGACTCCGGGTCCCGCCTCCAATTTTTATCAATAAGCACATAAAAAAAGCTTCACGGGCATCATAAGCCGGGGTTGGTGGTGGTACAGTGCCGACCCAGCGACTATCCCACTGCTCTTACATTTTGCCCGATTTGTTCACGTTCCTTCAGCTGTTTATTCGCAGCTTTCAGGTATTCATCCAGTGTCCTGTACTGATACCCGAACTGATCGGTAACACGTCCGCAACTTTCATCCAGTATGCCGTAAAAGTCCTGTGCACCATCTTCCAGGCTTACAGGCGCAACAGGTTTTGCAGCCCAGGTTTCTGACCGGTGATAAATACTGCCTTCGATGGGTACATGCCATGCAACGATGGGAAAAATATCAACATTGAATTCAATGCCGCAGTGAAACGGGGAAACAAATTTGAGGTTGTGATTTGTATTCGGCAGTGTTTCATATCCTACAAAATGTGAATATGTAGCTTCGCGCCCATTATTCAGAATCACTTTTGCCGGGGATCCAGATATAAAACCCTCATCGATTTCAGCAATGCTGGATAACGGGATCAACTGTTGTGATTTTGTCGCTATAAATTTCATTTCAGTGCCTCATGCTATCGACTGATAGCGATTAGCCTGTTCATACCGCTGAACAGATTCACTGGTGATACGTGTGGCAGGACCAATCTTGAAGGCATCCAACTGGCCGTTGTTGATCAGCTCATATATAGTGGGTTTTGAACACGCCCACTTTTCTGACAGTTGTTTGATCTGGTAATAGCGAGATGATTTCATGTGATTTCCTGGTTACTGGTAACTCTGTTGTAATTAGAGAACCAGATCGTAGTTAATGCAAGCCTTTTTCAAGCTTCAATTGTGAATTGGCGTATGCCGATAAGCGATTGGCGTGACGAGTTAAAAATGGATGCCTGTTTTTCATCACAACACTTGATTAAAGCGTTATAACTAAACACCAATGCATCATAGCAAGTACTGGTTTCATGAGTTACAACAAGATGCTGTGAGGGTGCACCGGTCCATCGAACGACATTGCCAGTAATCAGTGCCAGGGCTTATCGCTGACTAGCATTCAACGGATTTCATATTCAGGGTTGTAGTTGTGAGCTATTCTTGGTTCGATGTTCCGGACATTGTCGATCGGGTGATCGGATTTGATGCAGGATTTTCAATTGATCAGTGATTCAGCCATACGCTGATCTGTTGCAGGTTGAAATGCGGACCAGCACTATGGCAAATAGTGAACGGGCGGTACATGGAGATATAAATAACGGCAATAATCAGTAGCACGCTATTTTCTAAACAGGGCCATCTAACTATATGATTTGCCTGTTACTGCTTACTAATATTTCTTATTACCTCAGGTGCTGTCGGCGGCAAGCGATTGCAAATCCGGGTATCCCGGATCAACTCCGTGCCAGTCCTCTAAATTCTTATTTCACAACTTCACAAATAATCTTTAGAATACGCAACTTCTTCACCTTGCCCAGGTGGCGAAATAGGTAGACGCAAGGGACTTGAACGTTTGAGCACCCGGGTTGGAAACGCCTGGCGTGAATGGAGTCAAATTCGGGGAAACCTCAGCTTGTAATGATGGTGGCAATCCCGAGCTAAGCCTGTTTCTTGTTGCTAGATCCTAGTACCTGGAAACTGATAAACAGGAAAGTGTAGAGACTTGACGGCTCCTGCCTAAGTCATGAAAGGTCTTCATGATACGGTAAAGAGAAAGTCCAGACCACAAAGCGTTTTAACTAATGCGCAGCTAAAGCTGTAGTTGGTAAGAAAATCCCTCGGTGGCAACACCGTGCCGGTTCGATTCCGGCCCTGGGCACCAAACTGTTCTCCAGTCACATACGTAGATGATTACAGCAAGTCTTCGATAGACGTCGAACCGGCACGCCGGTTAGATTATTCGCCACGTCCCTGTAGCTCACCCTTCGGGCCATCTGCAACAAACGCAGATGTTCAAATTTGCATCGACCGGTTGAGTCCACAACCCATAGCTGACCTTTAGCGTTTTCTAATTTTAGGGCATTAGGGCAGTTCTAGGACCATTTCCGCTCCATAATAGACTGTTAACTAGCATTGTTTTATGATCGGGCTGCCATTTCTCGATCTTAAGCTGGATAAACCAATGCCAAGGGCGCGTGCCCATCGTGTAACAGAAGAGCTGGTATTGTGGCTGCCAGTGTTTACCAGTGGTAGCATGTTGCCTTCTGGCGGGATGTTAGCCGAAGCTTAAATTAAATGAAAAATGCAATATAAAGGGATGAGTAATGCTGAACGTAATACTCGTGCTTATTTCTGCCGGTGTATTGTTGTTGATGTTTCAGCCCCATTTTACCCAAAGCAGATCTTGGCAGGCTACGCTCACGCCGCTCTCCTCCATAATCGGCAGTGGCTTTCTGATCATAGCGCCATTGCTTGCAAGTGTAGTCGGCATCTATTCTCCATTGGCGGTCACAGGCATCGTTGTACTTGCCTATGCTATCGGTAGCGTAATCAGGTTTAACATTATTCATGCCGAGCCGCTGCTGCATGAAAGCAAAACATATCCTGTAATATACATAATAGATCTAATCGCCAATGCAGCGTTATCTTTCGCCTATGTGACGGCCGTAGCATTCTATCTTTCCCTATTATCGTCTTTTCTTCTCACGTACATAGGGTTTGGCGAATCGCCCAACCTGGAAAGAATTCTCACAACCACCATCATTGCTTTTATCGCAACCACCGGCTTTTTTCGCGGACTGGGCGGACTCGAGAAGCTTGAAGCATATTCAATGTCATTGCAGCTATCAATTGTTGCTGCACTATTAATCGGGATTCTTGTATACGATTATAACTTTATACAGTCTGATCAACAGCTAATCCTCGACGTCAAGGACAGGGACTGGATAACCAAGGTGTGTATTCTGTCCGGCATCTTGCTTGTCGTTCAGGGCTTTGAGACATCGCGTTTTCTGGGTGAAAAATATAGTGCCAAAATACGCGTGCAAAGCATGCGTAGAGCCCAACTAATTTCTGGCGTGCTTTACATCGTTTCTGTTATTGCTTTACTGCCAATTGTACAAACCATTGATCTTGAAAACATTCAGATCGCTGAAATCGTTGCTGCTACTGGCCTGGCAGCTGCCGTCTTGCCCCTGATGCTGATCGTGGCTGCAATCATGAGTCAGTTCAGTGCTGCCGTAGCCGATACTGTTGGTGCGGGATGCCTGTCGAGTGAAAGCAGTAGTGGGAGATTATCGACCAACAAGGGTTATCTGATAGTCTCATTTCTCGCAATAGTGTTGATCTGGACCGCTGACTTGCTGGAAATTATCTCCATTGCTTCACGAGCCTTTGCGGTGTATTACCTGTTGCAATGTGTCGTCGCTATTATTGCCAGCCAGCATCATCACACACGATCAGAATATTTAAATCATATTGTGCGTTTCGCTACATTGGCAGGCATTCTGACATTTATCGTGATAT
The DNA here is from genome assembly GCA_963807785.1 of uncultured Gammaproteobacteria bacterium. Classification (GTDB taxonomy): domain Bacteria; phylum Pseudomonadota; class Gammaproteobacteria; order SZUA-229; family SZUA-229; genus JABDQW01. The sequence continues at coordinate 7,036 of CAWEEC010000052.1, read as the reverse complement.
TCGCCATGCCCGCCGAATGAGCACTGGTACTGGTCTGAGGCAATCTGGTAATCTGATGCTCAACTGATGGAGAGAAGATATGAAGATTCTGGTATGTGTTGATCTTTCTGAATCCACAGAAATTATTGTGAACAAGATCGAGGAACTTGCCAAATCACTATCAGCACAGGTCTGGCTTCTTCACAATGCTGTCCCGGAACCGGAGCATGTTGAGTTCAAAGTGGATCCACTTGCAGCACGGGAATCTCTTGCAAAGAAATTTCATGTTGAACATCGCCAGATCCAGGGTATAGCCGAGCGATTGCGCAATGCGGGTGTAGAGGCAACTGCCTTGCTTGTGCATGGTGCGACTGTCGAAACAATCCTGCAGGAAGCCTCGGATGTTGATGCAGACATGATTGTTGTAGGCTCGCATGGAAAAGGCGCGATGCACCAGCTGCTACTGGGTAGCATTAGTAAAGGCGTCCTGCATAAATCCAGCTTACCGGTCCTCGTTATCCCAACCCATAAGCGCAAATGACCCCGCGATGGTGCCAGGTGCATTTTTCGCTTTCGCCACCGGCCGTCCAGAAGATATTATTTCTGCAATATCTGCAACAAGCTTCTGGCCGTACTCATAAACATGAAGCCTCCTTAATTGCGGGGTTTCTTGTATCTGCTTGACTGTCTGTTTTTAGCCCAGTGGCAAGCCAGCCCTAAATATGAAAGGCTTTGCATCAATTTAGTGATAAAGATATCCACTTGAAACGAATTATTGCTCAATATCGGCGTTCATTTACCAATTTCACAAATGACAATTCGTTTTCACACAGACTGGGCCGAAAGCAGCCTGCCTGTGGGTTTTGATCAAAATCTGGGTCTGAGAGTCTGCTGACGACCCTAAGTGGGCATTTATCAATCTGTAAAGAATACTGAATGGCCAACTTTACACAATCTTGACTCCATTAAAATCAAGACCATTTCTAACTTACTGTATTTTATTAGCTTTCCTTTTCTAGCATGAATATTGCATGTTAATTAGATCTAATTGATAGATTCATGGTAATAGTAAATGAAATATATCTATTTGATGCGTAAATCAATATTAGGTGCGGTCAGCGCCTGTACGTTTACATTTGGTATCTTTTCATCGGTCGATGCGGCACTGTTTGATAGGGGCGGTGGTCTGATCTATGACGATACGCTGGACATCACTTGGCTTCAGGATGCTAACTATGCTGAAACTAACGGGGATGATTTCGATGGCCGGATGAGTTGGACTCTGGCCGACGACTGGGCCACCGACCTGAGTTATTACGATTCAGTCCGTGACGTGACCTGGGACAATTGGCGCCTGCCGACCGTCAGTCCGGTTGTTGGTATCAGCTTCGACCTGACGCGAAGCTCCGACGGCACTACAGATTCCGGAACGGCCTTTACCACCACCGGCATTGGCGATGGCGGCTGGCGAGACGGTGCAAACAACCCGGTCTCGGAGATGGGTCATATGTATTACGTGAACCTGGCCGGTATCGGTGAATGCGACCCAACCGTGCCCTATTGTGACCCAAACCCACTGCCCAAGGGTTTTGATGATCCCGCCCCGTTCACCAACATCCGGACCGCCCACGGCTACTGGACCGGTACGGAGGTAGCTGCTCAAAGCGAGGAAGATTCCCCCGGAGCGTTCTACTTCAGTTTCGACTCTGGCAACCAGGAAAAATTCACTCTCGACGCCAACAGGTACGCTTGGGCTGTGATGGATGGCGATGTTAGTGCGGTTCCTGTTCCAGCAACTGTTTGGTTATTTGGTTCTGGTCTTATCGGTTTGATTGGTATTGCCAGAAGAAAGAAATCATAACGATAAAATGTTAATCAATAGCGACTCCTTCGGGAGTCGTTTTTGTTTGTCCCAACAGTCAGCTTTTGGCCGCAGGCAGCCATTCGCAAACATGAGCATTCAGCTCACTATTAGCCATACAAACAAATTCAGGTCCGACAAGAAACACTACTCAGCTGGCATATGCGTGCTATCCATCAACATTTCCCACTCAATTGTCAGGTTTGCCTAACAATTAGTTCGCAGGGTCAAGCAATTTCACAGTTAATGACTATAGTTTGGACGAGTCCAATATGTACCAACGGAGAAATGAGATGTTGTACCTGGAACAAAAATTTAACAGAATTATATTCATGAGCATTTCAACTATTGCGAGTGTTGCACTACTGGCTGTATTGATTGAGGGAATTAACGCAGTTGGAGTCTTCATGGGTGCGGCAATTATAAATTTTCTCGTTTACTACTCGCTACCAGATAAATTCAGCAAGCATTACATGGAAAAACAACCAAATCGCTTTACTCCAAGGTTTCAGAAAAATCCTGCGAATCAAACAGTCCTGGATTGACAACAATCGAATTAACCTGCAAGCCTACTGGTTAGATACTTGAGCATGGATAATCGCCACGTTTCACCCAATGTCACATATGACCGCTACCGACCCCGAGAAGACGTTCATGAGGTTGTTAAAGAAGTGACTAACCGCAGAGGCGCGGAGACGCAGAGAAAATAGTCTGTAGAGCTTGCCGCCCAACAGACTCGTCTTATTCAGTCATCCCCGCGTTACTTCAGGCATCCTGCCTTCCGACCTTACGGGCCAGCCTTCGGCTGTGCTAAATCTTTCTAGACGATTTAGTCGCGGGGATGACCGAGTAGGACGAGACTGCTTGCTGAGAAACACAATATAATATTTTCTCTGCGTCTCCGCGCCTCTGCGGTGAATTATTTTTATATCTAATGTACGACTGCTGTTGGCCGCAGGCAGTCCCTGTGGCTCACCCTGCGGACCATCTGCAAAAAACGCAGCTGTTCTGTTTGCTCCGGGCAACAAGTCCGGCCCTGGGCACCATCACAACGATCAGTGCGGCGTCAAAATGATTGGCGTATATCGTCAAGATTCCCTTCATCAATGTTGCTATCCTCCATGCATTTTAAACACACATGGCTGTGATTATGGCAAAAGTGAAAACAATCAATACAGAATTACATAGCTGTAGCGAAAGCTTCGAACAACTACCGTTGTTTGTGCAGAGCATCATCAATGATACAGCCGCTAAATATGGCTATGAAGGTTGTTACGATACTGAGAACTTCCTCGAGCCGATCAAGTATCTGCCCGAATGGATTTGCCTGGAAGGAAATAAACTACCGGACGATATTCTTCAATATGAAGATACAGACCTGAAACTGACGCTGACAAAAAAACAGCTCGAGGCTTTAAACATATGGAAAGCTATTGTTGATAATGATAGTGGCCCGTTGGATGGTTACTTTAAATTGCGAGCCTACATCCAGAGTATAATTATAGATTCGACAGCCTATCCGCAACAGCTGATTGAGGCATTGACGGATGAAATCGGTGCGTCAGAGGCGTTAAATGATTTTATCAATTCATGGGTGCATCAAACATGGCGTGTAACGCTTGGCAGTAACATACAGTTACCTGAAGAGATAAACAAAGACCAGTATAACTATGCAAAGACATTGGCTGTACGCTTGTACGACACCACATGGCGCGTATTCGCGGAATGCAACATGCCCTACAATCCGGCCTATTTCTGGACACCGGATTTATTGATCGACTTCTGGAGTCACGCGTCCGATGCCGGTTTGTTTATAGAAGGCATCGGCATGGAAGCGCGCGCGGCTGGTATGACTATTCCACAATTCACCATGCTATACAGCATGGAAAATACACTGAAGAAATTACCCGCTGCTGCGAAATGATGTAATTAAAAATGATATGTTTCACAGCGACAGAGCCCGCGGATTGCGGGCCTGTTTTTTACAGGCTATGCAGTTTTTCCTTTAGCTCTTCGATTGCCGGTTTGGCCTGTTCCAGCACATCTTCAATACGCGCGAAGTCCATCATACGGATACCCTTGATTTCCGGGTGTATAAAGATATCGGGTGGTTTGCGCTTGAGTTTATTTTTCAGCATAGCTTCCTGCATGACACCGATTGTACCCATCAATGATTCAAGCACATTGGGAACAGGGGTTTCATCGGGATAACGCGAACCGCCGACATCGATGGCTATAGTGACATCGCAGTGAGGTGCAACGTGATCATAGGGCACCAGGTTCACCACGCCACCGTCGATCAATATCCTGTGATCGATGCAAACAGGGGCAAACACACCGGGCACCGCCATGGTCGCATGGATAGCGGTCTTGAGGTCTCCCTCTTTAATCACAACTTCCTCAGCAGTCCAGTAGTCTGCCGCAATCACGGTGAGGGGAATTTCGAGTTCTTCAAATGTCTTGCACTTGATTTCATCGAATAATATCTGGAACAGCCCCTGGGCTTTCAGTATCCCCCCGCGTTCTGTTTCCAGTATGAAGGCATTGATCCATTTGAGCAGGTATTCCCGCTTTTTGAAAACATCACGCAAACTGTCATTTTTAAGCACCGAGTACTTAAGCACCAGGTCCTCCAGGTATGCGCCGCTGAGCCCGGATGCATACATCGCGCCGATGGTTGCCCCCATACTGGTGCCGGCAATAATGCTGGGTCGGATACCCAGGTCATCCAGTGCTTTTAGCACCAGCACATGCGCATAGCCTCTTACACCACCACCACCGAGGGCGAGTCCGATCTTCATGATTGTGCGTCTATGGTCGTCGTTTGATGATGCATTCAGTGCTTCCTGTGGCAGCGCCTGCATTGGTAAAAAACAGGTGTTGTTTACAATTAAGCCATTGATTATATGTCTAATAAAAGGCGAAAAACATGAAAAAATATACCTCTACCTATGTCAACCATTTCAGCAGTGCTGCGTTAAATATATAGAGCTTTTTAACGAAACAAAAGGTATAAACATGAAGACAACATTCAAGCACAGTTTAGGCAGTCTTGTAATCGCTATTTCTGTCGCAGCCGCTTCCGGTGTCGTTGAGGCAGGTAAAGGCAACGGCAATGGCGGAAGTCATAATGGCAGTAGTCATAATGGTGGTTTTGGCGCCGGTAATGGCGCCATGTACGGGACTGGCCAGGCAGCAGGCAATGGATTCGAGTCACAACACAGCAACCAGTACCAGCACCGCTATCAACACCGGAATGGCAAGGGCAACGGTAAGGGCAATGCTAATGCATGGGGAAATATGCCTTCGGCTGATTCTGACAAGGGTCAGTATGGCAATGACAAGTATCTGAACCAGAAAGATTTTCAGTCCTGGTTAAATCAAAATCAGGCTCAAAACCAGAATCAGCAACGTCAACAGGTTCAAACCCGGACGATGACGCAGGAAAGTATCTGATTGCAAGGTGATGAGATGTGGCGGTGGCGGATTCTGCCGCCGCAGCATCTTTTTTTACAGCGGCATAAAATAATTTGAACTATTTAGCCCAACATCCTGTCAACCATACATCTATTCATGCGTTTGAATAAGCATAGAATTTATCAAACCATGAAAAGGCGAATAAACATGAGAATTTTACACAAAGATATTATCAGCGGTGTTCTGGTTGCATTATTGTTTGCAATCGGATCATCTGGCGTTCAGGCTGGTAAAGCCGGTGGCGGTGGCGGACAATCCGGTGGACAAGGTTCTCAGTCCGGCAAAACCGAACGCCATGAGTATCAACACCAGTACCAGCATCAGAAAGGCAAGGGCGGCGGCCAGGGTAAACAGGCCGGTGAAGGCGACAAGACCCAGACCCAGGACCGCGACCAGGTTCGTGACCAGGACCGTGCCACGACGCAGGACGCAGATTAAACGATCATAGCAGCTGTGATTACTACAGCACCCTTAACAGCGTCGGCAGGCTCCGCCGACGCTGTTTTTTTATTTCACCGTTCACTATTAGTTCAGGGTGCAGGCCGGGATCAGACTTTGCCGTTTCGGGCGTCATGCTGTTCAGTGCCGGATCTCTCGCAAAGGCGCAAAGCACGCAAAGTTAAATATTGCACATTATTCCCGAACCAGGCAGCCTGGCGAGATGCCTTATCGCTAAGCGTATGCAGGCCTGCTCATGGTTGGGAATTCTCGTCTGATGGGAAACAAAATAAATTGTCCGACTATTTCGGAATAGAACTTTCTTTTGCAAAAAAACTACAGGAATATTATCCAAACGAGAAAATTGCAATAATCAAATATTCAAGAGGTGGCACATCCATTGATAGCGTAGCTGCGGGACGATATGGTTCATGGGAACCAGATTATAAAGGTAAAAACGGAATCAATCAATATGACCATTTTTTGAGAACAGTTAATTTGGCAATGAATGACAAAGACATTGATAATAATGGAATCGAGGATTATTTGATTCCATCAGGAATAATATGGATGCAAGGTGAAAGTGATGCTTATAGGGAAGAGGTTGCTCTTCGCTATTACGGAAATTTAAAACGCTTAATGGATCTTGTGCGTGCCGCACTGCGTAAAGACGATCTACCTATAGTTATTGGTAAAATATCAGACTCAGGGAATACGAAGGCAGGAAAAGTGTACAGATATGGTGAACTTGTTCAGTATGCTCAAGAAAAATTTGCACGTACAGAACAAAACGTCTACGATTGTAAGAAGTACGCAACACTACAATTACTACGATGCGTATCACTACGACAGTAATGGTTACATAGATTTAGGAGAAAAATTTGCAGAAGCTATTTATTTATTGAATAGAAAATAACTGGTTACAACAATGTATATGCGATAATGCTCCCTAAGCGGTCGCACTCCGCATATACGTAACGTTAGTGCCAATGAGTCCACTGAGAACATCTAGTGCAATAAAGTAAATAATTATTTACCTTTGACAATGTGAAATGTTCTCAATTTATCCGAATTCTACAGAGGGATGGGTGGTATGCTGTCTCACAAACAGGATCACATATCAAGATGAAGCACCTGACTAAAAAGGGCTTGCTAATCGTTCCAAACCATGGAAGTAGTGAACTTGGTAGGGGATTGGAATTGAGACTTAGAAAATTAGCAGGCTTAAAAAGGAAGTAATCATGAAATTTAAATTTATCGTCGAGAGAACAAGGACTGGAT
>CAWEEC010000051.1:0-39363 GCA_963807785.1 uncultured Gammaproteobacteria bacterium | reverse complement strand
GTGTTCAATCTGCCAGGAGCTGTGATATACTATCTTTGGAATCTGTCCCGGAAGATGGACCTCTGACGATGGCAGCAACGGAAGATATAACAAAAACAGCGTACACGGAGCCACCAACTCCATCATCATTAGGTGGGTTGTCATCAGTTTCCATCTTGTTTAAGAAAGTCAGCAGCATGGTCAAACAGCCGCCTACATCTATTACCATGATATCTCCTCCAAGTTCGACAGAAGGCGACTGCGAGGGGTGGATCGACCGGGACGGGACGAAACCAAACCCGGAGCCGTCGAATACAATAGAAGAAAGAGAAGCGACTGAAAGTAACGGGCGTTCAGCTACGGTAACAGAAGCTCGCGATGGGATAGAAGCCAATTTAGAGCGTATCTGTGCCTGATCGGCATGGGTTCGGTATTACTGGATGGTTGCGTGGTCAAAACGGGTGTGATTGTCGGTGCCGGTTCGCTGGTACCTCCCGGCAAGGAGCTGGAAGGTGGCTACCTCTGGCTCGGTAGTCCGGTAAGCAAGGCGCGGCAACTGACAGAGAAAGAGCAAGCATTCCTCGAGTATTCAGCCCGGCACTACGTTGATCTGAAAAACCGTCACAGGGTGTAGCTGTATCCCAGACGATGCATGGTTATGTGCCGGGGTTACACTCTGTCGGTACAGCAGCGTGTTTTCGCACTTCTGTACTACACTTCGGATACTATTTACCTTGATCCCCGGTTCTATTTAAGTGTCTGATAAAAATAGAAATAATCTAAATGTCAGCGACCTGCGAGAAAGTCTTCTGCACCGTGAGGCGGAGATCGATCTGTTGCAGCATACCTTTACCGAGATCGGCAGCGAACTCGAGCTCGACAGGGTATTCCAGATTGTCGCCGAACGTGCACGCGAACTGGTCAAGGCAGAAACGCTGCTGATCCCTATCCTCGACGAGAATTGCGTAACCTACACATATCGCGCGGGGTCGGGTATCAATACCGAAGAGATCGTGGGTGAATCGTTACCACTGGATTACGGTGTTTGTGGCTGGGTATGGAAACACAAGAAACCCTGGTGGCGGGGTATGCTGGACCAGCTCGATGAAGAGGAGCGCAACCGCTGGGAAAAGCAAGCGGGTACACTGATCCTGGTGCCGCTGCAGGGCAAGCGGCACTTTCTGGGTGGTATCTCTGCCATCAACAAGATCGACAATCATGAATTCACGCGCAGGGACCTCAACCTGCTGACCATGTTTGCAGGTATCGTATCCATAGCGATCGAGAATGCAATGACTGTGCTGCAGATGGAACAAACCAACAGGTTAAATGAAGATTACCGCCGCCGTCTTAAAATAATGAACAAGCAACTGCTCGAGAGCAACCGGGAGCTTGAGTTTCATGCACTATATGATCCACTGACTTCTCTTCCCAACCGCTCACTATTCAGGGACAGGTTATCCCGTGGCATAACTCGGGCCGAGACAAACGATACCCAGCTGGGCCTGCTATTAATTGATCTTGATCGCTTCAAGGACATCAACGATGCCCTGGGGCATGACAAGGGCGATTACCTGTTAAAGGAAATCGCATTGATGCTACAGCAATATATTTATCCTGAAGATACTTTTGCGCGTCTGGGTGGTGACGAGTTTGCGGTCATCCTGCCTGACAGCAATCGCAGAATAATCATTGAAAGAGCCAATGCTTTTCTCAAGGCGCTTGAAAAACCTTTCAACATCAATGACTCGACAATCACCGTCGGTGCCAGTGTCGGCATTACTGTCTATCCCGAGCATGGCGATAATGCAACCGACATGCTCTGCCGCGCCGACTCGGCCATGTACAGTGCTAAAAAATCAAAGCAGGGCATTATGTTTTATGAACCTGCAGATGATCATTCACCACTGGGCCACCTGACCATGGTGACAGATCTGCGTACGGCGCTGGATAATAACGAGTTTGAGCTTTATTACCAACCACAGATCGACATCAGGACCAACGAGATTGTTGCTGTCGAGGCGCTGGGTCGCTGGGTGAATTCACGTTATGGATCAGTAAAGCCCGATGTGTTCATCGCCGAGCTTGAACAAATAGGTCTTATCGAAAAGTACACCACATGGGCAATTGAAACAGCAATCCAGAACGCGACTGCATGGAGAAACGAGGGTCGTGCATTGAAAGTATCTGTAAACATATCGGTCACTGATTTATTGAACCCGGAGTTTATGAATCGGCTGGATTCACTGATCAGCTCAACAGAGGATGGTGAGTTGCTGACTTTTGAAATAACAGAAAACCTGTTCCTGTCAGAATACGATCGCCTGCTGGAAGTGCTTAAGCGTATCCGCTATCTGGGTATTGCATTATCGATAGATGACTTTGGCACGGGCTATTCTTCATTGAGTCGATTGAAAAGACTGCCAGTGAGCGAATTGAAAATTGATCAATCGTTTATTAAAGACATGGAAAAATCACAGAATGATGAGGTGATCGTTCATTCAACTATCGAGCTTGCGCATAACCTGGGGTTGTCGGTTGTGGCTGAAGGTGTGGAAAGCACGGACACATTGCAGCGTCTTGCATTGCTCGGTTGCGATACGGCACAGGGATTTATAATCAGCAAGCCTCTGCCTCTTGAACAGATAGCTGCCTTGCTGGATGCTGCACAGGTAAAAGTCGGCTAGCAGCCTGCTGACTTTAGCCGTTAAAGCCTGCTCAGGGCTTCAATCACGGGGGCTGTTTCAGGTTCACAGTCGCGCCACAAGCGAAACGACTCTGCAGCCTGTTCCACCAGCATTCCTTTACCATCAACCGCATGTTTGGCACCGTGTTGTTGTGCCCAGCGCATGAACGTTGTGGGTTCAGATGCATACATCATGTCATAACAGAATGTATTTTGATTTATCAGCGTAGCGGGCAGCTCAGGCAGCTCTCCACTGAGGCTCGCTGACGTTGCGTTGATAATAATGTCATAACTTTCTGTGCCGAATTCATCAAGGCCGCAGCCTTTAATATTACCAAGATCAGAAAAATCTTCAGCAAGTTGCAGTGCTTTCTCTCGGGTGCGGTTGGCAATTGTCAGGGTAGCGGGATTGCAGGCGAGCAAGGGTTCGATAACGCCACGTACTGCCCCGCCAGCGCCGACAATCAAAATGTTCTTGTCTTGGAGTTGCAGCCTGTGGTTTTTCATCAGGTCCCTGGTGAGTCCGATGCCATCGGTATTGTCACCATAATAATCACCCTTTGCATTGATGACGAGGGTGTTTACTGCACCGGCACGTTGAGCGCGTCCACTGCGATGCGTGGCCAGCTGCCATGCTTGCTGCTTGAACGGTACGGTTATGTTGAGCCCTTTGCCATTGTTTTCGGCAAAACGCTCAACTGCATGGGTGAACGCGCCCGGCTCAACCAGTTCAGCTGTGTATATTAACTGCTGACCGGTTTGCTCGGCGAAACGGGCATGAATGAAAGGCGACTTGCTGTGTTCAATCGGGTTACCGAATACCGCATAGCGGTCAATATTGTCTGACATTTGCCGCCCGGAAAATCAACTGTTGAGCCATTCAGCCACGGTTTTCGCGTAGTAGGTAAGGATGCCGTCGGCTCCAGCGCGTTTAAAGCATAGTAATGATTCGAGTACGGTGGCTTTTTCATCCAGCCAGCCATTGGTCGCCGCGGCCTTGAGCATCGCGTATTCACCACTGACTTGATAGACATAGGTTGGTACTTCGAATGTATCTTTCACCCGGCGCACAATATCAAGATAGGGCATGCCGGGCTTCACCATGAACATGTCGGCACCCTCACTGATGTCCAGTTCGACTTCTCGCAGTGCTTCGTTCGAATTGGCCGGATCCATCTGGTAGCTGTACTTGTTGCCGCCCCCAGGTTAGCGGCTGAGCCGACGGCATCGCGGAACGGGCCATAAAAACTGGAGGCGTATTTGGCGGAGTAGGCGAGAATACGTGTGTGGATATAACCGCCTGCTTCCAGTGCTTCGCGAATAGCACCGATGCGGCCATCCATCATGTCGGATGGTGCGACGATATCTGCACCTGCCTCGGCATGAGAAAGCGCCTGCTTCACCAGTACTTCAACAGTCTCGTCATTGAGCACATAGCCGCTGTCATCGATCAGGCCATCCTGGCCGTGAGTAGTGAAGGGATCCAGTGCCACATCGGTGATAACACCCATGTGGGGATAGTTTTGTTTAATTGCCCTGACAGCCCTTTGCGCAAGACCGTTCGCATTCCAGGCTTCTGCCGCATCATCGGATTTGCCGTCTTCAGCTACCACCGGGAATAGTGCGATGGCGGGAATGCCGAGCCGGGAACATTGACCTGCTTCTACAAGCAGCTGGTCAATGCTGACGCGCTCGATGCCGGGCATGGATGCAACAGCTTCGCGCTGGTTTTCACCCTCGGTGATAAACATGGGATAGATCAGATCATCAACACCAAGATGGTTTTCACGCATCAGGCGGCGTGAGAAATCATCGCGTCGCATGCGCCGCATGCGGACGGCTGAAAAAGAATGGTTGCTGGACACAGTGTGCTCCACAATCAATGGCGAATACGCTATTGTAACAGCCTATGTGTCTTCAGGCATGTCAGGAGAAACCGGTATGACAGGATTATTTCGAAGCATCGTTTTGTGCGTACTATGTTCGGCATCATCGTTTATACATGCAGACGCCAACGTTTTCGAGTTCAGTGTCGACAGGCCGATTAGCGAGGTTTACGACAGGGTATATAAAAGCCTTGAAGATGCGCGTTTTTACGTGGTATTCGAACCCAATATCGGCAAAAACCTGTCGAACTTTGCCGAGCGCTGGGGTGATCAATATAACAGGAGCAGGCTCAGCGCGATTCGCAGCATGGTATTCTGCAATGCCTGGTACGCCAACCAGGTGAGCAACAGGGACACCAGTATGCTGGCATTATGCCCGCTGCATATGACACTCATCGAGAAAGATGGCCGAACCACAGCGCTGTTTGCCCGGCCTACCGTGCTCGCAGCAAACAGCCCGGCACGGGACATCCTTGCCGAGCTCGAAAACGAAGTTATAACAGCAATCAAGCAGGGTATGCAGCAGCTGCCTTGATGGCGCAGCATGCGCTTCAACACAGCAGTCGCTGTCGACTCGTTTTATGCCCGTTTTTCCGCTTGATATTGCCGAATTAGCTGGTAAATCAACGATTATCTGACTATATAAATGTGTAGCGTCACAGGGATTGTGGCGTTTGTTAAATGTGACCTAATCCCGCTATTTCGCCGTCTCTCCCGTTGCTATATACGGCTATAGCTGATGGGTGAATTGCTCCCTGGAGGTCACATTTAAATGCCTGACACAAATAGAAAACAGCGCATACTGCTTGTCGAAGAATCAGCCACATTACGCTACATACTGGGGAAGCTATTACATAAGCAGAGTTATGAGCTGCTTTCTGTTGAATCCTTTGTTTCAGCCATCGATACGCTGCAGAATGCGACCCTGAATCTTGATGGCATCATTGTCGGCTGGCCAAATTACGAAAATTTTGAAGAATCCACGCAATTGCTGGTGTTGCTCGATCGTGAGCCGTACAGTGAAACACCGGTCATTCTTCTGTCCAACGATACCGAAGTTGAACTGTTGAACTGGATGAGCACACGCAAGAAAACTGCGCTGGTGCCGTGGGAGAATTATCAGGAAGTTACAACCTCTTTACATACCTTGCTGACGCCGGGTCCGGAACCTGTAGAAGACAGGCGCCAGACATTTCCGGGTGACAAGCCCACGCGTGTACTGTTTGTCGATGACTCAAAAAGTATTCGCACCTATTACAAACGTCTGCTGGAGAGAAATGGCTACACAGTAGAAAGCGCTGAGTCGGTAAAGCAGGCTTACGATATTGCAATCAAAACCCCAATAGATATCGCCATCGTTGACTACTTCATGCCGGATGAAAACGGCTATGTGCTTTGTCAGAAATTACGTGATGATGAACGTACCGATAATATTCGTACTGCCGTGATAACAGGAACCTATCTGGATTCGGTTATACGTGACTGTCTGCAGGCAGGTGCAGTTGAATGCATGTTCAAAAACGAAGCTGAAGAGCTGTTCCTGGCCAGGTTGTCTGCCATGCGTCGCTTCATCGAAGTACAGAACTCAATTGAACAGCAGCGCGAACGCCTGCAGGCTATTCTTGAATCCGTTGGTGAAGGCGTATACGGGGTTGATAACGACGGCAAACTGACTTTTGTTAACCATGCAACAACAAAGGTTGTGGGTACTGAAAATGATAATTCACTGATTGGTGTCTCAGCCTTTGATGCATTGCATTATATAGATGACGACTGCCATGAGAAGGATCAGTTGCGCGATGCTTATGGTAAAGATGCCAAGCTGCGTAGCTGGGAAACGAAGTTCAAGCACCATACGGGTAAACCCATACCCGTGGAATGTACCGTTTTTCCATTAAAGCTTAATGGCAAGCAGGATGGTTCCGTGATTGCATTCAGGGACATATCCAATCAGAAAATGCTTGAAGAAAAACTGCGCTGGCAGGCAACCCATGATCACCTTACCGAGTTGTATAACAGGCGCTATTTTGAATCCAAGCTTGAGAATGAAATCAGGGATGCGCAGCGTACCGGCATCATGAGCGCAATGATCTACATTGATCTTGATCGCTTCAAATATGTCAATGATACTGCCGGCCATGAAACCGGCGATAGAATGCTGCTTGAGATCAGCCGCGTCCTGTCCAAGATCCTGCGCAGAAGTGATGTCATGGCGCGCATTGGCGGTGATGAATTTGCAATTATTCTGAAGAATGTAGATTCAGCGCTCGCAGTCAAACTGGCCAATGAATACAGGACTGCGCTCAACAGTATCAGTGTCAATGGTAATCAGCATACCTATCATGTACACGCCAGCTTTGGTGTTGCCATGATGGATGATGAGGCCATGACTGCAGGTGATCTGATGGCGAACGCTGATATTGCCTGCCATATCGCCAAGCGTATGGGAAGAAACCAGTCGCACCTGTATGAGCAGGGCAGTGATGAGCGAAATGCAATGGGTACCGAACTGGGCTGGTCCTCACGTATCCGTACTGCACTAGATAATGATAATTTCGAATTGCACTACCAGCCAATCATGTCGATGGCAGACATAAATTTGAAAAATTTACCGGCACAGGACGGCGCTATATGGCAAGCGCATTTGAATAACAACGATGGCTCGTTCCTTTATGAGGTGCTGGTCCGTATGCGCAGTGATGATGGCGAGTTATATTATCCGAGCTCGTTCTTGCCTACCGCGGAACGCTTCAATATGATGATGGAGCTTGATATGTGGGTCATCGAAAATGCACTGAAAGCTGTCGTCGCCACCGGCAGTCCCAAGGGCAGGGTGACTTTATCGATTAACCTGTCAGGGCATTCGCTCGATGACGATGATGCGCAGAGCAGGATTATTGCCCTGTTGCAGGAATATAATGTAGCGCCAAGTTCAATTATATTTGAAATAACAGAAACCAGTGCAATAGCAAACCTGGAGCAGGCTAATCGCTTCATCCGTGATTTGTGTGCAATTGGCTGCCGATTCTCACTGGATGATTTTGGCTCAGGGTTCTGCTCGTTTTCGCAGCTTAAGAACCTGCCGACAAACCTGGTCAAAATTGATGGCCAGTTCGTGAAGAGTATGGCGCGTGGCGCCACCGATCGTGCCATCGTGACTGCGATGAATGATGTTGCGCATTCACTCGGGCGCTATACAGTTGCTGAGTATGTTGAAAGCCCCGAGGTTGTCAGGCTGCTGAAAATATGCGGTGTTGACAAGGTGCAGGGGAATTATATATCGACGCCGTTAACTGAACTGCCGCACGATAATGTGGTTAATTTGCACAGACGGGCAATCTCCGAATCATAACCGATGACTAGCCAAGCCAGTCTGTTGGTTTGAGATAGGTCTGGTAAAGTTCATCTTCGGCAGAACCCGGTTCTGGCTTCCAGTTGTATCGCCAGTTCACCACCGGCGGCAATGACATCAGGATTGATTCAGTACGCCCGCCTGTTTGCAGGCCAAACAGGGTACCGCGATCATATACCAGGTTGAATTCAACATAACGTCCACGCCTGTATAGCTGAAAACTACGTTCGCGCTCACCATATTCAATGTTTTTTCGTTGCTGTACTATCGGCAAGTAGGCTTTCAGGTAATGGTCACCCACACTTTGCATAAATGCAAAGCACTGGTTAAATCCATTCTCGTTCAAGTCGTCAAAGAACAGGCCGCCAATACCGCGAGGTTCATTGCGGTGCTTGAGGAAGAAATAATCATCACACCATTTTTTATAGCGTTGATATACATCAGGGCCGAAATCATCACAGGCATCGCGTGCCACGCTATGCCAGTGTACGCAGTCCTCCCTGTTGCCATAATATGGCGTTAGATCAAAGCCGCCGCCGAACCACCATATCGGGTCACTGCCATCCCTGGTGGCGATAAAAAAACGAACATTCGCATGCGAGGTTGGTACATACGGGTTATGTGGATGTATAACGAGTGAAACACCCATGGCTTCAAATTCGCGGCCGGCCAGTTCGGGCCTGTGTGCGGTGGCTGATGCAGGTAACTCATTACCCTGGACATGGGAGAAGTTCACACCGGCCTGTTCAAATACAGCACCATTGGTCAGTACGCGGCTAAGTCCGCCACCACCTCCGTGCTCGCGTTGCCATTCGTCGCGGATGAAATCTTCCTTGCCATCTTCCGATGCCAGCGCACTGCAAATACTCTCCTGCAGGCCTAGTAGATACTTATGCACGGCTTTAGGGTCAGGTGTGTCGTTCGAGTTCATGTTATTTGCGCAGCAGTCGTCTGCTTCTCAGGTCGCGAATTTTTGAGGCTCTAGCGCTGCAATTATGATTGGATATAAGCATACTATCAACAAGGCCTTCGAAATATCGATGCAGTTGCAGGCTATTTAATGCCGGTTTTTTCCCCGCGGTATTGGCGCTGGTAGAGACCAGTGCGTGATCCAGCTGGTCACACAAGCGCATCACCAGTGGATGCGAGGTGATGCGAATGGCAATGGTGTGATGTTTGCCGGTGATCCATTCAGGCGTTGTATCTTTTGCCGGGACCAGCCAGCTGGTGGGTTCATACTCGCCAACAATGGTTGCACGGTCACTGCGGCCAGGTACATCTATCAATGCATCAAGTTGTTCCAGTCTTGAAGCGAGTAATATCAGACCCTTGCTGGCATCTCTACCCTTGAGGAAATTAATTCGACGGACCGCTTTGGCGCACAGCGGGTCGCAGCCAAGGCCATAAACAGTTTCGGTAGGATAGGCAATGATGCCGCCTTGGCGCACACAGTGCACTGCATAGCGAACGGCAAATTCGGTGGCCATGATCCTTGATTGATCCTAGGATTTTTTCTTGACGGTTTTTTTCTTTGCCGATTTCTTTTTGCTGGCTTTCTTCTTTACAGCCTTTTTCTTGGCGGTTTTTTTCTTCGTTGTTTTCTTTGTGGGCGCAGACTTTTTCACAGCTTCTTTCTTTGCTGCCTTTTTCTTACGGCCCTTGCGTTCAGGTGCGGCAGCGAGTAACTCTTCGCATTCCTGCAATGTAAGGTCTTTTGGTACCTTGTCCTTGGGGATTTTTGCGTTCTTCTGCCCATTGGTGATGTAAGGGCCGTAGCGTCCATTCAGAACCTCTATATCTGTTCCTTCAAACGACTTGATGTACTTGTTGGCATCAAATTCCTTCTTGGCACTGACAAGCTCCATCGCCTGTTCATGGGAAATGTTATAGGGATCAATGCCCTGGTCCTGGTAAGCCTTGTTGATGGAGACAAACTTGTTGTCATATTTCACATACGGTCCGAAACGTCCATAGTTAGTGCTGAGTTTTTCACCCTCGGGCGTTTCGCCAAGATCTCGCGGTAATACGAACAGATCAAGGTAATTATCCTCGGTGACTTCATTCATTTTCATGCCAGGGCGCAGGCTGGCAAATTGAGGCTTGTCTTCATCATCCTTGTCGCCGATCTGGACGAATGGTCCGTAGGGCCCCATGCGAACTGTGACCGGCTTGCCGGTTTTGTTGTCCGTGCAGATGAATTTGGATTGCGCAACCTCGGCGCGGCTGACGTTGGCGTCCTTGTCTTCAACCTGCTTGATGAACGGTTCCCAGAAATTGCGCATTAATGGAATCCAGTCTTCCTCTCCGCGCGATACGTTGTCGAGTTCATCTTCGAGGTTCGCTGTGAACTCGTAGTCGATATACTTGGAGAAATGCTCGGTAAGGAATCCGTTTACGATTCGGCCGATATCTGTCGGAGTAAAACGCCGGCTTTCCAGCTCGACGTAGTCGCGGTTAACCAGTGTTGAAATAATGCTGGCATAGGTTGAAGGACGGCCGATGCCAAATTCTTCCAGTGTCTTCACCAGGCTGGCTTCCGTAAATCTTGGTGGCGGCTGGGTGAAGTGCTGGTCGCTGCGTATATCCAGAAGCTTGATACGTTCACCTTGTTCCATTTCGGGAAGAATTTTATTTCTGTCTTCGCCTCTACGGTCATCGTCGATGTCTTCCGTATATACCTTCATGAAGCCCGGGTGCTTTATGGTTGAGCCATTGGCGCGGAAAGTGTTGCCTTCGCCACAGCTGAGATCAACGGTGACGGTGTCGAGCGTGGCATGAATCATCTGGCAAGCCATGGTGCGCTTCCATATGAGTTCATACAGGCCGAACTGGTCAGTACTCAGGTGTGATTTGATATCTGCTGGCAGGTGACGCACGGAAGTAGGACGGATGGCTTCATGTGCCTCCTGCGCGTTCTTGGATTTTGTTTTAAATACGCGGGGTTCATGTGGCAGATAATCCTTGCCATAGTTTTGTTCAATCAACTCTCGTAATTCATCCAGCGCTTCATTGGAGAGGCTGACTGAATCAGTACGCATATAAGTAATCAGGCCTACAGTTTCGCCGCCGATATCAATGCCTTCATACAGCTGTTGTGCTGTGCGCATGGTGCGTTGTGCGGAAAAACGCAGCTTGCGCGCTGCTTCCTGCTGCATGGTTGATGTTGTAAACGGCGGGTTTGGGTTGCGCCGGGTTTCTTTTTTCTTGACCAGGTCAACATGCAGGCTTCCATTTGCTGAATTTAGTAAGGATTTCCGGGCTGCAAAGGCATCGTTTTCATTAGTGAAGGTGAAATTAGTTTTTTCGCCGGCTTTTTCGCCTTCTTTCTTCACCTGTTTATCGATGACCTTTTCTTTATCGAATACCGTGAGGCGGGCTATGAATGCCTGGTCGTATTTTTCAACATCAGCCGCGATGGTCCAGTATTCTTCTTCTTCAAAATTCTCTATTTCCTCTTCACGTTCAACGATGAGCCGCAATGCCGGACTCTGAACGCGACCGGCGGACAAACCGCGTTGAACTTTTTTCCACAACAGCGGCGACAGGTTGAAGCCGACGAGGTAATCAAGCGCACGCCTGGCCTGTTGTGCGTTGACCAGGTCGCCAGACAGCTCGCGCGGATTTTCTATGGCTTCCTTGATGGCGCGTTTGGTAACTTCGTTGAATACAACCCGGTGAACATCCTTCTTGTCGAGTGCGCCGTCCTCCTTGAGTAACTCGTAGAGATGCCATGAAATGGCTTCTCCCTCACGGTCCTGGTCAGTTGCGAGGTATAGTGCGTCGGCTTTTTTCAGCGCTTTCCTGATGGCATTGACATGCTTTTCATTTTTTTCGATGACTTCATATTTCATTTCGAAGTCATTATCAGGGTCTATAGCGCCTTTTTTAGGCACTAGATCGCGTACATGACCGTATGAAGCGAGTACCTTGAAATCCTTGCCAAGGTATTTCTCGATTGTTTTCGCTTTTGCGGGTGATTCGACAATAACGAGATTATTGCTCATGCATTGTTATCATGTCGTATGAGAAAAAAAGAGAATAAATTGTGTTTACTGTATATAGTCTACATTTTCGTCAAACATAATACTTTCCATCCATGCGTACGCATTTTCTTCACCAGGATGGCTATGCAAAACAATAAGCACAATCCACTTTAGCTGTTCAGTATCCAGTTCGTTGTCCAGTGCGATAACACGATCGAGGATGAGTTCACGTGTTACCGGTGTCAGTATACCTGCCTGTTCAAGGTAGATCAGGAAACCCAGTGATTCGTCATTCAGTACGGCTTTCTCTTCTTCGCTGAATACACGAATACTCGTCTGCTTTACTGGGGCGTAGTGACCACCATCCTGGATAGTAGCCAGGTCTTCCAGCCAGTCAAAAGCCTTGTCGATTTCAATATTCTGAAATCCCATCTCTTCAAGCCTGATGGCCACATCATCCCGCTCATCCAGGGATTCGTTTTCATCACCCAGGAAACGTTCAAACAGAAACATGAGAACGTCGACAACGGATTGTTTGATTACCATTGTTAATAACCTTTTATTGGGGAATCATTTACGATTCCCCATGGTTGAGTCCTGAAAGCAGGTCGTTATGCCACGCGTGTATACAATCCGCTTTCACTGACGACACGGCCTTCCAGCTCCAGTATCAATAGCATGGAAGCCACTTCCGCGGCCGCAAAACCACTGCGATTGACAAGCTCGTCGATCGGCACGGGTTCATATGCGAGGCATTTGAGCAGTTTTTGGTGATCCGGGTCAAGTGCCTGGGTCGGTTGATTGGCTCTCTCCGCTTCGGATTGACAGGGTATTTCACCAGGCAAGCGGGCAGATAATTCCTCAATAATGTCGTTCGCTGTCTCCACCAGCTTGGCGCCCTGGCGTATCAATTGATGGCAGCCGCGTGCCAGCGGATTGTGTATCGAGCCAGGAATTGCAAACACTTCACGGCCTTGTTCCAGTGCATGTTTCGCGGTTATCAACGAACCGCTTTTAAGCGCGGCCTCGACCACCAGTGTGCCCAGGGAAAGTCCACTGATAATGCGGTTACGGCGTGGGAAATAGGCCTTCAGCGGTGCGGTTCCGATTGGGTGCTCGGAGACGATCGCGCCGTTCTGTGTAATGTCTTCAGCCAGCCTGCGGTGCTCAGCTGGATATACAATATCCAGTCCGTGTGCCACCAGCGCCACGGTGCCGGCAATACCCTCGAGCGCGCCCTGGTGGCAGGCCGCATCGATGCCCCGCGCCAGGCCACTGGTTATGGTTATACCGGCCTGTGACAGGTGACGGGCGAATTCCATCGCGGTTTTTCGTCCGGAGGCCGTTGGTGTTCTGCTGCCAACCATGGCGAGTTGCGGCAGCTGCAGGAAATCCGGATCGCCACGGACGAATAGCACGGGTGGTGGTGCGGGAATTGCTTTGAGCAGCTCGGGGTAGCGCGCATCATGAAATGTGATGACGTGATGACTGTCCTGTTGCAGCCACTCGAGATCAGGCTCGATCAATGCCTTCGCCGGATCCAGGATGGCTCTGACCGTTTCAGCTTTCAGTCCCGAGTTTTGCCAGCTGGCCCTGACCGGATGCAAGAATTTTATCCGCAGAACCGAAAACATTAAGCAGATGGTGGTATTGATCCAGCTTCAGGCCGGGCACTCGCGATAATGCGAGCCAGTTTTCGATCGTGTTCATCCTTGAAGAGTGTAACTTTATCGTGGATTTCTAACCATATCCTTGTTGTGTATTACGCGAGTTGATTCCAGAACCAGTCCATAACTGACGTAATCAAATGTGCGGAAGATCATCATCAGGCCACTGCGTACATCCGGCAGGTCGAGATCGACTTTCTTGCCTTTACTGTAGTGGTCGTATACGGTCTTGCCCTTGGAGTAGATTGCGAGCAAATTGCCGCTTTCAAGGCCTTCACGACTGCCCTTGTTGATCACGGCTACTTGAAGTTTGGCAATACCAAACAATGCATCAGACAGGTGAATGATCCGACCTTCAATATTGCGGTCCGGCAGTCTTGGAAAGTACAGGTTGTCGACTTTGCTCTTGTCGGTAGGTAATAGACGATCACCAAACAGGATTTCGCGCTCGGTCAAGGTGAGTTCTCCAACCGCAGGATCCCCGTATGAAGTAATCAGCACTTCGCCACCGTAGATCGCTTCGAAACCCAGAACTTCCTTGGTATCGGGATCGACCAGTTTTGCGCCTTCACGCACGACGGTGTAACGAACACGCTCTTTATCAATTTCGCCACGAATATAGACCTGGTTGCCCTGACCCAGTATGAGGTGTTCATCGTCGCTGCCGAGTATATAAGGGGCGTTTTCGAGTTCTTCCTTGGAAATGACGCGTGGTTTCGTCAGGAACTGGCGAATGGCATCACCGGGTATGGTATCGATGCTGGCTTCGATGGATTCAGAGCGAATCGATGGCGACAGTTTGACCACGGGTAACGGACCGGCAGCATCGGATATTACTGCTCCCTGGGTTACGCTGCCTGACTTGTCCACCACAATACGCGGCTGACCATCGACATATATTAATGTCAGGATATCGCCGGGAAATATCAGGTGCGGGTTTGCGACTTGCGGATTCTGCTGCCAGATTTCAGGCCAGAACCATGGATCCTTCAAAAACAGGCTGGCAATGTCCCACAAGGTATCACCTTTCTTAACGGTGTACTGACGCGGGTGACTGACCTTGACGCTGGCTGCAACAGCCTGCTGTGTGATGACTGCCTGTTGTTCGCCAATAGCGACAGTGCGCGGTTCTGCTTCGGCATATACCGCCTCATCTCTTGTAGAAGAGGATGAGCAGCCGAATAGCCCGGCAGCAAGTAACAGGGTTACAATGTGAGTTTTAATATGGTGTACGCAAACAGGGGCGACGGATATTTTCATTATTATTTTTATCCCTATGGATAATCCGTGGTTTTCAAGAGTTTAGTTGATAAACTTCCATTTTGAAGCAAGTATGCACAGATTGTAGCAGAAATAGCCGATATCGCAGTTACTGCGTAAATTTAGACCGAGATTTATATGGCAATACTGGAAATCCTGCACTATCCCGACAAGCGTCTGCGCACAGTTGCCGATAGCGTAGACGTGGTTGACGACTCGATTCGAACCCTGGTCGATGATATGTTCGAGACCATGTACGCCGCACCCGGCATCGGGCTGGCGGCAACCCAGGTGGATGTACACAAACGTGTTATCGTGATGGACCTTAGTGCCGAGAAGAATGAACCGCTGTGTTTCATTAATCCGGAAATTATTAACAGCGAAGGCGATGAACAAACCGAAGAAGGTTGCCTGTCGGTGCCCGATATCTTTGAGACGGTAGAACGCGCCGAGCGCGTTGTGGTCAGGGCGCTGGATAAGAATGGTAAAGAATTTACCCTCGAAGCCGATGATCTGCTGGCGGTGTGCATCCAGCACGAAATGGACCACCTGCTGGGTAATCTATTCGTTGATTACCTGTCACCGCTGAAACAGATGCGGGTGAAGAAAAAAATCCAGAAAGCCCGTCGACAGGCAACAGTGATCTAAATCACCGCAGGCTGATCTTTGTGGCTGAAAAACTTCGTATCGTATTTGCTGGCACACCGGATTTTTCTGTGCCGGTGTTGCAGGCACTGATGGATTCGGGTTATGACATCGTCGCGGTCTATACCCAGCCCGACAGGCCCGCAGGGCGTGGTCGAGCACCAAGGCCTTCGCCGGTAAAGCAGCTTGCGCTGCAGCAGGGTTTGAATGTTTGCCAGCCGGAGTCACTCAAACCAGAGGCGACGCAGCAACAACTACAAGCATTGCATCCGGATCTGATGGTTGTTGTGGCTTACGGCCTGTTGCTGCCGGAAGCCGTGCTTTCCATTCCACGGCTGGGCTGTATCAATGTACATGCATCATTGTTACCGCGCTGGCGCGGCGCGGCGCCGATACAGCGTGCCATCCTTGCGGGTGATAAACACACCGGGGTGACAATCATGCAAATGGATAAGGGCCTCGATACCGGTGATATGCTGGCCAGCGCCGTTTGCGAGATCAGGGCTGACGATACCGGTTCGTCACTGCATGACCGTTTGATGCGGCTGGGTGCTGATACCTTATTGCAATGTCTGCCTGCTCTTGTAAAGGGTGAGTTGAAAGCTGAACCTCAGGATGACAGTGAGGCGAATTATGCAGACAAGCTCAGTAAACAGGAAGCTGAAGTCGACTGGCGCCTGGATGCCGTGCAACTCGAGCTCTGTGTGCGCGCCTACAATGCCTGGCCGGTTGCCTACACTCGATGGCAGCGAAAAGGTAACAGCGAAATCCTGCGCATCTGGCAGGCGCGCGCTGTTGCTCAACAGCATGCAGAAAAACCAGGCAAGGTGATACGGAGCACAAGCGAAGGTATCGATGTTGCTAGCGGAAACGGCGTGCTGAGGCTGTTACAGGTTCAACCCGCAGGTGGACGGGTGATGCCGGTGGCTGATTTTATCAATGCGCACCCTCTCGATGGCGTCACTCTGGGGTGAGTTCTTCCTCGAAAAAAACACGCCGACATAAAGCGGGCAAGCAAAAT
This sequence comes from uncultured Gammaproteobacteria bacterium, assembly GCA_963807785.1. GTDB lineage: Bacteria > Pseudomonadota > Gammaproteobacteria > SZUA-229 > SZUA-229 > JABDQW01. The sequence continues at coordinate 22,884 of CAWEEC010000051.1, read as the reverse complement.
AAGCATAATGCACGTGGTACAGCCGTCACCGTGCTGGAGGCAGTACTTGTCAAGCGACGTTCGTTAACAACTGCAAGGTCGCTGATACACGATAATCTACAGGACCGTGAGCGTTCACTGGCGATGGAGCTGGTGAATGGTGTGCTGCGCTGGCGCTACAGGCTTGAAGCCTTGCTTGCTAGCTTGTTGAGCAAGCCCTTGCGTAAAAAAGATTACGACATACAGCTGATATTAATGGTTGCGCTGTATGAACTGAATGAACTGAGCACCCCGGATTATGCTGTAGTTAACGAAGCCGTTGTTCACAGCAGGCATGTTGGCAAGCAATGGGCAGCGGCGATGGTTAATGCAGTGTTACGCAGTTTTATTCGTGACCGGGAGCAATTATTGACAGCGGTAAATGAGGATTCCGTTGCACGCTTCTCACATCCGCGCTGGCTCATCGATTTATTCATGCAGGACTGGCCTGAACACGCTGAGCGGATTCTTGATGCCAATAACCAGCGCCCGCCAATGTGGCTACGCGTCAACCTGTCCAGGGTATCTGTTGAAGACTACATAAAACAACTCGAAGCACTGTCAATACAATCTACCCGACATGCAATAGCGCAAGCTGCGCTAAAACTTGAGTCGCCGATGAATGTGGACCAGTTACCCGGTTTTACTCAAGGGATGGTTTCGGTGCAGGATGCAGCTGCACAGCTGGCTGCAAATCTGCTAGGTGTTGAAGATGGCGAGCACATCCTGGATTTATGTGCAGCACCCGGCGGCAAGACCTGCCACATTCTCGAAGCAGCCGCGCACGTTGAAATGACAGCAGTCGAAATCGAACCGTTGCGGTTGCAAAAAGTACAGCAAAACCTCGACCGCCTGGGTTTGCATGCCAGGCTTATTGCAGGTGATGCCTGTGACGCGCAAGGCTGGTGGGATGGGCAGTTATTTGATCGTATCCTGGTTGATGTCCCCTGTTCTGCCAGCGGTGTAATACGCCGTCACCCTGATATCAAAAGTCTGCGTCATGCCGATGATATGGCTGCTCTCACCGGGATTCAATCACAAATTCTTTTGCAGGCCTGGAGTATGCTCAAGCCTGGCGGGGTCATGCTTTATGTCACCTGTTCGGTGCTGAGGCAGGAGAATGAGCAGCAGATTAAACGCCTGTTAGCGGCGCGAACGGATGCCGAAGAAGTTGCCATCGATCAAAACTGGGGTATTGCCTGTCGCCATGGCAGGCAGCTGTTACCCGGAGACATGGACAGCGATGGCTTTTATTTTGCCAGGCTGAAAAAGCTGAATTAACCCTGCCGGGGATACTGCAATCGCCCACTGAAAGGCGTAAACTTCGCGCCATCGGATGCGTAATTTCAATAGACTAGAACAATGAAAATCCTGATTCTGGGCGCAGGGCAAGTAGGCTCGACAGTAGCAGCCAATCTCGCATCTGAAGCCAATGACATTACACTGGTGGATACCAACGTCGACTTGCTGAATGATCTGCGCAGTCGTCTTGATATTCAAACAGTCGCAGGTCATGCTTCTTATCCGGAAGTGCTCAGACGTGCCGGCATCATAGATACCGACATGTTGATCGCTGTAACTAACAGCGATGAAACCAATATGCTGGCCTGCCAGTTTGCTCATTCGTTGTTTCATACCCCGACCAAGATCGCCCGTATTCGCTCGCGTGAATATCTCGAGCATGAACACATGTTCTGCCATGAGGCCGTACCGGTGGATGTCATCATCAGCCCCGAGGAGATTGTCTCCAACTACGTGCAGCGCCTGATCGAGTATCCCGGAGCATTGCAGGTACTGGATTTTGCCGATGGCCGAGCGCAGCTGGTGGGTGTCCGTGCCTACTATGGCGGACCCCTTGTCGGCCATGAAATAAGAACACTGAGAGACCACATGCCGGGCGTTGATGCACGTGTTGCAGCCATCTACAGACGTGACCGAGGTATCAGGGCTGAAGGTAATCGTGTCATCGAGGCTGATGATGAAGTGTTTTTTATTGCAGCAAAAAAGGATATTCGCGCGGTAATGAGTGAGTTACGCAAGCTGGATAAACCATTCAAACGTATCATGATCGCCGGCGGTGGCAACATCGGCAAACGGCTGGCTGAGGCGCTGGAGTATAATTACCAGGTCAAATTACTTGAATGCAATGCCGAGCGCGCGGCATTGCTGTCGCAGGAACTGAACAAGACGATCGTGCTGCTGGGCGACTCTGCTGATGAGGAATTGCTGCTCGAGGAAAATATCGATCAAATGGATGTATTCTGCGCAGTGACCAATGATGATGAGGCCAATATTCTGTCATCCATGCTGGCAAAACAGCTGGGTGCGGGCAAGGTAATGTCGCTGGTTAATCGTCATGCCTATGTCGATCTGATTGAAAGCCAGGCCACCGTCGATGTGGCAATTTCACCACAACAGGTGACAATCGGTGCTTTGCTCACCCATGTACGAAGAGGTGATGTGGTTGCCGTGCATTCGTTACGACGTGGCGCGGCCGAGGCCATCGAGGCTGTTGCCCATGGCGATGCCAGAACTTCCCGCGTAGTGGGCCGACGCATCGAGCAGATCAGACCTGCCCGAGGGTGCGACCATTGGCGCTGTTGTTCGTGGTGACGAGGTTATGATGGCACACCATGATACCTTGATAGAAACGGATGACCATTTGATTATATTCATGCAGGACAGGCGCAAGACCCCAGAGGTAGAAAAGTTGTTCCAGGTTAGCGTTACTTTCATGTAGCACTCGTTATGCATCCGGCAATTATCCTGCGAATTATCGGGCAACTTTTGATGCTGTTCAGCATAACGCTGTTGCCGCCCGTGATAATAGATATATTTTATGGTGAAGATGCAGGCCAGGCCTTTTTTTACAGCTACCTGCTGTTGTTAGCTACCGGTTTCGTGCTCTGGCTGCCGGTGCGAACAAAGAAAGCAGAACTGCGCCTGCGCGACGGCTTTGTTGTTGTGGTGATGTTCTGGACAGTCCTGGGAATTGCAGGTTCATTGCCGTTTATATTATACGAACCATTAACCATATCAGTTTCCGATGCGGTGTTTGAATCTGTTTCGGGCTTGACAACCACGGGTGCTACCACGCTCATCGGCCTGGATGAACTGCCACATAGCATCCTGTTCTATCGACAGGAACTGCAGTGGCTTGGTGGTATGGGCATCATTGTGCTGGCGGTTGCCGTCATGCCTATGCTGGGTATTGGTGGCATGCAGCTCTATCGTGCTGAAGCACCGGGGCCGGTCAAGGACAGCAAACTGACGCCACGAATTGCTGAAACCGCCAAGGCGCTCTGGTATATCTACCTGGGTCTGACGATTGCCTGCGCACTGTCATACTGGTTTGCCGGCATGAATCTTTTTGACGCGGTTTGCCACAGTTTTTCAACCGTCGCTATTGGCGGTTTCTCCACACACGATACCAGTATTGGATATTTCAACAGTGCAGCGATCGAGGCAGTTGCGATCGTATTCATGTTTCTGGGCGGGATAAATTTTGCACTGCATTTCGTCGGCATGCGCGGGTTTAATATCAAGCACTATTTTAATGACTCAGAGTTGAGAATGTATGCGAGTGTATTACTGTTTGTTTCGGTTTCAAGTATTACTTACTTATATCTTCATCATGATGTACCCGAGCCAATCGATGCGGTTCGTCAAGGCCTGTTTCATGCCGTATCGATCGGTACCACGGCCGGCTTTACCACCACTGATTTTTCGGCCTGGCCAACATTTGTTCCCGTAATGTTGTTGTTTGCCAGTTTTGTCGGTGGTTGTGCTGGTTCAACCGGCGGCGGGATTAAAGCCATTCGTGTACTACTGCTGATCAAACAGGGGCAGCGCGAGATGATGCGATTGATTCATCCCAATGCTCAGGTTGTGGTCAAGGTTGGCAGGCAACCGGTTAATAATGCAGTTATAGATGCGGTATGGGGTTTTTTTGCGGCATACGTGGCCTGCTTTGCAATCATGATGTTGTTGCTGATGCTGGATGGCTACGACCAGATAACGGCATTTTCGGCAGTAGCCGCGACGATTAACAACCTCGGTCCGGGACTTGGTGAAGTCAGTGCCAATTATGCGGGTATAGATAATTTTTCCAAGTGGCTGCTGTGTTTTTCCATGCTGCTTGGTCGCCTGGAGATCTTCACGCTACTGGTTATGTTTATGCCGGCTTTCTGGCGTAAATAACTCAGTAATGAGTGTTAAGCAATCGAACCTGCACCTGTACCGTTTTCGTGTGGAATTGTTGCATCCGAAGCACTGGCTGACATGGATGGGTCTGGGTGTGTATTTTCTTTTTACGCTGTTACCGATGCCGGTAATTGACTGGACGGGATGTCGACTGGGTGAATTTGCTGCGAAACGGAACAACAAGCGATTCAATATTGCCAGGGTCAATCTATCCTTATGTTTCCCCGAAAAAAGCCAGGATGAAATCGAGGCGATGGTGCATGCACATTTTCGTGCTCAACTGCGTGGTGCAATGCATCTGTTCATGGTGTGGTGGCGGCCGGTATTTTGGGTTAGAAGAAAAATTGTTAGTGAAGGATTCGAGCAAATCGATCACTTTAAAAACCAGGGCAAGCAAATCATCGTACTGCTGTGCCACAGCGCTGGGCTGGATTTTGCGGTAGCAGCTATTTCCATGGACCACAACACCAACGGCCCTTACAAGCCAATGAGGAATAAAGTCATCGATTTCATGTTTACTCATGGCCGTACGCGTTTTGGCGCCCGGTTTGGTGGCAAGCTGTTTACCCGTGAAGATGGTTTGCGTCCGTTAATAAGAGAAACCCGTGCGGGCAAGATATTGATTTACCTCGCGGATGAAGACCTGGGTATGAAAAATGCTGTATTCGCGCCATTTTTTGGCGTGTCAAAAGCGACGATTCCGGTTCTGGGTCGGATGGCAAAGAGCTGTAACGCCGTCGTGCTGCCCTGCGTCAGTTGCTATGATCCGAAAATCAGGCACTACCGCGTTAAAATGTTAGCTGCCATAGAAGACATTCCGAGCGGCGACGATAGGCTTGATTCAGCTGCCATGAACAGGGCGATCGAAAAAACCGTGCTGGAGTGCCCGGCGCAGTATCTGTGGACTTTCAGGTATTTTCAGACCAGGCCTGAAGGCGAAGCCCCGGTTTATGAATGAATCTCTCGCCAAGGCGCAAAGGCCGCAAAGGAAGAACAAAAAAAGAGATTAATTATGTTGGTACAAGACATATGACATCTTTGCGTTCTTCGCGCCTCGGCGAGAAAACAAGGTCCTGAGCATGTCGATGAGGATCAATTTCGTGAGTTAGTCTGGTTTTAGCGTAAGGTTTTTATGTGCGCAATAAAAAACCCCCGGTTTCCCGGGGGTTCATAATCATCCTTGCTAGGTGATTGAGCCTCGCGCTAAGGTAGTTCCTGCACAGCCTGTTTTTCCATTCGGGAGTGTGTCATCCTTTAATTCCTTTTTCCCGTTTCCGTGAGATACTGCCTGATATATCCTTATGTCCCTGTACGGCCCTTTCCATGTGTCCTGTGAGCTATTATGAGCCTCTCATATAAATCTAGCTATCAGTTGCGCAGGACAATGCATGTAGGACAAATCCTACAAATAATATAATTATTCATGAATATCAGTGAGTTATATTTATGATAGCTTTACTGCAGCGTGTCGAGTCGGCCTCGGTAACAATCCTTGGTGAGCGTGTTGCTGAAATCGGACAGGGCCTGCTGGCAATGATCGGTGTTGAAAAACACGATGATGTGGCGCAGGCAAAACGACTCGTGGAGCGTATCCTCGGCTATCGAGTCTTCGCTGACGATGCGGGGAAAATGAACCTGAGTGTGTGTGATGTGGGTGGTAGTGTACTGCTGGTACCGCAATTCACACTGGCAGCAGATACGCGCAAGGGCATGCGACCCAGTTTTTCCAGTGCGGCTGATCCGGAGTCAGGAAGTGCCTTGTTTGATGCAGTTGTTGATATAATGGCGCACAATATCAGCCGGGTACAAAAGGGCAGTTTTGGTGCTGACATGCAGGTACAACTGGTAAATGATGGCCCGGTGACTTTTTGGCTGCAAACCTAGTAATATAAATAACCGGTATCTTCAACAATAACCTGAATATTCATTTCGCACTGCTATCATCGTAATCAACTGCTTCAGTAACCATACATGTCCATCGGAGATACACAATGAGCCAGCGCAGGGCAGAGGTCGAGCGCAATACCAATGAAACCCAGATCCAGGTAAGTGTTAACCTGGATGGTACGGGTAATTGCAAGCTTGAGACGGGTATACCCTTTCTTGAGCACATGCTTGACCAGGTCGGTCGTCATGGCCTGATCGATATCGAGATTATTGCCCGGGGCGACCTGCACATCGATGCGCATCATACCGTTGAAGATGTCGGTATTACGCTGGGACAGGCGGTGGCAAAAGCTGTCGGCGACAAGACCGGTATTGTTCGTTATGGTCATGCCTTGGTGCCACTCGATGAAGCATTGTCTCGTGTTGTCATCGATTTCTCCGGGCGTCCAGGACTTGAATACCATGCAGATTATCCACGTGCGATGATCGGCGAATTTGACGTTGACCTGCTGCACGAATTTTTCCAGGGTTTTGTCAATCATGCGGGTGTCACCCTGCACATCGATAATATACGTGGCGACAATGCGCACCATATTGCAGAGACTATCTTCAAGGCCTTTGGTCGCGCTGTGCGCATGGCTTTGACATTTGACGAGCGTATGGAAGGCGTTATGCCAAGCACGAAAGGGGCACTGTAAAGCAGATGTCCCTGATTGCTGTGGTTGATTACGGCATGGGTAATCTGCGCTCTGTCGACAAGGCGCTGGAGCATGTTGCCGGCAGCGGGCAGGAAGTGCGTATCACCTCCAGTGCGACGGATATTGCAGCGGCAGATCGGGTCGTATTCCCGGGACAGGGGGCGGCTCGTGACTGCATGCGTGAATTAAGGCAACGTGAGCTGGTAGAACCGGTGATGCAGGCTGCAAAAGAGAAACCATTTCTCGGTATCTGCATGGGATTGCAGGTGCTGATGTCGCACAGCGAAGAGAACAATGGTGTTGACTGCATGAATATGTACCAGGGAGAGGTGCGTTTTTTCGGCAACGAATTAAACAGGGATAAATCAGTCGAGCTGTTAAAAATTCCGCACATGGGCTGGAATAATGTTACCCAGACCATATCGCATCCGTTATGGCACGGTATTAAACAGGGAAGCCGCTTTTATTTTGTTCATAGCTACTATGTCGATCCCGAAAACGAGGCGATTGTTGCCGGTGAAACCAGCTATGATATTGTGTTCACATCGGCTATCGCTTGCGATAATGTATTTGCAGTACAGTTTCATCCAGAGAAAAGTGCAGCAGATGGCTTGCAACTGCTGAAAAACTTTACCCAGTGGGATGGACAGTAAATCTTTATGGAGCCTGAAATCTCATGTTGCTGATTCCCGCGATTGATCTTAAAGACGGTCAGTGTGTTCGCCTGCGTCAGGGCGATATGAATGACGATACAGTTTTCTCCGATGATCCGGTCGCAGTGGCAGGTCGCTGGGTAGAGGCGGGTACCAAACGACTGCATATCGTCGATCTCAATGGTGCCTTTGCCGGTAAGCCGCAGAATGCGGAAGTTATAAATGAAATTGCGCGCAGCTATCCTGAAATCGAGATCCAGATTGGTGGCGGTATCCGTGACGAGGAGACCATCGTCGCCTATCTCGATGCCGGCGTACACTACGTGATTATTGGCACCAAGGCCGTGACCGACCCGCACTTCATCAATGAAGTCTGTGTTGAATTTCCCAACCGGATCATAGTCGGCCTGGATGCGAAAGACGGCAAAGTCGCGGTTGATGGCTGGTCGAAAGTATCCAAGCATGATGTCATCGATATGGCGCAGCGCTTTGAAGATGATGGTGTTGAAGCAATTATTTATACCGATATTTCACGTGACGGCATGATGCAGGGCGTGAATATAGAGGCCACCGTCAAACTGGCGCAGTCGATTCATATTCCGGTGATCGCCTCCGGTGGTATCACCACGATGGATGATATCAAGGCACTGAATGCCGTTGCTGATGAAGGCATCATCGGTGCCATAACCGGGCGCGCTATCTATGAAGGCAAAATTGATCTTGCCGAGGCCCAGCGCTGGCTGGCAGAGCACAGCAGTGAGTACGGCAGCGTTTACTGATCGTGTCACTCGCCAAACGAATTATTCCCTGTCTTGATGTTGATAACGGTCGTGTTGTCAAAGGTGTCAAATTTGTCGATATCCGTGATGCCGGTGACCCGGTCGAAGTGGCACGGCGTTATGACAAGGAAGGTGCCGATGAAATCACGTTTCTGGATATTACCGCCAGTTCGGATGATCGTGACACCATTGTTCATGTCGTCGAGCACGTTGCTGAACAGGTTTTCATTCCTTTGACGGTTGGCGGTGGCATCCGCAAGCTCGAGGATGTTCGTACCTTGCTGAATGCGGGTGCGGACAAGGTCGCCATCAATACTGCCGCGGTTTTCAATCCTGATTTCGTCCGCGAGGTCAGCGACAGGGTGGGCTCGCAGTGCATCGTGGTGGCGATTGATGCCAAGCAGGTCAGCGCTGAAAAAGAGCCCTTGCGCTGGGAAATCTTTACCCACGGTGGGCGCAAGCCGACTGGACTGGACGCAGTCGAGTGGGCGCGAAAAATGGTTGAATACGGCGCCGGTGAAATATTACTCACCAGCATGGACCGTGACGGTACCAGGATGGGATTCGATATAGCACTGACACGTGCCATTACCGAGGCCGTGTCTGTGCCAGTCATTGCATCCGGCGGAGTTGGTAATCTGGAACATCTTGCGCAGGGTGTGCTGCAAGGCAAGGCGGATGCCGTGCTGGCCGCGAGCATTTTCCATTTTGCTGAATACAGTGTGCACCAGGCCAAGGAATATATGGCCGAGTGCGGCATTGAAGTACGCTTATGAAGACCTCGTAGTGAACCGGAAAGCTTCATTTCTATTGAGATATCAAGATCATGTCAGATGCCTGGCTGGATGAAATCCGCTTCAATGATGAAGGCCTGATTCCCGCTATAACGCAGGATGCGGCCAGCGGCAGGGTGTTGATGCTGGCCTGGATGAGTCGTGAGGCGTTAAAGCTGACGGCCGAAAAAAATCAGGCCGTGTACTGGTCACGCTCGCGGCAGAAATTATGGCATAAGGGCGAGGAATCCGGGCATATACAGCGAGTGGTGGAAATTCGCTTTGATTGTGATGAGGACGTGATTCTGTTAAAAGTGGAACAGATGGGTGGAATTGCCTGTCATACAGGACGTGAGAGCTGCTTTTATCGCCGCCTGGAGGGCGATCAGTGGGTTGAAGTTGATGAAGTTATCAAGGACCCGAAGGAAATTTACCGCTAATCATCGAGCAGGATCGAGATTTCAGATTGCATGACAGATATTTTAGGACAACTGGCGGAGGTGCTGGAGCAGCGTAAACAGGCTGAACCGGAATCTTCTTATGTCGCAGGCCTGTACGCAAAGGGATTGGATGCTATCCTTAAGAAGATAGGCGAGGAAGCTACAGAGACTGTTATGGCTGCCAAAGATGGTGATAACGCCAAACTGGTGTATGAGACAGCGGATCTGTGGTTTCACAGTCTGGTATTACTGGCGCACAAGGGACTTGGGCCAGATGATGTTTTACAGGAACTGGGTCGGCGCTTCGGTGTGTCCGGCCATGATGAAAAAGCTTCACGCTAGGCCGTCGGGCCAGGGTGAAACTGGAGAGAGAATATGGGTATTAGTATCTGGCAATTGTTGATTGTACTTGGCATCGTGATTCTATTGTTCGGCACCAAAAAACTACGTAATCTTGGTGGTGACCTTGGTTCAGCCGTGAAAAGCTTCAAGGGCGCAATAAAAGAAGGCGCCGAAGACACAACCATGAAGAAAGACATCGAGCAGGATGACAGCAATGTCATTGATGCCGAAGTTGAGTCCAAAGACAAAGATAAAGTCTAACAGTGCCGCCTGGCACTAACCTGCCTTATTTCGTCCCGCATGTTTGATATTGGTTTCTGGGAACTGTTTCTGATCCTGATTCTGGCCTTGCTGGTTGTCGGGCCTGAGCGCCTGCCAAAAGCCGCGCGCACGGCAGGGCATTGGATCGGCAAGGCGCGACGCTACGTTGAGGGTGTGAAAGAGGAGGTGGCGAGCGAGTTTGATGTCACTGAGCTTAAACGCATGGTTCATAACCAGGAAGTGCAGATTAACGAGCTACAGAGCCAGTTGAGCGAGACGGTTTCACTGGATGAGAAGCCGAAACAGGCTTCCGAAACGGATTATGAAATTATTGAACAGGATACAGCTCCAGCCGACGATGCTCCAGCCAACGATACCAGCGACAAGCCCCGGGATTAATACATGTCGGCTGAAGAACAGAACGGCAGTCAAGCGACTGATAGTAAAGAACAGAGTCTGCTTGACCACCTGATAGAGTTACGCGACCGCCTGCTACACATGGTGCTGGCAGTGCTGATTCTGTTCCTGGTGTTATTCCCGTTTTCTGAACAGATATTCTCCACGGTCGCGCAGCCGCTACTGGCGCTGATGCCGGAAGGCACTTCGATGATAGCGACCGGTGTGACGTCTCCTTTTCTGGTGCCATTCAAGCTGGTGCTGCTGCTGGCAGTATTGCTGGCGGTGCCCTACCTGCTGCACCAGCTGTGGGCGTTCGTCGCGCCCGGCCTGTACATCCATGAGAAAAAGCTGGCTACACCCTTGCTGATTTCCAGTGTGTTGCTGTTTTATTGTGGTATCGCATTCGCCTATTTTGTCGTCTTCCCGCTGTTGTTTGCATTTTTCATCGCCGTCGCGCCCGAAGGCGTGGCGGTGATGACCGATATCAGCCAGTATCTTGATTTCATCATCGCCATATTCTTTGCTTTTGGTATTGCCTTTGAAGTGCCGGTGGCGACTTTTCTGCTGATCCTGGCGGGTGCCACCACGGCAGATGCCATGGCCAAAAAACGGCCCTTTATCATTGTCGGTGCTTTTGTCGTAGGCATGATGCTGACACCGCCAGACGTGATTTCACAGTCATTGCTGGCGGTACCCATGTGGGCACTGTTCGAAATCGGGCTGATCATGTCACGACTGTTTATCAAGCCCAAGCCGCTGGATGAGAGCCATCCTGAGTACCAGTTTCACGATGATGGTGCGAATGATCCGAATCAGGAAGATATGGACGCCATGCTGGATGAAATGGAACGGGAAGAAGAGGAGAACCTGCGCCGACCTGACTGATATTGTTAACAAAAACAGCGGTGTCTCTACACATTTAATGGCACTGGCGCCTGTAATCACGCCTGTTAGCGGTAATTTAGTGTAAAATCGCTGCCCCAAACATGAAGCCAAGAACAGCGTTAAACAGGAATTGAGAATATAGATGGGCGAAGCCAGAAAAGTCCCCCGAAGACCAACACTACTGATTATTCTAGATGGGTTCGGAGTCAACCCAAGTCGTATCAACAATGCGGTGCAGGAAGCAAGCACGCCGCGCCTCGATGAATATTTCTCCCAGCATACCCACACCACGCTTGATGCCTGTGGCAGCTCCGTGGGCTTGCCTGATGGCCAGATGGGTAACTCCGAAGTCGGTCATATGACCCTGGGTTGTGGTGCTGTTATGCGCCAGGACCTGGTGCGCATCAATGATGAGATCGAAAACGGTGATTTTTTCGTCAACGCAGCACTGGTTTCTGCGATCGAGGATGCAGCAGAACAGCAGCGACCGCTGCACCTGGTCGGTCTGGTTTCAGATGGTGGCGTGCACAGCCATATCAATCACCTGTTTGCGCTGATAGAGCTGTGTGTACAACACAAGGTGAAACCGATTGTACATATGATCACCGATGGCCGTGACACGGCGCAGATGTCAGCGCTGGTCTACCTTCACGAGCTTGATAACAGACTGGAAGATGCGGATGGCTGTATTGCCACCGTATGTGGTCGCTATTATGCAATGGACCGTGATAATCGCTGGAACCGGACCGAGCAGGCCTGGAAAGCGATGGTCAAGGGAAAGGGGCGTACCGCCGAGAATGCACGCTATGCTATCGAGGCTGCCTACGCACTTGATGAGACCGACGAGTTCATCAAGCCGACCGTGCTGGAATCATGTGAGCTGATTCAATCCGATGATAGCGTCATATTCTTCAATTTTCGTAATGACCGTCCTCGACAGCTGGCAGCCGCGCTCAGTCAGCCTGACTTTAAAGAATTCAAAACCGGTAAGTACAAGGGCGCAACGGTTACCTGTCTGACCGAGTACGACCCCGAATTTTTGTTACCTATCGGTTATGCACCGGAGCGCCCCCAGAATACGGTTGCATCGGTCGTAAGCCGCGCCGGTTACAAGCAGTTTCACTGTGCGGAAACCGAAAAATATGCGCATGTCACCTATTTCTTCAATGGTGGCAAGAAGAAGCCGTTTGCGGGTGAAGAGCATGTCATGGTGAGGTCACCCGATGTTGCCACCTATGATTTAAAGCCGGAAATGAGCGCAGCCGAAGTCGCTGACAAGGTGATTGAAGCGCTGGAGTCAGCTGAATACGGATTCATGCTGGTCAATTTTGCCAATGGTGACATGGTTGGCCATACCGCGGTACGCGATGCAGTCATCGCTGCAGTCGAGGCGCTGGATACACAGGTCGGACGTGTACTGGATGCCGCAGTCGAAGCAGGCTATTCGGTTGTATTGACGGCAGACCACGGTAACTGCGACGAAATGGTCGATCCGGTAACACAGGAGCCTCATACCCAGCATACCCTTTACCCGGTACCGTGCATGGTCATCGATGAAGCCAACTGGCATTTGTTGCCCGGCGGCGATCTGAGCTCGGTAGCGCCAACGGTGTTGCAGTTGATGGGACTGCAGCAGCCAGCAGAAATGACAGGTAAAAGCCTGTTGATGAAAGAGTATTGATGCGCCTCGCGCATCTGCGCTGTTTTCCCGGCCAGTGTAATCCGGTTGCGGCTAACCGGGCCTAATGTGTCCTGTGCCGGTTGCTGTGCAGGCCCGGGCTCGAGCCAGGTACCGCATAGGGCTCCTGAATCAGCAGCTGTGCGATGACATCGGCAGTCAGCGGTTTTCCAAAGAGAAATCCCTGCGCCTCGCTGCAGTCTATTTCCTGCAGATAATCCAGTTGTTGCTGGGTTTCTACCCCTTCCGCAATTACATTCAGGTTCAGGCCCTTGGCCATGGCAACGATGGTGTTGATAATCGAGTTCCCCGAGTGCTTCATATTCACTTCCTTAATAAAGGCGCGATCGATCTTGAGCGTCTGTATCGGTAACTTGTGCAGGTAGCTTAATGATGAATAGCCGGTGCCAAAATCATCGATTGCAATAAAGACACCTTTCTTGCTGAGTTCCTTCAGTTTGTGAATGACGCTATCCATGTCACTCATGATGGCGTTTTCGGTGATTTCAATTTCAAGGCAGTGTCCTGGTATTGCATAATCCTTCAGCACATTGGATACATGTTTTACAATCGATTTCTCTGTCAGCTGGCGTGCGGACACGTTGATGGACATGCGTATTTGCGGCAGACCGGCGTCGCGCCAGCGTTTCAGTTCAGCGCATGCATTGCGTAAAACCCAGTGGCCAATTTCAACAATCATACCGGTCTCTTCGGCGAAGGGAATGAACTCGGCCGGGGTTATCGGACCGTGTTCAGGGTGATCCCAGCGCAGCAGGGCCTCAACGCCAACAATCTCACCGGTTTTAATATTGATCTGCGGCTGATACATCAAGTGAAATTCGTCATTTTCAAGCGCTTTATGGATACCTGTTTCCAGTGAAAGGTTCTGGAAATAAGGTGTCGTCATGTCAGTGCTGTAGAATTTATGATTGTTCTTGCCAGTATCCTTGACGTGATACATGGCAATATCAGCGTGCTTGATCAGGGTGTCCATGTTATTGCCGTCACGTGGGTATATGGATATACCGATGCTGGCACTGACATACAGTTCATTGTCGTCAATGATAAACGGGTCCTTTAGAACCTCGTTTATCTTATCAGCAATTTTTCTGACATCTTCCTTGCCCTTGGTGATTTTTGGCAATAATAATGTGAACTCATCGCCGCCAAAGCGTGCCAGTGTGTCGCCTTCGCGAACACAGCTCTTCAATCGTGTGCTCACTTGCTGCAGCAATTCGTCACCAACAACGTGGCCAAGTGAATCATTGATGTTTTTAAAACGGTCAAGGTCAAGGAACATTACCGCCAGCATCTCCTGTTCGCGTTTTGCCTGTGATATTGCCAGGCTAAGGCGGTCTCGCAACAATGCCCGGTTTGGCAGGTTGGTGAGCAGGTCATGGTAGGCCTGAAAGTTGATAGTATCCTCTGCCATCTTGCGCTCGGTGATATCACGCGCAACACCATATGTTCCGAGGTATGTTTTTTTCTTGGGATTATCACCACTCTTGTAGATTCCTACAGAACTGAGCTCTATTGGCAGGGTGCGGGTTTCAAAAAAGCGTTCAGTACTATCATCCTTGCATTTCAGGCATAACTCAACATTGCGTGATGCGCGGTCGCCAACACGGCGCTCATTGAAGACATAGCGAGCGACTTCGATGTCTTTCTGGTGAACCACTGTTGAATAATGCTTGCCTATGAGTTCTTTATGGTCATAACCCAGCAGTGTTTCGACGCGCTCATTAATGAAGGTGAAATGCCCGTCCTGGTCAAGAATGTAAATGATATCGGGTGATGTGTTGACCAGGTATCGATGCAGGCGTTCGGATTCGTGCAGCTGACTTTGTATCAGCGTGTTCTGGTTCTCGAGTTTCTTTTCCTTGAGCGCATTATTCACCGTGATCATCAGCTCGTCGGTGGCATAAGGTTTACGCAGGAAGTCATAGGCACCTTGCGAGCATGCATCTCTGGCAGCTTCAAAAGATGTTTCTCCACTAACGACAATGACGGAGGTGTTCATCTCCTGCTGTTTGATATGTCGCATGACATCATGCCCACTGACATAGGGCATCTGTAAATCAAGTAATACGAGGTCGTATTCTTTCTGGTCAAGACAGGCAATTGCTTCGCGGCCGCCAATTGCGGTATCGGCACTAAAGCCTCGAACCGCCAGTAAGTCTCTCAGGCTTTTCAGTACTACGGGGTCGTCATCAACGATAAGGATGTTCTGCTCATTACTACTCATTTTGCTACTCTTTGGTGCAAAGGCTGCCCGGCCTTTGTTATGTTCTAGTTATGCACAAGTACCAGAGTAAGTGCTCTATTCTTGTATATTTCGAGGCAGGAGAATATGAAAACTCGTGCCTTTATCGCTGCTTCTGCAGCTGATAGAGCCGTTCATTTCATTGACAAGATTTTTTACAATCGTAAGCCCCAGTCCCGAATGTCCATCACCTTTTGTCGTTTGTACGGGTGTGAACAGTGTGGGTAAAATCTCGGCTGGAATGCCCGGCCCGTCATCGGCTACACATATTTCAAAGTGTGCTTTGCCATCGACGTTTACCTGATCTTGAGTGTAGACCATAACCAGGCCTTCTGCAGGCAGGGCCTCAACGGCATTTTTTACCAGGTTGGTATATATCTGCTTGATCGCATCTGCATTGGTCAGCATGGGGGGCATGCTTTCATCCAGGTTCAGGCTTATCTCGATATCGTGGGCGGCAAACAACGAGGTCTGGAACATGTGGGACAGGTCGGCGATTAGCGCGTTAACATCGACCGCATCTGTTTCACTGATATCAACAACAGTTGAATGAGAGAGGTTCTCCAGTATGGTGTTGATACGGTGAATCTCGCTTTTTATTGTATCCAGATCTTGCTGTGCCGGATCGTCACCTTCCAGCTTGACACTGAGGATTTCCAGGTAGTTGTTGATGATGCTTAGCGGGTTACGAACTTCATGTACGACTTCCCTGGCGCGGGCCTTTAGGACTTTATCGGGATCCAGCTTTCTATCCTTATCCTGTTCACCACGAAAATCAGCCAGAGAAGAGCTGATGGTGCTGGCGATTTCATTGGCGAATCGCTTGAACAGGCCCTGTTGTTTAAGCAACGATGGTAACTGGGCTTCGTCGATACCGAGTGCCAGTGTACCAATGGCTGCATTATGCACAATCAGTGGCATGCATAGCAGGCCTTCTTTATTGTTAAGGCCGATCAGCTGACGGTCAACTAATCGACAGGTCTTCCAGCTTTGATTCAAAAGAATTAATCGCACGCATTTCCAGCAGGGAATCGGTAACGATACTACGGCCTGGTTCAAGCGGTATGTTTATATCCTGCAGATGTGATTCACTTTCAGACGTGGATAGTGCCTGAAGTTTGTCGCTACCGGCGTCATATAGAAAAAGTATGCAGTTACTGATACCGAAGAGGATGGAAATATTCTGTTTTAACGCATGTAATAGAGCCTGCCTGCCTTCAATCCTGGAAAGATGTTGATGCACGCCGTCGAGCATAGCAATGTTGCGAATCTGTTCGGCAAGTTCAACCTGTTTCAACTGGTCGTTTGCAAGTATTGTCTGCGCAGTATCGCCATCTATATCGTCGCTGCCGAAATCTACCTCGAATTCACTCGAGATCTTTTCAACTTTGTCATCACAATTTTTTAATAAGCCATCTACCAGGGGGGCGGAAAGTCCGAACAATTGTTCAGCAGCATCCAAAGCATCAGCGGGGTTTTGTTTGAACTGCTCTCGACTTAACAGGTTGGCCAGATTTACGATTTTAACCAGCGGATGTGCATCAAGGATTTTATCTACTGGCTCATGATGATACATGATGGCATCAGCGAGAAACGGATTGCCTTCATGTTTTCTGAACAGGCCAGCACCAACAAGGTCATGTGTGGTATCGAACTCATCATCTTCCAGGTCGTGGAAATATTCATCTTCACTAAGTTGGGCGAATGCAGCTGTGTACTTATCCGGGTAGGCGGCCTCCATGATCAGCTGGCCGGCATCATGCAGCAAGCCCGCGAACCAGGCTTCATCAGGATGCTTGTAATTAATGTACTCAGCGAGTTGTTCAGCAACACATGCACAAAAAATTGAATGATACCAATGATGCTTGAGAAACGCCGTGCGTTCCTGGTTGCTGCGTGAGAAAAACTGCTGCACGGCTGAAGTAATGGCAATACTTTTAATGGTATTGATACCAAGACGTCCCAGTGATGTTTCAAGGTTATCTATGCTTCTGCAGTCACCACCACAGGCTGAAATGATTTTCACGCATAATGCAGGGTCATTGCTGATAACATGGGCGAGTTGCTCAAATGAGGCATTTTCATCCTGGCAGGCATCAAGCAGGTGCAATAGCACATGCGGCAAAGTAGGAAGCTTGTCGGCATCCGTCTTTTGTAGAAGTTGTAGTGCTTCTTTCTGCATGTGTTTTAGTTTGGTTATTTATTCCGAGTTCCCTGGAGCCGGATTCCAGTAATTTATGCAGCCAAACATCACTAAAAAATGTAAAGAATGACGACAAGATATACTGCACCTCTATTGTACATGCAAGAATCATGCATAATTAAGGATATTGTTTATATTCAGTAAGTTATAATTTATGCATGTTTAAAATCGCTGAAATATGTAAAGTATATCGACATGATAACGATGGTTGGGACTATGGGCCTTCCCTGAGTCCATGACAGAATAATATCTGTTGTAGCATTGAAATTATATGCCTATGAGCAGAAAATGATTTAAAACATGGGGATTTCCCCGGTAATTGTGAATGCTGTTAGGAAGTTTGTTGCGCTTTTCATCGAAAAAGGATGAAACCCAGGAGAGAAACAATGCTAGCTGCGATGATCTGATGTCCAAAAACCTTTCAAAGAAGGTTGCATCACTTACTGATAAATCGGTAAATCAGTCTGCGTTTGACTCAGATTCAAAACATCTCAGCCTCGATGATCTGTCCAGGATCACACGCCGTATGCTACTGGATAAGAATCTGGAAGTGAGCAAGGTCAGACCTTTCTTCTGGACCATGGTTGAAACTTATGTCGACCGCTTTCAGGTGTTCCCATTCGATGCGATCAAGGCGCTGTTCAGTTACCTGGAGTTGCGCGAGTATCCGGAACAGCAGTTGCGTGACCTGGTAGAGCAAATCGAGCTGCTGTATGAAAAACAGTACGGTAAGCCAATGCGTGAACAATCGCTACCGTCTATCAGGAAAGAAGACAAATATTTTGCCAGGGACACTATGCTTGAGGATGAAATAAACGAGCTGCGTGAGACACTCAAATTTGCCGCAATAGTAGGTGAGCGTACAGATGATCTTGAAAAAATTTAATTTTCTATTGCTGATAATTTTCTTTTATGCGCCTGCGATTGTATTCGCGCAAACTTTTACCAATAATGAATATGGCTATTCGATTGAGGTTGATGATACCTACCAGCAGACCCGAAATGGTAATGCCACGTACTTCAGATCGCAGGAAAATGACAGTCTTGTTGTTATAAAAAACTGGCCCGGCCTTAGCGATGAAGTTGCCAGGGATTATATGCAGCAAGGTTACCAGGATGCGCGTATTGCACTGGTTTCGATCGGAGAACCTGAACAGATAAAACTGGAAAATGGCCAGGGGATGATGGTTGATATACAGGGCATTGTTGAGCGAAAACTGATGAAAGGCAAAGCAGCCAGCTTCATCGGTAATGGCGGGCAGGGGATGGTCGTGCTGGTTGCCGCTCCCAATGATGATTGGGACAAGTTAACACCGATGGCACAACAAGCGATAGCCAGTGTTAAGTTCATTGATTTCAGTGCTGGTCCCGATGCAATCGACTGGTACTACATGCTGGCAGGGACGCGGTTATCATTACGCGGAACCGAGAATGACAGGAGCAAGAGGGAAGACCTTTATTTCTGCACTGACGGTGGGTTTAAGCATCGTGTCTCTGCGTCATCCTTGAAAGAATTTGATTCCGGCTCATCATTCGGTTTCTCAACCAGAACAGGGACCGGTGCATGGACGGTCGTAGATGATGACGGCAAAAGTCGATTGATGTTGCGTTACAGTGATGGCAGTGAAGAGTCGGCCGTTGTAGAAGACAGAAACGGACAGACATATCTGGATGAAAAGCGTTTTTATATGATGCGAAATCATCGCTGCAGATAATTATCTCGAAGCAAGGCTGTAGTCCTGGCCGTTGAAACTAGCCGCGAAAAACGCAAAAGACACAAAATATTTTTTCAACACTTCGACTACCTGTTTGCATCCTTCGCGTAATTCGCGGCTAAATACCGGCTTATCCAGTCAGGCTGCTTTTTTTACGCCTGCTAATGCCGATCAGGCCAACCAGCCCTGAGCCAAACAACCAGATAGCAGCAGGCACCGGTACCGGATTGACTGCAACCGAACAATTACCCGTGCCGCTGATATTGGAGCTACCTGGCGTCAGGCAGGCCGAATTAAAATCGTTTGCATTGATATTGGTATCGAGACCGTTTGGCAGGCGCGCAATACTCATGATGATGCTGTTAGAGTCATCAATCGTTATGCTGTTACCCTCGGCGTATGAGCCGAGGAAGCTGCCAATTCCCTCATAGGCCAACGAATCAACCGGTGTGCCATCAGCTAGTAATGCTACTGCATCACCATCAGCACCTCCATTCTGAATCCATCCACTTGATGAAATATCAACATTGCAATTGGCAACTGCTGAAGTGTTATCGCATATAACAAGGTAACCATTCGCACTAATCGATAGTCCCGACAGATCGAATGTATTGTAGGCGCTTCCACTACTGCCATTTATCAGGTCAAGCGTGTAGCCGTCGAGTGAAACCGGGCTCGAGTCAGAATTGTATAG
The DNA here is from genome assembly GCA_963807785.1 of uncultured Gammaproteobacteria bacterium. Classification (GTDB taxonomy): domain Bacteria; phylum Pseudomonadota; class Gammaproteobacteria; order SZUA-229; family SZUA-229; genus JABDQW01. The sequence goes on along the minus strand of CAWEEC010000051.1, from coordinate 2,993 downwards.
CTCGATGAATTCTGCGATATCGCTGCCGGGTTGATCGTAATCGATCTCATTGATAACAACAGCAGCCTGGGCCAATGTTGATGCGCCAAAGCAGATCATGCCAGCACTGATAAGGTTTGCGTAATTGATTTTGTGTTTGAGAATTATTTCCATTATGAACTCCCTGTGTCCATTATTGCCATTGCGGCAGTTAGTAAAAAATTAAGATTGATACATCATGTATGCAATCGAATTACATGAAAGCAATTCCCGTACCAATGAAATACATTGTGATTGCTGTCAAGTGTTTGAAAAAATTACTGGAACTGGACGAATTTCAATGTGTAAAAAGCGCAAGAAAAATATGTAGGACTCATCCTACAATTTATCGATTTTTTTACATTTAATCGAATAAGAAAAATTGTTGACGCCCGTCAAGTTACGCAAATCACAGATTAGTAAAATCAGCATCAAGCATTCTTTTAACAATTTTTTAATTTATATTGGGGAACAATTATGGAAAAGTGGATTGATTTGTTGTTTGGTAATTCTGTGGGCTTGATGAGCATGATCGTGGTATTTGGCACCATTGCAGTCGCAGCGTTCCTTGTCACCATGCTGGTGGTCAAATCAAGCGATCATAAGTAAATACAGGGGCAAGTTTCGAGTGGCAAGTGGCGAGGAAGTGCTAAGAGCAAGCGGCTGATCGGCAATCCTGGCCACTCTTAACTTGCCACTCGAAACTGTATATTTGGTGGCCCTGGAAGGACTCGAACCTTCGGCCATTGGATTATGAGACCCGGCTAGCGAGTCTTAAAACCCACTGAAACCGCGCTGTGTAGGTATTTAATGGCCATACCTACACCATTTTCCTTGCCACTAGTGCGATCGAACTTTGCTTTTACACTAGTTCATTTAGCTGGCTCAGCTCTATAGTTCAAACAGCTTCCAACCCTTACCAGTTACTTTGTCTTAGCAATATCTACGTATAGTGTGTCTTGGTTAAAAGTTAAAATGTATGATGATATGAGTGTTTTTTCGACCCTGACCGGTGTTTGTCTAAGTATTTTTCATTTATAAAGTCCGCGATCATAATTATTTTTAAAACATACTAATTCTTTCAATTAACCAGAACGATGAAAGTCCACCAATACCATATGTGACAACTGTCTTTGCACGATTGACTAATACTTGCTGATTCATCTGGTGCAATAACCAGGAAATTACGACAACGCAAAAAACGAAAATTAACTGACCTAGTTCAACACCAATATTAAAAAAGATAAGCGCCAATGGTATAGCTCGCTCGGGCAAGCCAACTTCAGCTAACGCACCGGCAAAACCAAACCCGTGCAGCAAACCAAAGATAAAGGCAACCAACCACGGCCATCTAACAGCATAACCGGGGCGTCCCTGGTTACCATGCACAATCTCAACAGCGAGGAACAGGATGCTCAATGCAATTACCGCTTCCACCGGCTTTTGTGGCACATATACAAAACCCAGTGTTGCCGCACCGAGTGTAATGCTGTGTGCAACCGTAAAAGCGGTAATCGTTAATATTAATTTTTTCGTGTTATTAACAATTAACAGCAATGCAAAAACAAACAGCAGGTGATCGACACCTAATAGAATATGTTCTGTGCCTAACCTCGTATAAGTTCTGACAATTTGCCAGGGCGATGCTTCAGTCGGAACCTGGTATGAACGATTGGTGGGGGTAAGTTGGATAGAATGTGAGACACCTCCCATCAGTTCCAGTCGCACCAGAACATCGGTGTTAGTGGTATCCAGGCCGATGATAGAGATGGACTGTTCTACAAGGCCACCATCACACACAGTGAGCCAGCGTTGTATATACGCACCGTTTATTAATTGTGAATTAGCTTGTGATTTATTTATACAATTATCAGGAAGTTGTAATTCCAGATTTAATTTTTTTTCGCCTTTAGTTGGCACTTTCCACAACACAGAAAAAACATTCTGACTGCTTTCTTTCAGTTCTAGATAACCAGGACGGATCTCGTCAGCAAAGGATAAACTCGTTAGACAGAACAGAACGAAAGCTAAAACAATTTTCCACATCATTGTTCTCTGGCTACACTGTTTTTATTGATAGCCACTTTACCAGCAGCATCTTTAATCACCACTTCATAACGTTGACGTAAACCTTGATAAAACATTTTATCCATATCGCTACGCTGCTGCGCCATCCACTCTGTGCGCACTTTTTCACGCACCGCATTTAATTCCGGCAGACGGCTTTCTGACTTTTTATCAATTCGTACCAGGTGCAGGCCAAACCCGGAAGTAATGGGGCCTTGCCAGCTGCCGACAGGCAGTGTAAATAATTCGCTGGTGAAGTCTTTGCCAAACAACCGGGATACACCCTGTTCGGTTAGTTGCTCATATTGCTGGTCGAGCATCAGCGAGTCACCAAAGGTTTTAATATCTATAGTTGAATCCGCCTGTGTCAGTTCATTCAACAAACTATTGGCATAGGCCTGAACATTGTCGCCATGTGTATCGTAACTAATGTAAACCTGTACGAAATTAACGCGTGCGGGCAGTTCAAATTTTTCACTGTTGGTGATCAGGTAGTTAGCCAGTTGGGTTTCGGTAGGTTCTGCCAGTGCGGCCAGATCGGCTGAGATAAACTCTACTTTCTGTGCAAGGCGTCGACGCACGATGCTGTCATTCTGATCCAGCCCCATAGCAAGTGCCTCGCGGTACATCACTTCTTCGCGAACCTGCTGTTCGATTAAACCCTGCAGTTCATCCTGTGTTGGTAAGCGCTGTCGCTTTTTTTCCCACAGCGTAATCAGGCGATCGATTTCAGCTTCGCTAATGACGATTTGATTGTTTTCAACAAGATCGTCATTCTGACTATCGTAAGCGACAAACAACACAGCTCCGATCAATAAAAAATGCAGCAGGGGTTCGCGTATCAATGTGTAAACTTTAGAATTTATCATGATATAGAAACTGTAAACGGAGCGACTGTGCGCTCCGTT
>CAWEEC010000050.1:0-7297 GCA_963807785.1 uncultured Gammaproteobacteria bacterium | reverse complement strand
TGTGTGTCAGGTTCCGTATATTAGAAACAATTGCTCTCTGACCCGAATGGCACTTACTTAAGCTACAACTCAATGATTTATAAGACAAATGTCTAGTGAATTTTGTAGGATGTGGTGAGGTACGAACCGCATCAATCGCGACAGATGCGGTTCGTACCTCACCACATCCTACCGAAATTCGTTAGCTGGTAAAAAGATTTACAAGTTAAATCAATTTGCTAGCCGTTAAGTAAGTGCCATTCCTCTCTGACCCGGGTTTTGCAAAAAACAACAATGCATTTGACTTTTCTACCATGACCGGCTTATTCTGCTCTATAGCAATTACGTGAGCCTGTAAATGAGCGGCAATTGCGACAAAAAAAATATACCAATAAGATCAGTTTAGGCCGTCGATAAATCGGAAAGATGATGGATAAGGCAATACTAGTGCTCAATTCGGGCTCGTCCAGTATTAAGTTTGGTATTTTTATCAGTGCTGATACCGCGTCAGTACTTGATCTCGTTTACCGCGGTCAGATTGAGGGTATCGGTCAGCAGACACGCTTTGTCGTCAAGGACATGCATGCCAACGGTAACGAAACCCTGGTGGATGATGGTGATTTGCTGCACAGTCATGAGGAAGCATTACAGGCCTTGCTGGCATGGCTGCAAGAACAGGCCACTGGCCTCGATTTTGTTGCTATTGGCCATCGAGTCGTTCACGGCGGTGATGTTTTTTCGGAAGCTGTCATCGTCGATGCTGAGGTACTTGCAAAACTTGAGGCACTGGTGCCCATGGCGCCATTGCATCAAACCCATAACCTTGCTGCCATCAAAGCATTCAACCGGATTGCTCCCCATATTCCACAGATAGCCTGTTTCGATACGGCTTTTCATCGCACCATGCCTGCTGTGGCTCAGATCTTTGCACTCCCCCGCTCACTGACAGCGGAGGGTATACATCCTTATGGTTTCCATGGCCTGTCTTATGAGTATATAGCCAGTGTCCTGCCGGACCTTGATAAATCAGCAGCCTACGTCCGCGTGATCGTGGCCCATCTTGGTCATGGCGCCAGCCTGTGCGCCATGGTCGGCCGTCGCAGTGTCGCGACGACGATGACGTTCACACCACTGGAAGGATTACCCATGGCAACACGCTGCGGCACACTGGACCCCGGTGTCCTGCTCTATCTCATGACCGAGAAGGGTATGTCTGTTGATGAAGTTGCCGAGCTGTTACATAACCGTTCCGGTTTGCTCGGTATATCGGGCGTCAGCGGCGACATGCGTGAATTACTGGCCAGTAGCGAGCCACACGCTGCAGAAGCTGTCGAATATTTCGTTTATCGCGTCGCGCGTGAAGTGGGTTCACTTGCTGTCGCTGCGGGCGGTCTGGATTTGCTGGTGTTCACCGGTGGTATCGGCGAGCACTCCAGCATTATTCGCGAACGGATCTGTCATCAGCTGGCATGGTTAGGGGTAAATATTGATTCATCAGAGAACGATGCCGGCAAGCCACAAATTAATAAAAAAGATAGCCCGGTATCTGTCTGGACTATCCCCACAAATGAAGAACTCATCATCGCACAGCATGCATATGCTATTGCTCAGCAAAGTACTATGAAATAGCAATTACACAACATCGAAAAATGGGGCTAATGAAATGACACAGATCAAAAATAAAGTTACCGCCAATGATAATCCGTTGAGTGCCGACGAGTTGCGTAAGACTGATGCTTACTGGCGCGCCTGTAACTATCTCGCTGCAGGCATGATTTACCTGCAGGCTAATCCGCTGCTGCGAAAACCGCTTGAGAATGATCACATAAAAAAACGACTGCTCGGTCACTGGGGTGCCAGTCCAGGACTGTCGTTCATGTACGTGCACATGAACCGACTCATTAACAAGTATGATCTGAGTGCTATCTTCCTGGCCGGTCCCGGTCATGGTGCGCCCGGGGTACTGGCGCCGGTCTATCTGGAAGGTGGCTACACCGATATCTACCCGGACAAGAGTGAGGATGAGGAAGGCATGCGACGCTTTTTCAAACAGTTTTCTTTCCCCGGTGGTATTGGCAGTCATTGCACCCCGGAGACACCCGGTTCTATCCACGAGGGCGGTGAACTTGGTTATAGCATCTCACATGCTTTCGGTGCGGCTTTTGACAACCCGGATTTAATTGTCACCGTTGCCGTCGGTGACGGTGAGGCCGAGACCGGACCGCTGGCGACGTCCTGGCATTCCAACAAGTTTCTGCATCCGGTGCGTGATGGTGCTGTGCTGCCGATCCTTCATCTGAACGGTTACAAGATCAATAACCCGAGCATCCTGTCACGAATTTCCCATGAGGAACTGGAGAACCTGTTCCGTGGTTACGGCTGGACACCTCATTTCGTTGAGGGCGATGATCCTGCCACGATGCATCAGCTCATGGCAGCCACTATGGAACGCTGCGTGCTCGAGATACGCGATATCCAGGCGCAGGCGCGTAATGGTGGTGCGGTAACCCGTGCCCGCTGGCCGATGATTGTGCTGCGCTCACCAAAAGGCTGGACGGGTCCGGAAGCAGGTCGATGGACATAAGGTCGAAGGTTTCTGGCGTGCGCACCAGGTGCCTTTGGCCGACGTGCGCGGCAACACGAAGCATCTGCAGCAACTGGATAGCTGGCTGCGCAGTTATCGGCCAGAGGAACTTTTTGATGCGTCTGGACGCCTCGTACCTGAGCTGAAGGCACTGGCACCTAAGGGAGCGAAACGCATGAGTGCCAGCCAGCATGCCAACGGTGGTCTACTAAAGCGTGAGTTACGTATGCCGTATTTTGGTGACTATGCGGTAGATGTACCAAACCCTGGCAAGACCAGTGCGATGAATACCAAACCACTCGGCGCCATGCTGCGTGATGTGATGAAAAAGAACATCGATAACTTTCGCGTGTTTGGTCCCGATGAGAACACATCGAACAAGCTGGACGCAATTTACGAGGTCAGCAAAAAACTGTGGTTGGCCGATTATCTGCCGGAGGACAAAGATGGCGGTGAGCTCAGCCCCGATGGGCGCGTACTGGAGATGCTCTCGGAACATACCCTGGAAGGGCTGGTACGAAGGTTATGTACTCACCGGTCGCCATGGTTTCTTCGCGACCTATGAAGCATTTGTTCATGTCATCGATTCGATGTACAACCAGCATGCCAAGTGGCTCGCAATCTGTGAAGAGCTACCCTGGCGTGCCCCGATCGCGTCGATCAATCTGCTCATTACATCCACCGTCTGGCGTCAGGACCATAATGGTTTTACCCACCAGGATCCGGGATTTCTGGATGTCGTGGTCAACAAAAGCCCGAAGGTGACACGCATTTATCTGCCACCGGATGTGAACTGCCTGCTCTCCACCGCCGACCACTGCCTGCGCAGTCATAACGATATCAATGTTATCGTGTGTGACAAGCAGCAGCACCTGCAATATCTCGACATGGATGCCGCCATCAAACATTGCACCAAGGGACTCGGGATATGGGAGTGGGCGAGTAACGATCGCGGTGTAGAGCCGGATGTGGTGATGGTCGGTTGTGGAGACATCCCTACCAAGGAGGCACTGGCGGCCACTGCGCTGCTGCGCGAGAATTTTCCCGATCTTAAAATTCGTTTTATCAACGTGGTTGACCTGTTCCGTATGACGTCGGAAAGCGAACATCCGCACGGTCTATCCGATAGAGATTTTGACTCCCTGTTTACCGTTGATAAACCGGTTATCTTTAATTTCCACGGTTACCCCTGGCTCATCCATCGCCTGGCTTATCGTCGTACTAATCATCAAAATCTGCATGTGCGCGGTTACAAGGAACGCGGCAACATCAATACACCGCTAGACCTGGCCATCAGTAATGAGATCGACCGCTTCAGTCTGGCTATCGATGTGATCAACCGTGTACCGCAGTTAAAAGTTGCAGGTGCCCACGTAAAGGAAAATCTGCGCGATATGCAGATAGACTGCCGACGTTATGCCCATGAACATGGTGTCGACAAACCGGAAGAAAATAACTGGGTATGGCCGTATTGAGGCATATTGCGGTGTTTAGTTTACGACAATGGGCTGACGATATGCGGAAGATCATGATATATCTGTCTGCTGTTATATTTATGGTCAGAGTAGAATGGCACTTACTTAACGGCTAGCAAATTGATTTAACTTGTAAATCTTTTTACCAGCTAACGAATTTCGGTAGGATGTGGTGAGGTACGAACCGCATCTGTCGCGATTGATGCGGTTCGTACCTCACCACATCCTACAAAATGCACTAGACATTTGTCTTATAAATCATTGAGTTGTAGCTTAAGTAAGTGCCATTCTGTTCAGAGTAAAAATTATTCGAATATCACTCTAATACTACCTGGTTTTTGCTCTGCCCCTAAATGCAACCTTTGTTAAAGATGTGCTATTTGCAGTAGCTGGCATGCTTTGAAGCTGTCGCTTCTCAGTCTCTTCTGGCCAATACGTGGTAAAGGTATGCTCAATTAATTTTTTATCTTCATACCAGATCTGAAAAGTCCATTCTCCTTCCAGCATTTCATAGTCTTCGTTTAGTCCATATCCTGTGTAAGCAATAACCTGGCCGATACTGACACTACCATTAATCATATAGTCAGAACCTGTCGTTTGCGTACCGTCTGGTAAGGTCATTACTGGATGCTTTAGTACGCGCCTGAGTTTTATATAAGCGGGTTGCTCTGGTAAATTCCATATCCTGTATTGCAAGGACATATGGGCATCTTTAACTAATGGAATGCGATCTGTTGCTGTAAGCAATTGAATAACAGGCTTTGAAATAGCTTTGCCTGTACTGGTATTCCTGCTCTCCACCAGCCCTCCACTCCGTATCACTTTAAACAGTCCTGCTTTAACAACTTTTCCCTTGAGAGAATCTTTTATATTTTCCGCATTATCAATGGAGGCAATGCCCCCATCGGCTTTCGCAGCTTTAGCGGCTTTATCGACACTATCGTTTCCGTTAACAGCAAAACCAAATACAATTAGTATGACAACTATCATTAGCGCTGAGATTACGTTTTTCATCTTATTGCCTTCATTTTATTCCTTACCTGTTTTACAAAATGAAATGTTTTTATTTCTTTTCAGAAAATAGTCTGCCCATATTTTTATAAAATATAGGCAGACGCTTTCTTTACATGCTCGCCATATTGCTTACTGTATAAAGGCCTCATGTATAGGCATCAACATGCGTGGATCGACCAGTTCAACTGCACCTGTTACAGGATTGATTACATCGAACTGGGCAATAGGCATGGCACAACCTTCATTGCCTTCACCGGGTCCATAACCCTCATTAGGATTGCCCGTACAGCTACCACTGGCGCCATCGATATGCGCAGTATCAATGCGATATTCATAAACCCTGCCACCAGGCACAAAACACTGATTAGCAGGATGCCCCGGGCCCATCACACCGTCACCATCCGCATCACAGCCGGCATTTGCAGCAGATGCTGCAACATACAATGTTTCCACATCACATTCAGTACCAGACAATGTGCCTCCGGCACTCGTTACTTCATTTTGCACAAAAGCACAGCCGGGTGCAGACATACGGTTAATACGAATACCCGCAATGACATTAACGCCTGGATCCATCGCGATGCTGCCTGTCTTTACATTACCACCCGCGGCGGCAATGAATACATGCTGGCGAAACACACTGGGATTACATGGTGTCGCATTACCCGTTCCAGGTGCTTCTCCACGCAAACAATCTCTAGAGCGAGCACGAAATGTACCGTATACGTTACCGGATTCATCCAGTGAGTTAGCACGCAGTGAGTCACGACGATTTGGATCATCCATTGCAGCGGGAGCTTCATCCATCACCCCATCGCCATCCATATCTTCATTAAGCAGATCGATTACACGGATAACCCGGGCGACGTTCTTCTTCTTACCCAGTTTGAAAACATTATCGTCATCATCTTTTTTAGCTTTATTACAACCGACACCGCAACTTCTTTTTTCAACGCCCGCTTTCCAGTCAATAATGAAAGCGGCGGCACTATGAAAACCGGTCACAATCATGCCCTCTGAGGTAAACGCTATCCCTGCAGGGCAGCTCCAGCGCGGATCATCCGGCGCACTGTATTCGTCAATCACTTCCAGTGTTTCCTGGTCTAATACCAGAATACGACTATTAGCGGCTCTTTGCGCCGTTGAGTAAACAGGAGGAAAATACAAATTGGATGAATTGCCATCGTTCGCGGGATCAGGTTCGCCCGGTTGAATCGGATCCGAATTAGCTGCGTTGAAGAAGTTGGCGTCACAAACTGCCTGTAACAAATTTCCGTTAGGCATAATTTGTGAACCTAACAGCCGGGGTACAAAACCATAACCACCACCGTTTGGTGATGGTGATGTAGGCAATGTACGGGCTGTTCTGATGGGTGTGCCATCGCGATGGAATTCAGTAATCGCATGTTGTGCCGCACTGGTCAGAAAGGCATGGCCATTCATCCCACCTGATAACACTCCCGTTGGTTTCCATGGCCCACCACAGTCAACACCACCATTATCACATATGGGCGTTCCCGCATTACCTGCAGCAAATGGATTATTTACTGTAATACCACGTTGACCGGTAATGATATTCATCTCAATCACCCGCCCTGGCCCTGTCACTGGCCCGGCAAATGGCGCATTCATCGCATCCGCCATCATATAATTCGCTTCAAGACAGACCGGTGTTCCCGGTTCGTTATCATCATGCGCTATTACACCGGCGCTAAAAACGGTTATACCCGTCGCTAACGCAGTCATATAAGTAAGGCCGTTGGTGACAATAAACATGTCGTTATAGATATCGCACAATATCATCCAGAACAATTTAGCGAAACTGTTAACACACATTGAAGCTTTTTTACAGCAACCCAAAGAGGTAGAACAGTTAGAGTAGAGATAGTTGCTAATAAACAAGGACTGAAATCTCTGGATACAGGAACATCTATCCATGCAGCACGCCATTATCCAGGCTGACTCAGCAATTTGACAGCCTTAAAGTAGTCGCTTGTGCAAAAAGCCTGGCAAAACTGGCCGCTGAAGGTGATCCGATTCAACTGATGACATCTATCATGGTTACACCTTCAGCGGCTCAGCAAATTGCCAGACGAACGGAGCAAGGCTGGTTGGTTATATCTAAAGGTATAAGTAGCCTCGCCAATCTACTGGTAAAAGCAGCAGGGTCAGGCCTTACATTTTACAAGATGTAAATGTAAGGCCTGACCCCATGATCTTTGCATGATCTTAATAATAGCAACAG
>CAWEEC010000049.1:0-87448 GCA_963807785.1 uncultured Gammaproteobacteria bacterium | reverse complement strand
TCGTGATCAATGCCTCTCCTTTTCATGGTGGTAAATATGAAGAGCGCGTTCGTGTGCTGCAACAACGCACCGGCGAAAGTGGCCTGCCGGTGTTCTATATAAACATGGTTGGCGGCCAGGATGAGCTTGTATTTGATGGTGAGTCCCTGGTTGTTGACAGCACGGGAAATGTAATTCACAGGTCGGCAGCCTTCGAACCCGTTATCGAGCTGATTGACTTCACTGCTGACGGGCCTGTCGCGGTAACAGCTGGATCCAGCAAGGCATTATTGCAGGAACAGGCCACCTACCAGGCACTGGTTCTGGGGGTGAAGGATTTTGTTACCAAGAATGGTTTTAGCGGCGTTATTGTCGGGCTTTCCGGCGGCGTCGACTCGGCCCTGACACTGGCGATTGCTGTCGATGCGCTTGGGGCTGAAAATGTACAGGCGGTGATGATGCCTTCGCGTTATACCGCAGGCATGAGTCGCGAAGACGCTGAAGCCGAGGCGCGTGCGCTGGGCGTGCGCTATGATGTTATTTCCATAGAGGATGCCTTCGAAGCTTTTCTGGATTCACTCAGCCACGTATTCAGGGATACCGAACCCGACACCACGGAAGAGAACATACAGGCGCGTTGCCGCGGATTGATCCTGATGGCGATATCCAACAAAACTGGCAGAATGCTGCTAACCACGGGCAATAAAAGTGAGATGGCTGTCGGCTATGCCACTATGTACGGTGATATGTGCGGTGGTTTTGCGCCCATCAAGGACGTGTATAAAACCCTGGTTTACAGGCTGTGTCATTACCGCAATTCGCTGGGGCAGGTTATTCCCCAGCGTGTACTCACCAGGCCGCCCAGCGCAGAACTCAGGCATGACCAGGTAGATCAGGATTCATTGCCTGCCTACGAGGTGCTGGACCGGATTCTGGAATTATCGATAGAGCAGGATATGCCCATTGAAGAAGTGGTAAAGGCCGGATTTGATCGGGAAACGGTTGAACATGTCGTTGGCCTGGTTCAGCGCAATGAATACAAGCGCAGGCAATCGGCGCCGGGTGTACGTATTACAAGGCGTGCTTTCGGTCGTGATCGGCGTTATCCGATTACGTCGGGTTACCGGCGCAAGTAGGCTACCAGAATTTGTACCAGCTTGATTTAGGCGGTTGTTCCAGTTCCGTATCAAAGCTGGTCAGGTTGCTGGCCACGTCCTTGTTGATATCGAGTATGCGCTGGGTATCGGCCGCCAGGTTCGACAGTCCGAGTTGTTTGTAGGCAATCACCATAATTTCCAGTGCACGCTTGCGCCAGATGGATTGTTCATAGCGTTCGATGACGATTTTGGAGCGATTGACTGCGCCCATCCAGGCCTTTCTGGTGAGGTAGTATTCAGCCACGCTGATTTCATGCTGGGCGAGTTCATTGCGCAGATAGATCATGCGTTGATAAGCATCGCCGGCGTACTTGCTGTCAGGATAGCGCCGTACCAGGGTGGAGAAATCGTTGAACGAGTTGTGCAGGGTCTCGGTTTCGTGTTCGGCCTGATCTCGTGGAAACCAGCCATCCAGGATGCCGGTACCGCGTTTGAAATTTACCAGTCCTTTCAGGTAGTAGACATAATCAATATTGGGGTCGCGTGGGTGCAGGCGCATGAAGCGGTCGGCCGCACTGATTGCCGCATCCGGCTCATCAAATTTGTAATAGGAGTAGGCAATATCGAGTTGTGCCTGCTTGGCGTACGGATCGAACGGGAACCGTGCTTCCAGGGTTTCCAGGTTCTTGATGGCCGATTCAAACTCGCCGGCATATAGAGCCTTGTCGGCCTCTTCATAAAACTCTTTCGCAGTCCAGTTCTTGGTTGGATCATCCTTGAACATACTGCAGGCCTGCAGCAGCAGGACTGTTGTTGCCAGGAGAAATAGAGATACTGAAAATCGCATGAACAAAAAGGATTCGTTGGTCAAACACTGTTCCGTTAGAATGGTGCATTATACCCGAGTTCAAATATTCTCTCTCAATGTCTGAATCCGTCATCGACAAACCCATTATCAAGCAGGTTACCGAACAATATGCCGGTCAGAGGCTGGATGCGGCGCTGGCCAGCCTGTTTCCGGATTATTCACGTACCCGTATGCAGCAATGGATACGTGATGGCCAGGTGCTGCTCGATGGCGAGGTCGTCAAGCCCAGAACGAAACTGGCTGGTGATGAAGTACTGCAGCTGAATGTGCATCTGGATGTTCAGCCCGAAGAGCTGCAGCCACAGGATATACCGCTGGATATCGTGTTTGAAGACGCAGACATACTCGTGCTCAATAAACCGGCCGGGCTGGTAGTACATCCTGCTGCAGGTCATGCTGACGGTACATTAGTAAACGCTTTATTATATTTTGATGCTGAGCTTGCTCGCGTTCCCAGGGCCGGCATCGTGCACAGACTGGATAAGGATACCACCGGACTGATGGTGGTCGCACGTAACCTGAGGGCGCACAAGCATCTGGTCGAGGAACTGCAACAGCGCACCATCACTCGAGAATACCAGGCTGTGGTTCAGGGCGTGATCACCGCGGGTGGTACCGTTGACGCGCCCCTTGGCCGGCACACGCGCGATCGCGTGCGTATGTGTGTGCGTGATAGCGGCAAGCCGGCCGTGACACATTATCGCGTCATAAAGCGCTTTCGCGAGCATACGCATGTGCAGCTGAAACTGGAATCCGGAAGAACGCACCAGATTCGCGTTCACATGCAGCATATTCGTCATCCTGTCATTGGCGATCCGGTGTATGGAGGCCGGCAGCGTATCCCGGCGCAGGCTGACGATGAGCTCATTGTGCAACTGCGTCAGTTCAGGCGCCAGGCGCTACACGCTTTCAGGCTTGGCCTGGTTCATCCACTGAGCGGCAAGCCGCTATCATGGCGCTGTCCACTACCCGACGACATGGTGCAGTTAATTGCCGCCCTGGAAAAGGATCTACAGCAACATGGAAACTGAGCTGCAGGTGCCCGGTTTTATCAGGCCCGACTGGCCAGCCCCGCACGATATTCATGCGCTGGTGACATTGAGGACAGGTGGTTACAGTAGCGGGCCCTATGCCAGCTTCAATCTGGCTGCACATACCGATGATGATGCTGACGCCGTGCGCAAAAACAGAAAGCTGTTGCGAGAGCGCTTCCGTCTGCCAGCAGAGCCGGCCTGGTTACAGCAGGTGCACGGTAATCGAATCATAAAGGCCGGCTCAAACACTGTCGGGGTCGAAGCGGACGGCGCCTGGACCGATGCTGCCGGGCAAGTCTGCGTAGTATTGACGGCGGATTGCCTGCCTGTTCTGATCTGTGACCCACATGGCAGCAGCGTGGCCGCAGCACATGCAGGCTGGCGTGGACTGCACGCAGGTGTTATCACAAATGCTGTCACAGCGCTTGAGACAGCGCCAGCGGAGCTAATGGTCTGGCTGGGGCCTGCAATAGGGCCGCAGGCGTTCGAAGTGGGTGCAGAAGTAATGCGGGCTTTTACCGCCAGCAATAGCGAAAACGCAGCTGCTTTCGAACAGCGTGATGAGCAGCATTGGCTGTGTGATATTTACCAGCTGGCGCGAATAGAGCTGGCCAGCCTGGGGGTCAGGTCAATCTTTGGTGGTGACTACTGCACCTACACCCAGATCGAACAGTTCTATTCGTATCGCCGCGATGGCAGTACCGGCCGCATGGCCAGCCTGATCTGGCTGGACGCATAAAAATATCGCTAAAACCGCGATTTCTAGGGCTTTTTCTTGTTATTGAGCGATCTTCTGCTATAGCAATATTACGCGGTCATAATATTGACCAGAGCGTTCGTGTCCACAAATGTGTTTGAACGAGCAGGCGGCAGGCTTTGTTTCACAACTTGCCAGATGGCTTCACAGGCTGCTTTACCGGTTTATATTATTTGACGGCACGGTGTCTTAATTGCTTCGAGGAATAAGGATGAAAATTTCTGTCTTGCTCTGCGTGCTGACGAGTTCAGTACTGGTTTCCACGCCATCCATAGCGGCCAACCTGGAATTACAACGTGTTGGAGATAAATCATATATACCAGTGGAAGCTGGCACTGAACTGGATCAGGCTCAGTACAGCCAGGATATGGATGATGCCATCGATGATTCATTTGTCAGTAATTCACGACCCTGTCCGCCGTTTTGCGTTAATCCATTAAACGTAGCGGATGGTGTTGATACTGTAGCCGAGATTGAAGTCATCAAGTTCATGGAAACGCTGATATACAACGGCGATGGTGTCATGATTGATGCGCGTACGACAAGCTGGCACAACAAGGGGACCATCCCGGGTTCGATTAATATCCCCTTCACGGTATTCGAGAAGCCAGTTGATGATACTGAGCTGGTTGCAGTGCTGAAGCGCCTCGGCGCCAAACAGCGTGACGGCGTGAATATGGTTATGCGCTCGCTCGAGAAGGTCGGTTTATTCAACGGCAACTCGAAAACAGATTCCTGGGACTTTTCCGAAGCCAGGCAATTGCTGATCTGGTGTAATGGTCCATGGTGCGGCCAGTCACCACGTGCAATTCAAGCACTGGTCAAGCTTGGTTATCCCACCGAGAAACTGCATTACTATCGTGGCGGTATGCAAATGTGGCAGTCACTTGGACTGGCTACGGTATTACCTTCAGAATTATCGACATATGCCAGCAAGTAGTATTCTTGGCTGAGACCAGATAAAGAAAGGGCGATTCAACGCCCTTTTTTTATTGCCGGTTACAACAGTGTAGTGTTCACAATCAGCCGGCTTTCCTTTTGGAAGAAATCAGTGTGACCCTGTTACGGCCATGTTTCTTCGAATCATATACCGCGTCATCAGCCGATTTGTATAACTTGTCAAAATCTGAGCCGTGCTCCTCAGACAGGCAGGCTATGCCAATACTTGCGGTTAACTTGAGGCCGCCGGGGCAACGGTTTTCGATCATTGACCTTATTTTTTCACCCATTTTTACCGCATCTTCTGCGACACAATGCGGCAGCATGATGATGAATTCTTCGCCACCTATGCGTGCAACAAAATCACCCTGACGACAAGATTTCATCAGTAGTTTGCCAATATCGGCAAGTACCCTGTCACCGCTATCATGGCCATGCTCATCATTGATGGCCTTGAAATGATCAAGATCCAGAATCATGATTGACAGTGGATGCTCATAACGAATCGAATCACTGATGTATCTGGGTGCGTTTTCTACCAGGCTGTGGCGGTTGTGGCAGGTTGTCAGCTGGTCCTTCATCGCCAGTTGCTGTAGCGCCTGTTTCTGTTCACGCACCTTGTCGTGAAGCCGTTTGCTGGTAATCAGGTTATTAACCCTGGACGCAAACTCTTCTTCAATGGGTGGTTTGGTAACGTAGTCATTGATGCCGGCATGAAACAGTTCAATTCGACGTCTGGGATCATCATGGCCGGTCATGGCAAGTATGGGTAGTTCCGAGCGATGGTTTTTCAGCGCACGTATCATGCGTACCAGCGACAGGCCACTCATCGCACCCCTGAGCATGATGTCGGTTATCACCAGGTCGTATTCGTTTTTCAGCAGTGCATTGTAAGCATCTTCCGCGTTTCTGTAGTGGTCAACCTCAAGGTTCATCTTCTTGAGATCGCGAGAAATGGCATGAGCAACAGAAGCACTGTCTTCGATATAGATAACGCGACCGCCTATGATGGTGATGGTTCGCTTGCCACTGATGTGATAGTGAATGCTTTCACGCAGGTGAGCGACATTGGCTTTAGGGAAGATATCTTTGATACCTGCACTACGCGCGTTGTTCAACAGTGCTTCATTGGGTTCAGATGTGAGCAGTAGAATTGGGCAGTGGTTGGCATGATTTCGGCAATATTCAATAAATGCAGAACTGCTGTCATCGAAAATATTCTGTCCGGCTATGATCAAGCGGTAGTCATTGTGACCCAGTAATTGCAGTCCTTCCTCGCTGGAGCTGACACAATCGACATCGCAGTCGACTTCTTCAAGCAGATCGCGAAGGGTTTTCTGAAACAACCGACTGTTTTCCAGTACCAGGACTTGCATATTTAGCGGCTTATTGTTTGGTTTTTTCACCCAATACGGGCTTTTTACTCCTGAGCCTTATGCTCGGAGCAAGCATCAGAATCCACTCGCTGCTGATCACAGCGTGACCCCTTATTACATAGAGTGTAGAACGTTGTCAGGGATTTAGTTGCGTATCTGCAGGATTCGGCAGGGTTTTTGCACGCCTGCTGAGGGCGGAAAAATCCGCATCAATGCCGGCTGGTAATTGAAATACGTTGCTTACTTGACCTTCATGCCTGCCTGAGCACCATCGTCTGGACTCAGTATAAATAGTTCCTCGCCGCCGGGGCCTGCGGCCAGTACCATGCCTTCGGAAACACCGAAGCGCATTTTCCGTGGTGCCAGGTTGGCAACCATGACCGTCAAGCGGCCTTCCAGCATTTCGGGTTGGTAGGCCGATTTAATGCCAGCGAACACCAGGCGTGTCTCGCCACCAATATCGAGCGTGAGCTGAATCAGTTTGTCGGCGCCTTCTACATGTTCGGCCTTGATGATTTTTGCAACCCGCAAATCAATTTTCGCGAAGTCATCGAACTCTATTTGCTCAGCAATCGGATCATCGACCAGCGGCCCGCTTGCTGCCGATTTTGTTTTCTGGTTTTGCTCGAGATGATCAGTGGATTGTTCAATCATGGCTTCAATTTGCTCTTTTTCAATACGTGTCATCAGTGGTTTGAACTTGTTTATGCGGTGCGCAAGTAATGGTTGTTTCAAACTGTCCCAATGTAGTTCGCTGTTCAAAAACACTTCTGATTTGACTGCGGTTTGTGGAATGATCGGTTTTAGATAAGTCATCAGTACGCGAAACAGGTTGATGCCCTGTGTGCAAATGGCCTGAACTTCCGACGCTTTACCTTGTTGCTTGATCAGTACCCATGGCTTGTTATTATCTATGTACACATTGGCCTTATCGGCCAGTGCCATGATTTCACGAACTGCCTTGCTGTATTCCCGGTTTTCGAACTCGGTAGCGATTGATTCACCGGCCTCGACCAGTTGCGTGTAAAGGTCGGCATCGGGCAGCGCATCAGATAGCTGGTTATCGAAACGTTTATTGATAAAGCCTGCACAGCGACTGGCAATATTTACAATCTTGCCAACCAGGTCGGAGTTAACGCGCTGCATGAAATCGTCAAGATTCAAATCGATGTCATCGACACCTGAAGAGAGCTTGGCTGCATAATAATAACGCAGATATTCAGCATCAAGATTATCCAGGTAGGTGCGTGCTTTTATGAAGGTGCCACGAGACTTCGACATCTTTTGTCCGTTGACCGTGAGAAAGCCATGGCAGTAGACAGCAGTCGGTTTTCGAAAACCTGCGCCGTGGAGTACAGCGGGCCAGAACAGGGTGTGAAAGCGAGCGATATCCTTGCCGATAAAATGATACAGCTCGGTATCGGTATCGCTGTGCCAGTACTCATCAAATGACAGGCCTTCGCGATCACACAGGTTTTTAAAACTCGCCATGTATCCGATGGGTGCATCCATCCACACATAAAAATACTTGCCGGGGGCGTCGGGAATTTCGAAACCCCAGTAGGGCGCATTACGCGATATATCCCAGTCCTGCAGGCCGTCTTCGAACCACTCGTCAAGCTTGTTTGCGATCTCGGACTGTACATGCCCGTCGCGCACCCACTGTTGCAGCATGTCGGCAAAGTCGCTGAGTTTGAAAAAATACTGTTCAGAATCTTTTTCGATCGGTACTGCACCGCTGATCGCGGATACCGGGTTTATCAGCTCCGTTGGTGCATAGGTGGCGCCGCAGGCTTCGCAGTTGTCCCCGTACTGGTCACTGGTGCCGCAATTCGGGCAGGTGCCCTTGATAAAACGGTCGGGTAGAAACATCTCCGCTTCGGGATCATACGATTGCGATATCGTGCGTGTGGCGATATGGCCTTCATCGCGTAATTTCAAATAAATTTCGCTGGCGAGTTCACGGTTCTCTTCAGAATGGGTAGTGTAATAATTGTCGAAACCAACCAGGAAATCGGCGAAATCGGTTTCGTGCTCCTGTTTCATGGCTGTAATCAGTTGTTCGGGCTCGATACCGTCCTGGCGTGCACGCAGCATGATAGGAGTGCCGTGGGCATCGTCGGCGCAGACGTAATAACAGCTGTGGCCTTGCAATCGCTGAAAGCGTGCCCATATATCGGTCTGGATGTATTCCACCAGGTGACCCAGATGAATCGGCCCGTTTGCATAGGGCAGGGCGCTGGTGACAAGAATTTTTCGCTTCGTGGTCATGCAGTAATTTATACAGGCTGTGCTCAACAGTCGGGCGCATAACTTATCACGGCGAGAGCAGGCAATACAGGCTTAACACCCCAAAAGAAGGGGTTAAATCAAGTATTTAGTGTTGTAGAATGCGCCATCAATTTGAAATGGGCCGAATTTACGGTATGAGGTAAAGCGCATGAGCGTTTCAAAACAGCAGATTGAATCTGCCATCAAAGAATATATTGATCCCTACCTGGAGAAGGACCTGGTGACAGCCGGGGCTGTCAAGGATATAGCGATTGACGCTGACAAGGTCAGGCTCAAGATTGTACTTGGCTTTCCGGCCTATGGTTATGTAGACAAGTTGACCGAGCAACTCAAGGCCAGAATCGAAAAACTCGATGGTGTTGCATCAATAGAAATTGAAGTTAGCTGGGAAATTGCCAGTCATTCTGTACAGGGCGGTATGAACCCGCTGGAAGGCATCAAGAACGTTATCGCGGTTGCATCAGGTAAAGGCGGTGTGGGCAAATCAACCACGGCGGTGAACCTGGCGCTGGCGCTGCAACAGGAAGGAGCGCGTGTTGGTGTGCTGGATGCCGATATCTACGGCCCCAGTGTGCCCCGCATGCTTGGTATTCATGGCAAGCCGGAATCAAATGATGGCAAGTCGCTGGAGCCGATGGGCGGTCATGGCCTGCAGGCGATGTCGATTGGCTTCATGATCGACGAGGAAACGCCGATGATCTGGCGTGGACCGATGGTTACGCAGGCGCTGGAGCAGTTGCTGCGTGATACGCGCTGGAAATCGCTGGATTACCTGGTGATCGACCTGCCGCCGGGCACCGGCGATGTGCAGCTTACACTGGCACAGAAAGTACCGGTCAGTGGCGCTGTCATTGTCACCACACCACAGGACATAGCCTTGCTCGATGCGCGCAAGGGCCTGAAAATGTTTGAAAAAGTCGAAGTGCCGGTACTCGGTGTAGTAGAGAACATGAGTATCCATATCTGTTCACAGTGTGGGCACGCCGAGCACATATTTGGCCAGGGCGGCGGTGAGAAAATGTGTGACCAGTACAACGTCGATTTTCTCGGTTCATTGCCACTCGATATCCATATCCGCGAGAATGCTGACAGCGGTCATCCCAGTGTGGCAGATGACCCCAACAGCAAGACCAGTGAAATATACCGCGATATTGCCCGTCGCACAGCGGCCAAACTTTCCCTGAAAGCCAAGGATTACACTGCCAAGTTCCCGAATATTGTTATTCAGAACAATTAATAACCGCAGAGACGCAAAGCCGCAGAGGATGCAAGCAAAGAATTCAGGCAATTTGTAACCGCAGAGGCACGGAGACGCAGAGAATTATTTAAGTGCTGTTGTCTGGCACGATAATTTTTTCTCTAGCAGATTCGAAGAGTCTTGGGCTGGTCCGTTGAGCAAATTAAAGAACGTAATCTGTAACTGTGGAGCAAATGTCTTAATACAGGATGTATTTCGTATTCCCGAAGTACTTTTAGAGGTCTCTTGAATTTCGGAATATTTCTCTGACGCATTGCTACTTCGAAATGATATAACAAGCACCAAGCTCTGCGTCTCCGCGCCTCTGCGGTGTAACTTTCAATCGACTTTGCGCCCTTTGCGTCTCTGCGGTGAAATTTTCTCGTATATGGTCACAGCACACCAGTCAAAAGCTTGATAAAATCCCGCGCCAACCCCATCGACAATTTAAAAAATTATGAGTATCAAATCCGATAAGTGGATCCGCCGCATGGCTGTCGAAGGCATGATCGAGCCATTTGAGGCTGGTCAGGTGAGAACCTCTGCTTCGAACGAACGCCTGATTTCATATGGTACATCGAGCTATGGCTATGATGTTCGCTGTGCCGATCACTTCAAGATTTTTACCAATATCAACTCTGCAGTCGTCGATCCCAAGGATTTTTCTGAAAACAGTTTTGTCGACTTTACCGGGGACGTTTGTATTATTCCGCCAAACTCGTTCGCCCTTGCCCATACCGTTGAATACTTTCGTATTCCCCGCAGTGTGTTGACTGTATGCCTGGGTAAATCAACCTATGCGCGCTGTGGCATCATCGTGAATGTCACGCCGCTGGAGCCGGAATGGGAAGGTCATGTAACACTGGAGTTTTCCAATACCACACCATTACCTGCAAAGATCTATGCCAATGAAGGCGTGGCGCAGATGCTATTTTTTGAATCTGACGAGGTCTGTGAAACCTCGTATCTTGATCGTGGCGGCAAGTACCAGGGACAGCAAGGGGTCACACTTCCCAAAACCTGACAACTTCCTGCCACGAGGCTCGATGTCTGCATGCGAAGATTTCTTCCTACTTTTCTGTTGATCACCCTGGTCCTGGCCATTTATCCCTTTATAGGCAAGGATAAAGATTCCGTCGATGTAACCGGTTTACCCTGGCAGATCGAAAATCTACCTGATGGCTCAACCAGGGTATTCGGCGTGATATTGGGCCAGACCACACTGGGTGAGGCCGTGGCCAATCTGGGTACTGACATGGAACTGGCGGTGATGGATAGCAAAGGTGAGGCAGCAAGTCTGGAAATGTATTACGGCCAGTATCGTGCGGGCCTGCTATCAGCCAGACTGGTACTGGCGGCTGACGTGGACGACGATACGATCAATTCAATGCGTGCAAACGCGGTAGAAAGACAGGTGCTGGAAACAGGTACAAGAAAGTATGTGTTGAATGTGGCCGACCATGAAAAGGCTTACAACGCAGTGATAAAGACCATCGCATGCGTGCCCGCAGTCAACCTCGATCATGACATCATCATCAAACGTTTTGGTGAGCCGGCAAATATTATTCTCACCGATAACCGGCTATCGCATTATCTCTATCCCGACAAGGGTCTTGATGTGATATTGAGCGATGATGCCAGGGAAGTGTTGCAGTATGTCGCTCCAAAAGAATTTACACGCTTGCGTGAACCACTCGACCGGCAGTCCGGTCAGCATAAACCTGCTGGGTAGTTATAAAAGCGTCTACAACACAAAGGCGCCAAGACGCAAAGGCCGCAAAGTCAATTGATTGTTACACCGCAGAGGCGCAGAGACGCTGAGTTAAGTGAACGTATCGCGAGAGATTACAGCACTAAATTAATTCTCTGTGTCTCCGCGCCTCTGCGGTTAACAAATGTCTGAATTCTTTCTTTGCGCCCTTTGCGCCTTTGCGTTGAAACGAATTAGTTAACGTCTGCTAGTGTGCTAGTTCCTGAAGCTGGTGATCTGCCAGCCTTTTTCACTGGCAATCGTACGTAACTGATCATCAGGATCGACGGCAACGGGGTGTGCGACATGTTCCAGTAATGGCAGGTCGTTGTGTGAATCACTATAGAACCAGCTGTTATCAAAATTCATCTCGGTAGCAGACAGCCAGGCACGAAGCCTTTCAATCTTGCCTTGCTGAAAGCAGGGCGTGCCGTCAACTTGCCCCGTGTAGCGGCCATCGATCATTTCAGGTTCGGTGGCGATCAGGTCAGAAATGCCAAAAGCCTCGGCAATCGGCCGGGTAACAAAGCTGTTGGTAGCCGTGATGATTACCGGCAGGTCACCCGCGCGACGGTGTTGTGCGATCAGCTTTATGCCGCCGCGGGTCATGATTGGCCTGATGTATTTCTGCATAAACGCCTGGTGCATTGATTTCAGCATCTGCGCATCGTTGTTCGCCAGCGGCTGCAGTGCAAAGTTTAGAAATTCATGGATATCGAGCTGGCCTTGCGCGTATTCGCGGTAAAAGCGCTCGTTGGCCTCTTCATAAAGCCGCTTGTCGACCAGTCCCTTTTCAACCAGGAAGCAGCCCCACAGGTAATCGCTGTCACCGGCTAACAGGGTATTGTCGAGATCAAACAGGGCGAGTGGCATGAAGATCGGCTATAAAGTGATTAGAGCGCGCAGATAGTACCGTTTCAGCGGTCATCACGCCAGTCATGGGCCTTAGCTATTGGCCAGGGTTAGTGTCGAAATATTTAACATGCTGTTTTCAGGCTTCAGGTTGGCGCGAATATCACGCATAATTATGTAACCTGTTGATAAAGGATAATAATCAATTTAAAAAGATATTGATAATTGATCTTATATGAGTTTAAACTGGGGTCACGTCGAACCTGATGACGGAACATAATTGATCAAAAATTGACCAAACGATTGGTGGAATTAACATGCCCCGTTCATTCCTGTACTGAATCGAGTAGCGGGAATGCACACCAGCTTGAAATAGATAATTGGATTCGGTCTTGGTATGTTAATTGCGCTTACCCGCAAGGGTATGATGACTAATCAGGGTGTTTACTCACCGGGAAAGGAAACATGTTCAGACGCTTAATTACATCTACAGCTTTTGTTGTTGCACTAACTGGCTCACTTCAAGCTGTTTCAGCCAGTTTTGATTTTGCCACCATAGCGAATGCAGGCGAATACGGAGCACAGTCAATCACCTTCAATGATGCCAGTGGTCTCAGTGTCACCGCGACGGGATTTGATTCTAATAACAGCAGCCAGATCTATAACGCTTACCTGGATTCATCCTGGTTTCACAGTGGGCCGGGAGCGCCCGGGGGTAACGGTGGTCTTGGCGTCTGCAAAACCTTAACCGCCAGCGCTCAATGCAGCCCATCTTCCGATGATAACGTGACTTCGTCTGAATCACTCAGGCTTGTGTTCAACCAGGAAGTGACCATTAACCAGCTGGTGCTGAGAAATGGTAACCACGGCGAGGCTTTTAACGGATTGTTCAGCGTGGCCATAGGAACTGACCCTGCAACAGTCTTCGACCTGGCACACATGTTTGATACACCGTTAACGGGTACGGATTTCATTTTCACCAATATCAATGCGGAATCACAGACACCACTGTACCTGTACGAGTTTTATATCAGTTCGATGGACGTTACCGCCGTGCCTGTGCCTGCAGCGGCCTGGTTGTTTGCCTCGGGACTGCTTGGCCTGAGCGCTGTTGCACGCAGGCGTAAAAGCTAGATTCAACTAGTCTATTGCTGCAAAGGCCCATCATCATGGGCCTTTTTTTATTTCTGCTGTACTCATGTGCGCTTGAATTTGATACGGAACTTTAAATCCTGGGATTGTCTGTTAATATCAATAGTAATTGATTTTAATGCGTCCTGACGGTAATGACGCAGTGCAACGGGATTTATACAAGTGATTGATTCTGATGGGTTCAGAGCCAATGTCGGCATCATTCTGAGCAACCCGGAAGGCAAGGTCTTCTGGGCGCGTCGTAGTGGCCAGAATGCATGGCAGTTTCCCCAGGGTGGTATCCAGCCTGAGGAATCGCCGGTGGATGCCATGTTCCGCGAGCTCTATGAGGAAACCGGATTACTGGCTGACCACGTCGATGTCATGGGCAAGACGCGTGGCTGGCTGCGCTATCGCATTCCCAAGCACCTGGTTAGACATCGATCAAAACCGCTGTGCATTGGCCAGAAGCAAATCTGGTTCTGTCTGCGCCTGATCGGCTCCGAAAGCGATTTCAATTTGATGCATTCTGCAAAGCCGGAATTCGATCGCTGGCGCTGGGTTGATTACTGGAAACCGGTAGAAGATATCGTATTCTTCAAGCGCAAGGTCTATAAAAAAGCACTCAAGGAACTGGAGCCGCTACTGTGTACCAGAGTGCAGGAATCCTAAACAGGTTGCAGTTCGACCAGTAATACGACGCCGATAAGGATCAGCACCGGGAACTCATTAAACCAGCGGTACCAGACGTGGGAGTGTTTGTTCTGGTCTCGTTTGAAGTCGATGACCAGTTTACCGCACCAGATGTGATACAGCACCAGTACTGCTACCAGCGCCAGCTTTGCCTGTAGCCATATCGCCGAATAGGAAAATCCGATCATTTCGATCAACCAGAAACCCAGGGCGATGGTTATGATGCCGCCGGGTGTGGCAATGCCCCAGAACAGCTTGCGTTCCATGATTTTGAATCGATTGGCACTGATACTGTCTTCAGCACTGGCATGGTACACAAACAATCTCGGTAAATAAAAAAGACCTGCAAACCAGGTCACCATAAAAATAATATGAAAGGATTTAACCCATAACATTGAGATTTGCCACTACAATTACACAGGAAACTGAATATTACAGTTGTTAAAAAAATCAGCAAGAAATTAATTAAAAAAGAGCAATGAAAATTACCAAATTCAATTCCGGAATTGAATCATGTTGAGCGCTGGCGTTGTCGGTGGTACGGGCTATACCGGTGTTGAACTGTTGCGTCTGCTGGTCATGCATCCTCAAGTTGAATTGAAATATGTGACTTCACGTTCGGAGGTCGGCAATCGCGTTGCTGATATGTTCCCGAATTTGCGTGAGCACACTGATATTGCCTTCACCGAGCCCGATGAGAAAACGCTGGGCAGCTGCGATATTGTATTTTTTGCCACACCCAATGGTACCGCGATGACAATGGTACCCGCCTTGCTCGATCAGGGTGCGCGCGTTATCGACCTTGCCGCCGATTTCAGGCTGAAGGATGCAGCCGAGTGGGAGCACTGGTACGGTATCAAGCATGCCTGTCCGCAACTACTGGCCGAGGCTGTCTATGGCCTGCCGGAGCTTAATCGTGAGTCCGTGAAGAATGCAAAGGTCGTAGCCAACCCCGGATGTTACCCGACCGCGGTTACGCTTGGGTTCCTGCCCTTGATTGAAAATGATCTGGTTGAAGACCGGCACCTGATTGCTGATGCAAAATCTGGCGTCAGCGGTGCGGGTCGTGGTGCCAACGTCGCCACTCTGCTGTGTGAGGCGGGTGAGAGTTTCAAACCCTATGCTGTTGACGGTCATCGCCATTTACCAGAGATACGCCAGACACTCAGCACCATGGCAGGTCATGAAGTTGGCCTGACCTTTGTGCCACATCTGCTGCCGATGATTCGCGGTATAGAAGCCAGCCTGTATGCAGTGCTCAAATCGAGCGATGTTGACTTATATGGGCTATACAGTAAGCGTTATGCATCAGAACCGTTTGTGGATGTGCTACCGGCGGGCACCATGCCGGAAACACGCACGGTGCGTGGTGTCAACATGTGCAGGCTATCGGTGTTCCAGCCGCAAGCTGGAGATACTGCTGTCGTATCTTCAGTCATCGATAACCTGGTCAAGGGTGCTGCCGGTCAGGCAGTACAGAATATGAACATAATGTTCGGCCTGGCAGAAGAAACCGGACTCAACAATGTAGCGTTATTACCATAATGAGTATGAAACCACTGCAAACACGATATTTGATAACAATCCAGCGCCCTGGCCGCTGGTTGCTGGGAATTCTGGCCATTATCGCACTGGTCAGCGCCAGTATCTGGCTGTCCTTTGAGCAGGGCAGGCAAATGGCGGGTTATGACTCATCGGATGCCAACAGCATCATCGATAGCATGCAGGCAGAAATTGAAACTTTACAGTCCAATTTGGCTGAATCTCAGCGACAAGCTGCTATGCTTGAAAGGAACAGCAAGATTGAAGATGACACCAGCGGTGAGCTCAAGAAAACGCTGACAGAGGCGCAAAACGAGGTACTGGAGCTGAAGAAGGAGCTGGCTTTTTATAAAAGCATTGTGGCACCGGAACAGGGCAAGCCCAGTATTGTCATACAGACGATCCAGCTGAAAAGGGATGTGGCCGGTGATTATGACTACAAGATCATGGTTAGCCAGCAGGGCCGAAATGACAGCTTTGCGCGTGGCACGGTTGATGTCAGCATCGAAGGTATACAGCAGGGAGCAAAACAAGGTACTGACTTTGAGCTCGATTTCTGATGATGCAAAGAAGCCAATGAATTTCAGCTTCAAGTATTTTCAGAATTTCAGCGGCAAGATGAAATTGCCAGTAGATTTCATAGCGCAGTCCATGAGAGTCAAATTGAATCCCAGGTCAAAGACGCTCGATTCGGTAGATGAAAAATTTCCCTGGGACGATTTAACTGCAGGAGAAGAATATGTGGGGCGGCAATAAAATTCGTTCATCCAAAATTGAAACATTGATCGGCCATAGTATCGAGATCAATGGCGATCTTAACTATAAAGGCGGCTTGCACCTCGATGGCAAGATCAATGGTAATGTTACTTCTGAAAACGGCTCTAATTCGGTTCTGGTCGTGAGTGAACAGGGGCAGATCACCGGAGACGTCAACGTGCCTTATGCTGTAATCAACGGTACTGTCAAAGGCAATGTCTATGCCACTGAAAAGCTGGAATTGTCACACAAGGCATGTATCACCGGTAACGTTCACTACAACGTGCTGGAAATGGCAAGCGGGGCTTCCGTCAACGGCAATATGCTGCACGAGAACGAGGAAAGACACCTGCTGGAGCACCACACCAATGTGGCCGAAACAACGCCGGAATCGCGTGAAGAGCCGGTGCACAAGGTCGATCATGCTGCCATGGCGAAAGGCTGATTGCGGGCCGCTAATATAATAGTTGACTAATTTAGTCAGGAAATGCTAATTTAGCGATATCTAATGTATTAATCCGGATAATCGGTAAACAGCACTATGAGTATTAATGTCTCTTTTACCCCTATGCAGCCCAAGGCGGTCGCAACGCCTGCGATAGGCTTCACCGACGCTGCTGCTAATAAACTCAAGTCTCTGATAGCAGAAGAAAAAAATCCGAATCTGAAGCTGCGGGTGTTCGTCAATGGTGGCGGTTGCTCCGGTTTCCAGTACGGTTTCGAGTTCGATGAGAACGCCAATGACGATGATATCAAGGTCGAAAAGTCGGGCGTCACTATGGTCATCGATGCCATGAGTGCGCAATACCTCGGTGGCGCAACCGTTGATTATGAGGACGGGCTCGAGGGCTCGCGATTCGTCATCAATAATCCAAACGCGACCTCAACCTGCGGCTGTGGTTCATCATTTTCGATCTAGTAAAACAATAATTGCAAACATCAAAGGGCGATAATCATCGCCCTTTTGTTTGTGTCACAAGCTAAAACCAGCTCGGGCATAGTTTGGTAAGCTATGCACCCTCGCAGCTGAAGGACGTTTTATATGAGTGAATACTTACCCGGCCTGGCCGGCGTGCCTGCAACCAAATCCAACATTTCATCCATTGACGGTGAAAAGGGCATTCTTGCCTATCGTGGTTACGATATTCAGCAGCTCGCTGAAAAAAGCACCTTTGAAGAAACAGCGCTCTTATTGCTGGACGGTGAATTGCCAAGCAGCGCTGTGCTCGAAGACTTCGATCAGCAGCTACGGGGCGAGCGCAAGATCAAGTACCACATTCGCGAAATCATGCGCAACCTGCCTGCCACCGGTCATCCAATGGAAATGTTACAAACAGCGATCTCCAGCCTGGGTATGTTCTATGGTAATAGCGATGTGCTCACGGATAGCTATGCCAGCGAAAATCAGTATTACGTACAAAGCATGTCGGTAAAAATCATTGCACGCATGGCCACCATCGTCGCTGCCTGGGAGCATGTGCGACACGGTTATGATCCGATCGAGCCGCGTCGCGATATGTCCCATGCGGAAAACTTTATGTACATGCTCACCGGCGTGGAACCGGATCCACTGACCATTCGAATCATGGATGCCTGCCTGATCATGCACGCAGAACATACCATCAATGCGTCGACCTTTGCCGCCATGGTCTGTGCTTCGACGCTGTCCGGTCCATTCCGGGTTATTTCGGCTGCCATCGGAACCCTCGCGGGTCCGCTGCACGGTGGCGCGAATCAACGCGTAGTAGAAATGCTGGATGAAATCGGCCGCCCTGAAAACGTCAAGGACTGGCTCGATATGAAGCTGGAAGAAAAGGAAGTGATCTGGGGCATGGGACACCGCGAGTACAAGACCAAGGACCCCCGAGCGATCATACTGCAAAAAATGGTGATGGAGTGGGCCAATAAAAAAGGCAACCTCAGCCCGATGTTTGAGACCGCACTGGCGCTGGAGCAGGCCTGTGAGAAAGTCCTTGGTGTCAAAGGCGTGTACCCGAACGTTGATTACTACTCAGGTATTCTGTATTCGGAAATGGGTATCTCAACCGATCAGTTCACACCGATATTTGCGGTGTCACGTATTGCGGGCTGGATGGCGCACTGGCGTGAGCAATTGTCAGATAACCGTATCTTCAGGCCCACCCAGATCTACACCGGGCATCCACCACGCGAATATGTACCGATCGACCAGCGTGATTAGCAGCTTAGCTGCTGAGCGGGAATACGCTGACGGCCAGAAGCATTCGCACAGTAGATAGAAAAATAATTCACCGCAGAGGCACGGAGACGCAGAGAAAATATTGTATTGTGGTTCTCATCAAGCAGTTTCGTCCTGCTCGGTCATCCCCGCGACAAAATCGTCTGCAACGATGTTGAACAGCCGTAGGCTGGCCCGAAGAGCGTAAGGCAGGACGCCTGAGGTAACGTGGGGATCCAGTGCCCTGTTAGTGTTATTTCAGTCACAAATAACAAACCTATTAAGTAACACACTGGACCCACGCCACCGCAGTCGTGGCATAAAAATTCACGAATATTCCTTTACTTAATCAACCTCTGTGTCTCCGCGCCTCTGCGGTTGGTCACTTCTTTAACACACACACATGAACGACTTCTCGGGGTCGTTAGCGGGCATGCATTCTCACTCTGTAAATATTTACAGTTTGTTAGTGTTGCTGTCATTTATGACCTGGCAGTAACTGCGATCGTCCGGGTTCTCGATGGCATCGACAATGGCTTCTATAAACGTGTTCAGCTCATCGGTGCTGATCGTACGCAGTACCCGGTTGATTAAATCCATGTCAACGTGGGCGTATGATTGTTCGCCGTTGTTCAAGCTTATCAACAGGCTGGCTTTCTGGTAATTCTCGCGGCTCACACCTTCATCGGCATCAGTCAGGTCGCGGCTGAGATCCAGCAGACGATCATAGTGGTTTTCGATCTGTTCAATCAGACCATCATCTACATCTTCTGATATAGAAACAGTGATGCTCTCGCCATCATCTGCAATCTGGTATTCAATATTCAGTTCTGCAATGAAGTCGGTGAATAGTTTGCAGATGTTGTGATGAAAAAAGATAAACTCGAGCATGGTGTGGTGATGCTTTAGCAGCAGCAATGATCAGATGTCAGTCGTACTGAGTACACCCAGTACAACCGCTTGTGTGGCGCCGGTAACCGAAGGCAGGTTGCCGGGCTTGCCTTCCAGCTGGCACTTTGCAAGCCAGGCAAAGGCCATGGCTTCTACCCAGTCCGGGTGTACACCATAGAGCTCTGTGGATTCGACTGCAGTATCGGCGAGTAATGATTGCAATCGATCAAGGCAGTAGCTGTTGTGCACACCACCACCGCAGATCAATACCCGGCCAACTGTCATGGCACTTGCTTTAATTGCATCAGCAATGGTGGCAGCGGTTAGCTCGCACAGGGTTGCCTGCACATCTTCAGCCGACAGGGCATCAACATCATGTTGTTGCAACCAGTGCTGGTTGAAGTATTCAAAGCCGGTGCTCTTGGGTGGCGGCTGATGAAAGTATTCGTCTGCTTTTAATTCTGCCAGTAGTGCATCATTGATCTGGCCTGAACGTGCCCAGTCACCGTTATTGTCATAGGGCAGGGCTTTGTGCTGTTTTATCCAGCCATCCATCAGGTTGTTACCCGGGCCGGTGTCGTAACCGGTGACCGCTTGCGCTTCGTCAGCCGGCAGCAGGGTGATGTTGGCAATACCGCCGATGTTGACCACGCAACGGTTTTCGCTGTTGCTGCACAGTATGGCTTGGTGAAACGCAGTTGCCAGAGGCGCACCTTCGCCGCCTGCTGCAATATCGGCGCTACGGAAGTCAGATACGGTCTGGATGCCGGTAAGGTCTGCGATGCGTTGTCCATTACCGAGTTGCAGTGAAAACGGTTTTTCAGCGTGTGGCCGGTGACGGATTGTCTGGCCGTGGTTGCCGATGGCGATGACTTCATCGGCCTTGGTGCCGGCTATTGCGAGTAGCTCGAGCGTTGCCTCGGCGAATTGTTCCGCTAATGTCCTGTCGAGATCGTGCAGCGCAAACACGGCTTCATCGGTCAACTGTTGTGCAGCTTCCAGTTGCTGGCGTATTGCATCAGGCCAGGGCTTGCTGTGTGTAGCAACGAGATGGGGTTTCTGTGTGAAACAGTCGACCAGTGCTGCGTCGATACCATCCATGCTGGTGCCTGACATCAGGCCAACATAGAGTGCTGTCATTCAGTCTCGGCTAGAGCGAGCTGGGTATCGCGCGTTAACAGGTCAAGCTGGGCGAGCACGGGTGATATAGTCGTCTCAAAATCGGCCAGCTGGCTTTTTGGTATCGGTTGCGAGCTAGGTAAGCGCACGGTCAGTGGATTACGGTGAACGCCGTTGACGCGGAATTCATAGTGCAGGTGTGGTCCGGTTGCCAGGCCGGAGCTGCCGAGATAAGCAATTGTCTTGCCCTGTTTGACTTTTTTGCCAACGCGAATGTTCTTGTTATAACTGTTCAGATGCGCATACAGGGTGGTATATTTGCTGCCGTGCTGAATGATTACGACGCGACCATAACCGCCTTTCTTGCCTTTAAAGATGACCTTGCCATCGCCGGCTGCACGAATTGGTGTTCCGCGTTTTGCGGCATAGTCGACACCCTTGTGTGAACGGAATTTGTGTAACACCGGGTGGTAGCGCTTGGTCGTGAAGCGAGAGCTGATACGGGCGAAGTTTACCGGGGTGCGCAGGAATTCCTTACGCATGCTCTTGCCTTCGGGGGTGTAATATTCAGTGCGTTTGGTTTCAGGGTTGGTGTACCTGACAGCGCGATAGACATCGCCGTCGTTGACGAACTCGGCAGCAAGAACGTTACCATCTTTGACTTTTTCACCATTGCGGTAGACTTCTTCGTAGAGCAGCTTGAAGCTATCTCCTTTGCGAATATCAAGCGCGAAATCGATGTCCCAGCCAAACACGCCAGCCAGTTCCATAATGACGTTTTCTGAAATGCCGGCTTCGTTCGCGGCCATGAACAATGAAGAATCTATTGTGCCTTCAGCATGAGCGGTACGTGTTTCTATGATGTGCTTGTATTCATTGGCAACCAGCTCACCGTTCTCACGCTCAACCATGAGGTAGGTTTCAGGATCAATCTCGTAGCGTAAGGCCTGTAACTCACCCTGCTCATCAGTGAGTACACGAATAATATCTTTGGGGAAAATCTTGGTGAGCTTTTTGGCGGTATCGCCGGATTTCATCACTTCATCAAGTTGCTGTGGCTTGAGTTTGGCGCGTTTAAATAACCTGGAAAGGCTATCGCCTGATTTGACCGTTAATTCCTGCCACTGCTTGCTTGATTCGTGATTCAGGTCATCGATAATTTTCTGTTTTGCCTGTAATTCGGGCAGTGTCAGCTCGAAACTGAGGCGTGCCATTTCATCCGCTGAAGGCTTTACAGACTTGAATGAAGGCAGGCTTTCTGCAGTGTGCGTGGTCGATGAAGTCTTGGCAATGACGACGCCCAGTACGGCGCTTGCCGTGGCAAACACGGCCCAGCGTAACAGCGGGTGACGCTCACGTTTCTGGTGGAATCGAAAGTCTTTATTAATCAATGCCATAACTAAACAACTATTTGTTTTTATTATAAGAATGTAGTCAGAAATTGACCCCAGGTCAATGATTTACGCTTATATTCCGCACTTTTCTGCATGCTATTTTACACGCCGGATAAAGCTTCTTGTGATTCTCTCGGTCGGAAGGTATCTTATACGCCTTTTGCGACGGGAACCAGTGATGACGGCTATAGATGAGCAATTAAATATTATCCGCCGGGGTGCGGATGAAATCCTTGTCGAGGATGAGCTCATCGAGAAGTTGAAACAGGGTCATCCACTCAAAATCAAGGCGGGTTTTGACCCGACTGCGCCGGATTTACATCTCGGGCACACAGTGCTCATCAACAAACTCAAACAGTTTCAGGACCTCGGTCATGAGGTGCTGTTCCTGATCGGTGACTTCACCGGTATGATCGGTGATCCGACCGGCAAAAGTGCGACCCGACCGCCACTGACGCAGGCCGAAGTACACGAGAATGCCAAGACCTACCAGCAACAGATTTTCAAAATCCTCAACCGTAAAAAAACCAGGGTGGTATTCAATTCCGAGTGGATGGGAAGCAAGAGCAGTGCCGACATGATCAAGCTGGCAGCGAGTAGCACGGTTGCGCGCATGCTGGAGCGCGATGACTTCAACAAACGGTACAGTAGCGGCCAGGCCATTGCTATCCATGAATTCCTTTACCCGCTGATACAGGGTTATGACTCGGTCGAACTGGAAGCCGATGTTGAGCTCGGTGGCACCGACCAGAAATTCAACCTGCTGATGGGACGACAGCTGCAGGAGCAGCATGGGCAGAAACCCCAGGTGGTACTTACCATGCCGATACTCGAAGGGCTGGACGGGGTACAGAAAATGTCGAAGTCACTCAATAATTACATTGGTATCGCTGATGAGCCAAAAGACATGTTTGGCAAGGTCATGTCGATTTCTGATGAGTTGATGTGGCGTTACTTCGAGTTATTGAGTTTCCGTCCGCTAACTGAAATCGAAGTATTCAAACAGGAAATCGAAGCGGGCAAGAATCCGCGGGATATCAAGTTCCTGCTGGCAGAGGAAATCATTGCGCGCTTCCATTCGCAGGAACAGGCGAACAGCGCGCGCGAAGGTTTTATCGCACAATTTGCCAAAGGTGTAATACCTGATGATATCCCGGAGCATAGCTTCGAGGCTGGTGCAGATGGTTATGCCATTGCAAACTTGCTGAAAGACGCCGGCCTGTGTAGCAGTACATCAGAAGCCCTGCGCATGATCCAGCAGGGTGCTGTCAAAATCGATGGCGAAAAAGTATCGGACAAGTCACTTCGGATTAACTCGGGAACAGAAGCGGTGTTGCAGGTGGGTAAAAGGAAATTTGCCAGGGTAATAGTGAGAGGCTAATAATTCAAAGGCTAATAGTTAAAGGGCTGTGTTGAAAAAATTACCGGTTGACTGGTGTTGTGCTCGGGTTAAATGCAGTCAGCAGTTTTTTTAGACGACTGCTGGCTCGTGTCTATTGGATACAACTTCAAAGCTTCAAATGTTTCTGTGGATCTGACTGGCGATGGTGATATTGGAATTGGTCTTAAGCTATTTACCTGGCTGTTCATCTCTGGCGAGCAGTGACATTGTTATTAATGAATATCGTATTGAATTTTTAACCAACGTTAACAGCCTGATTCTGTAACTATAGGGCAATATTTTTAACTGCAGTTAATCGTCTTATCCTGTCGTGTACCAGCACAATCCATGGTTGACACATTGTCAGAAAATAAACCTGAACGTTTTGTTGTTATTCTGTCGAACCATCGGTGATCGATCTTGAGTATGAGCGTATTTCAGATATCGGCCGTTAACAAGCCAGAATAATAAAGTGCCGTTATTCATTTTCCATTTCACTAAATCCGTGTTGTTGATGCTTGTGTATCAATAACCTTTGTTTATATCTTGAGTGAGTTAATTATGAAGCATCTAACTTTGTTTCTTGTATCGCTATGCCTGTCGCTGGCAACTATGACCGGTTTTGCTGCGGTCAACAAGGCCCCCGCCATTCATCTGCCGGCCATAGAGGGGGAAGTCGACCTTTTACAGTATGAAGGCAAGGTGGTCTATCTCGATTTCTGGGCATCCTGGTGTGTTCCATGCCGTGATTCGTTTCCGTGGATGGCCGAGCTCAAAGAAAAGTACGCAGCCCAGGGCCTGGAAGTCGTTGCGGTAAATCTGGACAAAGACAAGGCTTTGGCAGATGAGTTTCTTGAAAGCATGAAGGTCAATTTTGTTGTGGCATTTGATGCCTCTGGCGATACCGCAGCGAATTATGAACTGCGTGGCATGCCCGGTAGTTATCTAATCGGCAGAGACGGAAACATTCATGCATCACATGTTGGCTTTCGTGACAGGGATAAGGAAAAACTTGAAACAGCCATTGAGAAATTATTGCAACAGCATTACGGAGGTGAACAATGAAAATCATCGTTTATACAGGCGTACTGTTTGCCTTGCTTGGCTGCAGTTCCCTGGACACAGTAAAGCCATGGGATAAGGATTTACTCGCCAAGCAATCCATGCAGCCAGTTCCTGATTATTTTGAAAATTATTTCGATAATCATATTTATTTCAGTAAGGAAGCTTCAAGAGGCGGCCAATCTATCGGTGGAGGCGGCTGCGGATGCAACTAGGGAGCATTAAAAAAGAACTCGGCATGGCAAGCTGTGCATTGTTGCAGGTACCCGGCGCCATGGTGCATGCAGCCGATTCGGAGTGGGATATCAATACAGCCGTGCTTTATTATGGTGAAAGTGATGGTCGTGTCACAGCGTTCGAGCCGGCAGTTTATGCCAGCAAGGACCTGGGTGATGGTGAACTTATCGACTTGAGGCTGATTGTCGATGTATTAACAGGTGCGACGCCGAACGGTGCCCCTGCCGCCACGGTGGCGCAAACGTTCACCACGCCATCAGGTGGATCAGCCTATACCATACAGGCTGATGAAACACCTTTAGATCCTTCGTTCAAAGATACGCGCGTCGCAGGTGGTGTTGACTAGACACTGCCGTTTAACCGCTTGTCGAGAATCAAGCTTGGACTGAATGCGTCAAATGAATATGATTACACATCGTTGGGTGCCAGTGCTTTATACCTGCAGGACTTCAATAATCGCAATACTACGCTGTCTGCGGGTGTGGCTTTCTATAATGATACGATAAAGCCTGTGGGCGGTATTCCGGTTGCCTTAAGCCCCATGCGACAGCCCGGAGCGACTAATCGGGTTGGTGCCGATGATACCAAGACCAATGCGGATGTGATTCTTGGTATTACCCAGGTGATCAGTCGTAAGACCTTGATGCAGCTGAATTACTCGATGGGCATAACGGATGGTTACCTGACGGATCCATACAAGATCGTGACCGTGGTTGATCCGGTAACCGGTTTGCCGAATAACTCCGCACTACTTAACGTAAATGCCGATGCCTTGCCCTATGTTTATGAGAAACGGCCGGACTCGCGACAGATGAACAGTCTGTTCTTCAGGGCAGTGCATCATTTGACACGTGATGTTGTTAATTTCTCGTACCGCTATTTCTGGGATGACTGGGGAATTACCTCGAATACCTTTGATTTGAAATACCGCTATGAAATTGGCCGTAGCTATCTGCAGCCAAGCGTGCGTTATTACTTGCAGGATGCAGCAGACTTCTACCGTCATAACCTGGTGCAAGGTACGGATGTGGATGCCAGCGGTACAGTGCTGCTTGATACTGTCAGTAGTGATTACCGGCTGGCTAAACTGACGACAACAACGCTGGGTCTGAAATACGGCTACGCCCTCGGGGAAAACAGTGAATTGTCGATACGCGGTGAATTCATGAACCAGACAGTTGATGATGGTAATGTTCCGGTTGGTGAGGAGACGCCTGATCTTAAGGCGATAATTCTGAATGCCGGATATTCTTTAAGATGGTAAGCACAGACCGGACTGTATAGTCAGGTTCAGTATGTCAGGTTAGTGCCTGTGCTGATGGCGCGCTTCAGGCAGTAATTCTGATATGCTTTCAACATGTTGTCATTATTTCTAATCGGCGCAGAACTGCTGTCGGCTGTTGCTGGCGAACTGCCCCTTGATCAACTCAGGCTACCTGCGGGTTTTGAAGTCGAACTGTATGCCCGGGTCGAGAATGCAAGACAGATGGCTTTGGGTGATAAAGGCACGGTGTTTGTCGGTTCGCGTAATGCGGGCAAGGTGCATGCGTTGGTTGATAATAACGGTGACTACAAAGCTGACGGCATATATCTGATTGCTGATGGTCTCAACATGCCAAGCGGGATTGCTTTCAAGAATGGCTCTTTATACGTTGCGGCTGTTGATCGGGTGTTACGCTACGACAACATCGAGAGCCGCCTGTCCAGTCCGCCTGAAGCCGTTGTGGTTACAAGCGCATTGCCCGACGATACGCATCACGGCTGGAAATACATCGCCTTTGGGCCTGATGGTAATTTATATGTACCCGTCGGTGTGCCGTGCAATGTCTGCCTGTCGCCTGATAGCAGGCACGGCAGCATTCTGAAGGTGGACCCCAAAACGGGCGAGCATCGCATTTTCGCTACAGGTGTACGCAACAGCGTTGGTTTTGACTGGCATCCACTGACAAAGGAACTGTGGTTTACCGATAACGGTCGCGACTGGCTGGGTGACGATCTGCCGCCGGATGAACTGAACCATGCGCCTGTGCAAGGTCTTGATTTTGGCTTTCCTTACCTGCACGGTGCCAGCACGCTTGATCCTGAGTATGGTGAACAGGCTGAAGTGGATGAGTTCAGCAAGCCCGCTCTCGAACTCGGGGCGCATGTGGCGCCACTGGGGATGGCGTTCTACACAGGCAGGCAGTTTCCCGCGATATACAACAACAGCATATTCATTGCTGAACATGGATCATGGAACCGCAGCAGTAAGGCAGGCTACCGCGTGATTTCAGTCAGGCTGAATAACAACCGGGTTGAGTCGGTTGAGCCGTTCATCAGCGGGTGGCTGAACGAAAAACAACAAATCAGCTGGGGCAGGCCAGTGGACGTGATCAATTTGCAGGATGGTTCCATGCTGGTGTCTGATGATTATGCAAATGCGGTGTATCGCATTACATACAGACGATAGTGTGAATAAGCATTATCAATAACCTGCAACTACGGTTGTTACTTTAGATGGGGTGTTGTCTTGAATGCAGTTTTATCCGGCAGGTGAAACGATTACACGACGGTTGCTTGATCTTCCGCAGGAACGTGTTGAATGGATTATTACCGGTGCGACAGTTGACGATATTATCGCGGCCGGCTTCGTACACCATCGGGTTAATGAGACCTGTTTCATACACCCCGAATCAGGCGATATATACCAGATGGCTCGGCGGCAGTATGTTGACGAGGAATCCGGTCAGTTGCACTATCAATATGACCGGGGCGTAACGCTGGAAAATGAACTGGCGACCAGAGCCCTGACAATTCTCGCCATGGCTGTCGACGGTGACGAAATCATCGATCCGTTCGATGCTCAGGATGACATAATCAATGGAGTATTGCGCCATGTCACACCACAGTTTGTGCGTGAACCACATAACCTACTGACCGTTGCTGTATGGGCATCAAGGCTGGCAGGCTGGGGCTTCAACGTTGCACATAGTACGCACGGCCTGATGAGGCAGATGGTTGCTGCCGGTGCTGTTGAACAAATTTCGATGAACGCGATCAGCGATGCTGTTTTACAGGCCATGGCATCGCCACGGCCTGCGGAGTTTTTTCGTGTGCTTCACCGCTGCGGGGCACTTGTTTTAATAAGTAAAGAACTGGATACACTGTTTGAACAAGGCAATAAATCCAGTGCTGGCCAAAAACCGCATCACACTGACGAAAGCTTGCCTGACACCATGCGGGTGCTTGATCAGGCCGCTGTCGAAAGTGGTAATATTTCGTCTGTGATGAAGAAATTTTATGAGACTCTTGGGGACAAAGCGGATAAGGTATTCAGATCGCTTGGTTTGAAAACACTATTTAAAGACCGACTGAACGAATAGAGACTGTTTATGCATATTGATGCCAGGATCATAGCAACACGGCCTGTGTCGATTTGCCAACAGATAAACCTGGAAGGTCAATATGAAAATGATTAGATGGGTGGTTGTTAACGTGCTGGTTGTTGCCGGTCTGTGTTGCATGCCTGTAATGAATGCAGGTGCTGTAGATATACAGGTTTACAAGGGAGAGTTAAGGATTCTGGCTCCCGACCAGCAGGCACGTAATTCGCTGCTGATTCAGTACCGCTCGAAAACAAGGGAAGTCGTACGTATAGGTATCAGCGGGCTGAAGCTGACCAATACAACAACAAAAGAATTAATCAGGCTTGATGACCGCTCTGCGAGTCTGGTTAATCGTATCGATCATGACGGTTACTGGAACACCGATATCTCGTATGACGATCTGGATCTTGGCGTTGATAATTATCGGATTGAAGGCAGGCTCACCCAGTACCTGATTGGTTCACAGCGAACGAGAAATTTCAGCGTTTATCTAAAACCTCAATCCAGCAGCAAGCCGCCAGATTCAACCATCGATTGGGGTATTAGCGACTGAACGGGATTCGTTAATCAAATAATGCCTGATCGGTTCAGGCATTCTGTTTATCGATTTTTGCCCAGGTATCACGCAGGGTCACCGTGCGGTTGAATACCAGCTTATGTTCATGATTGTCCCTGACGAAATAACCGGTGCGTTCAAACTGGTAGTGTTTGTTCGGATCTGCTTCGGCCAGCGAAGGTTCCAGTTTGCAATGCTCGAGTTTAATCAATGACTCGGGATTCAGGTGTTCAATGTAATCTTCGCTGCCACCGGGATTCGGATGAGTGAACAGGCGATCATACAGGTTGACTGTTGCATCTATTGCATGCTGTGCCGATACCCAGTGTATGGTGCCCTTGACCTTGCGTCCATCCGCAGAATCACCACCACGCGTTGCCGGGTCATAACTGCAGATCAGTTCCATGACTTCACCGTTGTCATCTTTAATGATATCGGTGCAGGTTATGTAATAGGCGTAGCGCAAACGTACTTCGCGGCCGACAGTTAAACGGAAGAACTTGTTAGGCGCGTTCTCCATGAAGTCATCGCGCTCTATATACAGGATTTTCGTAAATGGAACTTCACGTGTGCCCATGTCGGGCTGTTGTGGATGGTTTTGTGCCGCCATCATCTCGACCTGATCATCGGGGTAGTTTTCTATGGTCACTTTCAGCGGGTTGAGTACGGCCATAACGCGCAAGGCATGTTCATTCATGTCTTCGCGAGCACTATTTTCAAGCACCGCCATCTCGATGAAGCTGTCTTTCTTGGTAACACCAATGCGGTCGCAGAAGTCGCGAATCGATGCCGGGGTAAAACCGCGGCGACGCAAGCCGGAAATCGTGGGCATGCGCGGATCATCCCAGCCTTCGACGTGATTCTCATGCACCAGCTGGTGCAGTTTACGCTTGCTGGTGACCGTGTACTTCAGCTGCAGGCGGGCGAACTCAATCTGTTGTGGGTGGCATGGTGTACCAGCTTCATCCAGCACCCAGTCATACAACGGGCGGTGGTCTTCAAACTCCAGCGTGCAAATCGAATGCGTTATGCCTTCCATGGCATCGGACAGGCAATGGGTGAAATCGTACATCGGGTAGATGACCCAGTCGTCACCGGTACGGTGGTGGTGAGTGCGCTTGATGCGATACAACACCGGATCGCGCATGTTGATGTTGGGTGAAGCCATATCAATCCTGGCGCGCAACACGTGCTCGCCATCGGCAAATTCGCCTTCTTTCATGCGCTGGAACATGCCCAGGTTTTCCTCGATATCCCGATTGCGGTAAGGACTTTCCGTGCCAGGTTGTTTCAAGGTGCCGCGCGCGTTACGTATTTCTTCAGCACTTTGTGAATCAACATAAGCCTTGCCCGCAAGTATCAGTTTGACGGCATACATATAGAGCTGATCGAAGTAATCCGATGCGTGCCTTTCTTCGTTCCATTCATAGCCCAGCCATCTGACATCCTCCATGATCGCATGCATGTACTCTTCTTCTTCCTTGTCGGGATTGGTGTCATCAAAACGAAGGTTGCACTTGCCAGCGTAATCTGTGGCAATGCCAAAATTCAGGCAGATGGATTTGGCGTGACCGATGTGCAGGTAACCGTTCGGTTCCGGGGGGAAACGGGTGTACACAGAAGTATGTTTGCCCGAAGCCAGATCGGCATCGATGATGTTGCGAATGAAGTTGGTTTGAACGTTTTCTTTTTCGTCCATTGCTGTGTTGTCTGCAGGTTTCATATGGCGCTGTATTCTACAGCATCAAGCCGCCTGCTCGTGATGAATATATGTTTTTTCGCGATAGAATTTCACCACCAGCAAAAACAGTATGGAGGTTGCGAGCATAATCAGGGTAAAAAACCAGTAATAGTCTGCGCCTTCCAGTTTGCTGCTGCCATCCGGGTTTTGAATGAAATAATTCACCGCGCTGGTGAACAGATTACCGGCGGCAATAGACATCATGAAAAAAGCCATAATGAATGATTTCATTCTGGCAGGTGCCTGGGTGTAGGAGAATTCCAGGCAGGTGATAGATACCATGACTTCGGCAGCGGTCAGTACGACATAAGCAAACAGTTGCCAGCTGATATGTGGAGCAGCGCCGTGATCAATTCTTTCCTGCGCCAGCGAGGCAATTGTGAATGCAATCACGGTAATGAACATGCCAATGGCGATTTTACGCAGCGGCGTGAGTTTGAACGCCTTGCTGAGCTGTGGATATGCCACGTAGGAGAAAAAGGGTATCAGCAGCATCACCAGTAACGGGTTGGCCGCCTGGATTTGCGCTGGTAGCAGCTCGACGCCAAAAATATTTCGCTGCATGTTTTGTGCCTGCAGCACCCATGCCGAACCGGTCTGGTCAAACAGCGCCCAGAACATGGCGACGAATATGTAGATGATGCCGAGTTTGGCTATCGCACTCAAACCGTCTTTGCTGAAAGTCTGCTGAATGAAGTGTATGCCGCCGGGCTTGATGTGTACAAATTTATAGCGCCCGGCCCAGAACACCAGCGTGGCGAGCAGCATTAATACGCCGGGTACGCCGAATGCGATCGCTGGCCCGTAGCTATCGAGTAGCCAGGGTGTCAGCAGGGACGAAACCAGGGCGCCGAGATTGATCGAGAAATAAAACCAGCCGAACACGCGCGCTAACAGGTGGCTGTTGGAAGCACCAAACTGGTCGCCGACATGTGCAGATACACAAGGCTTGATGCCGCCGGCACCCAGTGCAATCAGGCCGAGTCCGATAGCGAGTCCTAGTCGTGTGTCGTCCAGCGCCAGTGCAAAATGGCCCAGCGTGTAGACAATCGACAGCAGTATGATGGTACGAAATTTTCCCAGCAGCCCATCTGATAGCAGCGCGCCCAGCAGCGGTGTCAGGTAAACCGCTGAGACGAACAGGTGGTACCAGCTCTTGGCTTCATCAGCTGTCATCACCTCGACATGACCGCCTGCGCCCATCAGGTACTGGGTCATAAACACCAGCAGTATGGTACGCATGCCGTAGAAACTGAAACGCTCGGCTGCCTCGTTGCCGATGATGTATGGGATGCCGCTAGGAATGGCATTGCTCGCCAGTGGTGCATGCAGGTATTGGCTCATTATTTGCCAGTTTCTCTTTATGGATTCTTGTGCTTGCTGCTTCGGTTTTTCAGTGCCGCCTCTATGGCCCTGTTTGCCCACAGATACATGGCATCACTATCATCCAGGATCTCGGCAGGCGCTTCACTGTAGGACATGTTGTATGCCTTGCCATCACGCTGATAGCTGAAAGGCAATAATCCGCGATGTTCAAACTCGGGCAGGCTGGCAGCATTGGTTTTGAGATAAAGCACATCATCAGCGACAAGGGCAAACATCAAGTCATCGATATAGATTCCATAGCCGCCGAACATGGCTTTAGCTGACACCGGTCCCAGCGGTTGCATTAGTTCGAGCAGGTAGTCGACAAATTCATCACGTTTTTTCATTCCGCTCTATATTACACCGGTGTCTGTGATATAAATCCTCAATCCATTGTCATGACAAATAAATTAGATAAAGAACGTATTCTGCAGTTGACCGAGCACGGACTGTTTCCGGGCGGTGTGCATGTGTTCGAGTCGATTGACTCGACAAATGAGTGGTCACTCGAAGCGCTCAAGCATGGCCGGGAGCCGCCTTTTGTCTGTATAACTGACCACCAAAGCAAAGGGCGCGGGCGCAGGGGCAGACACTGGCTGTCACCAGCGTCTGCCAATATCTATATCAGTCTTGCCTGGCATTTCGAGTTACCGGTTGGTGAGTTGTGTGCATTGTCGCTGGCACAAGGTGTCGCTGTAATCAATACGCTAAGGCAAGCCGGGATCAACGATGCATGGCTCAAGTGGCCTAATGACGTGTTGATAAATGCTGACAAGATCGCGGGTGTTCTTATTGAGACAGGCGAGGTTCGGGCAAACAGTTGTAGCGCCGTGATAGGCATAGGACTTAATTACCACATGCCGGACAATATCATGCCCGAGTCTGGTATGCGCTTTACGGATGTGGCACATGCAAGTGGCGACAGGATGCCAGAGCGAAATGACCTGGTTGCGATATTGCTCAATGAAGTGGTAAACATGTGCCGCCAATACCAGCTCAAGGCCGCGTCCATAATATCGGACATCAAGCACGAGCTCGATGTATTAACGGGTAAGGTTGTCAATATACATGTTGAAAATGCTGATCATTTAACGGCTACGGTACTGGGTATCAATGACAGGGGCGAGCTGCGCGTGCTTGTCGAAGGGCAGGAACGAGTCTTTAACAGTGCTGATATCAGTATCAAAGCATTGAGTGATCAAGCAGTTTCGGGTGAGTTATGCTGACGATTGATATCGGTAATACTCGTATCAAGTGGGCGCTATGGCGTGATGATTGCATCACGCAAACCGGGTCCTGTGCTTTTTCGAAACCTGAAGCTGAGCATGCATTTGATGTCTGGAAAGATTTGCAAGCTGTAAAGACTGTCATAGTTGCCTGTGTCGCTGGAGATAGTGTGGAGCAGGCCCTGAACAGCTGGATGCAGGCGCACTGGAAAGTTAAGCCGGTGTTTTTACGTAGCAGCGCAAAATTGCATGGTGTCACCAATGCCTACGCCGATCCCACGCAGTTTGGTGTCGACCGATGGGCTGCATTACTTGCTGCGCATGCACTCTATGATAATCCTGTTTGCATTATCGATGCGGGCACGGCTGTTACGGTTGACTTGATGGACGCTACAGGCAGGCACCGCGGCGGGCGAATTTTACCGGGCTTGCGCATGATGAAACAGGCTTTGCTCAAAACTACGGCTGGTATCAATCAGATCGAGGGTGAAGTAACAGCATTTGCCA
This sequence comes from uncultured Gammaproteobacteria bacterium, assembly GCA_963807785.1. Lineage (GTDB taxonomy): Bacteria > Pseudomonadota > Gammaproteobacteria > SZUA-229 > SZUA-229 > JABDQW01. Next base: position 54,104 of record CAWEEC010000049.1, on the reverse strand, counting down.
GCAACACGGCAGATGCGGTCTGCAGTGGTACACTACACATGCTGCAGGCTGCAATAATCGAGGTGTGTGCATCAGCAGAGCAGCGTCTTGGGAGCAACATGAAAATAATAATAACCGGCGGAATGTCGGAGCGAATAATGTCTTTAAGCGCTATGCCTGTAATGCTGCACGAGCCTGATCTGGTGCTGAAAGGACTGCACCTGGCGGCTGAAAACCTTGTTGCCAGATACTGATTGATGCGCTGGTTATTTTTAATACTGCTGGCGCTCAATGTTGGCTATCTCGCATGGGAGCTAAACCATGAGACTCCGCAACGGGCGGCAGCAACAGCACTGCCCGCAGGTGCCGCGCGTATCGTGCTAATCAGTGAGCTCGAAGCCGAGACGTCAGCTAAACAAGCTGGCGCTACGCCAGCTTCAGCGGCTGCCTCAGCGCCACAGGCGGGAATCGCAGCAATGGGCGATGACTCATCAACAACGCCAGCATTGGCCGAGGACGACAAAGCTCAAACACCGCCGACCAGGATCGCAGCTGCGAGTGACGGTGCCGTTGCCGAGATGGAGAAGAAAGCGGCGAATAAACCGGATGATGCAGGACGAAACAGGCCAGCAAACAAGCCCAAAGCCGAACCCGGCGGCGACAAATGTTATACCCTGGGCCCATTCAGTGAGATGAAATCACTCAGGCAGGTCACGCGCGAAATCAAGGATTATGTGGTTGAAGCGTCGTTCAGAAGCAGGCAAGAGCAGGAACAATCCATGTTCCGGGTATTGCTGCGACCGGTTAGCAACAAGCAGGAAGCCAAGGCTCTGATCAAGCAGCTGGTGAGTAAAAATATCAGGGATTATTTCGTGATTACCGATGGGCCCAATAAAGACGGTATCTCGCTCGGCTATTTCAGTGAGAAGGGCCGCGCCCATCGTCATGCAGAGCGCATACGCAAGCTTGGCTTCGATGCCATCACCGAACCGGTTTTCCGCAGCTATACCATTTACTGGCTGGATTACCGCATCAAGGCGGGTAATGAAATTCCACCGCAAGATTTTCGATCAACACCTGGAACAATTCGACCCAGCGACTCGGTCGGAGCTGTAACTGAAAATAACGAATGATTTTGTTGCCTGTAATCGTGTAAAAGTCAGCTGAATCGGTTGCTTTAACAGGGCTCAACCCCTAAAATTCCCCGCCTTATAACTGGCATAACTCACAGCGCCAGAGACAAAAAATAATAAGCTGTAACTCTTTGGGTGAGGAGGAACCGAATGTCCAGTGGACATTCGCAGTCCGACGAACGACCGGCAGGAGGCCGGGCCGGTATCTGTCGAGGCTAAGCGAGGACAGAAGTCCGAGTGCCAGGAAAGTAAAATTTATACAAATATGCTGGTGTAGCTCAGTTGGTAGAGCAGCTGATTTGTAATCAGCAGGTCGGGGGTTCGATTCCGTCCACCAGCTCCAGTTTTTTTATGCCGTATCAGTTTGTTACGGTTGACAGTCGTCGTGCGCTCGCGCAAAATACGCGGCTTGATTTTGGGAGGGGTTCCCGAGTGGTCAAAGGGGGCAGACTGTAAATCTGCTGGTTCTACCTTCGGAGGTTCAAATCCTCCCCCCTCCACCAAATAAAGGGGCGAGGTACTGGGATTTTATAACAGAAATATTCTGTTGATGGCGATGAAGTCATGGATTGGACTTTCATACACTCGCGGTGGGGTGGATTTGTTTTACCTGGCACCTCGTCATTAGAGTCTGGGATCTTTGATTTAGCGGGTGTAGTTCAATGGTAGAACTTCAGCCTTCCAAGCTGACTATGTGGGTTCGATTCCCATCACCCGCTCCAAAAAAGCAGGGGCTAGGGACTAGGGACTGGGGCCCCGGGTGCAGACTGAGCGGGCTTTTACTAGTACCTAGTTTCTAGGAGCTAGAACCTGAATTTAGCTCATATAGCTCAGTCGGTAGAGCACTTCCTTGGTAAGGAAGAGGTCACCGGTTCAAATCCGGTTATGAGCTCCAGATTTTGATTGAATTTTGTAAACCAGTTTTATTAAACAAGCAATCCGGGGGAGACATTAAAAATGTCCAAGGAAAAATTTGAAAGAACGAAACCCCACGTAAACGTGGGCACAATTGGTCACGTGGACCATGGCAAGACGACGCTGACGGCGGCGCTGACGAAGGTCATGGCGGAAGCGCAGGGTGGCGATGTCAAAGCCTTTGACCAGATTGATAACGCCCCGGAAGAGAAGGCGCGTGGTATTACGATTGCGACCTCGCACGTTGAGTACGAAAGCCCGAATCGTCACTACGCCCACGTTGACTGCCCGGGTCACGCGGACTACGTGAAGAACATGATCACCGGTGCGGCGCAGATGGACGGTGCGATACTGGTATGTTCAGCGGCCGACGGCCCGATGCCGCAGACGCGTGAGCACATCCTGCTGTCACGCCAGGTGGGTGTACCCTACATCGTGGTTTACCTGAACAAGGCGGACATGGTGGATGACGCCGAGCTGCTGGAACTGGTTGAAATGGAAGTACGCGAACTGCTGGATGCCTACGAGTTTCCGGGTGACGACACGCCGATCATCACCGGTTCAGCGCTGAAGGCGCTGGAAGGTGACACCTCGGAGATTGGCGCACCGTCGATCCTCAGGCTGGTGGAAGCGATGGATGCCTACATACCGGAGCCGGAGCGCGCGATTGACCAACCGTTCCTGATGCCGGTTGAGGACGTATTCTCGATCTCGGGTCGTGGCACGGTGGTGACTGGACGCGTTGAGCGCGGCATCGTCAAGGTGGGCGAGGAAATCGAGATAGTGGGTATCCGCGAGACGCAGACGACGACGGTGACGGGCGTGGAAATGTTCCGCAAGCTGCTGGACGAAGGCCGTGCGGGTGACAACGTTGGCCTGTTGCTGCGCGGTACCAAGCGAGAAGACGTAGAGCGTGGCCAGGTGTGCTGCAAGCCGAAATCGGTGACCCCGCACACCAAGTTTGAGTGCGAAGTATACGTGTTGTCGAAGGATGAAGGCGGGCGTCACACGCCGTTCTTCAATAATTACCGTCCCCAGTTCTACTTTCGTACCACGGACGTGACTGGCGCCTGTGATCTGCCGGAAGGGGTTGAGATGGTGATGCCGGGAGACAACGTGAAGATGACCGTAAGCCTGATCAATCCGATTGCGATGGAAGAAGGTTTGCGTTTTGCGATCCGTGAAGGTGGCCGCACCGTAGGTGCCGGCGTTGTAAGTAAAATTATTGAATAGGTACTAGTTCATAGGAACGAGTATGAGGTGGCGGGTCGGCCTGAGGCTGGCCCGCTCCTAGTTCCTGGAGCCGACTACTCGATACTTGATTTAGGCCAGTGGCTCAATTGGTAGAGCAGCGGTCTCCAAAACCGCAGGTTGGGGGTTCGAGTCCCTCCTGGCCTGCCAACTTTAAACGGTTCAGCAGGTAGCAATTAACAATATGGTCGCAAAGGCCGAAACAGAAGTTTCTAATAAACTGGATACTTTCAAGCTGGTGATGGCAATTGCGATCCTGCTTACGGGTATTGGCGGTTTCTATTACTACGCCGAAGCGTCCTTATTGTATCGAGTGCTGGGACTGGTGGCATTGGTACTGGTTGCCGCCGGAATTGCGTTAACCACCAACACTGGTCATGCGATTTTGTCATTTGGTCGCGAATCACGCGCCGAGGTGCGCAAGGTTGTTTGGCCAACGCGACAGGAAACTGTACAAACGACCCTGATGGTCGTTGTTGCCGTGATCATATTGGGAATTTTTCTCTGGCTGATTGACATGATGTTGTTGAACGCGGTGCAAGTGTTGACCGGGCAAGGGGGCTAGCAGTGAGTAAGCGTTGGTACGTAGTGCATGCGTATTCCGGCTTTGAAGCCAAGGTAAAGGAGTCGATGGAAGAGCATATCGCCCTGGCAGGGATGCAGGAAAAGTTTGGCGACATCCTGATTCCGACCGAAGAAGTGGTCGAAGTCAGGGACGGTGCCAAGCGTAAATCAGAAAGAAAATTCTTTCCCGGTTACGTGCTGGTTCAGATGGAAATGTCTGATGAGACATGGCACCTGATCAAGGATGTACCCAAGGTGATGGGTTTTATTGGCGGCACCAAGGACAGGCCTGCGCCTATAACGGACAAGGAAGCACAGCAAATTCTTGGAGCGATCCAGGAAGGTGCAGAGAAACCGAAACCCAAGGTTCTATACGAACCGGGTGAGGTGGTACGTGTGACAGATGGCCCTTTCAACGACTTTACCGGTGTTGTGGAAGAGGTTGATTACGAGCACAGTCGCCTCAAGGTTGCGGTGTTGATTTTTGGTCGTTCTACGCCGGTAGAGCTGGAATTTGGCCAGGTAGAGAAAGGCTAGTCAAAAAGGCAGAGCCTTTTTGACAGTTACTAGGTTGTGGGAACTAGGTTCTAGGTTTCCGGTATAATACCTGGTTCCTAGAAGCAAGAACCTAGAACCTTTTTTAAAGACGGGGAGCCTGGACATACGAGCCGGGCGTTCGCACCCGGGAGTAAAATATGGCAAAAAAAGTTGACGCATACATCAAACTGCAGGTTAGTGCTGGTGATGCGAATCCAAGTCCGCCCGTTGGTCCTGCTTTAGGCCAGCATGGGGTCAATATCATGGAATTCTGCAAGGCATTCAATGCCAAGACCCAGAGCATGGAAAAGGGTCTGCCGGTTCCGGTTGTAATCACTGTTTACAGTGATAAAAGTTTCACCTTTATTACCAAAACACCACCCGCTGCCATTCTGTTGAAGAAGGCTGCCGGTATCAAGAGTGGTAGCGGTGAGCCGCACTTGAAGAAGGTGGGCAAGGTGAACCGCGCACAGCTTGAAGAGATAGCCAACACCAAGATGGAAGACCTGACAGCTGCAGATCTTGATGCCGCGGTGCGCACCATCGCCGGCACTGCGCGCAGTATGGGTATCGAGACGGAGGGTGTGAACTAATGGCCAGGCTGTGTAAGAGACTCAAGGCAATCAGCGAAAAAATCGACATGAACAGGCAATACCCTATCGAAGAAGCGTTAGCGCTGTTGAAGGAACTGTCCACAGTCAAGTTCAATGAATCTGTCGATATCAGCGTGAATCTTGGCATTGATCCCAAGAAAGGCGATCAGGTTGTACGTGGCGCTACCGTGTTACCCAATGGTACGGGTAAGGACGTTCGCGTAGCAGTTTTCACCGAAGGTGAAAATGCCAAGGCGGCAGAAGCGGCCGGTGCTGACATTATCGGTATGGATGACCTGGCTGCACAGGTGAAGAAGGGCGAATTCAATTTTGATGTGGTTATCGCTTCTCCCGATGCCATGCGTGTCGTTGGTGCACTCGGCCAGATCCTGGGACCCCGTGGCTTAATGCCAAACCCCAAGGTTGGTACCGTGACAGCGGATGTTGCGACTGCGGTTAAAAATGCAAAATCAGGACAGGTTCGCTATCGTGCTGATAAGGCAGGCATCATTCATTGCTCTGTGGGTACGGTGAAATTTGACGTGGCTGCATTGAAAGAAAACATTGAAGGTTTAATCGCCGACCTGGTCAAGGCCAAGCCAACAGCGGCCAAAGGCGTTTACCTGAAAAAGATTGCTGTTTCCTCGACCATGGGCCCCGGAATTGCAATCGATCAGACCAGTCTGTCCTGAGGCGGACTGAATAAGGAATTCGGGGTCTGCCTGGATAGTTGTGTAATTCGAGCTATCCGGACCCGAAGATTTGACAGCCGAGTTATCGGTGGCGTCAAAGACCGCAGGTGTGTTCCGGACATTCCGGAGGACTTAATTTCCTGCGCAGATGGTGTAGCTCTGATATCAGAGTCACTGTACGGGGGTCGTATCATATTGATATGACTTGTTAACTTGGCTGAGGTCGTTCTACAGATTTTACTTTTCTGGGGATCAGCCTGAGCTTAACTGGAGAGCTAAAGTGGCACTTAACCTTGAAGACAAGAAGTCGATTGTCGCTGAAGTATCTACAATCGCTGCCAGTGCGCATTCAGCAGTTGCTGCTGAGTACCTTGGTCTTACAGTAGAAGAAATGACCCAATTACGTGTCAAGGCCCGTAATGAGGGTGTTTATCTGCGTGTGATCAAGAATTCACTGGTTAAGCGCGCTGTTGATGGTACTGATTTCGAGTGCATGAAGGATTCACTGGTAGGCCCCTTGATCATGGCCTTTTCGCAGGAAGATCCGGGTGCAGCTGCTCGAGTCGTTAAGGATTTCTCCAAGGAGCACAGCAAGCTCGTCGCCAAAATTATTGCTGTTGGTGGCGAGATATTGCCGGCTGAGCAGATCGATCGCTTGGCTAAACTGCCTAACCGCGAGCAGGCACTGAGCTTGCTCATGGCAGTAATGAAAGCGCCGATCGAGAAATTCGTACGTACTATGAATGAGCCGCACGCGAAACTTGTTCGCACTGTGGCTGCAGTACGTGACCAAAAACAGGCGAGTGCGTAGATACCAACGCTACTTTGCAATTAATTAACATTTAATCTGGAGAAGAATCGTGGCTGTTTCAAAAGACGAAATTCTGGAAACCATTTCCAACATGTCTGTAATGGATGTCGTAGATCTGATTTCCGCTATGGAAGAAAAATTTGGCGTATCTGCTGCTGCTGCAGTTGCCGCAGCTCCCGCTGCTGCTGCTGATGCCGGTGGTGCAGCTGCTGCTGAAAAGGACGAGTTTGACGTTGTCCTTACCGGTATTGGTGATAACAAGGTCTCCGTTATTAAAGCGGTACGTGCTATCACAGGCCAGGGCCTGAAAGATGCTAAGGATACAGTTGAAGGTGCGCCTGCAACTATTAAGGAAGCGGCTTCCAAAGACGAAGCTGAAGAAATCAAGAAGCAACTTGAAGAAGCTGGCGCATCTGTCGAACTCAAATAGACAGAACGCTGAAGCTGGAATCTCAGCAACAGGACAGGCTGGTAGCCTTTGTTTTTATAACAAACCGGCTTCCGGCCTGTTCCTGTTTCCAGCGAAAACGCTGAGACAAATATTCTACTGGTGAGTTGCACATAGCTGCTTATCAGTGACGGAAAACCTGCTAAGGGGCTCCGGTTTTTAAATTTGACGCACGATAGAGGATTACTGATGGCATATTCTTTTACCGAGAAAAAACGCATCCGTAAGGATTTCGGTAAACGTCCACCTATTCTGGATGTGCCCTACTTGCTTTCCATGCAACTTGATTCATTCAAGGGCTTTTTACAGGCCGAGGTGCCTGAAAAAGACCGTACTGAATCGGGTCTGCATGGTGCATTCAAATCTGTGTTTCCCATTGTCAGTTATTCCGGACATGTGGAACTGCAGTACGTTAATTACACGCTGGGCAAACCGGTGTTCGATGTTAAAGAGTGTCAGTTGCGCGGATTAACCTATGCTGCGCCACTTCGTGTCACCATGCGCCTTGCCATCTACGACAAGGAGTCAAAGAAGAAGACCACACCCAAGGCTGTCAAAGAACAGGAAGTCTACATGGGTGAAATGCCGTTAATGACAGAGAACGGTACCTTTGTAATAAATGGTACTGAACGCGTCATCGTATCCCAGTTGCACCGTTCACCGGGCGTGCTGTTTGATCACGACAAGGGCAAGACGCATTCTTCGGGCAAGATTCTCTACTCGGCTCGCGTTATACCTTATCGTGGTTCATGGCTTGATTTCGAGTTTGATCCGAAAGACAGTGTTTTCGTCCGCATAGACCGCCGTCGTAAATTACCGGCGACGATACTGCTGCGCGCGCTTGGATTAAACAACCAGCAGATACTCGAGACCTTCTTTGACACAATCGAGTTCACCTTTACCAAAGACGGTGTCAGCTTTGATCTGGTACCCGAGCGTCTGCGTGGCGAAACCACGTCATTCGATATCAAGGCCGGTAAGGAAGTAATCGTTGAGGCAGGACGCCGTGTCACCATGCGTCACATCAAGCAGCTGGAAGCCAAGAAAATCAAGAAGCTGAACGCAACAATGGATTATCTGTATGGCAAGTTTCTGGCTCACGATATTATCGATACTGATACCGGTGAGATCATTGCGCCAGCCAATGCCGAATTCACCGAAGAACTGGTAGCGCTGTTACAGGAGCATAAAGTCAAGTCATTCAGGATTATCTATACCAACGATCTTGAAGCTGGACCGTTTATTTCCAACACCCTGAGACTGGACTCGACCACCACTCAGCTGGAAGCGCAGATAGAAATCTATCGTATGATGCGTCCAGGTGAGCCACCAACAAAAGATGCGGCAGAGAACCTGTTCAACAACCTGTTCTTTACGGCTGACCGTTATGATTTATCCGCGGTCGGGCGCATGAAATTCAATCGTCGTCTCGGCATCGACGATAATGAGCGCGGTGGCACCCTGAACCAGGAAGACCTTCTGGCCGTGCTCAAGGAATTGATCGGTATCCGCAATGGCAAAGGCGTGGTTGATGATATTGACCACCTGGGTAACCGTCGCATTCGTTGCGTTGGCGAGATGGCTGAAAATACATTCCGTGTCGGTCTTGTTCGTGTCGAACGTGCAGTTAAAGAACGTTTAACAACAGCTGAGCAGGATGAGTTGATGCCACAGGATCTTATCAATGCAAAACCTGTCGCAGCCTCTATGAAAGAATTCTTCGGATCAAGCCAGTTGTCGCAGTTCATGGACCAGAACAATCCGCTTTCCGAAGTAACGCACAAGCGCCGTGTTTCTGCGCTTGGTCCGGGTGGTTTGACACGCGAACGCGCAGGATTCGAAGTGCGTGACGTACATCCGACTCATTATGGTCGTGTATGTCCGATCGAGACACCTGAAGGCCCCAATATCGGCCTGATCAACTCGCTGTCTGTCTATGCCCGTACCAATGAATACGGTTTTCTTGAAACGCCGTATCGCAAGGTTGTCAACAGCAAGGCGACTGCAGATATTGAATACCTGTCTGCTATCGAGGAGAGCAATTTTGTAATTGCACAGGCAAACGCCACGCTTGATAGCAAAGGCAAGCTGGTTGATGAGCTGGTTTCATGTCGCCATGGCAATGAGTTCACCCTGTCTTCGCCTGACCAGGTCGACTATATGGACGTGTCGCCAAAACAGATTGTATCTGTCGCTGCATCGCTGATTCCGTTTCTTGAGCATGATGATGCAAACCGTGCCCTGATGGGGTCTAACATGCAACGTCAGGCAGTACCTACGTTGCGTGCGCAGAAGCCGCTGGTAGGAACCGGCATGGAAAGAACGGTTGCACTTGATTCGGGCTCATCTGTTATCAACCGGCGCGGTGGTACAGTAGAGTCGGTTGACGCCGGTCGAATCGTCATCAGGGTTAATGATGATGAAGCAACAGGTGATAGTGCCGGTGTTGATATTTACGGTTTAACCAAGTACACGCGTTCAAACCAGAACACTTGCATGAATCAACGTCCCCTGGTGTCAGTGGGTGATGTGGTGGCAAAAGACGATGCTATTGCTGATGGTCCATCTACCGACATGGGTGAGCTTGCGCTTGGCCAGAATATGCTGGTCGCCTTCATGCCATGGAACGGATACAACTTCGAAGACTCGATTCTGATCTCGGAGCGTGTTGTTGAAGAAGACCGCTACACAACGATCCATATTGAAGAAATGTCATGTGTTGCACGTGACACCAAGTTAGGTTCTGAAGAAATAACGGCTGATATACCAAACGTCAGCGAAGGTCTGCTTTCCAAGCTGGATGAGTCCGGTGTGGTCTATGTGGGTGCTGAAGTTAAGCCTAATGACATTCTGGTTGGTAAGGTAACGCCTAAAGGCGAAACCCAGCTGACTGCGGAAGAAAAGCTGTTGCGTGCCATCTTCGGCGAGAAAGCATCCGATGTTAAAGATACTTCATTACGCGTACCGTCCGGTATGGAAGGTACTGTAATTGGTGTGCAGGTGTTCACCCGCGACGGTGTTGAAAAAGATAAGCGTGCACTCGAAATCGAAGAAATGGAAATCGCCCAGGTGAGCAAGGATGTTGATGCCCAATGGCACATCATCGAAGAGGACCTGTTTGACCGTATGGAGCACCTGATGATTGGCAAGCTGGCAGCTGGCGGACCAAAAGGATTGAAGGCCGGTACCAAGATCACCAAGTCATATCTTGAAGAGCTGGAGCGCAAGAAGTGGTCTGAGATTCGCCTCAAGAACGAACAGGCAAATGAGCAGATGGAAATGCTCGCCAAGCAGCTGAAAGAGCAACGCAAGCGTCTCGATGAGCTGTTCGATGAAAAGAAAGGCAAACTGACTGCAGGTGATGACCTGGCGCCAGGCGTGCTCAAGATGGTCAAGGTGTACATGGCAGTTAAACGCCGCATGCAGCCGGGTGACAAGATGGCTGGCCGTCACGGTAACAAGGGTGTGGTATCAATGATCGTACCGGTTGAGGATATGCCTCATACAGAAGACGGTACCCCGGTTGATATCGTACTCAATCCGCTGGGCGTGCCTTCACGTATGAACGTTGGCCAGATACTCGAGACCCATCTGGGCTGGGCTGCCAAGGGTCTGGGTGATGAGATTGGTAAAATGCTTGATCAACAGGCCAAGATTACCGAACTTCGCAAGTTCCTTGACCAGATTTATAACCATGATGCCAAGAAGGTTGACCTCAAATCACTTGATGATAACGAGCTGATGGAACTGGCAGGCAACCTGCGCGATGGCGTGCCCATGGCAACACCGGTGTTTGACGGTGCAGATGAGTCCGAAATCCACCGCATGCTTGAGCTGGCTAATTTGCCGGTTACAGGCCAGACCACGCTGTATGACGGTCGTAGCGGTGAGGCTTTTGAGCGTCCGGTAACGATTGGTTACAAGTACATGCTCAAGCTCAATCATCTTATCGATGACAAGATGCATGCACGTTCAACCGGGCCATACAGTCTTGTAACTCAGCAACCGCTGGGCGGTAAAGCGCAATTCGGTGGCCAGCGTTTCGGTGAAATGGAAGTGTGGGCACTGGAAGCCTATGGTGCTGCCTATACCTTGCAGGAAATGTTGACCGTGAAATCGGATGATGTTGCTGGCCGTAACAAGATGTACAAGAACATCGTCGATGGTGACCACCGTATGGAACCAGGCATGCCGGAATCATTCAATGTATTACTCAAGGAAATTCGCGCCCTTGGTCTTAACATTGAATTAGAGCAGGAAAAGGACTAACAAGTCCCGCTTTCTGCATAACGTATTAAACAGATCAGACATCAGGAGTAAGAGCCTTGAAAGATCTACTCAAGCTCATAAGACAGCAGAGTTCAGAAGAAGACTTTGATTGCATTCGAATCAGTCTGCCATCACCGCAGTTGATCCATTCATGGTCGTTCGGTGAGGTAAAAAAACCTGAAACCATTAACTATCGTACCTTCAAACCGGAACGTGACGGTTTGTTCTGTGCCAAGATTTTCGGACCAGTGAAGGATTACGAGTGTCTGTGTGGTAAATACAAACGATTGAAACACCGCGGTGTTGTTTGTGAAAAATGTGGTGTTGAAGTAACACAGTCCAAGGTGCGCCGTGAGCGTATGGGTCATATCGACCTGGCCAGTCCTGTTGCGCATATCTGGTTTCTGAAATCGCTGCCATCACGCATCGGATTGCTGCTCGATATGACATTACGTGAAATCGAGCGCATTCTGTATTTTGAAGCGTTCGTTGTTATTGACCCGGGCCTGACTACGCTGGAAAAAGGTCAACTGCTGACCGATGAAACCTATCTCGAAGCTATCGAAGAGCATGGCGATGAATTTGATGCGCGCATGGGCGCCGAAGCTATCTATGAGATGCTGACCAGCATCAAGCTGGATCAGGAAGCCATCCAGATTCGTGAAGACATGGGCGCAACCAAGTCGGAAACCAAGCTGAAAAGACTGGCCAAGCGTTTGAAGCTGGTTGAGTCATTCCAGTCATCTGGCAACCGCCCGGAATGGATGATCATGACGGTACTGCCGGTACTGCCACCCGATCTGCGTCCACTGGTACCGCTCGATGGCGGCCGCTTTGCGACCTCAGATCTGAATGATCTGTACCGCCGCGTGATTAACCGCAACAACCGTTTGCGTCGCCTGCTCGAACTTTATGCGCCGGATATTATCGTGCGCAACGAAAAACGCATGTTGCAGGAATCCGTTGACGCCCTGCTCGATAATGGCCGACGTGGCCGTGCCATTACCGGTACTAACAAGCGTCCGCTGAAGTCGTTGGCAGACATGATCAAGGGCAAGCAAGGCCGCTTCCGCCAGAACCTGCTGGGTAAACGTGTTGATTATTCTGGCCGTTCGGTGATTGTTGTGGGGCCGACATTGAAACTGCATCAATGTGGCTTGCCCAAGAAGATGTCACTTGAGCTGTTCAAGCCGTTTATCTTCAACAAGCTGTTGCGCCGAGGTCTGGCTACAACGATCAAGGCTGCGAAGAAACTGGTTGAAAAAGAAGGCAGCGAAGTCTGGGATATTCTGGAGGAGGTGATTCGTGAACATCCCGTCATGCTAAACCGTGCACCGACATTGCACCGCCTGGGTATACAGGCATTTGAGCCTGTACTGATTGAAGGCAAGGCGATTCAGTTGCACCCATTGGTGTGTACAGCATTCAACGCTGACTTCGACGGTGACCAGATGGCAGTACACGTACCGCTGTCAATCGAGGCGCAACTTGAAACACGTGCTTTGATGATGTCAACAAACAATATTCTGTCGCCTGCTTCAGGTGAGCCGATTATTGTGCCTTCCCAGGATATCGTGCTCGGTCTGTATTACATGACGCGTGAATCGGTCAATGCAACCGGCGAGGGCATGGCCTTTGCCGATATTGATGAAGTCCATCGTGCGCGTGAGACGGGGGCTGCACATCTGCAGGCAAAATGTAAGGCTCGTGTTCGCGAAGTTGTGTTTGATGATGAGGGTAAACCGGTAGAGCGTTTTATCATTGCTGATACAACCGTCGGTCGTGCACTGTTATCAGAGATTCTGCCTGAAGGCCTTCCATTTGAGCTTATTAACCGTGACTTGAACAAGAAAGCAATCTCCAGTCTGATCAATGCCTGTTATCGCCAGGTTGGATTGAAAGAAACGGTTATCTTTGCCGACCAGTTGATGTATACCGGTTTCCGTTATTCAACCAAAGCGGGTGTATCCATTGCCATCAATGACATGGTCATTCCTGAAGAGAAGGGATCGATTCTGAGTGCTGCTGAAGCGGAAGTTAAGGAAATTCAGGATCAGTACACATCGGGTCTGGTTACCAATGGTGAGCGCTATAACAAGGTCGTTGATATCTGGTCGCACGCGAATGACGCTGTGGCCAAGGCGATGATGGACAAGCTGGGTACTGAAGACGTTGTTGATGCAGACGGCAACACGGTACGACAGACCTCGTTCAATAATATTTTCATTATGGCCGACTCGGGTGCGCGTGGTTCTGCTGCGCAGATTCGTCAGCTTGCCGGCATGCGCGGCCTGATGGCCAAGCCGGACGGCTCGATCATCGAGACACCGATTACAGCGAACTTCCGTGAAGGCCTTAACGTACTGCAATACTTCATCTCAACTCACGGTGCCCGTAAAGGCCTCGCCGATACCGCGTTGAAGACTGCAAACTCGGGTTACCTGACGCGTCGACTCGTCGATGTAGCGCAGGACCTGGTCGTGGTTAATTATGACTGTGGTACTGAAAACGGATTATTAATGCAGCCGATCATTGAAGGTGGTGACGTCGTCATGCCACTGAATGAGCTGGTGCTCGGTCGTGTCGTCGCAGTCGATGTGAAACGCGCCGGTACTGATGATGTTGTTATTCCTGCAGGCACTTTCCTTGATGAGCAATGGGTCGAGCAGCTGGAGAGAATCGGTGTCGACGAGATGCTGGTGCGTTCTGTTATTACCTGTGAAAACACCCACGGTGTTTGCGCAAGCTGCTACGGTCGTGATCTGGCACGCGGACACGTTGTCAATAAGGGTGAAGCCATCGGTGTTATTGCAGCGCAGTCGATCGGTGAGCCGGGCACGCAGTTGACCATGCGTACCTTCCATATCGGTGGTGCCGCAAGTCGCGCAGCTTCTGCCAGCAATATTGTGGTGAAAAACAAGGGTTCTGTTCGTCTGCATCATATCAAGGTAGTTGAACAGGCGAACGGCAACCTGGTTGCAGTGTCCCGTTCAGGTGAGCTCGGCGTCGTTGATGAGCATGGCCGTGAGCGTGAACGTTACAAGGTGCCCTACGGTGCGGTGATTTCGGTGGCTGAAGGCGGTGAAGTTGAATCCGGCCAGATTGTTGCCAACTGGGATCCTCATACCCACCCGATTATTACCGAGGTAGCGGGTAAGGTTAAATTCACCGATTTCTCTGAAGGCGTCAGTGTGCAGAAGGAAACCGATGAAATCACCGGATTGTCTTCGGTTGTAGTGATTGATCCGAAGCAGCGTCCAAGTGCTGGTAAGGATATGCGTCCATTGATCACGCTGGTTGATGACAAGGGCGAAGAACTGTGTATTGCCGGAACTGAAATTCCTGCACGTTACTTCCTGCCTTCGGGTGCAATTATTAATATCCAGGATGGCAGCAGTGTATCGATTGGTGACGTGGTTGCGCGTATTCCCCAGGAGTCGAGTAAAACCCGCGATATTACCGGTGGTCTGCCGCGTGTTGCTGACCTGTTCGAAGCACGCAAGCCGAAAGAATCAGCCATTATGGCCGAGACAACCGGTACCGTGAGCTTTGGCAAGGAGACCAAAGGTAAACAGCGCCTGATCATCACCAGGGATAATAACGACACGGTTGAGTCGCTGATTCCGAAATGGCGTCATATCAACGTGTTCGAAGGTGAGCATGTTGAACAGGGTGAAGTGATCGCTGACGGCGAGCTGAATCCGCATGATATTCTGCGCCTGCTCGGTACCGAAGCCTTATCCGAGTACCTGGTCAAGGAAATTCAGGATGTCTACCGTCTGCAGGGTGTGAAGATCAACGACAAGCATATCGAAGTGGTCATCCGCCAGATGTTGCGCAAGGTTGAAATCATCGATGGTTCTGATTCCGCTTATCTTAAGGGCGAAATCGTTGAACGCTCCAGCGTGGTTGAGGAGAACGAGAAAATCAAGGCGATCGGAAAATCACCGGCCGTGTATGAGCAGATCCTGCTTGGTATCACCAAGGGATCACTGGTAACCGAGTCGTTTATTTCGGCAGCTTCTTTCCAGGAAACAACCCGCGTACTTACTGAAGCCGCCGTTCGTGGCAGCAGTGACAGCCTGCGTGGATTGAAGGAAAACGTCATCGTTGGACGCCTGATTCCTGCCGGAACCGGCCTCGCCTATCACGAAGAACGTCGCCGTCGCCGTACAGCGGCAATTGAAGAGGCCTTCCATACTGAAGAAGAGATGGCGGCTGAAGCTGCAGCGGAGCAAGCCGCAGCAGAGCAAGCCGCTGCCGACGAGGTGGTTGAAAATAGTGATACTGCGCCGGATTCAGCCGAACAAACCGAGACCCAGGCTCAACAGGACGCCTGACCCGGTATTTGATCTGAGTAGAGCCGCCCTGTGATATTTCTCACCGGGCGGTTTCTCGTTACTGGGGCGCTACAGACCGGCTGATTGCTTGACAGAGCAACATGCTGGGCATAGAATTGCGCCTCTTTTGGCAGGCCCTATGGGCCTGCTGTTTATTTTGAGCCAGGGGAAACCTCTCAAATGCCCGTCTGATGCGGGTTTGGAGATTATGTCAGATGACAACAGTTAACCAGCTGGTACGTAAACCTCGCAAGAGCAAACGTGCCAAAAGTAATGTGCCTGCACTCGAGGCGTCACCACAAAAACGTGGTGTTTGCACTCGTGTTTATACCACTACGCCTAAAAAGCCGAATTCGGCAATGCGTAAAGTTGCTCGTGTGCGCCTGACCAACGGTTTCGAAGTCAGTAGTTACATCGGTGGTGAGGGCCATAACCTGCAAGAACACTCGGTAGTGCTGATCCGTGGCGGCCGTGTCAAGGATTTACCTGGTGTGCGCTATCACGTGGTACGCGGTTCGCTAGATACCCAGGGTGTTGATAACCGTAAGCAGGGTCGCTCCAAGTACGGTGTTAAAAGGCCCAAGGGTTAAGAGGTAGTTAAATATGTCCAGAAGAAGAGAAGTCCCGAAACGCGAAATACTGCCTGATCCGAAATTCGGAAGCACCCGGATCACCAAGTTCGTCAACATGATCATGAAAAGTGGCAAGAAATCAACGGCAGAGTCGATCATGTATGAGGCTCTGGATTCAATTAGCCAGAAAGGCAAAGGCGAGTCGCTCGAAGTACTCGACCAGGCGCTTGAAAACGTCAGCCCGATGGTTGAGGTGAAATCTCGCCGTGTTGGTGGCGCAACCTATCAGGTTCCGGTCGAAGTACGCGCGGATCGTCGTGTCACCCTGGCGATGCGCTGGCTTATAGATGCAGCGCGCAAGCGTGGTGAAAAATCGATGCAGCTGAAACTTGCTGGCGAACTTATGGATGCGTCAGAGAACCGTGGCAGTGCAGTGAAAAAACGTGAGGACACTCATCGTATGGCAGAAGCCAACAAGGCGTTTGCCCACTTCCGCTGGTAACAGGTATTTGTCGTTCACAAGGGTTCCGCCGTGGCACGCAAAACACCAATTGAGCGCTATCGAAATATCGGCATCATGGCGCATATTGATGCAGGTAAAACCACCACGACCGAGCGCGTTCTGTTCTATACCGGCATTTCACACAAAATAGGTGAAGTGCACGATGGTGCTGCTACCATGGACTGGATGGAACAGGAGCAGGAACGCGGAATAACGATTACTTCTGCCGCTACCACCTGTTTCTGGAAGGGCATGGAGCATCAATTCCCCGAACACCGTATCAATATTATCGATACACCGGGCCACGTAGATTTCACCATTGAAGTTGAGCGCTCGTTGCGCGTGCTCGACGGTGCCGTTGCAGTGTTCTGTGCGGTTGGTGGTGTTGAGCCACAGTCTGAAACTGTCTGGCGCCAGGCGAACAAGTATCATGTGCCGCGCATGGTGTTTGTCAACAAGATGGATCGTGCAGGCGCTGACTTTATGCGCGTGGTCGAGCAGATCAAGACGCGTCTTGGTTCAAGCCCGGTACCGATGCAGGTGGCCATTGGTGCTGAAGAACATTTTGAAGGTGTTGTCGACCTGATTCGCATGAAAGCGATCTACTGGAATGAAAAG
This sequence comes from uncultured Gammaproteobacteria bacterium, assembly GCA_963807785.1. Taxonomy (GTDB): domain Bacteria; phylum Pseudomonadota; class Gammaproteobacteria; order SZUA-229; family SZUA-229; genus JABDQW01. The sequence goes on along the minus strand of CAWEEC010000049.1, from coordinate 36,880 downwards.
GACATGGGCGCAACATTCGAAGAGCGTGATATCCCTGCCGACCTGGTTGAGCAGTGCAGCACGACGCGCGAACAGATGGTCGAGGCGGCTGCTGAAGCCAGCGAAGAGCTGATGGAGAAATACCTCGAAACAGGTGACCTGGGCGTCGAGGAGATCAAGCAGGGTATTCGCATACGTACGCTGGCAAACGAAATCGTGCCGGCATTCTGCGGCACGGCGTTCAAGAACAAGGGTGTGCAGGCGATGCTGGATGCGGTGGTCGAATATATGCCTTCTCCGGTTGATGTGCCGGCGATCCAGGGCGTACTGGACGATGGTTCGACAGCGACCAGGGCGTCATCGGATGATGAGCCGTTTGCCGCTTTGGGTTTCAAGATTGCAACCGATCCGTTTGTAGGCAACCTGACGTTTTTCCGTGTTTATTCAGGTGTGTTGAACTCGGGTGATACGGTTTATAACTCGGTCAAGGGCAAGAAAGAGCGTATTGGACGTATTGTGCAGATGCATTCCAACAGCCGCGAGGAAATCAAGGAAGTGCGTGCTGGAGACATTGCGGCAGCGATAGGTCTGAAGGACGTTACAACCGGCGATACGCTGTGTGATCCCAATCACCAGATTATGCTTGAGCGCATGGAGTTTCCGGAACCGGTTATCTCTGTTGCGGTCGAGCCCAGGACCAAGGCCGACCAGGAAAAGATGGGTATCGCGCTCGGCAAGCTGGCGCAGGAAGATCCGTCATTTCGTGTCAGGACTGATGAGGAATCAGGCCAGACTATTATTTCCGGAATGGGTGAGCTGCACCTGGAAATTATTGTTGATCGCATGAAGCGAGAATTCAGCGTTGAGGCGAATGTGGGTAATCCGCAGGTTGCTTATCGTGAAGCGCTGCGCAAGTCGGTTGAGCAGGAGTCCAAGTTTGTGCGCCAGTCGGGTGGCCGCGGTCAATATGGTCACGTTTACCTGCGCATCGAGCCACAGGCACCGGGCACCGGTTATGAATTCGTCAACGAAATCGCTGGCGGTGTGGTACCGAAAGAATATATCCCGGCTGTTGATAAAGGCATCCAGGAACAGATGAAAAATGGTGTGCTCGCAGGCTACCCTGTGGAGGATGTCAAAGTGAGTTTGTATGACGGCTCGTATCACGATGTCGACTCCAGTGAAATGGCTTTCAAGATTGCCGGTTCAATGGGTTTTAAAGAAGGTGCACTGAAGGCGGATCCGGCCATTATGGAGCCGATCATGAAAGTCGAAGTTGTGACTCCTGAAGATTATATGGGTGATGTCATGGGTGACCTGAACAGGCGCCGTGGCATCGTTGGCGGTATGGAAGATGCACCGGCCGGCAAGGTGATTCGTGCCCAGGTGCCGCTGTCAGAGATGTTTGGATATGCGACAGCCCTGCGTTCGGCTACTCAGGGCCGCGCAACTTATTCGATGGAATTTGAAAAATACGCAGAAGCACCGCAGAACATTGCGGATGCGGTAATTAATACCAGGTCTGCCTGATAACAGAACTAAAGTTTTACGAGGTAAGCAACAGTGTCTAAGGAAAAATTTGAAAGAACGAAACCCCACGTAAACGTGGGCACAATTGGTCACGTGGACCATGGCAAGACGACGCTGACGGCGGCGCTGACGAAGGTCATGGCGGAAGCGCAGGGTGGCGATGTCAAAGCCTTTGACCAGATTGATAACGCCCCGGAAGAGAAGGCGCGTGGTATTACGATTGCGACCTCGCACGTTGAGTACGAAAGCCCGAATCGTCACTACGCCCACGTTGACTGCCCGGGTCACGCGGACTACGTGAAGAACATGATCACCGGTGCGGCGCAGATGGACGGTGCGATACTGGTATGTTCAGCGGCCGACGGCCCGATGCCGCAGACGCGTGAGCACATCCTGCTGTCACGCCAGGTGGGTGTACCGTACATCGTGGTTTACCTGAACAAGGCGGACATGGTGGATGACGCCGAGCTGCTGGAACTGGTTGAAATGGAAGTACGCGAACTGCTGGATGCCTACGAGTTTCCGGGTGACGACACGCCGATCATCACCGGTTCAGCGCTGAAGGCGCTGGAAGGTGACACCTCGGAGATTGGCGCACCGTCGATCCTCAAGCTGGTGGAAGCGATGGATGCCTACATACCGGAGCCGGAGCGCGCGATTGACCAGCCGTTCCTGATGCCGGTCGAGGACGTATTCTCGATCTCGGGTCGCGGTACGGTGGTGACTGGACGTGTTGAGCGCGGCATCGTCAAGGTGGGCGAGGAAATCGAGATAGTGGGTATCCGCGACACGCAGACGACGACGGTGACGGGCGTGGAAATGTTCCGCAAGCTGCTGGACGAAGGCCGTGCGGGTGACAACGTTGGCCTGTTGCTGCGCGGTACCAAGCGAGAAGACGTAGAGCGTGGCCAGGTGTGCTGCAAGCCGAAATCGGTGACCCCGCACACCAAGTTTGAGTGCGAAGTATACGTGTTGTCGAAGGATGAAGGCGGGCGTCACACGCCGTTCTTCAATAATTACCGTCCCCAGTTCTACTTTCGTACCACGGACGTGACTGGTGCCTGTGATCTGCCGGAAGGGGTTGAGATGGTGATGCCGGGAGACAACGTGAAGATGATCGTGAGCCTGATTGCTCCGATTGCGATGGAAGAAGGTTTGCGTTTTGCGATCCGTGAAGGTGGCCGCACCGTAGGTGCCGGCGTTGTAAGTAAAATTATAGAGTAAATATTATGGCAGCTGCTAACCAACAGATACGTATCAGGCTGAAAGCATTCGATCATCATTTGATCGATAAGTCTGCAAGTGAAATCGTCGAAACAGCCAAAAGAACAGGGGCGCACGTCCGTGGTCCGATACCGCTGCCGACCAAGATCGAGCGCTATACCGTGCTGATTTCCCCGCATGTCAATAAAGATGCGCGTGACCAGTATGAAATTCGTACCCATAAACGTCTGCTGGATATCATCGACCCGACAGACAAAACTGTGGATGCGCTGATGAAGCTTGATCTGTCGGCGGGTGTCGATGTGCAAATCAAGCTGAACTAGTCTCAAACACAGAACAAGCCATCCACGGCTTGTCCGTGCACGCCAACCGAGAATTCGATTTTCAGTTGGTCCTATTCTCAATCACATAGGTGATTGCTAATGGGGGTGCTTGAATGCACCCAGGTTGGCCTTGATACATCGGGGTCAGTAACAAAACGCCACAAATCCCATCAATTTGTGGCGATTCGCGCTTGTTAGCAGGACTAAAATTCCTGTATAATGCGCGGGCTTTGCTGTCGGGCAAATGGCGAGATACACACTAACCCGCTATTCAGGTTCCGGCGCGAAGTTTCTTATTATCGTAAGTCCTTGATGATAAGACCTCATCAATAAAATTGGGGTGGTCAGGGATACTGCGAAAACCGAAAGTAGAGTAGCTGCGTTTAGTGCAGCCAGTCTTGAAAGAATGAATTTAATTGTTAATCGTGGTCTCCATGCCATGCGCTGGGCACGATTAAGTGGCTGGTTTTTCTCAAAATAATGGGGAACCAGTTTTTTTTATTGAGCGGGAATCAGCATGACTATTGGTGTAGTAGGTAGAAAAGCGGGTATGACACGTGTCTTTACTGAAGATGGCGTTTCTATTCCTGTCAGTGTCGTTGAGGTGCTGCCTAACCGTATTACTCAAATCAAAACTGACGACACCGATGGCTACCGCGCTATCCAGGTGACCACGGGTTCAAAACGTGCATCTCGCGTAACCAAGCCGATGGCCGGCCACTTTGCTAAAGCGAGTGTGGAATCAGGTCGCGGTTTGTGGGAGTTCCGTATCAGTGGCGATGAGGCGGCTGAGCTGGAAATTGGCGCTGAAGTTAACGTCGGTATTTTCGAAGCCGGGCAGAAAATTGATGTCACTGGCCGCAGTATTGGTAAGGGGTTCCAGGGTGGTATCAAGCGTCATAACTTTTCTACCCAGGATATGTCACATGGTAACTCGTTATCGCACCGTTCAAACGGTTCTATCGGCATGTGTCAAACACCGGGTCGTGTGATCAAGGGCAAGAAGATGTCGGGTCATATGGGCAACGTTAAGACCACAACACAGTCACTGGAGCTGGTTCGTGTCGATCAAGAGCGTGGCCTGCTGTTGATCAAGGGATCGATCCCCGGAGCTAAAGGCGGCGATGTCGTCATCAAGCCTGCGGTAAAAGCCTAACTCATCAAATAAATAACAGGTAAATGAACAGAGATTACGATGGACCTGCAGTTACACAACAGTAAACAGAAGATCGCTGTATCAGATGCAGTATTCGCTGCTGATTATAAAGAAAGTCTGGTTCATCAGCTGGTGACTGCGTATATGGCCGCGGGCCGCTCAGGTACCAAGGCGCAGAAAAACCGTTCGGCGGTCAAGGGCGGCGGTGCAAAACCATGGCGCCAGAAAGGTACAGGCCGTGCACGTGCCGGTACTATTCGTAGTCCGATATGGCGTAGCGGTGGAGTGACTTTCGCTGCGCAACCGCGCGATTACACGCAAAAAGTCAATCGCAAGATGTACAGGTCCGGTATTCGTTCGATTTTATCTGAACTGGCACGCCAGGACAGGCTGGTTGTTGTTGAAGACATCACCGTTGATGCGCCAAAAACCAAGCAATTGATCGGCAAGCTTGCAGATCTGGGTGTCAGCAAGCCATTGATTGTCACTGAAACCGGCGATGAAAAACTGTACCTGTCTGCACGTAACCTGCCGAACGTGGAAGTCAGTGACGTGGCTGGATTGAATCCGGTTAACCTGGTTCGGTATGAGCATGTTGTCATAACTGTTGGTGCAGTTCGCGCCATAGAAGAGTGGTTGTCATGAATCAGGAACGCATGTATCAAATTCTGCTGATGCCGCATGTATCTGAAAAAAGCACATTGCTGGCAGAGGAAAATAATCAGCATGTTTTCAAGGTGGCGACTGACGCTACCAGAATTGAAGTAAAACAGGCTGTTGAAGAACTGTTCAAGGTCAAGGTTGATAAAGTCCGCATCCTTAATGTAAAGGGTAAGAGCAAACGTTTCGGCGGCCGTCTGGGCAAGCGTTCCGATGCGCGTAAAGCGTATGTGACACTGAGCGCGGATAATGACATTGATTTTGCAGGCACGCACTAGGAATAAAGATTAGGGGCTCGAAGAAATGGCACTGGTAAAAACAAAGCCGACTTCTCCTGGACGCAGATTTGTCGTCAAGGTGGTTAACAGCGACCTGTACAAGGGTGCTCCGGTTCGTTCGTTAATCGAAAGTAAAAGCAAGAGTGGCGGGCGTAACAATAAAGGCCGCATAACCACGCGTCACGTTGGTGGTGGCCACAAGCAGGCATATCGAATCATCGATTTCAAACGCGACAAGGATGGTATACCTGCACATGTAGAGCGACTCGAGTACGACCCGAACAGAAGTGCGCATATTGCCTTGTTGAGTTACCAGGATGGCGAACGTCGCTATATCATCGCGCCCAAAGGCATAACCGTGGGTGACGTTTTACAGTCCGGTTCTGATGCGGCTATCAAGCAGGGCAATTGCCTGCCACTGGGAAATATTCCGGTTGGTACACAGGTTCATTGTATTGAGATGAAGCCTGGTAAAGGTGCTCAGATCGCCAGAGGCGCTGGTGCAACCGCACAGTTGCTGGCTCGCGAAGGTGTATATGCAACCTTGCGGTTACGTTCTGGTGAAATGCGCAGGATTCACGTCAACTGCCGCGCGACTATTGGCGAGGTAGGTAATGCCGAGCATGGCCTGCGTTCACTGGGCAAGGCCGGCGCATCACGTTGGCGTGGCGTTCGTCCCACGGTTCGTGGTGTTGTGATGAACCCGGTCGATCACCCGCATGGAGGTGGTGAAGGTAGAACGTCAGGCGGCCGTCATCCGGTGTCTCCCTGGGGTGTGCCAACCAAGGGATACAGGACACGTAGTAACAAGCGTACTGATGGCATGATCGTCCGCCGTCGCTACAAGCGCTGATTCATATAGAGTCAGGCTAATCAGATTAAGAGATTGGGAGTATATAAGTGCCACGCTCATTAAAAAAAGGTCCATTTATTGATCATCACCTGATGAACAAGGTGACTCAGGCAGTGGAAAAAAATGACCGCAAACCGATCAAGACCTGGTCACGCCGTTCAACGGTTTTCCCGGAAATGGTGGGTCTGACCATAGCTGTGCATAACGGCAAGCAACATGTACCGGTGCTGGTCAACGAGAACATGGTTGGTCATAAGCTGGGCGAGTTTGCGCTTACACGAACATACAAAGGCCACGTGGCAGACAGGAAAGTGAAGTAATTGATTATGGAAGTTACAGCTAAACACAAATTTGCACGCATCTCCCCGCAAAAGTGCCGGCTAATTGCAGATCAGATTCGTGGTCTGCCGGTAGAAGATGCTTTGAATTCGTTGACATTTGGTACCACGAAATCTGCAGCCATCATGAAAAAAGTGCTGGAGTCGGCAATTGCAAACGCAGAGCACAACGAAGGCGCTGATATCGATGAGCTGAAAGTGTCTCGTGTGTTTGTTGACGCAGGCCCGGTGATGAAGCGGCTCGAAGCGCGTGCCAAGGGTCGTGGCAACAGAATTATTAAGCGTACCAGTCATATTACTGTGTCAGTGGCTGACAGATAAGAGAGAATTTAATGGGACAAAAAGTACACCCTGTAGGTATTCGTCTTGGGATTTCAGCAGACTGGAATTCAAAGTGGTATGCATCATCATCAGATTTTGCTGATCTGTTGAATGCTGATCTGAAAGTGAGGGCGTACTTAAAGAAGAAACTGGAAAACGCCAACGTCAGTAAAATCCAGATTGAGCGTCCAACACGCGCTGCTGTAATTACCATCCATACGGCTCGCCCGGGTGTGGTAATTGGCAAGAAGGGTGCTGATATTGAAAAGCTGCGTGAAGATGTGGCAAAACTGATTGGTTTACATATCAACAGTGTGAAAATAAACATCGAAGAGATTCGTAAACCAGAGCTTGATGCCCAACTGGTTGCAGAAAGTATTGCGCAACAGCTGGAGCGCCGCGTTATGTTTCGTCGTGCGATGAAGCGCTCAATACAGAATACCATGCGCATGGGTGCTGAAGGCGTCAAGATCATGGTTGGTGGCCGATTAAACGGCGCAGAAATTGCACGCAGCGAGTGTTATCACGAAGGCCGGGTGCCATTGCATACACTTCGTGCTGATATTGATTATGGCTTTGCCGAAGCACTTACAACCTATGGGATCCTGGGTGTGAAGGTATGGATCTACAAGGGTGAAATCTTTGATCTTTACAAGCAGCATGAAACTGAAGCAACCAAGACGGCCAGTGCGAGCTAGAGGAATATAAAAGTGTTACAACCAAAACGCACAAAATTTCGCAAACAGTTCAAGGGTAAGAACCGCGGCTTTGCGCAGGCTGGAAACAGGGTCAGTTTCGGCGAATTCGGCCTCAAAGCAACTGAGCGCGGCAGAGTTACTGCACGCCAGATCGAGGCAGCCCGTCGAGCTATGACGCGTCACATCAAGCGTGGTGGCAAGATCTGGATACGTATTTTTCCGGATGTTCCTATTTCCAGTAAGCCGCTGGAAGTGCGTATGGGTAAAGGCAAGGGTAATGTCGATCACTGGGTTGCAAAGATTCAACCAGGTACTGTTTTATATGAAATGGAAGGTGTTGATGAGGAGTTGGCGCGTGAGGCATTTCGTCTTGCTGCAAACAAGCTGCCTATTAAGACAACTTTCGTACAACGCACGGTGATGTAATGGCGACTGCGACAGAATACAAAAACATGTCCGTAGAGGACCTGAAAAAAGAGTTGATCGACTTGCGTCGTGAACAGTTTAACTTACGTATGCAGCAAGGTGCAGGCAACATGCCTAAAGTCCATCGTTTTGGTGCTGTGCGTAAAGATATTGCACGTATCAAAACCGTGCTTAATCAAAAAACCGAGACAGGTAGCTGATAATGGCGACAAGTGAATCAACTGCGGGTGAATCAACAGCGGCTGAATCTACAGCCCAGACTGAAAAGGTACAGCGCTCATTAACTGGTTCTGTTACAAGTGCTGCCATGGATAAAAGTGTTACGGTTACTATTGAACGCCGTATCAAGCACCCTGTTTACGGAAAATATATCAGGCGCTCAACCAAGCTACACGTGCATGATGAGAATAATGAATGTAACAAGGGTGATATTGTTGTGATAGAACAATGTCGCCCAATGTCTAAAACAAAATCATGGCGACTGGTTGAGATCGTCGAGAAAGCAGGCGAAGCCTGATAACAAGTTTGGCTATTACAAGAGACTCTACGAAGAGATAGGTTACAGGAAGCACTCATGATACAGATGCAAACAGTTTTAAATGCTGCTGATAATAGCGGTGCGCGAAAAGTGCAGTGCATTAAGGTGCTTGGTGGGTCTCATCGTCGTTATGCTTCTGTTGGTGATGTGATAAAGGTAAGCGTCAAGGATGCTATACCCCGCGGCAAGGTGAAAAAAGGCGAAGTTTATAATGCCGTTGTTGTGCGTACTACTAAAGGTGTGCGCAGGCCGGATGGTTCCCTGATTCGTTTTGATACAAACGCAGCCGTGTTACTGAATAACGCATTGCAGCCAATAGGCACTCGTATTTTCGGCCCGGTAACGCGTGAGCTCAGGACTGAAAGGTTCATGAAGATCATATCGCTTGCACCGGAAGTGTTGTAGGAGGTATCGGCATGAAACGTTTACGTAAAGGTGACCAGGTTATTGTTATCAGTGGTAAGGATAAGGGGCGTCAAGGTACGGTCCTTAAGGTAGTGGCTGATGACCGTGTTCTGGTTGAATCGATCAATATGGTCAAGAAGCATACCAGGCCGAATCCTATGCAGGGTGTAGAGGGTGGTATTGTTGAGAAAGAAATGCCCATTCATGTTTCGAATGTAATGTTGTTCAACCCTGTGACAAACAAGGGTGATCGTGTGGGCTTCAAGGTGTTGGAAGATGATCGCAAGGTGCGCTACTTCAAGTCCAACGGCGAAGTTGTTGACGTTTAGGTTTAGTTATTATGGCGAGATTACAGCAATTTTATAAAGACAATGTTGTCAGCAAGTTGATGGACGAGCGCGCTTACCAGAATGTAATGCAGGTTCCGCGCATTGAAAAAATCACCATTAACATGGGCGTCGGTGAGGCAATTGGCGACAAGAAGGTTATTGAGAACGCTCTTGCTGATATGGAAAAAATTTCCGGTCAAAAGCCGGTTACCACGCTTGCGCGTAAATCAGTTGCATCGTTCAAGGTGCGCGATGGTTATCCAATTGGCTGCAAGGTGACATTGCGCAAAGAGCGTATGTATGAATTTCTGGATCGTCTGATCAGTGTTGCTATTCCACGTATTCGTGATTTTCGCGGCATGAGTCCCAAGGCATTCGATGGTCGCGGCAATTACAACATGGGCGTCAAGGAGCAGATCATTTTTCCTGAGATCGAGTATGAGAAAATTGATGCATTGCGTGGTATGGATATAAACATTACCACGTCTGCAACCAATGACGAAGATGCCCGCGCATTGCTGGCAGCATTTAACTTCCCGTTCAAGAACTGAGTTAGAGATAGAGAAAGCGGATATGGCAAAAATTTCAATGATACAACGTGAGCACAAGCGCACACGCCTTGTAAAGAAATATGCAGAAAAACGTGATGTATTACGCGCTATACTGAAGAGTGCTGACGCGAGCATTGAAGAAAAGATGGACGCACAAAAACAATTGCAAATGCTGCCACGTGATTCCAGCCCGGCAAGACAGCGAAACCGTTGTCGCGTGACTGGTCGTCCACACGGCTATTACCGCAAGTTTGGACTGTGCCGCAATAAATTAAGAGAAACTGCCATGCGTGGAGATATTCCGGGCCTGGTCAAGGCTAGCTGGTAAGCGGGTAGGTATTTAATCATGATGACAGATCCAATTGCTGACATGCTAACACGCATAAGAAATGCACAATCTGCCGCCAAGGCTGATGTAGTTATGCCTTCGTCTAAAGCAAAGCTGGCAATCGCAGGCGTGATGAAAGAGCAGGGTTACATAAACGATTTTCAGGTTAGCAGTGATGCCAAGCCGCAGTTGACGGTTACGTTGAAATACTACCAGGGTGATCCGGTTATCGATGAAATGAAACGTGTCAGCCGTCCGGGTTTGCGTATTTATAAAAACAAGGACGAGTTGCCAGAGGTGCTGAATGGTCTGGGAATCGCGATCATTTCAACTTCTGCAGGTGTAATGACAGATAAAAAAGCCAGGACTGAAGGCCGTGGTGGTGAAGTGATCTGTACGATTTCTTAACGTCATCGTTTGATCATAATTAATTTAAGAGTTTTGAAATGTCACGTATAGCAAACAAACCGGTAGAAATTCCATCAGGTGTTGAAGTCAGCATCAGTGGACAGTCGATGTCTGTGAAAGGCAAGAACGGCACCATGTCAATGGAAGTAAATAACAAGGTGCAGGTCAAGCAGGAAGACAACGTACTCAATTTCAGTGGTAAAGATGGTGTTGATGGTTCTGTGGCAATGGCGGGCACCATGCGTTCGCTGGCAGATAATATGGTCACTGGAGTCAACCAGGGCTTTGAGAAAAAGCTGGAGCTGGTCGGTGTTGGATATCGTGCACAGGCACAGGGTAACAAGCTGAATTTAACCCTTGGTTTTTCTCATCCTGTTGTATATGACGTGCCTGAAGGTATTACAGTAGAAACACCGAGTCAGACCGAGATTGTTGTAAAAGGCGCTGACAAGCAAAAGGTTGGACAGGTTTCAGCCGAGATACGTGCTTATCGTCCACCTGAGCCATACAAGGGTAAAGGTGTTCGCTACTCTGATGAGCGCGTACTACGTAAAGAAGCCAAGAAGAAGTAAGCAGGCAATCGCGATGAAATCGAAAAAAGAAAACAGAAACCGTAGAGCAAAAAGAACACGCGCAAAAATTCGTGAGCTTGGTGCTCATCGTCTTAGCGTGCACCGCACACCAAGACATATCTATGCCCAGGTAATTGATCCGGCAGGCAACAAGGTGGTAGCCAGCGCGTCAACTGTGCAAAAAGAATTGCGTGATGGTTTAAAGTCAACCGGTAATGCCGAAGCTGCAGCTGCAGTTGGCAAGGCGATTGCTGAGAAATCAAAATCGGCAGGAGTTGATCAGGTTGCATTTGATCGTTCAGGCTTTAAGTATCACGGCAGAATCAAGGCATTGGCTGATGCTGCACGCGAAAACGGTTTGAAGTTGTAGAGCGTAACGACAGGATTTAAGAATGGCTAACATAGAAGCACCCACATCTAAAGATGATCTGATTGAAAAACTGGTAGCAGTTAATCGTGTTGCCAAGGTAGTGAAGGGCGGTCGTCAATTTGGTTTTACAGCACTAACTGTTGTTGGTGACGGTAAGGGTCAGATTGGTTTTGGTTATGGCAAGGCTAAAGAAGTACCGCTGGCCATACAAAAAGCCATGGATCGTGCGCGCAAAAACATGAAGAAAGTGGATCTCATCGGTGGAACGCTGCAGCATGCAACAAATGGTATACATGGCGCTGCCAATGTCTACATGCAGCCAGCATCTGAAGGTACAGGTATTATTGCCGGTGGTGCAATGCGTGCTGTGTTTGAGGCTGTGGGTGTAAGAAATGTGCTGGCCAAAATCAATGGCACGCGCAACCCGGTCAACGTTGTTCGCGCTACCATCAATGGACTAACTGGTATGGCATCGCCTGCATACGTAGCTGCCAAGCGCGGTAAAACTGTAGAAGAAATTCTGGGTTAATGATATGGCTGATAAAGAACTCAAGGTAACACTGATAAAGAGCGCATCAGGCAGGCTGAAGAAACACCGGGCTTGTGTGCGTGGACTGGGTTTGCGCCGTACAAATCATTCTGTAGTGGTTAAAGATACGCCTGAAAACCGTGGCATGATTAACAAAGTGTCATACATGTTGTCGGTAGAAGAGGCCTAACGAGGGGATATGGTATGCAATTAAATAATCTGCATCCTGCTGAAGGCAGCAATAAATCCAGCAAACGTGTTGGGCGTGGCATTGGTAGCGGCTGGGGTAAAACCTGCGCGCGCGGCCATAAAGGCCAGAAATCTCGCTCAGGCGGTTTTCACAAGGTCGGATTTGAAGGTGGTCAGATGCCTTTGCAGCGTCGTTTGCCCAAAGTTGGATTTAATTCGAGAAAGGCATCCACGCGTGCAGAAGTGAGGTTGCATGAGCTTGAGAAGGTGCAGGCTGACGTGATTGATCTTCAGGCATTGATTGATGCCAATATCGTGCCCGCAACCACGCAGATAGCGAAAGTCATTGCCTCCGGTGAAATCAGTAAAGGCGTCCAGCTTAAGGCTATCGCTGTTACTCCAGGTGCTCGCAAGGCCATCGAAGCCGCCGGCGGTAAAATCCAGGACTGATTTCAGTCTTGAAACGTCATGGCAGGTCTGGGACTAGGTAATCTGAAGGAGCTAAAGCAGCGTTTGCTGTTTGTAGTCGGTGCCTTGATCGTATTTCGTATAGGCGCATTTATTCCTGTACCCGGGATCGATCCAACAGTGTTGTCTACCCTGTTCGATCAGCAGAAAGGCAGTATTCTCGGTGTTTTTAACCTGTTTTCAGGTGGTGCGCTGGGACGTATGTCGATATTTGCGCTTGGTATCATGCCCTATATATCGGCATCGATTATCATGCAGTTGCTGGCGGTAACCGTACCGTCACTGGAGCAGATCAAGAAGGAAGGCGAGTCCGGTCGTCGAAAAATAGCGACCTATACCCGGTATTTCACCCTGGTTCTGGCAACTTTCCAGTCAATCGGGATATCGACGGCATTACAGGGTCAGTCGGTTGGTGTAAATCCGCTGGTGCTGAGTCCGGGCTTCGGCTTTGTGTTCACCGCTGCGGTGACACTGGTTACTGGCACCATGTTCCTGATGTGGCTCGGTGAGCAGGTAACCGAGCGTGGTATCGGTAACGGTATATCGATGATTATTTTTGCAGGCATTGTGGCAGGCCTGCCAAGTGCCATCGGTGGTACTCTGGAGCTGGTACGTACTGGTGAGCTGCACACGTTGACCTCGATCTTCCTGTTTGTAATGGCGGTCGCGGTCACAGGTTTCGTTGTCTTTGTAGAGCGAGGTCAGCGACGTATTACGGTGAATTATGCCAAGCGCCAGCAGGGCAGGCGTATGTATGCTGCCCAGAGCAGCCATTTGCCGCTGAAATTGAATATGGCCGGTGTTATTCCGCCGATTTTTGCCTCCAGCATCATTTTGTTTCCGGCAACCATGGGTAGCTGGTTTGGGCAGTCTGAAGGCATGGAATGGCTGCAGGATATCGCTGGAACACTGGCTCCAGGGCAGCCTGTATACGTAATGCTGTATGCGCTGGCGATTATATTTTTCTGCTTTTTCTACACCGCGCTGGTGTTTAACGCGCGTGAAACCGCAGACAACCTGAAGAAATCAGGTGCGTTCATTCCAGGCATACGCCCGGGTGAGCAGACAGCAAAGTACATTGATACCGTGATGACACGCCTGACTTTTGTCGGCGCTATCTATATCACGTCGGTGTGCCTGCTGCCGGAATTTTTGATTTTGTACTGGAATGTGCCGTTCTACTTTGGTGGTACATCCCTGTTGATTATTGTCGTGGTCGTTATGGATTTCATGGCACAGATTCAGTCACACATGATGTCTCATCAATATGAAGGCCTCATGAAAAAGGCAAATCTGCAGAATTACAAACGTTAGTGTATCGGTCTAAACCGGAGTATTGAGATGAAAGTACGTGCATCAGTCAAAAGGATGTGTCGCAACTGCAAAATAATCAAGCGCCATGGCGTGGTCCGCGTGATTTGTACTGATCCGCGCCACAAGCAGCGTCAGGGCTAGGTCTTCTGAGCTGGTTGATTTGACACATTATAATCGCTAAAATTGCGCGCTTTGCCGCGCTCAAACGGGAACAAGAATGGCTCGAATAGCAGGAATTAACATTCCACCGAACAAGCATACTGTCATAGGCCTGACGTATATCTATGGCATTGGCCGCACGCGTGCGCAGCAAATTTGTGCCAGCACCGGTATCGAACAGACCCAGAAAATTGGAGATCTCTCCGAAGATATACTGGAAAAACTGAGAACCGAGGTCGGTAAATACACCATAGAGGGTGACCTTCGTCGTGAAGTCTCTATGAATATCAAGCGCTTGATGGATCTGGGCAGCTACCGCGGAATTCGTCATCGCCGTGGCTTGCCACTGCGTGGCCAGAGAACTCGTACCAATGCGCGCACACGTAAGGGTCCGCGTAGGCCTGTATCTAAATAATTTGCCTGAAAATCGGAACAACTGTAATGGCTAAAGCTGAAACACGAAAAAAAATTAAACGCTCTGTAACCGATGGGGTTGCTCATATTTTTGCGTCGTTTAATAACACCATCATAACGATTACTGATCGTCAGGGTAATACACTGGCCTGGGCGACTGCGGGTGGCTCCGGCTTTCGCGGCTCACGCAAGAGCACGCCTTTTGCTGCCCAGGTTGCAGCAGAACGTGCCGGTACCCGTGCGCTTGAATACGGCATGAAAAACCTCGACGTAATGGTTCGTGGACCAGGGCCTGGCCGTGAATCTGCAGTTCGATCACTGAATAATGTCGGCTTCAAGATAATGAATATCACCGACGTAACACCAATCCCACATAATGGTTGCCGTCCGCCCAAAAGGCGTCGCGTTTAAGACCGGAGAAAATGTAAGTGGCTAAATATACCGGACCAAAATGCAAGCTCAGTCGTCGTGAAGGCGTTGACCTTGAATTGAAATCTGCGCTGCGTCCGCTGGACAGCAAATGCAAGGCTGACCAGATTCCAGGCCAGCATGGTACACGTCGTACCCGTTTGTCTGACTACGCATTGCAATTGCGTGAAAAACAAAAATTACGTCGTATCTATGGCGTACTGGAAAAGCAGTTCCGCAATTACTACAAATCAGCCGCAAGCCAGAAGGGCTCAACCGGCGAGAATCTGCTTTCGTTACTGGAAACTCGTCTGGATAATGTGGTTTATCGTAGTGGTTTCGGTGCCACACGTGCCGAGGCCCGCCAGTTGGTCAATCATAAGGCGATCCTGGTCAATAACAAGGTTGTGAACATACCTTCATATCAGGTGAGACCTAATGATGTGATTACCGTTCGCGAGAAGGCGAAGAAGCAGACCCGTATCACTGATTCGCTTAATCTGGCAAAAGCCAGGGGTATTGTTGACTGGATTTCGCTAGATGAAGGCAAGCTGGAAGCAACATTCAAGAACGTACCCGAACGTACCGATCTTCCACCAGATATCAACGAACAGCTTGTTGTGGAACTTTACTCCAAGTAAGGCAGCATCCAATTAGAGGATAATATAGGGCATGTCAGAAGAATTACTCACACCACGTACTATTAACGTTCAAGCATATAGCGAAACGCACGCAAAAGTTGCGCTTGAGCCACTGGAAAGGGGCTTTGGTCATACACTTGGTAATGCCCTGCGGCGTATTTTGCTGTCATCGATTGAAGGCAGCGCTATCACTGAAGTGGAAATCGAAGGCGTTGTTCATGAATACAGCACAATCGATGGTGTGCAGGAAGACGTGCTGGAAATTTTACTCAACCTGAAAGGCGTGGCGCTGCTTATGCACAACAATACCGAAACGACTATTACCCTTAAAAAAGCGGGGGCCGGTGTTGTAACAGCAGGTGATATTGAAACGGGTCATGATGTCGAAATCGTCAATCCTGAGCATGTTATTGCCAGCCTCAACAAGGAAGGCAAGCTCAACATGACGCTTACGGTTACCAAGGGCCGCGGATATCAGCCGGTTACACGTCGTAAAGATGATAGCGAAAGCGCTGTTATTGGGCACCTTAAGCTGGATGCATCTTATAGCCCGATTCGTCGCGTTGCTTATAACGTGGAAAATGCCCGTGTTGCCCAGAGTACAAACCTGGACAAGCTGATTATTGATTTGCAGACCAACGGAACAGTTGATCCGGAAGCGGCTATCCGTACTGCGGCAACGATCTTGCAGAGCCAGCTGTCATCCTTTGTTAACCTGCAAAGCATGGAAGATGAAACAGAAGCCGATGTAGAAGCAGATATCGATCCGATACTGCTGCGTCCGGTTGATGAGCTCGAGCTTACAGTTCGATCTGCCAACTGCCTTAAAGCAGAAAATATTTATTACATTGGCGACCTGATTCAGCGCACTGAGGTTGAGCTGCTCAGAACACCTAATCTTGGTAAAAAGTCACTGACCGAAATCAAGGACGTTCTGGCATCACACGGTCTGTCACTGGGAATTCAACTTGAAAACTGGCCACCTGCTTCAATCAGGGAAAAGGAAGCCAGCTAATTAAACGAATCGGGTAAATATCATGCGTCATCGTAAATCAGGTCGTCAACTGAACAGAAACAGCAGTCATCGCAAGGCGATGTTCAGCAATATGGCGACTTCGCTGTTCGAGCACGAAATTATCAAGACAACTCTGCCAAAAGCGAAAGAGCTGCGTCGGGTTGCCGAGCCACTGATTACTATGGCGAAGGAAGATTCAGTTTCCAAACGTCGACTGGCCTTTGCCAGGTTGCGTGATAATTCAGCTGTCGGCAAACTGTTCAATGAGCTCGGCCCGCGTTATAAAGAACGCGCAGGCGGTTATACCCGCATCATGAAATGTGGCTATCGTCCGGGTGATACTGCACCAATGGCCTACATCGAGCTCGTCGATCGTCCCGAAAGTACTGCGGCTGAAGACTAGTTCATCAGTATTCGATAACAACATAAAAGCCAGCATAAAGCTG
Organism: uncultured Gammaproteobacteria bacterium; assembly: GCA_963807785.1. GTDB lineage: Bacteria > Pseudomonadota > Gammaproteobacteria > SZUA-229 > SZUA-229 > JABDQW01. The sequence continues at coordinate 20,010 of CAWEEC010000049.1, read as the reverse complement.
GCTTTTATGTTTTGACTGCTTGTTTTCTCGCCAAGGCGCAAAGACCGCAAAGGATTAAAATATAAAGGTATTATTTAACCGCGCAAAAATAACAAGTTATCTTTGCGTTGTTGGCACCTTGACGAGATTAAATACTGTGGAATGTTAGCTAGTGCGTTTAATTTCGTCGTCGCGGTAATGTGAATCAGTCCAACACACCGGCAACGCTTCACCCGAAAGAAACTGTAAATCATCTTTGCCGAACTTGTCAGGATCCTGCAATTCCTCTCCAAAATGAAGACGACCCACTATGTTGCCATTAAATGGATCAAACAAATCCTTCAAACTTAAAACTTCTACTAAATGACCATCACTTTTTTTCTTTAGAAACATATTTAATCTCCTTTCTATACATTAATCATACACCCGGACTTTGCTCAGACCCAAGTCCAATTCTGAGCTCAACTCACAGCTTTTTTATTCTGCTCGGGATTCAAAATGCTTTTCAGGTAGTGGCCAGTGAATGAAGCGGAATTTTCAGCAACCTGCTCGGGGGTGCCGCATGCTATCAATTGTCCGCCCTTGTAACCGCCTTCAGGACCAAGGTCGATAATCCAGTCGGCTGTTTTGATAATATCCATATTGTGCTCGATGACAATTACAGTGTTGCCGTGATCACGCAAGCGATTCAACACATCTAGCAGTTGTTGTACATCATGAAAATGCAGGCCCGTGGTTGGTTCATCCAGAATGTAAACAGTACGGCCGGTATCGCGCTTGGATAATTCACGTGAGAGTTTGATGCGTTGGGCTTCCCCGCCGGACAACGTGGTCGCACGCTGACCAAGGGTGATATAGGAAAGGCCAACATCCATCAAGGTCTGCAGTTTTCGCCTGATAACCGGAATCGCGTCAAAGAAGATCAGTGCATCTTCTACCGTCATATCCAGTACTTGCTGGATATTTTTACCCTTGTATTTGATTTCCAGCGTTTCACGATTATAGCGTTTGCTCTGGCACACATCGCAGGGTACGTAGGCGTCAGGTAGAAAATGCATTTCTACCTTGATAACACCACCACCCTGGCAGGCTTCACAGCGACCGCCCTTCACATTGAAGCTGAAACGTCCGGGTTTATAGCCGCGTGAACGTGCTTCCTGCGTGGCCGAGAACAGTTCACGTATCGGTGTAAACAGACCGGTATAGGTCGCCGGGTTTGAACGCGGGGTCCTGCCGATGGGTGCCTGGTTGATTTCAACGACTTTATCGAAATGTTCTATACCCTGGTGTGACTCGTGCGCTGCTACTGGCATGGAGTTGTTGTTAATTTCACGTGCCAGGATGGCATAAAGCGTATCATTCACCAGCGTTGATTTACCCGAGCCGGACACGCCTGTTATGCAGGTAAACAAGCCCACCGGGAACTCGACATCCAGCTGTTGCAGGTTGTTGCCGGTGGCGCCTGTGATGGAGAATACGCTGGAACTGGCCGCTGTACGCTTAGCCGGAATCTCGATCTGTTTAACACCGGCAAGATATTGCCCGGTGATCGAGTGCCTGTTCGACATGATTTCACCCGGGCTGCCCTGGGCAATAATTTCACCACCATGTACGCCTGCACCGGGTCCTATATCGATGACGTAATCTGCGCTCAGGATGGCTTCTTCATCATGTTCGACCACGATGACGGTGTTGCCGATATCACGTAGATGCGTCAGCGTGGTCAGCAGGCGGTCGTTATCGCGCTGGTGCAGACCGATCGAAGGCTCATCAAGAATATACATTACGCCGACCAGGCCGGCGCCAATCTGGCTGGCCAGTCGAATACGCTGTGATTCGCCACCGGATAAGGTATCCGAGCTGCGCTCCAGTGTCAGATAATCGAGGCCGACGTTGACCAGAAACCGCAGTCGTGCAGAAATTTCATTGTTGATTTTCGCCGCAATTTCACCACGCTGGCCAGCAAGCTTGAGCCCGGTAAAAAACGCATCTGCCTGGACGATCGGCATCGCGGTGATTTCAGGTAATGTCCTGTCATCGATGAATACATGCCGTGCCGCCTGGTTCAGGCGACTGCCGTGACAGGTGGGACAGGGCTGTTGCGACAGGTATTTTGCCAGCTCCTCGCGAACTACATTCGATTCGGTTTCGCGGTAACGGCGCCCCATGTTGTGCAGCACACCTTCAAAGGCATGGCTGCGTTTTTTGCCGCGCCGGCCACGGTGTCCGGGGAAATGGAATTCGATTTTTTCCTTGCCACTGCCGTACAGCAGTATGTTTTTTACCTTGTCGTCGAGTTCCTCGAAGGGCACCTCGATATCAAAGTCGTAATGCTCGGCCAGTGCAGTAATGATGCTGAAATAATAGGCATTGCGTCTGTCCCAGCCGCGTATGGCGCCTCCGGCCAGGCTCAGGTGCGGATTCGAAACCACGCGATCAGGGTCGAAGAATTGCTGGTTACCGATGCCATCACATTCTGGACAGGCACCCGCCGGGTTGTTAAAGGAAAACAGGCGCGGTTCGAGCTCCTGCAGGCTATAGCCGCAACTCGGGCAGGCAAAGCGTGCCGAAAACACCAGGTCTGCGTTTTCCGTCTCGTCCATCCAGGCAACAGTGGCGACATCATCGGCCAGGTGCAGTGCGGTTTCAAACGATTCGGCCAACCTGAGCTTGATGTCATCGCGGACCTTGAAACGGTCGACCACGACCTCGATGGTGTGCTTTTTGCCCGATTCCAGCTCAGGTACGTCATCGAGTTCGTATACCGTAGCGTCAACGCGAGCACGAAGAAAACCCTGCTGTTTCAGGTCGGCGAACAGCGCATGATATTCACCTTTGCGTTCACGGATGACCGGTGCCAGTAACATCAGTCGGCTATCCGCAGGCAATGCCAGAATCTGGTCAACCATCTGGCTGACGGTCTGTGCCTCCAGTGTGGTGTCGTGTGTCGGGCAACGGGGTGTGCCGGCACGGGCAAACAACAGCCTCAGGTAGTCGTAGATCTCTGTCACCGTGCCTACGGTCGAGCGCGGATTGTGTGACGTGGTTTTCTGCTCAATGGAGATGGCCGGCGACAGGCCTTCGATATGGTCGACATCGGGTTTTTCCATCATCGACAGAAATTGACGGGCGTAGGCAGACAGTGACTCCACGTAACGTCGCTGGCCTTCGGCAAAAATGGTGTCAAAAGCCAGTGAGGACTTGCCTGAGCCGGACAGGCCGGTAATCACGATGAGCTTGTCGCGCGGAATATCAACATCAATGTTCTTCAGGTTGTGGGTGCGGGCGCCGCGAATCTGGATTGTATCCATAACTGCATATCAGGGTATAAAGCCAATCTGCTAGAATGCCGTGCTTTTATCATTCGGGTCAAGTGTTGTGTCCGCATTTCAGCAAAATCTGGGTAAAACCGAGCGTCGTGCAGGCATTGCGCTCGCCCTGATTTATGCCTTTCGCATGCTCGGCCTGTTCATGATCATGCCGGTGTTTGCCTTGTATGCGGAGCAGCTGCCGGAGGCGACGCCCTTGCTCACTGGCCTGGCACTGGGCATCTACGGCCTTACCCAGGCACTACTGCAGATCCCTTTCGGCATGTTGTCTGACCGTATCGGGCGCAAACCGGTGATTTTCGCCGGTCTGGTGATTTTTGCGCTGGGCAGCCTGGTGGCTGCGAATGCTGACAGCATCTACGGCATTATTTTCGGGCGTGCACTTCAGGGTTCCGGGGCAATCGCAGCGGCGCTGATGGCGCTGGCGGCAGACCTTTCCCGGGAAGAGCACCGCACCAAGATGATGGCCCTGATCGGCGCCAGTATCGGCGTGGCGTTCGCAGCGGCCATGGTGCTCGGGCCCGTTATCAATGAATGGATCGGTATCTCCGGTATTTTTGCCAGCACCGCGGTACTCGCATTGATTGGCATCGCCATCCTCTATCTGGTCGTACCGGATCCGTTGCAGACGCATTTTCACAGCGACGCCGAAGTGCAGTCAGCTGCTTTAACGGTTGTGCTCAAAGACAGCCAGTTACTGCGGCTGGATGTTGGCATATTTATCCTGCATTTTAGTCTGATGTGTGTATTTCTGGTGATGCCGCTCGAGTTGCGTGATACCGCCAGTCTCGCTGCAGCCGAGCACTGGAAACTGTATTTGCCGGTATTTGTGCTGTCGCTGGTGCTGATGCTGCCGTTTGTGATTATCGCTGAGCGCAAACGCAGGATGAAGCAGGTATTTCTCGGTGCCATTGCTACCGTGTCAATCGCCGTAGCCGGGTTTATCTACAGCACCGACCTGATCACGCTGACGATACCACTGGTATTGTTCTTCGCAGGCTTCAATTTACTCGAAGCCTCACTGCCGTCGCTGATTTCAAAAACGGCACAGGCGACGCTGAAAGGGACCGCGATGGGCGTATATTCCAGCAGCCAGTTTATGGGGGCGTTCGCAGGCGGTGTGGTCGGTGGTGCCGTACAGGGGCAGTGGGGCGCAGACGGCCTCTATATCACTGTAATTGCAGTACTGCTGCTGTGGCTGCTGCTGGCTTCAAGCATGCGGCAACCACGCAATCTGAGCACCTACCTGCTCAATGTTGGCATCCGCAACGAGTCTGAAGTAACAGACCTGACGCGCGAGCTGGCGGCTGTTGCCGGTGTCGTCGAGGTGTCTGTGCTGGCCAATGAAGGTGTGGCCTATCTTAAGGTTGAAAAGCATGTTCTTGATGACAAAAAACTGTTATCGTTTATGGCTAATAACAACTGATCTGCGAACGATGGAGTAAAAATAATGGCACGTGGTATTAATAAAGTAATCCTGGTTGGTAATTGTGGCAAGGACCCTGAAACCCGTTATATGCCAAGTGGTGGCGCTGTCACCAAAATCTCGATTGCGACGTCAGATAGCTGGAAAGACAAGCAATCCGGTGAACAGAAAGACCGCACTGAATGGCACAATGTGGTATTTTTTGGCCGTCTTGGTGAAATTGCCGGCGAATACCTGCGCAAGGGTTCGCAGGTCTATGTTGAAGGCAGTTTGCGCACCAACAAATGGCAGGACAAAAGCGGCAATGATCGCTATACCACTGAAATTGTTGCAAATGAAATGCAGATGCTGGGTGGGCGCTCTGCAGGTGACAGTTATGCACCGGCACAGAATTCGTCTGCCAGCAAACCCGAACCGGCTGCTGCCATGGTGGAAGACGGCTTCGATGATGATATTCCGTTCTAGCAAAATAGCTGGCCGACAACTGGTCTGGGCCAATTAACTGATTGATATTTTCTGCAAATTTCACTATCATTCGCCACCTAGATGTGAGATGTAGTAGCTGGTTCGAATTTACTACTCTCCGCTGCCTAGTGTACTGACTATGTGATTACACCGAGACAGTGCAGGGCGCACGAGGAATTTTTTTCAAGGCTCCGTTTACGGGGCCTTTTTGTTAGTGTCGATAAATTAATGATCAGACCTGTAGGTTGAAGCTTGATGCAACGGAACCTGACTGAGTTATGGGATCTGCTTGAACCGATAGTGACTGCACTGGGTTATGAGCTGGTTGAGATCGAGTATCAACCGAGTACGAGGCATGGTGTGTTGAGGCTGTATATCGACAGCGAAGACGGTATCCAGCTGGAAGATTGTAGCGCAGTAAGCAACCAGGTCAGTGCCTTGCTCGATGTTGAAGATCCGATCCCGGGGCACTACAACCTGGAAGTGTCTTCGCCCGGAATGGACCGGCCGTTGCGAGGCATCAAGGATTATGAACGATTCACCGGAGAACTCGTCAACATCAAGACCGGTATGGCAATTGACGGGCGGCGAAACTTCAAGGGCCGTTTGCGCGGTATCGAAGGTGATGAGATAACTATTGAATGTGATGGCCAGCAGTTTTTACTGCCACTGGCATCAATCGAAAAGGCGCGACTTGTGCCTGAATTTGGCAAATAAGTTGCACACAAGATAATGGGAGTAACCGCAAAATGAATAAAGATATTCTCTATGTAGCAGACGCAGTTTCGAATGAAAAAGGCGTTGATAAAGAGATTATCTTCGAGGCGATCGAAGCTGCACTGGCTACCGCAACACGAAAGAAGAACAACAAGGATATCGAAGTGCGTGTCGATATCGATCGTGAAACAGGTGATTATGATACATATCGACGTTGGCTGGTGGTCGAGGATACTGGTGAAGGCCTGGAAAATCCGCTGGCAGAAATTACCCTGGATGCTGCCCAGATAGACGATCCCGAAATTCAGCTCGGTGATTACACCGAAGAGCAGATCGAATCAGTCGAGTTCGGTCGTATTGCAGCACAAACTGCAAAACAGGTTATCGTGCAGAAGGTACGTGAAGCTGAGCGAGCCCGCGTCATTGACGCCTATCAGGGACGTGAAGGCGAGCTGGTCATGGGTACGGTCAAGCGTGTTGAGCGCGGCAATGTGTACATCGATCTGGGTGAGAACGTTGAAGCGTTTATTCCGCGTGAAGAGATGATCCCCAGAGAAGCTGTGCGCAGCGGTGACAGGCTGCGCGGTTACCTGAAGGAAGTACGTGCGGAAACCCGTGGTCCGCAACTGTTTGTCAGTCGTACAGCGCCCGAATTTCTGGTTGAGTTGTTCAAACTCGAGGTGCCTGAGGTCGATCAGGGTCTGCTGAGGATTATCGGCGGTGCCCGTGATCCTGGTTCGCGTGCGAAAATTTCGGTGGAATCGCTTGATTCCCGCCTTGATCCGGTCGGTGCCTGTGTCGGTATGCGCGGATCGCGTGTACAGTCAGTATCCAATGAACTGGCAGGTGAGCGAGTCGATATCATTCTGTGGGATGAGAATCCAGCGCAGTTTGTGATCAATGCGATGTCACCGGCGGAAGTCACTTCCATTGTTGTTGATGAAGACACGCATACCATGAATATCGCGGTTGAAGAAGACAAGCTCGCGATGGCGATTGGCCGGGGTGGACAAAACGTACGTCTGGCATCAGAACTCGCCGGGTGGGAACTGAATGTCATGACCGAGAAGGAAGCAGAAGAACGCAGTGACGAAGAGAACCAGAAACTACTGGCTGAATTCAAGGAGAAGCTGGATGTCGACGAGGAAGTCGCCGGCATTCTTGTTGCCGAAGGATTCTCTACCATAGAAGAAGTCGCGTATGTGCCTGAAGCCGAGCTGGAATCAATTGAAGAGTTTGATGCAGATATCGTCAATGAACTGCGTAACCGGGCACGCGATTACCTGTTAACCCAGGCAATTATGCAGGAAGAAGTGCTTGAACACAGGCAGCCGGCAGAAGACCTGTTGCAGATGGAAGGCATGGATGACGACACCGCCATACAAATGGCTGCGAAGGGCATAAGCACTATGGAAGAACTGGCTGAGCAATCGGTTGATGAGCTCATGGAAATAGAAGGCATGGATGAAAAGCGCGCATCAACACTTATCATGAAGGCACGTGAGCCATGGTTTGCGGCCGAGGAACAATAAGGCGGGAAAGAGTAAAGAATAATGGTAGATGTTACTGTAAAACAACTGGCCGACGTTGTCGGCACGCCCGTTGAGCGTTTGCTTGAACAGATCAAGGATGCTGGCCTTAATGCTGATAATGCTGACGCACGTATATCTGATGAAGATAAAATGCAGTTGCTGAGCTATTTGCGTGGCCAGCATGGTGAACGTAAGTCCAGCATTGCTACAGCTGACAAATCAGCTGGAAAAATTACTCTCAAGCGCAAATCGGTTGGCGAGCTAAAGGTTGGAGGCGGGGCCAGTGGCAGAGGCAAGACTGTTGCTATCGAGGTAAGAAAGAAACGTCGACTCGAAAGACAGCAACCGCTGCAAGACCAGAAGCCTGAAGCGCTTGAGCAGCTGGAAAAGCTGCGTGCAGATCAGCAGCAACGTGAACTCGAACGTGAGCGTGATCTGTTAAAACGCCAACAGCGCGCTGAACAAAGAGATCAGGAACATAAACAGGAAGAAGAGCGAAAACAAGCCGCACTGGCAAAAAAACAGGCAGAACAGGAAGCGCTCAAACAAAAACAGGGCAAGACTGCAACTAAAGAAAAACCGGCAACCAGAGAAGAAATAGAACTGGCCGAAGTGCGTGCCGACAAAACCGGTGGCAAGCGTACCAAGCATGGTAAGCACAAGCAGGTCAAGGAAGAAACATTGTATGGCCGTAAAGAATTACATGTTGCAACAGAGAAGAGTGGCAAACGCAGGAAAGGCAAAGTTAGAATAGAAACCTCAGTTGCAGCAGAATCAAAACATGGTTTTGAAAGGCCGGTTGCGCCTATTGTTCATGATGTAATTATTCCGGAAACAATTACCGTCGATGAGCTTGCCAGGCGAATGACCATGAAGGCGGCAGAGCTCATCAAGGAATTGATGAAGATGGGTGTTATGGCAACCATCAACCAGGTGATCGACCAGGATACAGCTATCCTGGTAGTCGAAGAGTTAGGCCACAATCCCATAACAGTGGGTGCGGATGATCTTGAGAAGTCATTACTTTCAAACGATGACTCAGAGCACGAGAAAGTATCTCGTCCGCCTGTAGTCACCATCATGGGACATGTTGACCACGGTAAAACATCTCTGCTGGACTACATTCGTCGTTCGAAAATTACTTCAGGCGAAGCTGGTGGTATAACCCAGCATATCGGCGCCTACCATGTTGAAACTGACAAAGGTGTAATAACTTTTGTCGATACACCGGGACACGCTGCATTTACCAGCATGCGTGAACGTGGCGCCATGGCGACAGATATCGTCATACTTGTGGTTGCGTCTGATGACGGTGTCATGCCGCAGACAATAGAAGCGATTCAACATTCAAAGGCCGCAGGTGTACCGATCATCGTTGCGGTTAACAAGATTGACAAGGAAGATGCAGACCCCGATCGCGTCAAAACAGATCTGGGAAATTATGAAGTGATCCCTGAGGAGTGGGGCGGTGAAAACATGTTTGTAAATGTTTCTGCGATGACGGGGCAGGGTGTTGATGCCTTGCTTGATGCTATTCTGTTGCAGGCCGAGCTGCTGGAACTGAAGTCCGCAACGGAAGGCAGGGCCAAAGGCGTCGTACTCGAATCTTCACTGGACAAGGGACGTGGTGTAACAACAACTGTACTGGTCCAGGAAGGTGCCTTGAACAAGGGTGATATCATGCTCGCCGGCGATGAGTTCGGTCGTGTGCGTGCAATGTTTGATGAAAACGGTCATCCAGTGGAACTGGCTGGCCCCTCAATTCCCGTTGCAGTAATCGGTCTTTCCGGAACGCCGAGTGCAGGTGATGAAGTGCTGGTTGTTGAAGATGAGCGTACAGCTAGAGATGTTGCCCAGGATCGTCGCAACAAGAAACGCGATAAGCGCCTTGCCAGTCAGCAACAGGCCAAGCTGGATTCATTGTTTGATCAAATGAAGGCCGGTGAAGTCAGTAACTTGAATGTACTGCTCAAGGCCGATGTACAAGGTACGCTAGAAGCAATACGTGATGCCTTGCTCAAACTGGCTGCTGATAACGAAGAGGTGGAAGTCAATATCGTAGGCTCTGGCGTTGGCGGTATTAACGAAACCGATATTAGTCTCGCAGCGGCATCCAATGCCATCGTGATAGGCTTTAATGTACGTGCAGATGCATCTGCACGACGGGCTGCATCGGAGCGTGGTGTCGAGCTGAATTACTACAGCATCATCTACGAGCTTATCGATCAAGTTAAGAATGCATTGGTCGGTATGCTGGCGCCGCAATTTCGTGAACAGATTATCGGGCTGGCAGAAGTCAAGGATGTATTCAGGTCACAGCAGCTTGGCGCAGTTGCCGGCTCAATCGTCACCGAAGGTGTGATCAAACGCAATGCCCCGATTCGTGTGTTACGTGATAACGTCGTTATTTACGAAGGTGAGCTGGAATCGCTGAGACGTTTCAAGGATGACGTGCAGGAAGTTAAAAGTGGTACCGAGTGCGGTATTGCTGTAAAGAACTACAACGATGTCAAGGCTGGAGATCAGATTGAAGTGTTCGAACGCGTCCTGCAAGAACGTACTTTATAGTAGGAAATGAGCCCAGCACCCTCAGGCGGCGTTAAAAATTTTTTCGGAATGCTCATGTATTTTGTATACACCCCGCTTCCTCAATAATTTTTGCCTTGCCTGAGAACGCTGGGCTCATTTCTTGAGCAGTTTGTTTAGTTAAGCAGCTTTTAGATATATATATTTATGCCTAGAGAATTTTCCCGTAGCCAGCGCATGGCGGAGCAGATTCGCCGTGAACTGTCTGAGATTGTTCGCGATGAACTCAAGGACCCGCGTATGGGTCTGTGTTCTTTTACCGCGGTAAAGTTAAGTCGCGATCTGAGTCATGCTATCGTGTTCTGTACCGTGCTGGATGAGACGCAGCGTGACGAAACCATTGAAACACTCAATCGTGCCGCCGGCTTTTTTCGTAGCCAGATTGCATCGCGCATACGCGCTCGCAGTGTTCCATTGTTAAAATTTGTTAATGATGACAGCGTTGAACGCGGAGCGGCGATGGATAAGTTGATCAAAAAAGCCATCAAGTCTGACAAGAATCATGCTAATGAAAACGAGAGTTCATCTTAATGGCCAGGCGCAGAAGAAAAGGTCGTGCTGTTAATGGTGTATTGTTACTGGATAAGCCAGCAGGTATAACATCTAATAAAGCATTGCAGCAAGTTAAGCACCTGTTTCATGCGGCCAAGGCAGGACATACCGGCAGCCTGGATCCGCTCGCAACCGGCATGCTTCCGATCTGCCTGGGTGAGGCGACAAAGATTTCCGCCTTTTTACTGGATGCTGATAAACGCTACCGCGTGACCTGCCGTCTGGGTGTCACCACAACCACGGCTGATGCCGACGGTGATGTTATGCAAACCAGGGATTGCTCGCACATCACCATGAGAGATATAGAAAAACGGGTCCCCGGCTTTATTGGCACTATCTCACAGGTGCCACCAATGTATTCAGCCGTCAAGCACCAGGGACAACGGCTGTACACGCTTGCCCGCGAAGGTATTGAGGTGGAACGCAAGCCACGCAGCGTGCAGATTTACCAGTTGCTGTTGCATTCCCTGAACCAGGGCCTGCTCGACCTCGAAGTCGCCTGCTCCAAGGGAACCTATATTCGTACCCTGGTTGAAGACCTGGGCGAGGCGCTGGGTTGCGGGGCGCATGTCGTTCAGTTGCGCCGGCTGAGCGTTGGCCCATTTGACGCCGGCATGGTTACCATCGATGAACTGACAGCGGTTGTTGACCGCAGTGAAGCTGAAGGCTTCGCCGAGCTCGATAAATATCTGTTGCCAATCGACAGCGGTATCGCGCATTGGCCCGATGTTCACCTGGATCCCGACGCAGCGTTCTATATGATGCAGGGACAGCCGATACAGGTACCCCATGCACCGACCGAAGGCTGGGTGCGCATTTACGATAAATCGCAATTCCTCGGTGTGGGCGAAATACAGGACGACGGCAGGGTGGCGCCGCGCAGGATGATACAGGCAAGTGTCTGAAAAAAATGAAAAGATTTGTTTTTGCGAGCTTGCGATTACGTGATAAAATCGCAACCCTTTTTACTGAGTACAAGCACAGATTTCGGAGTCTACATGTCGTTAACGACCACAGAAAAAGCTGGAGTAGTTGAAAAATATCAGCGTGAACAAGGAGATACAGGTTCACCCGAAGTGCAGGTTGCACTGCTGACAACAAGAATTACCCAGTTGACAGAGCACTTTCAAACACACAAACACGACCACCATTCGCGTCGTGGGTTGCTACGCATGGTAAACCAGCGCCGCAAATTGCTGGATTATCTCAAGGGTAAGAGCCAGGATCGTTATAAAGATCTGATCTCAAGCCTGGGCTTGCGTAGATAAACACTTAAACAAATCAGGCAAACAAAGATCAGGTATCGGGAAACAGTAACGTGACACCAACAGCAATTAAGAAGACATTTCAGTACGGCGACCACACAGTAACTCTGGAAACAGGTGAGATCGCACGCCAGGCCTCTGGAGCCGTAATGGTAAGCGTTGCAGATACCGTTGTATTTGTGACTGCCGTTGCCCTCAAGGACTCAGATCCGGGTAAGGATTTTTTCCCGATGACCGTCAATTACCAGGAGCGTACTTACGCGGCTGGCAAGATACCGGGTGGTTTCTTTCGTCGTGAAGGGCGGCCGAGTGAAGCCGAAACGCTGATCTGCCGACTGATTGACCGTCCAATTCGTCCGCTGTTTCCCAAGGGATTTACTAACGACACACAGATCGTCGCCACCGTAGTCTCCGTTTGTGACGAAATCGATCCGGAAATTCCGGCCATCATTGGCGCCTCGGCTGCCCTGGCCATCTCGGGCCTGCCATTTAATGGCCCACTGGGAGCAGCGCGTGTTGGCTACAAGGATGGCGAGTATTTACTCAACCCTTCAAAAGCGGCGCGTGAGACCTCGGATCTTGACCTGGTTGTAGCGGGTACCGAACACGCCGTTCTGATGGTTGAGTCTGAAGCCAGGATGCTGCCTGAAGACGTCATGCTCGGCGCGGTACTGTTCGGCCATGAACAGATGCAGGTCGCTGTAAAAGCAATCAGTGAATTAGCCGCTGAAATCGCTACCCCTGCCTGGGACTGGTCGCTGCCTGCAGCCGATGAATCACTGGCGGCAAAAGTCACTGCCACATCAACCGATGCACTGACTTCAGCCTACCAGATAGCTGACAAGCTGCAGCGCCAGGACGCTGTCAAGGCCGCACGTAATGCCGCAGTGGAAGCACTGGCCGTTGAAGATGAAGGCGGCTGGGATGCAGCTGCAGTACAGGATGCCTTTGGCAAGCTTGAAAAGAAAATCGTTCGTGGTCGGATTATCTCTGGTGAAAAGCGTATCGATGGCCGTAACAATGACGATGTTCGCCAGATTACGGTTCGTACCGGTGTGCTGCCGCGTACCCATGGTTCAGCCCTGTTCACTCGCGGTGAGACGCAGGCTTTGGTCGTAACCACGCTCGGTACTGCACGCGATGCGCAGATTATCGATGCACTTGGTGGTACTTACCGTGAGTCATTCATGTTGCACTACAACTTTCCTCCATATTGTGTGGGTGAAACCGGTATGGTCGGTAGTCCCAAGCGTCGTGAAATTGGTCACGGCCGACTGGCAAAACGCGGTGTACTCGGCGTCATGCCAAGCGAGGAAGAATTCCCCTATACCATTCGTGTTGTATCAGAAATCACCGAATCAAATGGCTCAAGTTCCATGGCATCGGTATGTGGAACAAGCCTGTCGTTGATGGATGCCGGTGTGCCCATCAAGGCGCCTGTGGCCGGTATCGCCATGGGCCTGATCAAGGAAGGCGATGATTTTGCTGTACTCAGCGACATCCTGGGTGATGAGGATCATCTGGGTGACATGGATTTCAAGGTTGCCGGTAGTGCGGACGGCATTTGTGCACTGCAGATGGATATCAAAATTGACGGTATCACCCGCGAAATCATGGAACAAGCACTGGAGCAGGCCAAGCATGGTCGTTTGCATATCCTTGGTGAAATGAACAAGGTTATTTCTGAAACACGTACCGAGATGTCACAGTATGCACCACGTTACCTGACGCTGAAGATTCATCCGGACAAGATTCGTGACGTTATCGGTAAGGGCGGTGCAGTGATTCGCGCATTGACAGAAGAAACCGGTGCCATGATCGATATCGATGATGAGGGTAATGTGAAGATTGCCTCCAGCGATCTGGCAGCGGCCGAAGATGCCAAACGACGTATTGAACAGATCACTTCCGACGCCGAAGTGGGCGCTATCTATGATGGTACAGTGAAAAAGATCATGGATTTCGGCGCCTTTGTAGAAATACTTCCAGGTAAAGACGGGCTGGTGCATATTTCTCAAATATGTGAAGAGCGTGTTGAAAAAGTCACCGATAAACTGGCTGAAGGCGATGTAGTCAAGGTCAAGGTGCTGGAAATCGATCGCCAGGGCCGTATCCGCCTCAGCATGAAAGCTGTAGAAGACGCGGCTGCCTGATCCCGTTTTTTCTGATTTGCGCTACACTAGATATCAGGTTTATCCGATGGAGAGTAAAGTGAAAATAACAATAAAAAAAATTCATGGTATCTTGATCAGCAATATTTTAATTGTCGGGCTGACAGCATGTTCATCTGAACCTGCACCTTGGACCAGGCCGGATGAGTCACCCTGGAGTGAAAAACATGCGGCGGACAATAGTAGTGCTGATGATGTGGCCATAGTAGAAGAACCACTGATGATCATTGAACCTGAACCTGTTCAGGAATCGATGTACATTGAAGAGCCGTTAGCTGTAGTGGCTGCGGTGGTTGTGCCGGAGCCGGAGTCCGTGCCGCAATCACCTGAAGAGCGAATTATGGCAATGGATTCTGGCTATGCGGTACAGATCTATGCCAGCAGTAAACTGGCGAGCATGGAAAAATACAAGGCCAATCATGGGCTTGAAGACATGCTGTCGGTAAGAACTGCCCGTGATGGTTCAATCATTTATGTTCTGGTTAGCACTCACCCGGACCGTGCCAGTGCCAACGTGGTTGCAGCCGAGCTGGAAATGAAAACAGGCACCAAGCCCTGGGTTCGTTCCATTCAGGGCCTGCAGAAAGTTGTCGCCCAGTAATACTGGCTGATTATCTTAGCTACCATTACAGGGGCCAGATCTGGCCCCTGTTTCGTTGCGCGTATATTAAACTCGAGTGGCATTTGTTGGTCGAATGCCTGTAAGATTTACGCCCCGGACCTGCATTCATATCGTTATCAAGTAATAACATAAATCTTAAGATCGCATGCCCAGATTATTCTCATACCTGCCCAGCTTCATCATTTTTCTCGTGCTACTGATTTTGTCAGGCTGTGGCCAGCTGGTATCCAATGCGAAAAAAGAATTCGCCGAGGATTTATCCGCTACCATGCTTGAACAGAATGATCCGGAGACAGTTAAACAGGCGGTGCCGGCTTACCTGATTCTGGTTAGCAGTATGATCAAGGGTGATCCGGATAATGTTGAGCTGTTGATTTCAGCTTCCAAGCTTTATGGCGCCTACGCTTCGGTTTTTGTTGAAGACAGGGACAGGCAGAAACGCTTATCAACACTCTCATTGGATTACGCGAATCATGCATTTTGCATCTATAAGCCTGCGGCCTGTAACTACCGCGAGCTTTCTTATTACGAGTTTGAACAATCATTAACACAGTTCAATAAGGAAGATGTTGAAGTTCTGTTCGCCCTGGGCAGTGCCTGGGCTGGCTGGCTGCAGGCGAACAGCGCTGACTGGAATGCAGTGGCGGAGTTACCACGGATACAAGCGGTTATTAAACGCGTGCTGGAACTGGACCCAACGATTAGTAATGGTGATGCCTATTTATACATGGCTGTGATGCAATCGTTTTTACCACCGGCAATGGGCGGTAAACCGGAGCTTGCAAAAAAGAATTTTGAGCGGGCCATCAAAACTTCGAACGGCACTAACCTGATGGCTAAATTACTCTACGCGGAAAAATATGCCCGCCTGGTTTTTGACAAGGACCTGCATGACAAGCTACTTAAGGAAGTGATTGACAGCAGGATCGAAAATGACGAATCGACATTGATAAACAGCATTGCACAACATAAGGCCAGGCTATTGTTAGCACAATCCGATGAATACTTTTAACGATACGCGGAGGTATAAATGAACATGGGGCGTGTTGCATTAACTGCAATTGTATTGCTGTTGCTGAATTCTGTAACAGCAAGTGCCGCGATATTCAAAATTGCCACGGTCTCGCCTGATGGCACGTTCTGGATGCAGGAAATGCGTGCCGGTGCAGATGAAATCGAGCAAAAGACGCAGGGCAGGGTTGAGTTCAAGTTTTATCCGGGTGGTGTCATGGGTAGCGATGAGAGCGTGCTCAGAAAGATCAGGATTGGTCAGCTACAGGGTGGAGCGGTTACTTCCGGTAGTATGACCGCGATTGCGCCGGACATAGCCATTTACGAACTACCCTATCTGTTTGAATCTCTCGAGCAGGTCGATTACGTGCGTTCAAAAATGGATGCTGAACTGGTCGCGTCACTGGAAAATAAGGGATTTATCAGTTTCGGCCTGGCTGAGGGGGGGTTCACGTACATAATGTCTGATCAGCCCCTGCAATCAGTCGCAGATGTTCGAAATAAAAAAGTCTGGATACCGTCGAACCATGACGTTGGTGATGCAGTTTTCAGTAGTGCTGATGTCTCTCCGGTACCATTGCCTATATCAGATGTGCTGACCGGGCTGCAAACCGGCTTGATCGACACCATCATTACTTCGCCTATCGGCGCCATTGCACTGCAGTGGCATACAAAAATAAATTATGTCGTCGATGAGCCACTAACCTATTTCTCTGCTCTGCTGGTGCTCGACAAGAAAAAGTTTAATAAATTAAGCGATGATGACAAACAGGTTGTGCGCGATATCATGGGTAATGTGTTTAAACGCATAAATGAACAGAACAGGAAAGATAATGTTGGCGCCAGGCAGGCTTTATTGAAGCAGGGAATCAAGTTTATCCGGCTGTCACCGGACTCGGCGAAGGAATGGCGCAAGATTGGTGATACTTCAGTGAAAAAGCTGGAGAAGCAGAACCAATATAGTGACAGTGCATATGACGAGTTGATGAAATATCTGGATGAGTCAAAAAAAGCAAACAAATAATTAATCACCTGCACTATGAACAAGCGGCGCATTGTACGCCTGATCAGGGCAATAAACAGGATCGAAGACTGGCTGCTGATCAGCATGCTGGCAGTGATGGTGATTCTGGCGGTGACGCAAATAATCTATCGCAACTTTTCAGGCGGTGGTGTTGCCTGGATCGATCCAATGTTACGTATGCTGGTGCTCTGGGTGGCCCTTTCCGGAGCTGTCATAGCTTCACGTACCGACAATCATATTCGCATCGACTTTTTCGCTAAATATATCGCCGGCAAGTATTATCTAAATATCAAGCGTATCGTTCATGCCTATTGCGCGGCTATCTGTGGATTAATAGCCTGGCATTCTGTCAATTTCGTGCAAATGGAGTATGAATATGGCACAGAAGCATTCGCCGGAATTCCCGCGTGGACCACAGAGCTGATCATCCCTGTTGCTTTCAGTCTGATGGCTTTTCGTTATTTTCTCCTGTTCCTGTCACCACCGCGCTCAAATAAAAGATGACCGTAGCAATTATCCTGGCGTTACTGGTGGTACTTGGCGTACCGCTGTTTATTATTATCGCGACAAGCGCGCTGTACGGATTCTCTTCAATCGATGTGGATCTGTCAGTGATTGCGATAGAGATATACCGGATTGCTGATACTCCCGTGCTGCTGGCGATCCCGCTTTTTACCCTGGCAGGCTACATCCTGGGTGAAAGCAAGGCGTCGGAACGGCTGGTCAAGTTAACCGACGCCATGCTTGGCTGGTTTCCTGGCGGTCTTGCGGTCGTTTCACTGTTTGCCTGTGCATTTTTTACCGCACTTACAGGCGCATCGGGTGCAACCATTATCGCTTTAGGCGCCATACTCTATCCTGCAATGAAGCAGGCTGGTTATGCGGAGAATTTCAATCTGGGTTTAATCACTTCTTCGGGTAGCCTGGGTTTACTGTTTCCACCCTCGATCGCATTGATTCTCTACGGCGTGATTGCGCAACAGATGGATATAGGCGCAAACGTGGCCATTGATGACCTGTTCCTTGCGGGATTATTGCCCGGCCTGTTTATGCTGTTGCTGCTGACCGCATGGAGTATGTATAAAAGCACCGGAATGCACATCAAACGCTCTGCATTCCAATGGTCACGGCTGATTACCGCAGTACGCGAGTCCATGTGGGAAATTCCGATGCCTTTTGTACTCGTTGGTGGCATCTACAGCGGTTATTTTGCAATTTCCGAGGCTGCTGCGGTTGCCGTGCTGTATGTGCTGATTGTGGAAGTAGTGATCCTGCGCGAAGTACCGTTGAATAAATTAGCTGACATCATGCGTGATTCAATGGTGCTGGTTGGGGGTGTGTTGATTATTCTTGCGGTCTCGCTCGCATCGACCAATTATCTGATTGATACCGAAGTGCCGGTTCGCCTGTTTGAATTTGTAAAATCAAAAATCGATAGCCAGCTTACGTTTCTTATGCTGCTGAATATTTTCCTGCTAATACTGGGTATGATCCTCGATGTGTTCTCCGCGCTTGTGATCATGATTCCCCTGATTCTGCCCATGGCGGTCGGCTATGGCATAGATCCGATACACCTTGGTATTATTTTCCTTGCGAACATGCAGATTGGTTACTTTACACCGCCTGTAGGAATGAACTTGTTTATAGCCAGTTATCGTTTTCATAAACCGGTCACAGAGCTGTATGCATCAACCATACCTTTCATGTTTATACTGATGGCGGCCGTGTTAGTGATTACCTATTGGCCAGCGTTGACCATGTATCTGGTTGAAAACAGGGGCGGTTGATTCCTCCATGCTTATGTCGACTGGTACTGAACGCATACAGTGTCCTTATTGTGGAGAATCAATAGAAATTATTATCGATGGATCGCTGGAACAGCAAAGCTATATCGAGGACTGCTCAGTCTGTTGCAGACCGATAGAGTTATCAGTAAGTGTAATCAACGAAGAAGTACTGGTTGATGCGAAACGTGATGATGAGTGAAAGCCCGGATTATGGTGAATAGAGAATTGTGAATAGTTAAAAGTGAACAGGGATCGGGTGGATTACAGTTATAGCCTATTGCTCCCTGTGTGCTTTTTAATTAATAGTTATTCACTGTTAACTGTAATCTATTCACTGCTTCTCATCGCCTTCTGACGGGCTTACCAGCCCCATATCACGCGCTCTTTTTCGCCACATGCGCCGGGCATGCTGTTGCATGTCAGCGGTTTTGTCGCTTTCGTCCATAATCTCGAGGCCGAGCAGAGTTTCAAGGATGTCCTCCATGGTAATGATGCCTTCCATGCCGCCGTACTCATCGACGATCATCATGATATGAGCGCGCTTGTGCAGTATCTCTTCGAAAGCGTCGGATAATGATGTTGAATCCAGTAGCGCAGCTAACTCGCGGCGGTAATGTTTCAGTGTGTTCTCCGTATTGTTACGTGCCTGAGCCAGCAGCAGGTCGTCTTTAAGTACGAATCCGGTGATCTGTTCACGGTCGCCGGCATACACCGGTATTCGTGAAAAACGTGAGTCATAGTGGCTGTCAAAATACTCGGATACTGTCAGTGATTCCGGTAACGAGAATACGACGGGCCTGGGTGTCATGGCATCAGTGACCCTTGTTTCATGCAACAGAAACATGTTTTTCAAAATACGTGATTCACGCTCTTCCAGCTGACCTTCCTGTTCGCCCAGGTCAGCCATAGCCGCGAACTCTTCCCGGCTGAAACCTTCGATTTCATGGTTGCGTGATAGGCGCCTGGTCAGCACTTCCGACAACACGACAAAAGGGTGAAGTACCCATACCAGAAATTTCAGGCCGTGTGCAGTGATACCGGCAAGAGAACGCCAGTAAGTCGCACCCAGTGTTTTCGGTATAATTTCGGAGAATACAAGAATCATAAATGTGAGTACGGCAGATGCAACGCCGACCCATGCACTGCCGAATACAACCGCGGCCTGTGCGCCGGCACCTGCGGCACCCACCGTGTGGGCGATGGTGTTTAACGTCAATATCGCAGCCAGCGGCTTGTTGATGTCGCTTTTCAGATCACGCAGTAACGTTCCAGAGCTTTTGCCTTCCTGTTCCAGCAGTGTGATATGTGCAGTTGTTGTACTGAGAAGAACCGCTTCCGCGATTGAACACAGGAAGGAAAATACCAGGGCAACGGCCACATAAACAATAAGCAGGGTCATGGAAACCTTCTATTCGTAGGAGAGGCTTTAGCCGCGAATAGACATTGTTCGCGGCTAAGGCCGCTCCTACATAACTTCACTATACTTTAGCCTAGGCCTTGCCCTGTAGTTGCAGTACGACCTGTTCGTTTTCCAGTGTAGAAGT
>CAWEEC010000048.1:0-6503 GCA_963807785.1 uncultured Gammaproteobacteria bacterium | reverse complement strand
ACGGTTAAGGATGCGGCTAATGATCTGGGGTGGGCAATCATCGACAGTGATGATGTTGAATGGCGACTGAATATGTCGGCAAAAAGCGACATTCTGTTATTTGTTGATGACGTAAAGGTTGAAATAGAACCCCTGGTTTGCGAAGAGGGTGTCACGAATACGGCGCTGCATATCCATTCACAGTCACGCGTCGGTAGCGCGGATTTCGCAGCCAACGCAGACCATGTCCAGCAACTGGTCAAGGCGGTCAAAAAAAGACTGGAGCTGGGTTTTATCCATTCACCCAACTCCAGATAAAAACAGCCGGATAGGCTTATAGCGGCCGCTGGTTCCAGCGTATCTGCCATTTTTTTGCAAAAGGCAGGTGTTTGCCGTATTCATAGGTCGCCAGGCCGGTAACAATCAGTGCAGTACCCAGCCATACTCTTGTGCTGATGATTTCATCATTGAAATGCGCACCTACCAGCAGTGCGGTAACAGGCGTTATCAGCGCGATCAGGGCAACACGTTCGGCACTCAGGCTTTTCAATAAATAAAAGTACAGCGGGAAACCGATTGCTGATCCCATGAGTGCCAGGTACACAATCGACAGCATGGTGGCTGTGCTGATGTTCTCGGGCCAGCTCTGCATCAATATAAAGTTCATTACAAATAACGGCGTGGCCACGATAAGACTGCCTGCGGTAATCGAAATCGCGGGAATATCCGTCTTCAGCTTTTGCAGCAATACTGCGCCAAGTGAATGCGAAACTGTTCCGATGGTAATGCCGGCAACACCCATCCATGCGGCATTCGCCAGCGAGAGCCCTTCTGCAAACACCACAACGAGTCCAAGCAAGGCCAGTAACATGCCGATGACACGGCCCGCTGTCAGATTGTTCTCACGCAATATGACTGTTGCGAAGGCGCTGGTGATGATCGGCGACAGGCCGAAGATAACCGATATCCATCCTGACGGAATATATTGCGCCGACCAGTAAACCAGGCTCATGGCGATAAATATGGAGAGTCCGCTTACCAGGTACACGTTGCGGGCATGGGTGGTCCAGGGCAGCGGCAATCCTCTCAGGCGAATAATAAGCAACAAGGCCAGCAGCCCGATCACCATACGGGCGGCAACACCGAATTCGTAACCGACACCAATACCGCTCCACTGGATCGCCAACGGTGTGGTACTCCAGATAATGATCACCGTCAGATAGGCTGCAGGAACAGACACTGTTGATTGACCTCCGATAGTTATACCTGCTCAATTATCGAGCGAACAATAAAAAAGGCCGCTGGTGGTTAATCAGCGGCCTTTGGAAAAAAAGATAGTTATATCTAGTTTCTACAACGTGCAACAGGCCGCTGATCATGGCGCCATACTGGCAGCACATGCATGCGTCGAATCAGGGCGTTGAGTTTTGTTGAGTTCATGCTGCGATGCTCACCCGTTTCAATGTGCTTGTCAAATAATTTATTGTCGTTCAGACATGATCTGGTGGTTACTGCCAGATCTCGAATGACCGACACAAACATACTAAATGCTTAACGCTTTGATTTCTCGCGAAGGCGCAAAGAACGCAAAGATATTATGAATTTATTTATTTGTAATAGTCAGGATCTAATCTGACAGTCAGAGTCAGATTAATTCAAACACCGATAATGATTTTTTGTCAGTAAAGTCAGGGTTGGCTCTATGGAAAAGACAATAGATATTGACTCTCGCAGAGGCGCAGGGAACGCAGAGGTGACAGGTGTTGTTTGCAAAGTAAGTATTGTTTTAATCGTTTACTTGCGCTCTCTGCGCCTCTGCGAGAGAACGTATCTCTATCATATTTTTGTATGGCGTAACCCGGACGCCCTGACTGAAAGCTAATGGCCCGAGTAGAGATGACTCTGTCTGTGAGATTGAATTCTGACTATTAAGATTGATTGGAAAAACCGTCGAAATGAAAAAAGGCGGTGTAGTTGAAGTTCCACACCGCCTTCGCGACACAACCAATCTGAGAATTGGGACAAGAGGCTTACAATCCCCATGGCCTTGAGTGAAAGCAAAACCCCTTACCGGATCTTAAACTACTCCTGAATCTGTTTAAGGTAATTGATATGAATCAAGAACGCTTCAAATTTATCCTGTGTTGCCGATAAATGGATTATTTTTTTCTGCCGCGGACATATTTGACACAACTCAGGTTGCAGCCCCGTATTGCCGTATTGATAACATCGATTACCTTCGATCGTGGAAAAGACACGCGCCAGGCCAGGGCCACGGTACGGTGTGGTATGGGATTGCTGAAGCGGCGAATGGTCAGCAGGCGTTGTGAATAACTGTGCGCGCCGGCAGCGGTGCAGGGCAGTACCGTGATGCCCAATCCGGAAACCACCATGTGGCGTATGGTCTCCAGCGAGCTGCCCTCGATGGTGTGAGGCAGATCGCCGATGAGGCCGGGCTTGGGTATGCAGGCCGGGCAGGCCTCCAGTACATGATCACGAAAACAGTGGCCTCTGCCAAGCAGCAGCACATTCTCGTCTTCGAGCTGCACAGATGAAATGGATTTGCGCGCAGTCAACGGGTGAGAGGCTGGCAGTAACACCACGAACGGTTCGTCATACAGCGGCTGTGTAACGATGCCCTGTTCTGTGTACGGCAACGCTATAACAATGACATCAAGCTCGCCCTGTTTGAGCTTTTCGGTCAATACCGAGGTGTAGTTTTCTTCTACCACCAGGGGCATTTCCGGTGCAGCCTTTCTCAACAGGGGTATCAGTTCCGGATACAGATAGGGGCCGATGGTATAGATCGCGCCGATGCGCAACGGACCTGCCAGCTGGTTTTTGCCATGCAGCGCAACTTGCTTGACGTTGTCGGCCGCTTCAAGTGCCAGTTGTGCCTGCTGCACGATGCGCTCACCAATTGGCGATACAGAGATTTCACTGCTGCCTCGTTCAAAGATCGAAACGCCGAGTTCATCTTCCAGTTTCCTGATAGCAACGCTCAAGGTCGGTTGGCTGACATGGCAGGCTTTCGCCGCTTTGCCAAAGTGGCGCTCACGAGCGACTGCAACGATGTAGCGTAATTCAGTTAGCGTCATGGTGCTGACCTGTTATCCAATAGCGTACATAAATCTTAATTATTTTATCGATAGAAAACATGAATATGGTGTTTATGATAGCAGGAAGCTATCGATGTTATTGGTATTTTCCAATGATAGTTCATCTCCATCAGGCACTCTGTGTTTATCCAGGCATTGAGTATAACAATGCAAAAATACCAGTATTTTAATGCTTACAAAGTCTTGCGACCAGCATTCATCCTGAGACCGATCCCAGGTTCCAGCAGCAGCTGGGCAAGGTTGCGGTGCTGGGTGAAATGATCAACTGGTGCATCATGAATCCAACAGAAAGTGAGACACTGGCGCTGGATTCTGATGAGATGGTTGCACTGCAGGCATACATTCACTACGAGCGTCATGGTATACCCTTGTAACCGGGTAAACATTAACAAGCTTCTTGCCAGGTGTTATGTGCAAAAGGAGCCTTCGTGCTGCTTTTATGTGCATGATTGGTTGCTGTTGTGTATTAGTCATCGCTGACAATAGGGCGCACGCGATAAAGCATCAATATATGTACGTTACTGATCCTGGAGAAATAATTACTTGATCTTTAGTTCAGGATAGGCGTAAAACTGTACACGCCATGACTGGCTGAGCATTATAAGCGCGCTAAAAAAACCAGAGCCATATTTTTATAGCGCCACTCTAGATACGTTGAGCGTCGACTTTTTTCAGAACATCTTCAGTTGTTCATGTCTGGAAAGCCTGGGTTGGGCGTGAGTACTTGTTTAATAAAAGCGGAGGTAAAACGATGGATATAACTGGATTATTGATATTTCTGGCAATAGGTGCCGTCGCCGGTTGGCTGGCAGGAAAGCTGATGAAGGGCGGTGGCTTTGGCCTGATCGGTAATATCGTTGTTGGTATTGTCGGGGCAGTGATCGGGGGTTTTGTGTTCGGTTTGCTTGGTATCTCGGCGTCAGGCTTGATCGGCTCTATCGTAACTGCAACCGCGGGCGCAGTGTTGCTGTTGTTCATTGTCGATCTCATCAAAAAGTAACAACTCGACCTCTGTGATTCGCCTGCAATGAGACTGGTTAGGTGAATAGCGAGCTGTTGTGATTTTTCAAGCCAGATAAAAGTATAGAGTGAAAGATTAAACAGACATTATCTGACAGCGGTTGTCGATTCTCTTATAAGCGGTAAACCGGCCTGTGTTGGAGGTTTAAAATCCTGTTTTCTCGCAGAGCGCAGAGAATAAATATCTATACTAATCTCTTCAATCAAGTCGTTTTTTGAAACGCAAGATTGCAAAACTCATGGTAATCAGCATAAAGACAAGCAGCGCATAAATATCAGTCGACAACTGTGTTAACTCGGCGCCTCGCAACATGATGCCACGTATCAGGCGTACAAAGTGTGTCAAAGGCAGAGCCTCTGCAATATACTGCGCCGCCCTCGGCATACCTTCGAACGGAAACATAAATCCTGACAGCAGTATTGATGGCAGAAAAAAGAAAAAAGTCATCTGCATGGCCTGAAACTGGTTTTTGGCAATGGTGGAAATCACCAGACCCAGACTCAGGTTGGCGGCAATGAAGATAATCGATACCAGGTAGACATCCAGCACCTGGCCGGTAACGGGGACATGAAATAGAAACATGCCCAATAGCAGGATCAACGTGACCTGTATAAGGCCAATCACGATGTAAGGAATGATTTTTCCGAGCATCAGTTCCGAAGTTTTAACCGGTGTATTGATTAATAACTCCAGGTTGCCGCGCTCGCGTTCTCTTACAATGGCGACAGCGGTAAACAGCACCATGGTCATAGTCAGAATAACGCCGATCAGGCCTGGCACGACAAACACGGAAGAACGACGTTCCGGATTATAATAATTTCGCACTTCAAAGAGTTCCTGCTGCCTGGCTGGTTTTATGCCCGAACGTAACTGGAATTCCATATTTGTCAGTGCCCGCGCTGTCGAAAGGATAGTGGGGTCGCTACCATCAATCAGTAACTGTGCGGATGGACGATTATTTTGTTGCAATCGCCGCTCAAAGTCTGCTGGTATCAGGATGCCGATATTGATTTCTCCACGATCGAGCAGGGTTTTAAGTTCCGAGCCGGTGGTCACCTGTTGTACCACATCAAGCACCTGCGTCGCCTGCATGTCCGCGACTAACTGTCGTGACAGTTGTGTTCCAGCCTGGTTGGCTACGGCGGCTGATAAATGTCTGACATCGGTATTGATGGCATAACCAAATAACAGGATTTGCATGATAGGAATGCCAACGATCATGCCAAAGGTCAGCCGGTCTCTGCGCAGCTGCTGGACTTCCTTGCCAAGAATGGCGAACAGGCGTGTAAAACAACCGGTCATACCGCATCCGCAACAGTTTGTTTATTGGTTACGGTCACGAACACATCTTCGAGACTGGGATGAGTGGCATAACACTCCGTCTCTATATGCGCGGCATCTAACAGCCGTTGAACATAATCCTTTGCATCTGTCTGTCGTTTATTTACCAGCACGCGTTGGCGTGCGCCTAACTGGGTCACACTGATGATATTGCTCAGGCCCTGGAGCGCCTGTGCAACCTGCCGAGGTGCGCTTGACTCCACTTCCACCACATAACTGTCCATTTGCTGCATCAGCGATTCCGGTTCGCCATCGGCAACAATGCGACCATGATCAAGAATCGCCAGATTGTGACAGCGTTCTGCTTCATCCATGTAATGTGTGGATACCAGGATCGTGGTGCCGTCGTCCACAAGCTGAAACAGTTTATCCCAGAAGTCACGGCGTGTTTGTGGGTCAACTGCACTGGTGGGTTCATCCAGCAGCAACAGTTCGGGGCGATGTAATGTGGCAGCCGCCAGCGACAGCCGTTGTCGCTGTCCACCACTCAATGTACCGGCAAACTGACGTGCCAGCTCGGCCAGCCGATAGGTTTGCATGGCATCATCGATGCGCGAGTGTCTTTGCGATTTCGGCATGCAATAGATGCGCGCAATAAAATCCAGGTTCTCATGCACCGTCAGGTCTTCATACAGCGAAAACCGCTGTGTCATGTAGCCGATTTTTTGTTTGAGCGTCTCCGCCTCTCTTGGGAGATCATGATTCAATACATTAATGGCACCCTCGGTCGGCGTCAGCAACCCACAAAGCATGCGAATGGTGGTCGACTTGCCGGAACCGTTTGGCCCCAGAAACCCGTAAATACGTTTACGCGGAATCGCCAGATTAATATGATCAACCGCCGTCAGCGCACCAAACCGTTTGGTGAGATTAGTGGACTCGATGGCGTTGTCAGGATTCATCTTATTGATTCAATATCATTCGTTCTCTGCCGATTCAAACTCGACACGAACCGGTATGCCTGAAGGTAGCTGTTCTATATCAGGACCGGTCATTTCCACTTCGGCAAGATAACTCAGTCGTGAGCGATCACGTTCGGTCAG
>CAWEEC010000047.1:0-3760 GCA_963807785.1 uncultured Gammaproteobacteria bacterium | reverse complement strand
TCTGGCGTACATCAAAAATCTGGCACGTCGAAACGGTTATGTGTTTTACATAGAACCCGGTCCGTTGCCAGGTCAAAGCATCGCTTATTTTGGGCCGGACATTAGCTTGCCCGTTCCTCAACGTGCATTAAGTGTGAATATGGATGCGCACACCAATGTCGAGTCAATGAGTTTTTCACTCGATGGCATGGCTAAAAAGATTAGCATTTTTACCATCCTGGATCCTGTTACACGCAAGATACCCATCCCCATCCCCATACCGAATATCAGTGCAACCAAGCCGCCTCTGGGGCTGCGGCCCACGCCACCGGCAAAGATCGAGATGCACAATAGCGGCGCGCAACTGGCACCCGATGAGGCCGCAAGAGACATCCTGAGCTTTCTAATGAACAACACTACGGCTA
The DNA here is from genome assembly GCA_963807785.1 of uncultured Gammaproteobacteria bacterium. GTDB lineage: Bacteria > Pseudomonadota > Gammaproteobacteria > SZUA-229 > SZUA-229 > JABDQW01. The sequence continues at coordinate 3,356 of CAWEEC010000047.1, read as the reverse complement.
TTAGTGGCAGTGGCTCGCTCGATGTCATGCAATACGGTCAGTTATTGCGCGCCCGCACGCTTGTCGGTGTGCGCGGGGCGGGTATTAGTTATGACGGCCTGTATTATGTCGATAGCGTTACACACAATATCAAAAAGGGTGAATACAAACAGAATTTCAGCCTTTCTCGCGACGGCCTGATATCCAACACACCGGTAGTAATACCATGAGCAATTCGAATTCATCACAGAATTTCCTTGGCAAGTATCGCGCCACTGTTCTGAATAATGTCGATCCCGAAACGCGCGGTCGTTTAATGCTCACGATACCCGATGTCTTGGGGGTCGTGCCATCGACCTGGGCCGAGCCATGTACTCCACTTGCTGGCCCCACCGGGCCACCGATGGGCGTCTATATGGTACCGCCAATAGGTGCGGGTGTCTGGGTGGAATTTGAACAAGGTGATCCAAATTACCCCATCTGGGTTGGATGTCGTTGGGGCGGACCTTCTGACATACCGCCGTTGGCCCATGCAGGACTGCCGATTTCGCCGAACATCGTTATGCAGACAGCCGGCCAGCACAGTTTTGTGATCAGCGACCTGCCCGGTCCTACCGGTGGCCTGATGCTGAAGAGCGCCACCGGGGCATCCATTATCGTCAATGACACCGGCATCTATATTCAAAACGGCAAGGGAGCCAGTCTGATCATGACCGGTCCAACGGTAACCATAAACAATGGTGCCTTAGTCGTAACATGAGGAAATAATATGCCAGGTTTCTTACTCCATGTCGGTGCACAGGTGCTTTGTTCGCATGCCGGACAGGCAACACCGACTACACCCAATCCACGAGTAACAGTGAGTGGCCAGCCTACCGTGCTGATGACATCACCTTATGTCGTGGCCGGCTGTACATTACCACCGCCCACGGCGGCCAATGGCCCATGTGTAACGGCACAATGGTTAAGTGGCACCACGCGTGTCACTTCGAATGGGCAGCCGTTACTGGTTCAGAGCAGTCAGGCGATTTGTACACCTACAGGCACACCGCTGATTATTGTCGCAACCCAACCCCGAGTGAGCGCAATGTGAGGACATGATGAATATCGATTATCCTTTTCATTTTGACAACCGTGGACGCACCGCAACGACGGATGATAACGATCATATACGCGACATGATCGAGCAGTTTCTGTTTACCAACACCGGTGAGCGGGTAAACCGTCCAGAGTTTGGCAGTGGTTTACTGCAACTGGTCTTTTCCCCGAATAGCCCGGAGCTGGCATCGACATTGCAATTCACCATACAAGCAGGCTTGCAGCAATGGCTTGGTGACCTGATCGAAGTACAGGCGCTCGAGGTGGTCAGTGAAGATGCCAAACTGCAAGTCGAAATCAGTTACATGGTGCGGCGCAACCTGGAAACACATACCACGACATTCGTTCGGAGCACAGGCTCATGAGCACGTTAATCTGCCATAACGAACAACGACGCGAACGCGTACGCCAGCACCGCCAGCTTAATGGTATCGATTATCTGGAAGTCAGTAAGGATCAGCTCACCCTGACAGTCTATTTTTTAGGTAAATCGCCCATAGCGATCGACACAGAGAATGTCCGCATCGAGGGGGGGCGGCGCGTTCAGGACATTCGTGTTATCGAATTGAAGGTGCATCATTTCAATCAGGTCGAATTTGATGACTACATGGAAGTGCGTGTCGATAAACCAGGCGACTTTTCGACCTATTGCTTACGCGTTGTTGAGCAGAATGCTGAGGGTGATTGGCAATCGCATACGGATTTTGATCCTCGATATGACCGCGTAGAATTCAGCTTCAAAGTTGACTGCCCCAGTGATCTTGATTGTAAACAAGCTGTTGTTTGTCCGACCGAGCCCAATGACGAACCGGATATCAATTATCTTGCCAAAGACTATGCCAGTTTTCGTCAACTGATCCTCGATCGTTTGGCACTGGTGATGCCAGAGTGGAATGAACGCCACGTGCCGGATCTGGGAATAACGCTTGTCGAAATACTGGCGTATGCCGGTGACCACCTCAGTTATTACCAGGATGCCGTTGCCACAGAGGCCTATCTCGATACCGCACGAAAACGCATTTCCGTCCGACGCCATGCGCGGCTGGTGGATTACCCAATGCATGAAGGTTGCAATGCACGCACCTGGATATGCATTGAGACTGACAGTGATGTGACACTACTCGCCGGAGACTTTTATTTTACAACTGATCTCAGCGAAGTACTGCCAAACAGCGCAAGCGTATTGAACACCAATGATTTGAGCCAGATACCTTCAAGCGCCTATGAAATCTTTGAGCCGATGAGTCATCAGGATATTCATCTCTATCGCGATCATAGCGAGATGCACTTTTATACCTGGGGAGATAAAGAGTGTTGTTTGCCACGCGGGACCACTACCGCCACTTTAGTCGGCGAACTGGTTACAGATATACCAGTACAGGAAGAACCATGTAAATCAACGGACAATCCTGAAGATAATGATCCACCGGACAATCCTGAAGATGATGATCCTGCTAACGACACATCACAGGAACGATTAACGAAAACTGAAACAAACTCTGCGAAGCTTCATCTCAAGCCTGGTGATGTATTGATCTTTGTAGAAATTGTTGGGCCTGAAACCAATCATCCTGGCGATGCGGATCCAAAACATCGTCATGCGGTGCGGTTGACTGCTGTTGAAGCTGGAATTGATCCCCTTAACGGGCAGCCTGTTGTCGAAATCTCCTGGTCTGAAGAAGACGCATTGCCTTTTCCATTGTGCATTTCGGTACTTGGCCCTCCGCCTCATTGTGATATTTTGCAAGACGTCAGCATTGTTTGCGGTAACGTTATTATCGTCGATCACGGAAAAACAGTTGATGAAGACCTTGGCAAAGTACCGCTGGCGGAAACCCTCGAGTGTTGCACCGGCCCAGGTATTTTAGCGGATACGGCTGACATACCCGGACGTTACTCCCCTGCCCTGAAATACGTACCACTCACTTTTAGTGAGCCATTACTCGAGGATGCGCCTGCTTCACAGATTCTGATACAGGATGTACGAAAAGCCCTGCCGCAGTTATCACTCAATGCGACTCATCCCGTAACAGGTGAAGCCATGTGGTCACCTCAGCAAGATTTGCTTGGCAGCAACGCCGATGATAGACATGTTGTCACAGAAACTGACAATGATGGGCAGGCCTTTCTGCGTTTTGGTAATGGTGAAATGGGGCGGCAACCCGACGCCGGAACAGCATTTCATGGGACTTATCGCATTGGCAATGGTCTTGCAGGGAATATTGGCAGTGACGTTATTTCACATCTCGTATTACGTAAAACTCAATTAAGTGGCGTAG
>CAWEEC010000046.1:0-31896 GCA_963807785.1 uncultured Gammaproteobacteria bacterium | reverse complement strand
CCTGCTACCGCATTGTGAACACAGCAGCATCGAAATTTGTGAAATAAGTCTCAGAATAGCCGGCCCGACCTGAAATTATTGCGCATAATGTGATGAATTTAACATTCCTGATTGCAATTACGTGTACACTTGGCTATACACTACAAATTCGGGCCAATTTGTACAATGTGTATAGCCAAGTGTACACATAATTGCAATCAGGAATGTTAAATTCATCACATTATGCGCAATAATTGCCGGTCAGGCCGGCTATTCTGAGACTTATTTCACAAATTGCGATGCTGCAGTGTTCACAATGCGGTAGCAGGCCGGTGGGCGGTTCGGTAGTAATCACGAGTTACCCGTGTTAGCTTGCTCAGCGCTTTTTGCAGCCCCGGCTGACTCCTTCTCAATCAGATAGTTCATGATCTTGATCATGTTGTCATAGCTGCCTGCCATCGAGGCCGATATCAGGTACTTGCCATTTATTGCTACCGCAGGCACGCCACTGAGCTTGTAGTCATTGACCAGCTTGGTTGCCTTGCGGACATTGCTTTCAACCGCAAATGAATTCATCGCGTCAACGAACTCTGCGCGCTCAACACCTTGCTGTTGCACAAAAGTTGTCAATGCATCAACGGTTTTCATGTAATTCTTCTTGTTATGTATTTGATTGAAGAACTTGGGATGTATTTTTTCACCCTCGCCAAGCATCTGTAGTGCATAGTAGGCGCGGGCATGCAGTATCCATAATGGCTGGAAAGTAGCGGGAACACGCGCAAACTCGACATTATCAGGCTTACTTTGCTTCCACTTGCTTACATATGGCTCAAATGAGTAGCAGTGCGGGCATCCGTACCAGAAAAACTCGAGCACTTCGACCTTGTCACTGTCGATGGTCCTCGGCTGATCTACACGCTTGTAGTGCTTGCCTTCTTCATATGTCGCGGCACATGCGGTACCGGCAAAAACAAACAGTATCGATATTACAAGTAGCGCTTTTTTCATTATGTATTGCATCATATGCTCCATACACCTTATATAATAATTACTGTACCAGGGTATCAATCTGAATTTCCACCAGCTCTGCCTGTGACACATCTTCAACCTTAAACTGACCAATGTAATCACCGGCCTTGGCAATCGCGCTGCCCGTGGTTGTTACACGCGCAGAAACTACCAGGCTGCCAAAGGCGCTCATGTTCATACCTTCCATCATAGCCATACTGTCATCAAGCGTAACCATTGTGGGTAGCTGTTGTAATGTCAGCCGTTGCACCGCTAATGGCATCTTCGGGCCGGCAGCGGCCTTGGCATAAACAAACACGGCATCACCGGGACTGAAACGTGAACGCACATCATCACCGACATCAACCCTGACCTGCAGACTGGCACCGGCGGAAGCAGTATTAGTTGAGGCAACGGCGGCAACCGCAGTTGAAGCAGCTGGCGCCCCCAGGATTTCATCGGTGGTTGGTATGTCTTCACCGGCCGCGATCAGCTCATTCCTGGCCTTGTCGATATATGTTCGCAGTGTCTGGTCGATGTTCGGGTCCTGCTTTGCCTCCGCAGAAAGCCGCGACAGGTGCTCGATACTGTTGCGGTAATTGCCGGCCTGAAATTCTGCAACCCCGGCAAACAACAATACATTGACATTGTCTGGTTCCATCGCCAGCGCCTGAATTACCAGCTCTCTGGCTTCAGGCGTGAACTGCTGGTTATTACCCAGCGCAATTGCTTCAGCTTGCTCAAGCATAAGCTGTGCAGTTGGATTCAACTTTACCGCCTGATCAAAAGCTTGAGCTGATAATACGTACTGGCCAAGATGTTTGTATGCGCGCGCCAGCATGGCCCATTCTTCCCTGGAACCGCCCTGTTGCTGGATGCGCTCGGCAAGCTTGCGTGTCATTTCTTCCACCGAAGGCGGATTCTGCGGCCTGCTGTTGTACCGCTGCCTGTTGCATCTGTGCGTGCTGCGCCTGGGTACTGGCGTGCATGCCCAGCTTCATGTAAACCAGCAAGGCAACCGTGGGCAGAAATACCGATATCATCAGTGCCAGTGCTGGCTGGCGCTTAACCTGGGCCGCATAATGTAACGACGCCGTTTCCCTGCTCTCCGCCGGGATATCCTGCAACAGTTCACGGTCGATTTCCTGTCTCGCCAGTTGATACTGTTCATGCTCGATGCGGCCTTCGCCGAGATCGGCTTCGAGCTCTGCCAGCTTGTCATCGTAGAGTCCAAGATTGCTGTCCTTGTAGGCGATGGTATCTGATTGCCTGACGCGCAATAACGGATAGATCATAATCACAACTGCTACCAGCAGCATCAGTAACAGCAGGGCCCAGAAAAGAATATTCATCGGTCTTTGCTATCCTCTGCTTTTTTTAATGCCTGTGCTTCTGTCTGCAGGGCCTTGAGTCGCTCGATATCATCACTGGAAATATCATCCTCGGCAGCCTGTTTTTGTTTGCGTACAATGCGTACAACAAAAACAAAACCTGCAAGCAATGCAGCTGCAGGCCCGAACCACAACAACCAGGTCATGGGTTTCATTGGCGGGCGATACAGCACGAAATCGCCATAACGTGCCACCATGAAATCAATAATTTCCTCTTCGGTTTTACCTTGCTGCAGCATGCCGTACATTTCATCTCGCAGGTCTTTTGCAAGATCGGCATTGGAGTCCGAAATTGCCTGGTTCTGGCAGACAAGACAACGCAGTTCATTGCTGAGCTTGTTAAACAGGGCTTCCTGATCTTCAGATGCAAACTGGTAGGTACTGACCGGAGCCGCGTAGACAGGTGCTAGCAAAAAAAGTAAAACCATGAACTGGATTGTCCTCATGCCTGCTCACTCCTGATCTGTTTCACCAGCGGTATCAGTTTTTCCTTGATGTATTCGTCATCGACAGGACCAACACGTTTGTCGCGTACGATGCCATTGTGATCAATGACAAACGTTTCCGGCGCGCCGTAAACACCCCAGTCGATACCGACACGACCATCGAGATCCTGCGCAACCAGCTGGTAAGGATTACCAAACTGACGCAACCACGCGGTTGCGTCTTCAGCCTTGTCCTTGTAATTGAAACCGATGACACGCATACCACTTCTGCTTAACTGTGTTATGACTTCATGTTCCTGCCTGCAGGCAAAACACCAGCTGGCGAAAACATTCAGCAGGGTAATATCGCCCTTGAGATCTTCATGGGTAAACTTGCCCGCCGTGTTTAATAATGGCAGCTCAAATTCCGGTGCCGGTTTTCCAACCAGTGGTGACGGAACCAGTCGAGGATTCAAAGTCAGTCCGATCGCAAGAACTGCCACCAGCAGCACAAATATAATCAGGGGCATGAATCGCTTTAACAGCGACCCGTTATTTTTTTTCTGGTTCATGTTTGTTTAACTTTGGATGACAACCTGTATCTGCACTTCCGCCTGGCGTTTTACAACACGTGAACGACGGTAACGTCGATCGCTGATCGCCAGCACACCGCCAAAGGTCATAAACAAACAACCCAGCCATATCCAGCGAATCATTGGCTTGTAGTACAGGCGCATGCTCCATGCACCATTACCCAGCGGTTCACCCAGCGCGGAATATAAATCACGCATCAGGCCAACTTCGATCGATGCTTCTGTCATCGGGTTGTTCTGGTCATTATATATACGCTTCTGCGGATTCAGTTCCTTGACCATTTCACCATCATGCCAGACCTCGATACGGCCTTCATCGGCAACAAAGTTGGGGCCCTGTACTTTACGCGTACCGAGGAACTTGAATTCATAACCTGACATTTCATAACTCTGCCCCGGCTCCATCCGCAGGTCCTTTTCCTTTTCATAACTCATAACCATGGTGACACCGGCTACAAACATGGCAACACCGAGGTGCGCCAGTGTCATGCCGGTGAAAGCCAGCGGGATTTTCGAAGCAGAGCGTAAGCGCTTGATGTAGTTGTTCAGCGTTGTAATACCCACCCACAACGCTCCCGCAAGCCCCAGCCCGGCAGCAATATTGAGTGCACCATCAATCACGAACGGCAATACCAGACCCAGCGCTAGTGATATCGCAAACATAAGCTGCAGCGACTTGCGACACGCGCTCCGGGGTCATCGCTCTTCCAGCGCATGAACGGGCCAAATCCCATCAACAGTAACAGCGGTGCGCCTACCAGCGTAAACATGCTGTCAAAATAGGGACGCCCGACAGAGATTTTACCCAGACCAAACGCATCCAGTACCAGCGGATAGAGCGTACCAACGAATACAGCAACGGCCGCGGTTACCAGCACAACATTATTCAGTAACAGGGCCGTTTCACGTGAAAACCATTTGAAATTGCCCGTGGTTGAAACCGTCTCCGAGCGCCAGGCGTACAGTGCCAGCGAGCCGCCAACAACCAGGCACAGGAAGATCAGAATGAATACACCGCGGGCCGGGTCGGTGGCGAACGCATGCACCGAAACCAGTACACCGGAACGCACGATAAAGGTACCCAGCAAGCTTAAGGAGAACGCCACAATGGCAAGCAATACCGTCCAGCTTTTGAACACGCCGCGTTTTTCAGTCACCGCGAGTGAATGCATCAAGGCGGTACCCACCAGCCAGGGCATGAATGAGGCATTTTCAACCGGGTCCCAGAACCACCAGCCACCCCAGCCCAGCTCGTTATAGGCCCACCAGCTGCCCAGAGCGATGCCGATCGTCAGAAAGCTCCATGCAACCGTTGTCCATGGACGGGACCAGCGCGCCCAGGTCGCATCCAGGCGTCCACCAATCAGCGCGGCGACCGCAAAGGCAAACGCGACCGAGAATCCCACGTAACCCATGTACAGCATCGGCGGATGAATCGCCAGACCGGGATCTTGTAATAACGGATTCAATGAATTGCCGTCTAGCGGTGCCGGGAAAATTCGCTCGAACGGATTGGAAGTCAACAGCATGAATAGCAGGAAGCCAATGCTGATCATAGCCATGACGGATAGCACGCGGGCCACCAGCACAGCAGGCAAATGCTTGCTGAAGAGCGCAACCGCGGCTGTCCATACCGACAGGGTCAGCGACCATAACAGCAGGGAACCCTCGTGCGAACCCCAGACACCGGAGATACGGTATATCAATGGCTGCAATAAATTCGAGTGTTGTGATACATAAAGTACGGAGAAATCGTGCACGATAAAGGCATGGGTTAATGCCATATATGAAAGAAATACGAATAACAGCTGTGCGTAAGCGGCCGGTCTTGCCACTGCGATCATGGTGGCATCATTCTTAGCCGCACCGAACAGGGGCACAACACTTTGAATGATAGTAATACTCAACGCAATGATGAGTGCAAAATGCCCGAGTTCTGGAATCATAATATACGGCCCTAGTTGGTGGCAGGCATGGCTGCTTTACCCGCTTCGTGTGCCGCATTCAGCGCATCGGCGACTTCAGGCGGCATGTAGTTTTCATCGTGCTTGGCCAGCACTTCGTCAGCAACGAACAGGCCGTTGCTGTTGAGCCTGCCCATGGCAACGATACCCTGGCCTTCGCGGAACAGGTCGGGCAGGATGCCGGTGTAAGTGACCGGTACTACCGCGGCATTGTCGGTCAGATCGAACTGCACCGCGAGGCTGTCCTGTTCCCGCCTGACACTGCCATTGACCACCAGGCCACCGACACGAAAGGATCGATTATCGGGCGCTTCACCGGCATGGATCTGGGTCGGGCTGTAGAAATAAAGCAGGTTTTCATCAAAAGCGGTCAGGGCCAGTACCGTGGCGATGGTGACACCGAAAATCACCATGGCGACCAGCATTTTCCTGCGGCTACGTTTATTCATTATTACAGTTGCTCCCGACGAATTGCGCGTTTGACCCTGTTGATCACTTTCCTGCGATGAACAGCAGGCATGACGATGTTAAGTACTATAACTAGAAATGTCAGGCCATATGATGTCCAGACAAAGAAGGCATAACCGCCCATTGCAAAAAATTCTGACCAGCTGAATTCGGATCCGTTCATATTTTCTCGCCGTTCATAATTTTTCAATCAGCTCCCGTACCCAGCGCCGGTTTCGATCGCGGTACAGGGCCTCATTTCTGGCCCTGACCAGCACCATCGCCGCATAAAACAGCTTGAATGCCAGCGCCATCAGCAACAGCGGTATCAGCATGTCGATATGAATCGAAGGCTTGTCGAGCTTGGTGACCGTGGCGCCCTGGTGCAGCGTGTTCCACCATTCTACCGAATAATGAATGATAGGAATATTGACCACACCGACGATCGCCAGCAGGCCGCTGGCCTTGTCGGCCTGGCGCTGGTCCTCGATCGACGACTGCAGCGCCATGTAGCCAAAGTACAGGAACAGCAGGATCAGCTCCGATGTCAGTCTGGCGTCCCACACCCAGTAGGTGCCCCACATCGGCTTGCCCCACAGCGAACCGGTCACCAGCGCGACGAAAGTAAATGAAGCGCCGATCGGCGCGCTGGATGCGGCGATCACATCGGCGAGGCGAATCTGCCAGATCAGGCCAATCGCGGCCGAGACCGCCATCACCACGTATATAAAGAGTGACATCCAGGCGGCCGGCACATGAATAAAGATGATGCGGTAGCTCTCACCCTGCTGGTAATCGGTCGGCGCCACGAACAGGCCCAGGTAAAGACCATAGACACCGATCACCAGCGCCGGGATGGCGAACCAGGGGATCAGCTTCGCCGACATGCCGTAGAAGTATTTGGGTGATGAAAATTTCTGGATCCAGTTCCACATAAAAACAGGGGCTAGGGTCGAGGGGCTAGGGACAAGGGTTCAATAGCAATGGTATTCATAATTTATCCAGTTTACCTTGAGGCGGTGATTCTGAGGGCGACTGCGGTGGCCAAGGGGGCTAATGATAGCGCCAATGTCAGTACGGCGCCAAGAAACAATAACTGGCCGCGTACACTCATGCCGTCACTGGCGACATCGATGGCGTTGGCGCCGAAGATCAGCACCGGTATATACAGTGGCAATACAATCAGCGACAGCAATACACCGCCGCGGTTCACTGCCACTGTCAGCGAGACGCCGATGGCGCCGACCAGGCTCAATACCGGTGTCCCCAGCAACAGGCTCCAGATCAATACATTGAGCGATTCAGGCTGCAGCGCCATGAAAACACCGAGCAATGGTGCGATGATCACCAGCGGCAGCCCGGTCAGCAGCCAGTGGGCGCACACCTTGGCCAGCACCAGGATCACCAGCGGATTCGGACTCAGCATCAGCTGGTCTAGTGAACCGTCCTCATAATCCTGCTTGAACAGGCGATCGAGTGACAGCAGCACGGACAATAATGCAGCCACCCAGATGACCCCCGGCGCCATCTCCTGCAGGCGCTCCGGCGTCGGCATCACAGCCAGTGGAAACAGCGTCACCACCAGCACAAAAAAGATCAACGGATTGGCCAGCTCGTGGCGCGAACGCAGCGCCAGGCGCATGTCACGCAGCAGCAGGTAATAAAAAGCCTTTAACACTGGCCCAGATCCACGCGTTTCATTTCGCAGGGCAGCTGCATGCCATGATGGGTGGTGAAGATAACACTGCCGCCAAGTTCGCGGTGTTCCAGTATCATCGCTTCCACCAGGTCGACGCCTTTCACATCGAGCGCCGTCAAGGGCTCATCCAGTATCCACAGCTTTGCCCTGGACAGCAGCAGAAAAGCCAGCAGTACCCGGCGGCGCTGCCCGGACGACAGTGCCTTGCCAGCGACATCTTCGAAGCCGGCCAGGCCGACACTGGCAAGCGCCTGTTCGATGTTAACTGCAGAGACCGATTGCGAGCGTGTGTCGAGCAGCACCCGGATGTTTTCCAGCGTGGTCAGGTCGGCCTTGATGCAGGGCAGATGGCCGATGTAGACCATGTTGGCATAATAGTCTTCGCGCGCCTGCTGAATTTCATCGCCCTGCCACTTCACCTTACCGTCGTCAGCGCGGCGCAGGCCGCTGAGGATGCGCAGCAGGCTGGTTTTACCGCTGCCATTGGCACCTTCTATCTGCAGCACTTCGCCTTTATCAAGCCCGAATGAAAGCCCGTTGAACAGCAGGCGGTCATCGCGTGTGCATTCAAGGTCATCAGCAGAGAGCAGGGATGATGTATGTTCAGGCATGTTGTGGTCAGATCAATCGAGGCCGCATTCTAGCTGCTTGCTTCCGTCTACGTCCACCAAACGCAGCAGTGACCGAAAGGAGCAGACGTAGCAGCGGCTTCAGCCGCGAACATATACAAGTTATTGTCATCTCGAACGAATGTGAGAGATCTCCTGAACCTAGGGAGATTCCTCCCTTCGGTCGAAATGACAAAAAGAATATTCGCGGCTGAAGCCACTGCTACGAATCCCGGAAATCTTCGGGCCTGGTATCACTACTGCCCGATCAGCTTGTTAAGCTCCTCGATGCGCTGCTCGGTTTTCGAGCCCGGCTGAGCCGCCTGCTCGGCCAGCCTGGCGACCATATCCGCTTCCAGCTGCGCCAGGCGCACCATGTTGTCTTCGTAAACCTCCACCGTGAAATCGTTCTTGCGCAGGTCCATCACATAGTTATCCAGCTGCTCGTGGATGTAACGGCGCCGGGTGAGCTTGCGCGTTTGCTGCATCCTCGAAGTTGTCGAACTTGGCATCAGCTGACATCGAGCACCTTGAACAAATGCCAGCCCTCGGTGGATTCGACCGGGCCGCCGATCTCGCCGGGCTCGAGCTCGAAGATCACCGTATCCAGCGCCGGCTGGGCACGCCCCTGGGCCACCCAGCCGATCTCGCCCAGCTGCTGCTTGGCACCGGGCGCGATGGAATAGTCAGCCGCGACCTGGAACATGGTCAGCTCCCCGGCCTCGACCTTGCTGCTTCAGCATCTCGGCCTCCTCGCGGGTCTTGAGCAGGGCTTCCTGCACCTTGCGCATCTCCACCTGCATGATGCGATTGCGGTTGGCCTCGTAGTAGGCCTTGAGCTGCTCCTCGGTCGGCTCCATCTGCTGCGCCAGGTTGGCCCGGTGCAGGTTCACCAGCCGGGTCTTTTTGTATTCATTCAAGCGCGCCTGGTAAACGGGATCCGTTTCCAGCCCGGCCGCGCGCGCCTTGCCGGCCATGATGCGCCTGTCGATCTCGATCTGCAGCGCCGCGAGCTGGGCATCGACTTCCATCGCGGTTGGATCCAGGTCGGTTGCGCCCTTGCCGGCGGCCACCAGGATCGGCTTGACCTCACCCCAGGTGATGGCCTGATCGTCGATGCTCGCCACCACGCAGCATCGTCGGCTTGCTGGGTTATCTGCTGGCGGGTCCAGCTTGTCCGGATACACCAGGATCTTGTGACCCTGGTGCAACTCGGCGCGCTGCGTCGCCAGGCGCTCGTGCAGCTTGCGCTTGCGCAAGGTCGCCTCGATCTGGGTGCGCAGATCGTCGGTCATTTCGGTGCCCGCTTCCATGGTCTTGTCGAAAAACGCCTGGATCTCCTGATCCGAGACCGGGATATCGCCGGCCACCACCTGGCGTTGATACTGGCTGCCCAGCATGCCATCGGTAAAACTTTGCATCGCCCGCTGATAGACCGGGTCCTTGTCCAGGCCCTGGGCCAGCGCATCGAGATACAGCAGGTTGGCGCTGACCACCTTGTCCAGCACCACGATGCGCGCGGTGTCGCGCTCCGGGGTACCCAGTGCCGGCACCGATACCCCGACCACCGCGGAGCTGTTGAGCATGGTGTTGAGCTGGTTGAAGGTGATGGCCTGGTCACCGACGCGGGCGATGACGTTACCCAGGGCAGCCACCTTCTCGGCCGACATCACACTCGCTTTTTCTGTCGGCGCCTGGGTTTGTTCTGTTGGTGCCTGATCGCTGCACGCGCCCAGTGACAGCGCAAACGGCAGCAGCGCTGCAGTGATGAGTCTATATAAAGTCTGTTGTTGCATAGGGCTGTCCCGATTTCAAGCTATGTCGTTGATCGATTGAAGCGATAGATTCGCATAAATGGCACAATCGCTGCTACAGCGCTGCGCGCCGGTAATAACAGAGCTGAAAAAAATGGAGGGGAAAACCGCTCCCCTCCAGTGTTTTCAGTGGCACCCGCTCGGCTTCATCAGAGCGGGTGCCTTGCGCCGGCTTACCAGCCGCAGCCTCCCAGCGGTGCGGACAGGTCTTCCCACACCGACCTCGGAGACACGACCCTGGATCAGGTGGCTGTCTCCAGTCCGGCGTCACAGTTGTTGACGTTCGAGCTACGTTCTCACCATGACAGCTGCTGCACAGCTGGTCACGCTGGGCACCGGCTACTTCACCAAACACCTGGCCGTTGTTGACGGCACGCTCGGCCGCATCCATGGCGACACGCGAGACACGGTTGACCATGGCATGCTCCAGGTATCTTCACTCGTCATTGACGTCCGGCACTTCGGCACCATGGCAGTTCTGGCACACATCCTGGGCCGGATCGGCCTCGGCCGTGTAGGTGTGCATCCACTTGACCGCGGTATCGAAGTTACCGGCGACCGGGATGTTGTCCTGCCCCGGTGTGGTCGGATCGTTGTAGCTCGAGCTCATCCACCCAGGTCGGGATACCGTTGGCATCCACGTGGGTATGACAGGTGGCACACTTCAGCGGGCCATGCGTGCCGTCGTTGTTGAGCGCTGCGGCCTGCGCATAGCTGGTGGTGTCGATGGTCGGGGTCACCGGATAGAGACCGTGGATCGACTCGTGACAGCCCTGGCAGCTGACATCCTGGTGGCCACGGGTGTAGCGCATCAGGCTGGCCTTGGCCGGGTAGTTGAACGGCGGGTAGGCACTGAAGTTGCCGCTCTGCTCGGTAAACGGCGCCTGGTGGCAGTCCGCGCAGTGCGGTTCGCCGGGAGCCAGCCAGTGATCGCGGCCGTCGGTGGCGGCACTGAACGGTACCGGCGCACCCGAGTTGTTCACCGGATCGATGAACGCATTGGCCGCATAGCGCCACTGGCGTCTGATCGGCCTTGTTGGTGTTGATCCGGTCCACGCAGTCATCCGTGGTGCAGAAGCTGAGGATGTTGACGCTGATGTCGCCATCCGCATCCGTGGTCACCACCGGATTACCACCGCCATCGACTTCGATGGTGGCCACATTGGCGTCCGGTGTCGCAGGATCCCAGATCGCGTGGGTCTGGTCCGTGGTGCGGTCGAAACCATCGACCTTGGGATCGAGACTGTCGATCGCCTCCTGCAAAGTCCAGTCCGACCGCAGCCGCAACAGCGTCCAGCGTAGGCTCGCCACGCGGGTTGACCAGGCAGTCGCCACGGATCAGGTCGTTGCAGTCCTCGGTGCGCCAGAGCTCCTGGCTCAGCTGGCTGTGGCAGTTGGTGCACCAGATACCGCGGTCCTCGTTACCGACTTGCGCAACGTTGGTATTAAGCCAGTCACCCACCGCAGTCAGGTGGCTCGGGGTCTCGGCACCATCGATATCCTTCATCGGGTTGGAGTGCACGTCGCGGCCGACGAAGCAGCCACCGAGGTTGAGGCGGTTGTCGTCGTCGGCATTGACGTTGTCACCACCCAGGGTGATGGGATAGTCGTCCATCACGCCATCCGAACGGTGAGCCGGGTGACAACCCTGGCAGCCGCCGTCACGACCGAGGCTGTCGTTGAACACGATCACGCCACCTTCAGACGCATTGCGGTGCTGGTTGTGAATCGCCTCGGTGATCGGCGGGATGGGGAACTGCCCGGCCGCATCAAAGGTGCCCGATTTCACATTGGCAATCACGTTGTCGGCATGGCAGCGCTGGCAGATCACCGACTCGTTGCCCAGGCGCGTGTTCTGCGGGATGTTGCTTTCATTCGTCAGCGGTCCACCTACGCAGATCATTCGGATCCACGCATTCGGTACCCGGCGTAGTTCGACGGTGAAGCTGGTGCCGACATCGTAGTCATGCAGGGTCAGCATGTTGATCGCTGCACCCTTGAGCCGTGGATACCAGGTCGAATCCACGCCCGGCACGATGTCGTAGTAGGCCAGCCAGAAGTTGTATCTCCAGGTTGGTCATGTCTTCCAGCCCGGTGCCGGCCAGCGGGCCGCCGTGCGGGTAGGAAGCATCCGGCCGGTTCCAGTTCGGGCTGTTGACATTCGGCATGCCCGTGTCCGGATCGACCGAGGGTGCCGAGTGGCAGCGCTCGCAGTTCGGGATGTCGATCGGTGCGGTACCGAAACCGATCACCGGCTGGCCGTTGCTGCCCATGACCGCGTTGCCCGATGGATACTCGTGCAGCGAGGCCTTCATGGCCACATACGGGCGGACCGCATCTTCGTCCACCGCACCCGGATCAGCGAAGAAGCCGATGGTGTCCTCGAACGGCGTCAGCGGCAGGCCCAGGGCCTCCCAGATGCGCGGCGAGGTCAGCATGATCGGCAGGTCTTCGAGCACCTTGGCCTGGGTAAAGACCACGGTGCCGGTGTCGGCCGAGAAGGTCAGCACGTTCTCGAACGGCGACCGTTGCCGGTTGGTCCCAGCGGCTGCAGGGCGGCACCGGAATTGGCGGATACTCCACCTGGCCGGCGACACCGAGACGGATCTTGTCGGCCTCCAGACCGGTATTCGCCTTCAGCCCTTCCAGGTTGCCGTAGATATAGAAGTGGTTCAACCAGCCATTGGCGTAGTTGTCGGTGGGGCCACCAAAACTGCCGTCGCCCTGAATCACGTCATCGTAGCCATTGTAGGGTCCGTACACCAGCGCATTATTGCCGTCCGGTGGGCCGAATCGAACACCGTGTTGAAGTACTGCAGCGAATTGCCTTCTGCCGCACTGATCAGCGTACTGGTGTTGGGCTTGCTGGTATTGCCTTCCTGGCGTGGCTGCGCGTCGTGATAGTAACGCAGCTGGTACTTCTTGAACGAGCTGGTGGTGTCATCCCAGTCGCGTACCACGGTCTCGCGGTTCAGTCCATCGAGGCCCGCATTGGGGTCGCCCTCGAGCAGGCGCGGGAAGCCGTCGACGAAGTCGTTGCCGCCGTTAGCCGGATCACCCTGTGCCGGCTTGATCACCTGCGCCACGATCGAGTTGTACGGCGGCAGTACGCAGCAGTAGGCAAACTCGAAACCGGTGCAGTGCATGCCCAGCTCGTAGTTCATGAACATCTTGAAGTCGACCTGCTTGGACAGCGTCTGGATCACGACGGTCGCCGGATCCGAGGTGATCACCGTTGGCATCCACCGCCACGTAGGTGAACTGGTCGATCTCGTTGTCGGTCATGGTGCCACCCGGGGTGTAGGTGAAGCGAGCCGTCCGCACCGAAGGCATCCAGGGTACCGGCCGTTGGACCGCTGACCAGCTGGCGCGGTCAGCGGCGCGTACACCACCGAAGTCGTTGTAGAGCACACCGGAAAGCCGTGAGGCCGTGACCGTGATCGGGTCGCCGACCGGGGTGGCGTAGAGGTCACCGCGGGCGGTCAGCGGTTCCAGTGGTTCCGTCGGTGCACAGTCTGCCGGTGCATTGGTCACATCGGCCTGGCCGCACAACTGCACATCGGGCTGGTTAACTTCGACACGGCAGGGCACAGGGCTCAGGTTTCTGCCACTGACCTTGAAGTTGATCTTGCCGTTCTTGCCTTTCTTGGTGTCAATGATCTGGTTTGGATCATAGGCATTCGACAGGATAAAGTCGCCGTCAGGAACACCGGTGCCCGAGACCGTGAGTCGAGCCGTTGCCGTTGCTGCTCCATTCAGCAAAGACGGTGAGGCCGTCACAGGCGGCGGCTTCGACGCCAGTACCCGACAGCGCAACATCCACACTCTGCGGATTGTTGGCATCATTGCTGGTCAGGTTGAGGTTGCCTGAATCAGCACCCACTGCCGACGGCGCATAGTCGACAGACACACTGGCGGTACCACCATTGGCTGCAACATTGACAGGTGTACCCGAGGCCAGGGTGAAGTCACGCCGATCCTGACACGGTGGCATCGATGCTGCAGTCTGCCGTACCGTTGTTGGTCACCGTTGTCGACAACGTCGAGGTGTCGCCGACAGTGACGCCGCCAAAGGCCAGCGATGTCGGGGCCACGCTGAAGTCGCATGCGTTAACGGGCGGTTCCTGGCCGGTACCCGTCAGACGGAATATCGACGCTCTGCGGGTTGTTAATATCGTCGCTGGTCAGGTTGAGGTTGCCTGCATCAGCACCCACATCCGCCGGTGTGTAGCTGACAGATACATCGGCGGTACCGCCATTGGCAGCGACCGTGACCGGTGAACCCGAGGCCAGCGCGAACTCAGCCGATCCTGATACAGAGGCGGTTATGTTGCAGGCCGCGGTACCGTTGTTGGTCACCGTTGTCGACAGTGTCGGGCTGGTGCCGATATCGGTGTTGCCGAAGTCCAGCGAGGCCGGCGCCACACTGAAGTTACATGCATCGGCCACCACCACATTGCCGGTACCGGTGAGGTTCACCGTAACATTGGGTGAGTCGGGATCGTTGCTCGCTATGGCTAGTGAGCCTGTATCCGGACCGTCATCGACGGGGTGTAGTCAACAACAACATCCTGGGATGCATTCGGTGCAAGGGTGAAAGGTGTACCTGGAGGATTGACCAGGCTGAATTCTGTGGTACCGGACAGGTTGAGCGCGGTGACATTCAGATCGGCCGTACCATTGTTAGTGATCGTCGTGGTCAGGGTGCTGCTGTTACCCACGTCGACAATGCCAAAGGCAAGCGTCGTCGGGGCGACGGCGATGTTAGGTACAGCAGCTGCCGGATCCAGATCACCGATACCGGCTGGCGGGGGTACATTGCTTGCTGCTACCACAGCGCCATTATTGAAAATCGTGTTGTTGTTACCCGTAGTCCAACCAGGTTGCGCGCTGGCCTGAATCTCATCGAGAAACGTGGTGCCACCGTTGATGTTGACCGAGGAATTGCCCTCGATCTGCGCCATCGCAGCTGCGGCGCCAGTGCCACTGTTTATGAGCACCTCCAGTTGGCTGCCGTAACCGTTCCAGAGACCGGTATTATTGTTCGCGTGGCAAAGCTCGCAGCTGGCATTATTTCCGGACTGGGAATTATCACCACTTGTACCACCAAGACCGTAAATGCCCTGCCAGGTGTTTAGAATGTTGTTGAAGGCATGTGCCTGTGGTGCCAATGTAAGCAGGGCCAGTGTTGCAAGCCCGGTTGTCAGCAGACACCGCAGCCGCGGTAATAATCTAGTGATTGCGCTCATTTGCTATCCCCTTGGTTTTCTTTCATTTAATTTTTTTACTGTCCGGGAATTGATGCAAAACATCCCGGGCTCCTCCGATTCAAAACCACGTTATGGCTATTGTCGTGGCTGCGCATGTAAGTGGCTCTGCAAATCTCGAACTCATACGGTATTGAAATAAAGAGCAAGAACGATGCCAGTTTTCATGGCAACACTAAGCCAATGTTTTTTATGAAAACCGTTCGAGTGAAGGTCCTGCACTTGATGACAACACCGACCTGATTGTCATGACAGCATGACAAACATGGCATGCTGTGATGACATACATGACCAGTCCTTTCAGTTGTTGATGCTTATACTACGATCTGGATTCAACTGACCGCTGCAGCTACGCTGTGCATCCGGCTTTGAATACCCGGTTTCGCTGTGCCCGCTGAGCGCATAGCCAGTATGTGCATCGTTGTCGTCAGTATTCGAGCTGAAGTGGCGTGTCGCACATAGCAGATTGTTTTTACTTGCCCTGATCGGCAACCCTGTTCCTGGTGTGCCAGGCACAGCAGACATTGAGCATAGACACAATTAACACACTCTAGCCAGGGATTACAAAATCAAAAAAGACGCCGTAGCGCCTTATGATAGCTATACACCTGACAATTTTGTCATGAACAAAAGCCCTGATTCAGCTCAAGCCCAGTATCTTGAGCTTGCGGTAGATGGTGCGTTCGCTGATGCCGAGGGTATCGGCTACCTGCTTGCGGTTGCCATCGTAACGCTGCAGCAGCTGCTTGATGTGCACGGCTTCTAGATCTTTCAGCGACGACGCTGATTCAGCCAAAGATGCAGCTGATACTGGCGCTGCCGATGCAGCATGACTCATTTCATTGCTCGCAATTTCATCCGCATCATTACAGTGTGGCAGATTACTCACCACATTCTTGACCAGCTGAGCATCGATCTCACGGTTGAGGCAGTGAGTGGCCGCGATAAACAGGATGTTACGCAGCTCACGTACATTGCCGGGATACTGGTAGTGCTTGAGCTCATCGAGTGCATCCGGATTCAGGTGATAGCTGCATCGCATGGAACGGTTGATACCTTCAATCAGGTTGTGTGCCAGCGTCGGTACATCATCGAGACGCTCACGCAAACTTGGCAAACGGATGTTCAGGCAGGCGATGCGGTAGTACAGGTCTTCGCGGAAGGTACCGGCCTGCACCGCCTCCCACAGGTGCCGGTTGCTCGCACAAATGATACGGACATCGGCCTTTCAAGGTCTTCTTGCCACCCACACGCCGATACTGTCCGCTCTCCAGTACGCGCAACAGCTTGGACTGCTGCGACTGCGGCAGATCGCCGATTTCATCCAGAAAAATCGTACCGCCTTCCGCGAGTTCAAACAGGCCCTGCTTTTCGCCAACACTGCTGGTAAAGGCGCCTTTCACATGACCAAACATCTCCGACTCGAACAGGTTCTCGGTCAGCACGGTACTGTCGACGATCTGGAACGGCTTGTCGTGACGCGATGAATGACTGTGGATGTATTCAGCAGCGAGTTCCTTGCCGGTGCCGGTTTCACCCTGCAGCAACACGGGCGCCTCGGAACTGGCTGCAATTTCGAGTTGCTTCAGGCAGGCGATAAATGCCGGGGTCTCGCCCACCATACGATCACCGCCGCTGCGGCGTTCTTCAGGCGAGGCAATCTCATCGATACATTCACCCATGTACAACTCGCCATCGGATCCATACAGCGGATAGGCGGACACCTTGACCTGGTGCATACGATGATTGACATCGCAGTGAATATGGGCGCAGATCGTGGATTCGCCGGTCTTGAAGATTTGATCATGCGGGCAGGCTTCGCCATCCTCACTGCAGGGATGGTCATTACCATGACTGACCTCAAAGCATTTCTTGCCAACGGCGGATCCGTCCGCATAGCCATACGCTTTTTCATAGGCATCGTTGACGGCAATAATACGGTAATTTTTATCGATCACGACAAAGGGTTTATCGTGGCTGTTGACCATTGACTTTAAATTGACCGAGAAAACATCCTGCGCCTGGTTTCGCATACAACCCCCTTTGGTTTTCGCATCATCAACATGACAACTATGTCATGCCTGTCAGTTAGACTCAATATATTACGACAAAGATGTCATGATATTGACATACATCAATTTGGGACGTAATTCACAATTTGCTTATTTAATAATCGGTTACCACAATGCCAGTTATTGGCATACCAATTGCAAATGTGAAAATGTATTGTTGAGCAGAATTAATCCGTTTGTATTCTTTATCACTGCTTAAGAATAAATTGCTTTGGTGTGTTGTAACCGAGGGACCCAGGTCCCGTGTTTCAGGGGCGATTTTATCGCCCCGTTTTTTTCAGGCGGGTTGACATGTACCCGTATCGGCTCAAGATAGACACCAACACCAACACCTCAAAGCGGATATTTTGAAGTTACGCATCACGACACGCTTTACCTTGCTATGTCTGGCCTCGCTACTTTCACCGCTTGCAGTTATCAGCGCGGAAGTGACGCCTTATGATGAAGCAATCCAACTGGATTTCTCGCTGGCCGACTTTAAGGGCAAGCTACACACCCTGGACGAATATCAAGGGAAAGTAGTACTGGTCAATTTCTGGGCCAGCTGGTGCCCGCCGTGCATCTATGAAATGCCGGAACTGACACGGCTGAAACAGCAACTGGCTGACAAGCCGTTCGAAATTCTTGCCATTAATGTCGGCGAGAAAAAATACCGGGTGCGGAAATTCGCCAAGGTGATCAACTTCAACCTGCCGGTGCTGCTGGATACTGCAAACGAAACCTTTAATGACTGGGGGGTACAAACCCTGCCCACCAGTTTCCTGGTTGATGCCAACGGCCGAATCCGCTACAAGATTCGAGGCAACCCCGGGTGGGAGCAGGAGCAAACCCTGTCACTGATACAATCGCTTATGCCGGGGTCAGCACTGCCTGCTAATCTGAATCAAACATCGAAAAATGAGGTCAACGAATGAAACTTTTGAATACATTATTTGCAGCAACAGCTATCACCCTCACATTAATCTCACCAGGGCTGTTTGCAGCAGATAGTAATTCCCACCTGCAGCAGGTGGAAACCCTGTTCAAGCTGACACAAATGGAAAAGAAAATCGATGAGAGTGTCGATTCCGTTTTGCAGTTACAGTTGAGCCAGAACCCGCAGTTATTACAACACCAGGCCGAAATGCGCTCGTTCTTTGAAAAGTATATCGGCTGGGCTGCATTGAAAAATGACATCACCGAAATGTACCTGCAAACGTTCAGCGAGGACGAACTCAAGGCCATCAATGGCTTCTATATCACCCCTGTCGGACAAAAAGTGATTACCGTTCTGCCACAGCTGGTACAACAACGTAACCAGCTGGCGATGATGCGACTGCAGCAGAACATCGGTGAACTGCAACAAATCATCGGAGCCCCGCAACCTGCCGCTCCATAAGGAAACTGCAATCGTAGGGTGGGCAGACAAAAAGTGAATAACGCTTTGCCAGGGCTGGCAATGCGACCAAAGTGA
This sequence comes from uncultured Gammaproteobacteria bacterium, assembly GCA_963807785.1. GTDB lineage: Bacteria > Pseudomonadota > Gammaproteobacteria > SZUA-229 > SZUA-229 > JABDQW01. Next base: position 13,176 of record CAWEEC010000046.1, on the reverse strand, counting down.
GAAGCCCGCTGATAAAGCGGGCTTCTTTTTTCTATAACAGGCCAGACTGAGGATATAACCAAACCGTTCTTGGACAGGCGTATTGGAACATCGGTAAAACCCGGTAGAATTACACTACTGAACTCACAGGAAGCAGTAATGATGAAACAAAACAAGCAATCATTTTTCACCCTGATTCCGGGAATGCTGCTCGCCGTGATGTTCTGTTGTCACCCGTCTATAAGTGCTGCCGCTCCGGCAAGCAGCGGTGAAGCGCCTATCAGCCAGAACACGGCGGATGCCATCCTCAAGGAACTCAAGGAGATCCGGCGGGTACTGGAGAAGATCGAGAAGCAGGGCGGACGCGCCGGCCAACAACCATCCAGACCGACTAGCGCCAGGGTTTCAACCAAGGGCAAACAAACCATGGGGGCGAAGGATGCCCCCGTCACCATTGTTGAGTTTACCGACTACCAGTGCCCTTTCTGCCTGCGTTTTAGCAAGACCACGTTTCCTATCCTGAAACGCAACTACATCGATACCGGCAAGGTACGGTGGGTAGCGCTTAACATGCCGCTGGCGTTTCACAAGGATGCCACCAAGGCCGCACAGGCAGCGCACTGTGCCGGTGAACAGGGCAAGTTCTGGGAGATGCGCGAAGTCCTGTTTCAGAATCCTCAAAAGCTGAATGTGTCATTTCTTCCCGCGCATGCTGCAAGCCTGTCGCTGGATCTCGAGGCCTTTAACTCATGCCTGCAGAGCAAACGCCACCTGGATACAATTGCCAAAGAAGCGAAAGATGCGAATGCGGTGCGCCTGACCGGAACCCCGAGCTTCATTATCGGTAAAACCAGCAGCGACGTGATCTCCGGTCCGGTGGTGATCGGCGCCCAGCCCTTGAACCAGTTCGATGCCGCAATCAACAAGGTACTGGCGCAACAACCCGTTGCCAAGAAAGCGCCAGAACAAAAGGCCAAGGCTAAATAGATGAACAGGCTTTGGTAAACTGATACATCGTCAATCTTCAGCCGCTAAAGGCGCAAGTGTACTGCTGTTCAATATCAGAATTAAATAACTACTTTTATTTCTGCAATAACAGTAATTCCATGGCGCGGTATTGATGATGAACATGTAAGTCGTAATATAGAATTAACGTCATACCCGCGGAAGCGGGTATCCAGTTAGCCATTGAAAACCATGAAAAGTATAAAGAGACTGGATTCCCGCTTTCGCGGGAATGACGACTAAGTAAAAACAAACATTCGCGCCTTTTGCGTCATTCGCGGCAAAAATCACTATCTCATTCCACGGCCATGCCCCGGCCTTTCCACCACAGGTACAACACCGGGATCAGCAGCATGGACACCAGTGGCGCCGTGACCATGCCGCCGACCAGTGGCGCGGCAACCCGTTGCATGACCTCGGAACCGGTGCCGGTGCCGAACATGATCGGCAACATACCGGCAATAATCACTGCCGCTGTCATCGCCTTCGGCCGCACGCGCTGCACAGCACCCTCGATCACGGCCGCACGCAATTGTTGAAGATTTTCGGGCCGGTGGCGTTTCACCGCCTCGTCAAGGTAGACCATCATCACTACGCCAAACTCGGCTGCGATGCCGGCCAGGGCAAGGAACCCTACCGCAACAGCAACAGACAGCTCGTAACCCAGTAAATAGACCAGCCAGAACCCGCCCACCAGCGACAGCGGCACCGCGACCATCACCAGCAGGGCCTGGGTGAAATTGCGGAAGCTAAGGTAGAGCAGGCCGAGGATGATCGCCAGTGTCAGTGGCACGATCCAGGCCATGCGCTGCTGCGCGCGCTGCATGTATTCGTACTGCCCGGCCCAGGTCAGCGTGTAACCCGGCGGCAGCGTCACCTGCTCCAGCACGGCCTGCCTGGCGGCGGCGATATACGATCCCAGGTCACGATCCTTGATCGTGACATACACCCTGCCATTCAGCCTGGCGTCCTCGCTGCGGATCAGCGGCGGGCCGTCGACGATGCTTACCTTCGCCACGTCGCGCAACTGCAGTTCCTCCTGGCTTTCCAGCACGATCGGCAGGTCCCTGAGCTTGTCCACGGAGTCACGCACGTGGCGCGGATAACGCAGATTCACCGGGTAACGCTCACGCCCTTCAACGGTCCACATCACATTGCTACCACCGACAGCAGTATTAATCACCTCCTGAATCTCATCCACCGTGGTGGAATAGCGTGCCAGTGCGTGGCGGTCAATTTCTACATCGATGTAGCGCGCGCTCGCGGTGCGCTCCGAGTATACCGACTGCGTACCCTCAAGCTTACGCAATACCCGTTCGATGTCCTCACCGATGCGCTCGATCACGTTCAGATCGGGACCGGCGATCCTGATACCAACCGGGGTATTGATGCCGGTGGACTGCATGTCGATGCGGGTCTTGATCGGCATCAGCCAGGCGTTGTTCAGGCTGGGTACGCGCACGCGTTCATCAAGCTCCGCTTTCAATTTCTCCAGTGTCATGCCTTCACGCCATTGCACGCGCGGCTTCAGCTTGATGGTGGTTTCGATCATGGTCAGCGGTGCCGGATCGGTCGCGGTCTCGGCCCGTCCCACCTTGCCGAACACGCGCTCGACTTCGGGGATGGTCTTGATCAGCCGGTCGGTCTGCTGCAGCAGTTCCCGCGCCTTGCCGATCGAGATACCGGGCAGCGTGGTCGGCATGTACAGCAGGTCGCCTTCGTCCAGCTCAGGCATGAATTCCGAGCCCAGCCGCGACAGCGGCCACAGGCTTGATGCCAACAGCAGCAGGATCACCAACATCGTCAGGCCCGGACGCCTGAACACGGCCGTGATCAATGGCTGATAACTGTCGATTAACCAGCGATTGAGCGGATTAGCGCGCTCCTGGCTGATGCGCCCGCGGATCAGGAATGCCATCAACGCTGGCACCAGCGTGATCGACAGCCCGGCGGCAGCAGCCATGGCGTAGGTCTTGGTGAAGGCCAGCGGTGAAAACAGGCGACCTTCCTGTGCTTCCAGCGTGAACACCGGCAGGAAACTGAGGGTGATGATGAGCAGGGAGAAAAACAGCGGCGGCCCGACCTCGATGGCCGCATCCTTGATCGCATCGATGCGGCCGCTGTCGCCCTTGACCGCGTGTTCCAGGTGCTTGTGAGCATTCTCGATCATCACGATGGATGCATCCACCATGGCGCCGATGGCGATAGCAATACCACCCAGCGACATGATGTTCGCATTGATGCCCTGCGCTTTCATTACCAGGAACGCTGCCAGGATACCCACCGGCAGACTGAGCAGTATCACCAGCGAGGAACGGAAGTGATACAGGAACAGCGCGCAAACCAGCACCACGACGAGGAATTCTTCGACCAGGCGATGGCTGAGCGTATTCACAGCGCGTGAAATCAGTGCGGAACGATCGTAGGTTTCGACAATCTCGACACCTGCAGGCAACGCGCTGCGCAATTGCTCGATTTTGTCGCGCACCGCCGCGATGGTCTGCAGCGCGTTCTCACCGTGGCGCATGATCACGATGGCGCCGACCACTTCGCCTTCACCATTGAGTTCGGCAACGCCGCGGCGCATTTGCGGCCCGGTGCGCACCTCGCCGATCATATCCAGCGTGGTGCGGGTACCGGTTTTGCCGGTTGACAGCGGCGTAACCAGGCGCAGGTCTTCTACATTCTGCACATAGCCGCGCGAGCGCACCATGTACTCGGCCTCACCCATCTCGACCACCGAGCCACCGGTCTCGCGATTGGCCGTGAGCAGGGCACGTTTGACTTCGGATATGGGCAATGAGTAAATTCTCAGCAGGTCCGGATCCACCACCACCTGGTACTGCTTGACCATGCCCCCGACCGTGGCCACTTCGGCCACCCCTGGCACGGTCTGTAATTCATATTTGAGGAACCAGTCCTGCAGGCTTGTGAGCTGGGAAAGATCGTGCGTGCCGGATTTATCGACCAGCGCGTACTGGTAAACCCAGCCCACCCCGGTTGCATCGGGTCCCAGCATCGGCTGCACACCCGCAGGCAACTGGCTGCTGACCTGGCTCAGGTATTCCAGCACCCTCGACCGGGCCCAGTAAATATCGGTGCCGTCTTCAAATATTACGTAGATAAAGGAGTCGCCGAAAAACGAGTAGCCGCGTACCGTGGTCGCTCCCGGTACTGACAGCATTGCCGAGGACAGCGGGTAAGTGACCTGGTCTTCGACCACCTGCGGCGCCTGGCCCGGGTACGTGGTCCTGACAATTACCTGCACATCGGACAGATCGGGTATAGCATCGAGCGGAATCTGCTTGAGCGAAGCTATGCCCAGGCCCGCAAGAATCAGCGCCAGCAACAGCACCAGCAGGCGGTTGTTGACAGACCAACGGATAATGGCGGCGATCATGGTCTGCCGGCACCGCGATTACATTCAAGCTCAATCATCGCTGGCGGCACTTCGTTACTGGCCATCATCCCCCTTCTCCATCCGCTGGAAATTCGCCGTCAGGCTGCTCTCGGAATCGATCAGAAACTGCCCGGAAACAACGATATCCTGGCCCTCTTTAACACCGGAAAGGATTTCGATGTAATCACCGCTTTCCAGACCCGGCACCACGGTTACCGGCCGAAAGCGGCCGTCACCGCGCGACACGATCACGCGGTCGCCTTCACCTGTACGGATAAGTGCTTCGCGCGGAATCCGCAATACGTGTTCGCGATCGGATGCGTGGATCGTGGCCTCGACCAGCATGCCATAGCGGATCCTGGGATCTGCCGTGCTGAAGCCCGCATACACCGGCAGTGTGCGCGTGCTGAAATTGATCTCCCGGTCGGTGCGGTCGACCTGGCCGACGAATTCGGTAGCGGGAAACGTCGGCAGCCTGAACACGACCCGCTGGCCGTTGTTGATCCAGGCCCCCTGGCCCTCAAACAGCGAGATCACCACCGGGATGCGGTTCATGCCGCCTAATGTGACCACCTGGGTACCCGCCTCGACCGGCTTGTCTTTCCATCCTCGCCATTCGACGATGGTGCCATCGACGGGCGCATGGACATCAAGGGTCTGTACAATTCTCTGATCCTGCGCCAGCCGCTCCAGCGCGGCCGTTTTCATACCCAGTGTTTGCAGCCGCTGGGACAACTGCTTGCTGCGTGTTGCATCATCTTCATCCAGGGCATCGAGATACTGCTGCTGCAAACTGCGCCACTCCGGCGCATCGACCGAATACAGCAGTTCGCCCTTGCTGACCTTGTCACCGATCGCCTTGCTGCTGATCGAGGTCACTCTGCCGTTCAGGCCGGGGGAAACGTTGGTGAGCCGTGGCTGCGGCATGCGCGATATCCTGCCCAGGGCCAGGATTCGGCGTTCGACCGGGCCACGAGTTACTTTCGCGGTGCGCACACCGAAGTTATGGATGAATCCAGGCGCGACGAGTACTTCGGGCAAATCTTGAGCGCCCATTTCCATTCGCCTAGGCGGTTCCCGCATGACCAGGTCCATGCCACACACCGGGCAGCTTCCCGCCTGCTTCGACACCACATCGGAATGCATCGGACAGACAAAGTCGGGATCGACATGCTTGCGGGCGTGTGCGAGTGCCGTCTCGCTTGCGGGCAGCGCTGGATTCGCGTCACCCGGCGGTAACCAGTAACGCTCAACAGCGACACCAATGATGGCTCCGAGAGCGACCAGGACTGTCATGGAAACCAGTTTGGAATACAGCATGGGGTCACATCATACCGGAGTGTTACGCTGAAACAATGACATATAACAGGTTCGATGCACAGGCATCGAATGCGTATGCCATGGAAACGTGCTTAAACTACAAATTTATTTATTAACCGCAGAGGACACAGAGTGACACAGAGCAACACATGGATTTTACTTAAACAAAACCTCTGTGTTGCTCTGTGTCACTCTGTGCCCTCCGTGGTTCAAACCTGTTTCGAATTAGTGCCTATTAATTACCCGGTAAGTGATACTCAACAGTCAACACCGGATGCTGATTACTGATAGCGCCTTCACGGCTATCGAAGCGCTTGGCCGAGCCACCGCTGTCCTCATCACCCATCACCAGCCAGCCAAAGTTGCGCTCCGGGTGATGCAGCCAGTACCGCACGTTGTTGACCATCTGGTTGGTGCTCTGCCAGGTGTAAAAATCCGTACCACCAACCGTAGCGGTAGCGCTGTCACTGGCTACGAAATGCCCGCCCTGCTGCACCCAGAAGTCGTAATCGTAAAACGTGTGCAGCCACGTCGCGTCGCCGGGTTCAGCGGGCGCACCACTGCCGCCCTTCTGAAAGAGGCACCCTCGCCCCAGTCAGCCAGCACCCGGTGCAGGCTGACATCGGATGGTTCCACGTTGCTCGAGTCCTGGTACAGGCTCAGGAAAACACGATCGATGATGGCATCCTCGGGCAGCGCCGCGGCGACATCGAAACGCACCAGCGCCCGTCGCACGCTGAACATCGACTGATTGGTGCGGCCTGCGAAAAAGGCGGGGCCTATACCGTTGGACCTGGCGCCATCGGCATCCTCGATCAATGTATTGTCACGGTCGGCCGAAATGTGCACCATGTCGGCGAATGCCGGCAGCGCTAACAGGCTAGTGAATAATAATGGGAGTAATTTGTTCATAATTTATTTCCTTAGTTGTTGCTAGTAGTGAAAATCCAATCACCCCCCCACAGGCGAGAAAACTTTCAAGTTAAAAACGGGGGAGCACCACTGCTCCCCCGCTATTATTGACGATGCAATTACCTGATTACAACATTGTTACCTGGTTATGCATGCGTTCTTCTTCCACTGACAGGTCGGCTCGTTTCTGCACTCATTCCTGGTCGTAATGTCCTCGCAAACGACCACGCCGCCCACATTGATGGTCGTCGTCACGGTGTTAGACGTCGCGATGCCGTGGTTGGCGTCTGCAGCTGTAGCGACCGAGGTGTCGTTGGTGGCACCGTTGGGCGCGCCCGACTGTCCGGTCACCGTCAGGGTCACATCGGTGTTGGCTCCCGGTGCCAGCAGCACCGAGTTCTGACCGAGGGTCGACGGAATTACGAAGTCCCCCCCGTTATTGTCGCTGACACTCAGGTTGAAGGTCGTATCCGGACAGACCGCCGTGTCGTTGTTGGCGATGTTCACCGTGTAGATCACGCTGCCACCATCGGTGGTGATATCCTGCGCGCTCGGCGAAATCGACACCGTCGGATCACTGTAGGTGCACACCAGCCGCCTGGATGGTCGTCCTGACGGTGTCGGTCTGCTGCTGGCCGGCATGGTCCGCATCATCGCGGGCTTCCACGCTGGAATCGAGCAGGTCGCCGTTTGCACCGCTACCGTTACCCGTCACCGTCAAGGTCACCGAGGCGTCAGTTCGCCCCCGGCTGCAACGATTACCGATGCAGCGGATAACGTAGATGGCAGGCTGAAGCTGCCGGTATTACCCGTCTCGCTGAGGATGCTCAGGTCGAAGGTCGTATCCGGGCAGGCCGCCGCGTCGTTGTTGGTCACAGTCAGCGCGTACACAGCCGAGCCGTCAACCGCAATGCTCTGGTCCCCTCCCATGGTGAAGGTCGGGGCATTGCGCGTGCACACCGGTGGTGCAGCACCGCAATCGATTCCGCAGCTTGACAGAGTCTCCGCACCTTCACACAGCGCATCACCGCAGCAGGCCGAGACCCGCGCCTCGACGCGGCAGGCCAGGCCGGCGCTGGCATCGATACAGCGGTTGTCGTTGGCGTCGACACCGCAGCCGATCGGGTTGGTGCCACCGTTACCGCAGCAGTACTGGTTCGAGACCTTGCCTTTTTGCCTGCCACCACAATCCTCCGCACAGGTGATGCAGTCTTCGCCGTCGCCGGCTTCGCACAGGCCGTTGCCGCAGGAGGCGCCGCTGACCTGGGCACAGTCATTGGCACAGCTCACGCAGTCCTCACCAAAGTCGCAGGTACCATTATTGTTACAGTTGGCCGGGTCGTTGGTGGTCTGGAACTGCCGCATCATCTCGTGGTCCTCGTGGTCGAGGATGTGGCAGTGCTGCGGGAAGCGGCCGAGGTAGTCGGTGAAGTCCATGATGATGCGCGCCGAGGCGTTAGCCGGGATGCGCACGATGTCCTTCCAGGTGTTGGCTTCCCACGGCTCCAGCGGTATCGGCTGGCCGGTGGTCAGGTCGGTCTTGCTCAGGATCTGGAACTTGACCAGGTGCACGTGCATCGGGTGCATCACGTTGGTCGGGTTCTCGAACTCCCACACCTCGCGGTTGCCGAGGATCGGGAAATTCGGACAGGTCATCCCAGAACTTGCCGATCACGTTGCCGTTCGGGCCATCCAGCGATTCCACCAGCCACTCGTTGACCAACCGGCCCGAACCGTCCTTGCAGGTCGCGCCGGCGTCCTTGAAGAGTCGGAAGTAGCGGGTGACATCCGGGTTACTCAGCGGTGTTACCGGGCGCAGGCTCGTGGCGATATTGCCGGTGTAGCCCGGGTTGCCGGTGACGATGAACTTCATGATGCTCGGCAGCAGCGGCGGCGTCGGCTCGTCGTTGCGCAGGATGATCTCGGTGCCTGCCGGGAAGCCCGCAAAGTCGATGATCACGTCCAGACGCTCGGCCGGTGCTATCGGTGCCGATAGCTGTTGCCCAGGTTGATCGGCGCACTGACCAGGCCGAGGTCGGTGCCGACCAGGGTGAAGCTCGGATCGTTGCCCGGATCGGTGATGTTCTCCAGCCGGTAGATCGTACTCGCGCGACTGCGAGCCGTTGAGCATGCGGAAGCGGTACTTGCCCTGGTCCACGTTCAGGAACGGCGAAATCTTGCCGTTGACCACCGCGTAGTCACCCTTGAACGCGTCCTCGAGCTGGGCGTTGTAGAACAGCGAACCGTCCGCGTTGAAGCTGCGGTCCTGGATCGCCAGGCCGATTTCGTACTGGCCGCTGGGGAAGCCGAAGGCGTTGTCCGGGCCCAGCGTGTCCTCGGCATCGGCCAGCAGGTAGAAGCCGGCCATGCCGCCGTAGACGTTCAGCCGGGTAATGCCCAGCGCGTGGTCGTGATACCACAGTGTGCCCGCATCCTGGTTATTCGGGTACTGGTAGATATCGCTCTCGCCCGGCAGCAGGGTGTACTCGGGCTGGCCGTCGAAGCGCGCCGGCAGGTGGCCGCCGTGCAGGTGGGTCACGATGCGCTTGGCGTCCCCGAAGTAGTTGGGGCCATGCGCGCAGGTGTCGATTTCGAGGATGTTACTGCCGCGATTGCCACCACCGGTAGGCAGGTTGTTCTCGTAGGTGACCTCGATCGGCTGGTCCTTGCTGGCCACGAATGTGGCAGCAGGCCAGGCGCCGTTATAGGTCCACAGATCGGTATTCGGCAGATCCGGGTGCACGCTCTGTGAGGCTTCTTCCACCGAAACCGTGTACTGCAGCACGCCGTCGGGCCGTGTACCGGTCGGTTGCAGCACGGGCGGGATCGGCAGTGCTTCGACGAACGGCGTCAGACCGCAATCGGCCTGGTTGCAGTTGCCGCCAACAAAGGTACCGCCGCCGTTTTCGCAGACCAACGCGTCGATATTGTCATCGCAAGTGTTGTCGGCGTTACAGCAGGCGCCGGTCGGCTGCGGGCACAGGTTGGGTTCGCAGGTGGTGCCATCACCCTGTGTCGTGCCACCGCAGGTACCCGAAGCTACGATTGTGAGTGAGCAGGAGCCGTCGACCTCGCAGCAGGCTTCAGTATTGCCGGTGGGCGTGAAATCGACCGTCAGCACCGGCGGGTTACCGCCCTCGCGGCTGTCGAAACGCCGGGTCGAGGTCGAGATGGTCTCGTCGCCGATCACCACCCAGCCGAAGTTGCTGCCGGGATTGTCGAGCCAGCCCTGCACGTCGCTAACCAACGCGGCCGTGCTGGCCCAGACCGGCGCGGTGTTGTTGATTAGTGTGCTGCCGCTGGCCACACCGTTTGCAGGTCGGGTATTCCAGGTGACGCCACCCGTCGAAGGTTCACCCTGGCCGCCGCCGCGCACACCGCAACCCTCTGTGCCTTCAATCCAGGCCGAGTTGTTCGGATGCAGGGTAAAGATCGAATCGACGTGGTTGCTGCCACGGGTCACGGCCATGCTCAGCGTCACGCTGTTGATGATCGAGCCGGGCGGAATGCTGGACAGGTCGAACTGAACCAGGGCCCGGCGCGCGGTGCCAACACCGTTATCGGTGTTACCCGAGAAAATCGAATCACAGGCCCCGGAGCTGTTGTCAGGCAGTTCCTGGGCCACGGTGTTGTCCTGGCTGGGGTTGATGGTGGCTATGGCACCAAATGCCTGCATCCCTGAAAGCGACAGTGCGGCAGCGGTTAGATAGGGTAGAGACCGTGCGATTAGTCTAGTAAACATCAGAAATCCTCATCATCTTTGTTTCATTTATTTTGTTTGCATGCTGCAGGCTTTTTGATTGCCTGTAGAAAGCTCAAGCGTTATTTATGTCGTTGTTGCTACCCTGGCGAAATATTGTCTGTTGTGCGTTAATCCTGAGTCGAAATGCTGCCGGGTGCATTTGTAGTTGTATCGAATAGATGAGCAATAACTGTGCCACAGATCACAAAACAAATACCTCGTGCTAACTGCCTGTTATTTAGAATGTATGTAAATTTATGTCGGCAGCAGATAATCGCTGTGACACTATTTGACATGACAACGTGTCAGAAAGGACTGACAGTTTGTCACTCGTTATGTCTGAAATGGCAGCAAGCTTAAGTATGCGTTTGCAAGGATGTTATATAAGGACAGAAAAGACTTGTTTGACGCAGCCAGGTGATAACCGCGTTGTCATATATCAAGAGCAATAGCACAGCCTGTCTCCCGGCCTGTTATGATAGATTGTGAAAGCTGCAGATTGTGAAAGCTGCGCCATGAGCACCGAGAGCGATTCAAGCAGTGCTGATTGATGGTGCGCACGGCGCAGCCTGCGACTAAATCACGGACACACACAGAAACGTTATTCTTTGCGCTGTTTGCGTCTTTGCGGTGAACATATATAAATGATGATTACTGCTGCGTCGGTGATGACATCCACTTCTGCATCTCTTCGATGGGCTGCCCGGTAACAGGGCTTTCCTCCTGCTCCTTCCTGCTGAGCTCGGCGATAAAGTCGGCTTCCCTCTTGAACTGCCTGTTGAGTTCGTCCTGGTATACCACCACATCGAAATGCTTGTTGCGCAGATCTGTTACATAGGTATTCAACCTGTCCTGCATGTAGGCCCTGAAAGTGCGCTCGTGTGTTTGAGGATCATCAAGCTTCTCAAGCTGTGGTTCGATTACCGCCAGTACCTTGACCAGGTACCAGCCCGCATGCGATTCGACCGGGTCACTGACAACGCCAGCTTCCAGCTTGAAAATCAATTCATCGAGGCCCGGCAATCCTGTACCCTTGTTGACCCAGCCCATGTCACCCTGCGTAAGCTTTGCAGCAGGATCAAGCGAATACTCTTGCGCTGCCTGCTCCATGCTGAGTTCACCTTCGTCGATCTGCTGCCTTGATCGATTCGGCTTCTTCCCTGGTGTTGACGATAAGCATTTGCACCCTGCGTGCTTCGGGTATCATAAACTTGTCCTTGTTTTCGTTCATGTAGCTTTTCAATTCATCATCGGATGGGTTCCAGCGGTGTATCAGGCCGTTGCGATGCTCGTTGATCAGGCGCGCCTTGCGATATTCAGTACTGCGCTTGATAAAGATGGGATCGTTTTCAAGTCCCGCGGCACGACCCTTGAGCGCCATAATGGCATTATCGATGTATTGCTGCAGCCGCGTGATTCTTTCTTCATTAATGCGGACATAATAATCCGCCGGTGATGCGCCTCTGTTGGCATTCAGCATAATGCCCTTTACCTGGCTCCAGCTAACGCGATGATTATCGTAACTTGCAACCATATCGGCATCCGAGCGCTTGTCGTCATACTCCGAAGCCAGTACTTTTTCATTGATCACGACTTTTACATTTTCCCTGAGGCGCTCGCGCAGGGTCGACTCGAACTCATCCATTTTCTGCCTGCGCAGCATGGTCTCGATCGCGAGCTTGAGATTATCATTCAGCTCCGCTTGCTTGCTGGTCTGGGTGTTGTAGTAATGCAGCACCTCCAGTTCACTGACCTGGGTATCACCAAGCATGAGCTTTGATTGATACATCGATGCGAGAATTGCATCTTCGAAACGATGGACATCCTCAGTATATGAAGTGAGACGATCACTGCCTTTTTGCTTTGCATCGAGGTAAATCAGGTTGGCGTTGATGGCATTTTCCAGCAGGGTCAGCATCATCTGGTTGCGTTCAGGTGTCCCCAGCGAAGGTATTGTTACACCGACCATGGCTGAGTTGTTGAGCATGCTGTTGAGCTGGCCATAAGTGATTGTTTCATCACCCACGGTAGCAACGATGTCTACGGGTTGGGCTATTTTCTTCGAAGCCGGTTCCGCGGTTTTATCCTGTGGCGTTTCATCGCTGCAAGCCGTGATTGTGAGCGCAAAAAACAGCAACGCCAGCAAGACATGTTTATGAACAGGTTGATAAGGCATGGGCTTGTCCGGTTGATCAAATCGTTTTTATTATCGAACCCAGAGACCTGGATATAAGCCATTCGATACTAATGTTTGTGCGAGTCTAACAAAAACAGGCTTGAACCAACCTTAAATTAGTGTGATGGATAACAGCTGCAACTACTTCAGGCAATCGGGTACATGAAACTCATCGTCGAGTCCGTAGACTTCATTGAACTCGCCATCGCAATTGCCGTCGCGGATAACGTAGTTGCGAACATCTGAATCGTTGTCGCGCGTGTTGAGGCTCCAGGCCCAGACCCGGCCCTTGGTGGTCATGCTGACGATGCTGTCGCCCGCGGTGTTATAATACTGCCGGATATGGGTTTCATTAGCACCGTCGCCATCGCCATCGGCATCACGCTCCGCATGCAGGTTAAAGCCTTCGAGATCAGGCGGATCAAAGTGTGATGCGATTGCATGTCCTGTTGCTAACGCGAGGCAACAACCCAGGATACAGGTGACAGCTAGATGGAGATTATTGAGGCATTTCATGTTTTTCTCCTGAAATTCTTTAGTTGTAAACAACATACCAATATAACCATAACTCGACAGTTTTTCGGTTACTGCGCCCTTATTGAACCGCCTGTTCAGGTATCTCCCGAGTAAGGCCGATGCCAG
>CAWEEC010000045.1:0-12693 GCA_963807785.1 uncultured Gammaproteobacteria bacterium | reverse complement strand
AACGCCGACCAGCAGCAGAATATAGGCAATGTTCGGATCGGTGATAACACTTAGCAAACGCGAGCGCCAATCGGGTTTAATGCGTTCGATGATTAGCCCCTGTGTATCCAGGGTCACCGTCCTGTTCTTGAGAGTAATGCTTCTACCGTGAAGCTGTTGCATAAGATCAGCGACACTGTCTGCCATCAAATCAATAACAGACATCTCCAGGGCTTCTTCTGCAGTCAGGCTGAGTCCGTCTGTAACCGCCTTTACGGCCCATTCTTCATTCCTCTGCCTGAGCTTTGCCAGGCCTTTGATATAAGCCGAGGCATCATTGATAATTTTCTTTTCCATGCTGCTCCTGTTATCTTGCGCCGGCATTTCAGCCTCGCCCTCCTTGGCTGCAGGTTCTGGCGTAGCAGGCATCTCTGGCATTCCACCCAGTTGCACAGGCGTGGCCGCGCCCAGGTTAGTCGCTGGCGACATAGCAGCAACATGACTGGCATAGAGGATATAGGTACCAGCACTGGCTGCACGCGAACCAGGCGGATAAACATAACTAACAACGGGTATTTCCGAATCCAGGATCGCGGCGATGATCTTGCGCATGGAATGATCGAGTCCGCCAGGGGTATTCATCAGCAAAACCACCATGGTCGCTGAATCAGCTTCTGCATCATCAATCGCCCGGATAATCAGGTCATGACTGACAGGCCCGATAGCGCCGTCAACATCGACCACATAGGCCTTGCCGTCAGCCCATGCAGGTGGCATAAACAATGCCAGTACGAAACATGAAATCAGCAGTAAATATCTTGAGTAATGCATAATCGATTCAACTTACTTATAGTTAAGTTCAGGTTATATCAACCTCTGTACTTTACAGTCTATTTTTAATTCGCATTGAGTCAAGGCGGATTATCGGGCTGGAGATTTATCAAAATTAAAAGGGATGGTCCCACGATTTTTCCCTTTTCCCTCACAGTACATCACTGGCATAGTCAACATCCATAATAACACCCGCATCATTGACGGCTACCCGTTCAAGCTGGCTTTGATGGTTTTTTATAACCTGGCGTGCGCCGCTGTCTTTGTTCAATGCCAGCAATTCATTTTTATAACACTGTTTAAATCCGACCGGGTGACCACGTTGCTTATGGTAAATCGGCGCAACAATATTCGCGCCGTGTTCAAGTTTGTCTGCCAGCAGCGTGATGGTTTCAGTTTTGAGGTAAGGCATATCGGCCAGCATGATCAGCCAGCCACTCGCCTCCTGACTGGCGCTAACACCACGGGCGATGCTGCTACCCATACCCTGCTCCGCCTGCTCATTGACAACCACACGCAGTCCCATGTGTTCAAGTTGTGCGGTGAAAGCAATCAGTTGTTCGTTGATTACAACAATTGAACCGGGTAACACACTCGCCAGCTTTTCGGCAGACAGCAGCAACATCGGCATGTTGTCAGTGACGGGGTGTAACAGCTTATTGCTGCCGAAGCGTGCGCTTTGCCCGGCTGCCAGCAGAATGCCGAGCTGGCGATTTATTCATACCAGGCTGACGGATTGTTTGATCGAAGCGTTAATAACATGTTCAGGCCGGGCATTACGCTGCCGGGTAATTTCAGCAAGAATCGACACGGCTATTTCGGCAGGTGTGTGGCTGCCAATCGGTATCCCGACCGGGGCGTGCAATCGTTTAATTTGTTCGGCGCTTAAGCCCAGCTCGCTGAGGCGTTGCCGACGTAATTCACAGTTACGTTTCGAGCCAATCGCTCCGACATAAAATGCCGGCGAGTCAAGTGCATCGAGTAATGCCATATCATCCAGTTTAGGATCATGGGTAAGCGCCACCACGATACTGCGCGGTTGTTGCGCATACTGTCTAACGGCATCATCAGGCATTAATGTTGTTAACTCGGTGCCCTCCACCTGCCAGTTCTGTGCGTACTCATCGCGTGGGTCGCAGACGATAACATGATAACCGAGCAGCAGTGCCATCTGCGAAACATACTGGGAAAGGTGGCCGGCACCAATCAGTAACATGCGCCATTGCGGCCCAAGTACTTTGCAAACGCGCAGATCTGTGTACGCAAAGTCCTGTTCAGCGTCAGCGGCTTCCAGGCTGACCTGGCCCGTTTTTAAATCAACCGACCGCGCCAGCAACTGTTTCTGCTGAAAAGTATCGAGCAGTGGTTGTATCTGTTCGATGTCATTTATTTTCTCCACCAGTAAGGCAAGACGGCCTCCGCAGGGCAAACCAAAACGGGTCGCATCAGCACGGTTCACGCCATAATCAACCCGGGTTGGGTAATTATCACTGAGTTGTTGATCGCGATAACGTTGCACCAGGTCTTCTTCGACGCAGCCACCGGATACCGAACCCGTATGAATGCCATCTCGACGCATAACCATCAGCGAACCCGGCGGACGCGGCGATGAGCCCCAGGTCTTTAACACCGTCACCAGTGCTACCTCATGTGCCACCTCATGTCGCAACCTCATCGCCATGCCGCAACCATTCATAAGCGGTTTGTAAAACGTCCTGGTCGCTGCCGAAACTTTGCATCAATCAAGTTTCACGCAGCTTGACACCCGTTAACGGGAACTGGCGAATGCGCTTGCCGGTGGCAGCAAAGATAGCATTGAGTACCGCCGGTGCAGCAACAGCAATCGTCGGTTCACCAATGCCGCCCCAGAAACCGCCGGAAGGCATCACAATCACATCAACCTTCGGCATTTCATCAATCAGCATCGATGGATAATCATGGAAATTCGACTCTACAACAGCACCCTCTTTAATCGTACATTCACCATAGAGCAAGGCAGACAGACCAAACACGAAAGAGCCTTCCACCTGGGCCTCAATCTGTTGCGGGTTCACCGCATAACCGGGATCGGTAGCGGCAACGATACGATGAATTTTCAGTTTGCCGTTAGCATCAACCGACACCTCGGCACACGCCGCGACATAACTGGCAAAGGTTTTAACCACCGCCAGGCCACGATGCACACCTTCAGCAGCAGGCTTGCCCCAACCGGCCTTGTCTGCCACGGCATTGAGTACGGCCAGGCTCTTCGGCTGCTCAGCCATCAGCTTGCGTCTAAATTCCAGCGGATCTTTAGCCGCTGCATACGCCAGCTCATCGATGAAGCATTCCATGTAGATAGCGTTCTGGTTTATGTTTACTCCGCGCCAGAACCCCGGTGGTACCGGTGGATTACGCATCGCATGATCTACCAGTAAATTGGGCACCGTGTAACTGATCGCATGATCGCCATCGGCCTGGAAACCCTGGAAAGTAATCGGGTCAGCACCGTCCGACGCCATCCATTGCGGCCTGACAGCGGCGAGGATCGATTGCCCGGAAATACGCACATGCAAGCCGCTTAAGGTTACCCTTGTCATCAAGGCCGCCGGTTAGTTTGCACATGGTGATCGGGTGATAATGACCATGCGCCATATCCTCTTCACGCGACCAGAGCAGTTTTATCGGTGTCTCAGGAAACTGTTTAGCAATAGCGACGGCCTGCTTCACGTAATCATGAAAGGCACCACGCCGTCCAAAACCACCGCCCAGGTGAATCTTGTAAACGTCGCACTGCTCAATGGGTAAACCGGCCGCCTCGGCGGCTGCTTCCAGTGCGGCTTCACCATTTTGCGTCGGACACCAGACTTCACATTTATCTTTTGTCCAGCGCGCAGTAGCATTCATCGGTTCCATCGTCGCGTGGTTCTGATAAGGATAACGGTAAGTGGCTTCGACCTTCTTCGCCGCCGCTTTCAGTGCCTTGTTGATATCACCATGCTGGTTACCAACGAACACATTGTCCGACGAGCTTAAGCCTGCCTTCAGCATCTCATCGATGGAGGCACTACTCAGTTCGGCGTTGGGCCCTTCATCCCAGGTGACAGGCAATGCCTGCAGTGCCGTGTTCGCCTGCCACCAGGTATCAGCTACCACAGCAACGGCATCATCTTCCACCGCGACCACCTTGTGCACACCTGGCATCTTGCTTACCCTGGTGTCATCGAACGACTTAAGCTTGCCGCCAAACACCGGGCAGGCCTTGATAGCGGCATTGAGCATACCGGGCAAGGTTAAATCAAAACCGAAGACCTGCTTACCGTTGAGTTTGTCATCGGTATCCAGGCGCTTCACCGACTTGCCGATAAGCGTCCAGTCTTTCGGGTCTTTGAGTTCAACATGCTCAGGCGGAAACAGCTCGGCGGCCAACGCGGCAACCTGGCCGTAGCTGGTTGTGCGTCCGCTGGGCTTATGCGTAATCACACTGTTGGCGACGGTACATTCTTCCATCGGCACAGCCCACTGTTCTGCTGCCGCTTCGACCAGCATGTGCCGGGCAACGGCACCGCCCTTGCGCACATAGTCGTGACTGCCACGAATGCCCTGGCTGCCGCCTGTGGAAAAACTGCGCCATACCTTGTCGCGTGCCAGGTTTTGACCCGGAGTGGGATATTCCGTGGTGACTTTAGACCAGTCACATTCCAGCTCTTCCGCCACCAGTTGTGCAAGTCCGGTCAATGTGCCCTGTCCCATTTCAGATCGTGCAATGCGAATAATCACCGTGTCGTCTTGCTGAATAACCACCCAGGCATTCACTTCTGGTTCAGATAAGACCTGGGCAGCCGCACCCTCAGCAGTGCCATCTGCGGCGAAGGCTGCACGACTCGCCAAAGGCAGTGACAGACCCAGTGAAAAACCGGTACCTAATGCAGTGCTGTTAACAATAAATTCGCGGCGTGAAACATTGATGCGTTCTTTTTTCATGATGCACCCCCGCTATCGCTGTTTTTATATTTTGGGTCTTTATATTTCGGGTCTTTATGGATTTGAACGGCCAGATGAATACCACTGCGTACCCGGTTGAACGTGCCGCAACGGCAGATATTGGTGACGCTGGCATCGATATCAGCATCGCTGGGATTGGGATTATCTTTTAGCAATGCCGCTGCCGACATAATCATTCCTGGCTGACAATAGCCGCACTGGGGCACATCGAGTTGTTTCCAGGCCAGCTGCACCGGGTGGTTATTATCGGCAGAAAGCCCTTCGATGGTGGTAATGGCCTGTGAGGCATTGAGTGAAGACACCGGAACCGTACACGAACGCACTGCTTCACCATCAATATGCACCGTGCAGCTGCCACACAGACCAATGCCGCAACTGTACTTGGTGCCAGTCAGGCCGAGTTGTTCACGCAGCAGCCAAAGCAAGGGCGTGGAGCCATCAACATCTATATTGACCGGTTTTCCGTTAATCTTCAGCTTAATCATTTACATTTCTCCCGCTTGAATGCCTGTAACGAATGTGCTTCAGTAAATAAGGGCTAAAAGTCTACGCTGGAGCGGAAGATAATTCAACGAAAGCGGAATCCAGAAAATAACAAAAGGCTCCACCGTCATTGCGATCCACAATAAGCTGTCATTGCGATCCCTACATGGATGTAGGTTATTAGAGTAACGCATCGTTACATGGACGTAACTTATTAGGGTAACGCAGGAGCAGTTACCGGGGAGCAGTTACCGAGCCGTTTTTATGGCGCGGCAATCTCGATTAGACAACAGTACTCTCTGCCTAAGATTGCTTTGCCTACATGGACGTAGGTAAGGGGCGTGAGCTGGGAGCGGAAGCTTCGTACCTCAACCACTACATCGATAATAATGTCATAACACTTAACACTACCCACATAACCGGAATCACAAAAAGCACCCGGGGTACTTTATAAAAAAGCAGAATGGCAAACGTTGCTATAGCCGTAGGATCAGGTGCAAGCGCAAACATTTCAAACTGCTGCCAGTTACGTCCACCAGGTAATGTTATAAAAGGATAAATAATAAAACTCATCACTAATAAAGCTGAACCCGTTATTATCCTGAGATGACTTTCCACATGAAGCGACAATCGATTCTTTATCACCCCGTACCACAACAATAACCCTGCCTGCAAAACAAAGCCAAACGCATACCAGTTTGCCACCACATGAATCTGATAAAAACGCAGATATAAAAATGCCACCGCAACCCATAGCCAGCTTGTTACAAGTAATAGGGCAATGACTCGCCCTGCCCATTCAGGTTTTTTGTAAAGTGCGTAGAGAATGGTAAACGCAAACGCTAGCGCCACTAAATGTAATGGCCAGATAGCCTGGTTATAAAATTCAAATTGCCTGTAATAAGCGCTTTCAGAAAATAGAATAAAATCTGAGAATCGATAGCTTGCCAGTTCATCCATTAACAGTCAGCCATTAACAATTGCCCACTAAAAAACGCATAGGTGTCATGGCCCATTACAATACAGTCTCATCAAGGTAACAGCTGGCAATCAAATGATTTTCTCAACATAATTAATCATGCGCGCTCGCATAGCCTGGTCAGGTAGTGGACCATAACAGGCCTGCATATTTTCCTTAACATGGCTAACCTGTGAGGTAGCGGGTATGGCACAGGTAACAGCTGGATGCGAAATCACAAATTTGAGTAAGAACTGAGGCCAGCTGATGCAATCAATGCTGCCTGCCCACTCTGGCAGTGGCTTGCCGGCAAGTTCATCGATTAAATCACCGCGCTGAAAAGGTCGATTGATAATCACCGCAATGCCACGTTCCATAGCCAGGGGAAGGAGTCGCTGTTCGACTTCACGCTCAAGAATATTGTAACTAAATTGTACAAAATCGAGCGGCTGAGTTTTCATGATCGCTTCGAGTTCATCATGCTGGCGTCCATGTGAGGTGGTGATACCCAGATAACGAATCGCGCCATTTTTTTTCATACTGCTGAGGGTTTTTAAATGCGCCTGCCATTCGACCAGGTTATGAACCTGCATCAGGTCAAATGAATCGACCTGCCAGTACTGGCGGGATTGTTCCATTTGCTCAGGACCCGACGAAGAACCCCACGTCCAGACCTTTTCAGCAGAAAAAACATCCCCGGCCTTAGCCAGTTTATTGAGGCCATAGCCAATCGCAGCTTGAGATGAGCCATACATGGGAGAGGAATCAATCAGCTTGCCACCGGCATTAAAAAAATTCCCCATTACCTCGGCAACATTGGCTAAAGCAGCTGGATCATTGCCCACATTAAAAGTTCGTGAACTACCCAGACCAATCATGGGTATGCGTTCCTGGCTGGAAGGTATTGCCCTGGTAAGTAATGGACTGGACTTTGTGAAAGCTGTGCCGGGTAAAACTAAGCCACCCAGGCCTAAGGCCATAGACTGTAAAAAACGACGTCTGAACTGGTTGTGTTGATTACTCATAGTCACCCTGCATATTTGGGAGAAGATTAAAATTATTCAAAAGACAGTCTAACAGTATTATAGTTTTGGCTCAGTCCATAAATGTCGTAGTTATTTTTTAAAATCAATCGAGTCTGACCCCATTGATTCTGCAGTCAGTCACCTACTACAGTTACAACAATACGACGCTCACTCCGTGGTCCGTCAAATTCACAGAAAAAGATATTCTGCCAGGTAGACAACCCCGGTTCACCATCAATGACCGGGATCGACTCAGACGGTCCAACCAGGCCGGATTTCAGATGCGCATCACCGTTGCCATCCTGTTTGTCATGCAACCAGACACCGTTAGGAATCATCTTTTGCAGCAGGTTAACCACATCAGTCTGCACACTGTCATCCCAGTTCTCCTGAATCATTATTCCTGCCGTTGCCCCCTGAGCATAAACATTAACCAAACCGTCACGTACACCACTCTCCTGGATCACAGACTTAACCGCTTCGGTGATATCAATCAGTACTTCACGTTGATGTGTTTGAATGGTGATGGATTTATGCATGGTTTACTTTTCTTTATTGATTAATCGTGGTCGTATTCCCGATTGTTTTATTCCATCATAACGATGGCAGACAGCCTGGCGAGGATAGCAGCAGAAAAAATCACGATGCCATAGGGATAAGGAAAATAGTCCAGCACGAACAAGGTCAAGGTGGCCAGCAGCAATAGCACAAACAAGATTAACCACTTATCTAAAACGGCTTGTTTATAAAATTTATACTCAGTTATTCGCATGGCTGTTATCACTTTTGTTCTTCTTTCCATGGACTACTTGATAAAACACAGGTTCAGATATTTCTCGAAATGTATATGCATCGAGATTTGTAGACTGTCATCTTTTATTTTCGCTGCTGGGTGTCTACGCGTGTGCTCATTTCCCCCAGGTCCTGCGCAACATGCGGATCGCGACTTCGTAGCCGTCTTCGGCTGTTTTCGGTTGAACTGCCTTGAACTCATCCCAGTGGTCGTTGGTGAAAGAACCGTCTGCGAGTTCACCCTCCGGATCGGACAGGTAATAGTGGATGCCGCCAGGCTCGCCATTCGGTAACATCATAATCTCCACCAGCAGCGCGTAATCCGTTTTGATGCCCGCCTCTTTGACATGGGCAGCGAAGGCTTTCGCACTGTTCGCGACGATCTTTGTCTGGTTGGGGCTGAACACAAAGTCATACTGCACCCGATCCTTTACCAGCACCGGTTTCGCCAGCTTCTCGGTTTCCAGGAATGTCACGACTTTCTCTGCCAGCGGGATACTTGGATGGATGGTTCCCGGTGGTTTGATCACGTTCACCGGGTATACCGACACGGAGAACGGGACCGCTCTGGCATTGAATTCCTCGCTGGCTCCTGGCGACAGGTATGTGTAGCAGCCAGACAACAGCAGCGCCACTACCAGTAGAAAACTGCTCCGATACAAAAGATTTACCAGTGACATCGCCCTCCTCCTGGTCGAATCATGTGAAAAACACTCGACCTCTTATTCATAGTACCCCGCCAACCGCAACAGTTCTTGATCAGAGTCAGACTTATTCATAAAAGGTGCCAGAGGGATTATTATTTAACCACATGCTGTAATTGATAAAAATTAGGAATAAGTGGGACAGATGAAACTAATGTGTCTTTAGTTTGCAGCCTGGGCCTGCCCATCTTTTTCAACAAGTTGAAAGTTTCATCTGACCCCACTTATTATTTTCATAACAAGTATGATTAATAATTGATTTAGGACAACCTGGATAGTCACGTTTTTTGTCTGCTGTCATTCTGAGCGCCTGCTTCCGGCCAATAAGAGACGGAGACGGTGTAATGATTCCACTAGACAACTCTATTGCTGAATAAATATTATGCAAAGGATGTCAGCATACAAATCTGACCCCAGTTTTAATCGTCTATGTTTTACCAGGAAGGTTCACCTCTGGTGATATCGAACGTAAATGGATATCGCGCTGAGGGAATGGAACAGCACATCTACAAGAGAAATGGCTATCACCCCGGTCTTAAATTCGGCAAAAAGAATTCCCTTAATGGTCGCCCATATATAGTCTTGTAGTGCAAACAAATCCAGTGTAACCAGGATCCAGATAGCGACAGCACCCAGTCCAAGCAAAGCACCAAGTTTTCGACGAAACTGTTTGGATCTCGTCCTTACTACATTAAATGCCTGAGCAACATGAGTATGCAGTATTAGCTTGATGACAGATTCGGCGGTATGTTTAATCGCAATAAGTAACAAAGCAAGATAGAGGCTGTTAAGAACACCAGAGCCGATCAGAACAGCAAGGCGAAAGTAACCGGCAATGGCGGTAAGAGTAGCAATGGACAGTAGAAAAAGTGCAACATTGAGTCCGAATCGTATGACCTTCTGCCAACGACTTGTGCGTTTTGAATCATCATCATGATGCCATGATCTCGAACGTATTACCCATATTATGATGCCTATCGCTGCAATCATTTCCAGAATGAAGATCAGGCGTGCCACCAATGGGGCAGCTTCCACCAGATCACGAAACTGGTCCACAACATAAAGTATCGCAAGAAGAATCAGTGCCGGCCGAGTCGATGCTTCAAGCAAAGGCAGGATTAGTATGAGCACAGGCAACACAAGTAAAAGCCCAACTGCGTCTGCTATAGCGGGTGGTGTATATACATATAGCCAGGGCGTGAGCATCAATACCAGCAATGCTGCCAGGGTAAATGGTTTTTCGAATACCGACATTCCCTTTGCGGATGAGGGGTCGGCTTTAACCCAGGCCCGCGCGGTCTGACGCATGCGACGCAGAATCATCGTCAAAACAATAAGCAAAAAAATCTGGAAGGCCAAGCGGTCATACTCAACACGAACGAATGTATAGATGTTGGACACCCATTCGCTAAGTTCATTACGAGCATTGGTAAGCAGATCGCTCATCGTCTTGCCAGCAACCACTTCACTCCATAAAGGTGGTCGTTCACGACGCCCCAAATTGTTCAGCAGGCTCGCCTCTTCACCCTTGATTCTGTCGAGGGCTTTCTGTACGTTGCCACGCGAGCGACTAACCTTTGCCTGAAGACCGAGCACACGATCCATCATTTTCTGAAGCGAAGAATGTACCTTGGATACATCATCCGTGGATGTGCGCGCAAGATTAGTCACTTCATCTGGCGCCTTCTCATCTTGCGATTCCTTAACAGTCAATTCCCAGATTTTCTGCGTAACATCGAGTCGACTCACCTGCTGTTCAATAATTCCAATCCGGCGTTGCAGTTTTAATTCCGATACCTCCAGTGAGCGGTCGAGTTCCAGCCACTTTTTCTCAATTTCAGCAATTGCTTCACGAGAAGAGGCTGTCGCGAGCGATGGGCTGAGGGAAACCAGGTGATGAGTTATTGCTCGTTCTCGATCCAGTAGATCGTTTTCAATTTGATCGAATATTTCTGAGCGAGTAAGCAGCTCTTCGGCCTCATCGAGTGACGTTCGTTCAGCTGATGCACGCGCGGGAATATCGGACAGAGATATAGGCGCTAAGAGTGGTGTGCTTACCTCGGGCTCGGGCTCTGTGGCGCTGACACAACCGATCCAAATAAAGAAAAAGCAGATGCCAAGGATTAGCTGGCAAATACGGTATTTAGATATGTAATGATTAGAGACTGATCCGGTGTAGAGCGTCATGAATTTTCCTCATGGTTACTGTATAACCAATGATGTATAAGGGCGCGGATGTAATGTGCAAAGATAATATACTATTTGTAGCGTTTCGTGTTTTTATCAAATAGCATCATCAGAATTTAGAGATTATTCTCATGTTTCTATAAATCTGACAAACATCAGCTTGCCAACAATCTATAGCAATTCCTTTTACTTACAATGACACCCTTCTTAATCAGTAAATAGGCGACTTTGCGGTATGTAATGACGTCCGACAATCACGCTTCGACTGGCCGAAATGGGTCGACAAGAGTCTCTCAGAGCATGACAGCCTGGCTAAATCACTCGACAGTCTCCTTCCGGCCAGAAGCAGCCGGTCAGCACAAACAAAAACAGCCCCCGAAGGAGCTGCCATTGATTAACATTTAATCGTTATGATTTATTTCGTCTGGCGAATCCGATTAAACCGATAAGACCAGAGCCAAACAACCATGCCGCTGCCGGGATCGGTACCTCGCTGACATCGCCCGAGTGCACTGCCCACGCAAAGTTGGAGACCGTGTTTTTATTGCTTCCGTTTTGACCGCCGGTTTCAAAATTATGACTATATATGAAGTCACTATCGGACCCCGTACCAAAAAGATCCGTACTAGACCAATAGTTTCTTCTGCTGGACAGGATATTAGTAAATGGGCCCGGGGTTACGGTCGTGATACCACTCGCTGGCATTGTGTCCAAACCATAACGGTATAAATGTCCGTATTCGTTATCCTTGCACGCCTCTTGAGCGACTGATGAGCAACTAACGGTAATGCTGTCACCATCTACATCCATACTGGGTAACCGCCAACCATCGATCCCGCCAACAGTTAGGTTAGCTGCCCAGGCACTGGCACTAGCCCAGGTCATTAGCCCGTCAGTCGTATTAAAATCATCCCCGGCAGCCCCACCAAGACCATCATCAAAGCTAGACCCCGCCGCTGCATTCGCATCAGCCAGCCAGGTGAGATCAGCCACATCATCATAATAAGCTTGATAATCAGTACCTCCGGGAGTGGCCGCTAAGCGTCCAACCAAAGCCGCATTTACACTGGTTGATAAAATTAAAGCCGTAGCTGCTAATAAAATTGATTTAATTCCCATTTTCCCCTTCCTTTATTTAGTTTCATTTATTCGTTATCGCGACAAAAAGCTTATCTGATAACCTTAGATAGAATAATGAAACAGAAACGAATGTCAATTTAAAGCCGGCACATTAGAATTTGTTGGTTTTTTAATATGTAATAAACACGATACAGAATGAAAATATAAATACTAGGAATTATTAACAGTAAATGAATGTCTCTTATGGGTTGCGGTTTCAACCGGTCGATGCAACATCTAATCTCTAAGTATAGAGAGGAGGATGTTGAAAATGAAACAACGACCAAGAATTTATTACACCGAAGAACAAAAAGCCATGATGTGGGATCGCTGGCAGAAAGGCGAGACACTAGGTTCTATTGCAAGGCTATTTGATCGACATCATCCATCCATTGAACGCATTATTGCTGAGACAGGTGGAATCAGACCTGCACCGCGTCGCAGGCATCACGATGTCTATCGTTAACGGAACGTGAAGAAATATCCCGTGGCATCGTCATTGGCCACTCTCTCGAGCGATTGCGACTTCATTGAATCGAGCACCGTCAACCATCAGTCGAGAAATAAGCCGTAATGGTGGTTTGGATAAATATAGAGCCAGTCAGGCTGATAAAGCCGCCTGGGATCGTGC
>CAWEEC010000044.1:0-5907 GCA_963807785.1 uncultured Gammaproteobacteria bacterium | reverse complement strand
GAAGCAGAAGAAATCAGCAATTTCATCAAGCGCGACATCAACGATGCGGCAGAATACATGATGGAAAGCAGTTCAGAATTCAGTGACTGGCTGGATGCTGGACATCGAGGTTATCGAACGCAAGCTGATCGATCTGTTCCTGTCAGTGGCTGATAAAACCCGTCTTGAACTGGAACAATTCGGCGTGCAGAATCGTGAACTTAGCCTGTACTATTCAGGTGAAATCACCGGGCCGGGAACACTGCAATGCACGGCGTGCGGCCACAAGGTTGCCTTTACCACCACCTCGCACATCAAGAAATGCGTCAAATGCGGCCACGATACCTTCAAACGCGCTGAGTTCAGGGACTAGTACCGTTTCCGCAACGCGCCACAGGCAATCCGGCGCCAGTGCACTCGAAAAGTCTCCGCGAACAACAGCAATAGCGCACGTATCTGTTAATGAAGAAATGATTCGCGTTCTTCGCTTGACTTGCGGACTATTAAATTAACTTTGCCGATAGCAGACAGCGCCAACGAGTACGATAGCCAGCACCAGGATAAAGCCGTCACCCCAGAATACATAGGGCGTCTGGCCTTTGCAGCGGCGTGACATTGGCCCTGAGTACATGTTGTTCTGCAGGTGGGGACAACGCGATCTCTTCACCGTGTGGACCGATGACCGAGGAAATACCGGTATTGGTCGCACGCAGCATGTAACGGCCGCTTTCCAGTGCACGCATGCGTGCAATCGCATGATGCTGGCGTGACTCGTGCGAACCATCGAACCAGGCATCATTACTGACGTTCACCAGTATCGTGGCTTGCGGCAAATCCCTGCGCACATCCCTGGAGAAGGCGTCCTCGAAACAGATACTGATGCCAGCAGGCTGACCGGCAAGCAGCAGTAATGGCTGCTCATCCGGGCCGGAATCGATATCCGACATCGGAATATTGATCCAGCGATTAAAGAAACCAAGCAACGATCGAAACGGAATATATTCACCCAGCGGTACCAGGTGACGCTTGCGGTATTCACCACCGCTGATGTTGATCACGCTGTTGTAATAACGTCCGCTCTCCAGGTCCTTGATGAACAGCCCCATCAGCAGATCGCTATCACTTTGCTGCATTTGCTCACGCATGCTACTGATGTAGGCCGGTATGCGATGCTTGTAATCCGGTATTGCCGTCTCAGGCCAGATGACAACATCAACATCCTTGTGCTGCAGTGTCAGGTCACGATACATTTGCAGTGTTTCCCGGTGCATGTGCCGCTTCCATTTAAGCTCCTGCGGGATATTGCCCTGGATCAAGGCCACCTCGATATTCTCACCTGCCGGTTGTGTCCAGCTGATTTGCTTCAAGCCAAATCCGGCAATCCAGATCAGCATCACAGTAACCATGGCTTTCTGCCAGGACAGCTTGTTGAGCACGACTGCAAGCAGCGCCGCAGCGGTCACGGCCACCAGCGCACCAACAGCATGATTACCGAAAACCGGCGCGAAGCCGGATAAAGGCAGATCAATTTGCGTATAACCGGGCTGCATCCAGGCGAAGCCGGTCATGACGATACCGCTGAGCCATTCGGCCAGCATCCAGCCACACGGAAACACAACCAGCAAGCGCACCGGATCGGTCACGCGGCAGTAACGATTCATTACATAACCGGCAAGCGCAGGATAAAGCGCGAGGTAGGCAGAGAGTAAAATGATCATCACCACGGCAAGTATCGCCGGGCTGCCGCCATGATAGTACAGGCTGAAAAAGATCCAGCTTATGCCGCTTATCTGTGCGCCGAGTGCAAACAGCCAGCCATGTAGAAATGCCGCTTTAGCACTGGCATTGAGCCAGTGGTAGAAAAGTAAAGCCAGTAACGGGAACACCAGCAGGCTCAGGCCGAAAGGTTCGTATGCCAGCGTCATCAACGATCCGGCCAGCAGGCTTAACAGCATTGCAGGCCAGCGATGTGTTTCCAGCACCGGTGTTAGCACAGGATGCAACGACATCAGGCGACGCCGGATGATACAGCTTTAGCCTCTGGCAATAACGTTACTTGCAGATTGTTAATACGCCTCGAGCTTGAACTGATAATCTTGAACTGGTAGTTCTCGATGTTAACTTCTTCACCACGTTCAGGCATATGACCGAGTTCATTCAGGATCAGGCCTGCCACTGTATCAAACTGATCATTGCTGAAATCTGTACCGAAAAAGGCATTGAACTCGGTAATCGGCGTTACGCCTTTCAAGGTATAGCGATGAAAACCGTGACGATGAATATTAATGGCATCAGCCGCATCATGCTCATCATCGATCTCGCCAACGATCTGCTCCAGCACGTCTTCAATGGTGACCAGGCCGGCGACACCACTGTATTCGTCTATCACCACGGCCATATGATTGCGGCTGGTACGAAAATCTTTCAGCAAAACATTTAAACGCTTGCTTTCCGGCACGAAAACGGCGGGGCGAAGTATATCTTTTAATTCAAATGATTCACGGCTTGCTTCATCGCTGTAATAGGCAAGATCCTTGGCCAGCAATATACCGACGATTTCATCAAGACCCTCATCGATGACCGGAAAACGCGAGTGTCCCGATGACGAGACGATGGACAGCATTTTTTCCACGCTCTGATCTTTCTGAATAATGACCATGTGAGAACGCGGCACCATGATATCCCTGACACGCATCTCCGAAACCTGGAATACACCCTCGATCATGATCAGCGCATCCATATCGATCAGGCCTTTTTGCTGGCTTTCCTTGAGTAGTTCCAGCAGTCGGCTGCGTTCACTTTTTTTCTTGCCGATGGCAGAGAACATGCGTTTAATCAATGAAGGTTTATTGTGTGAGGTGTTCATATTTAGTATTGCTTTGATTCAGCTGTTTCCTCTAATACATCATCAAGGTAGGGATTATCAAATCCAAGCTCATTGAGAAGACGGATTTCCAGGGCTTCCATCTCATCAGCCTGTTTGTTATCAATATGGTCATAACCCTGCAGATGTAACATACCGTGCACAACCATATGAGCCCAGTGCGCCTGTAGCGGTTTATGCTGCTGTTTTGCTTCTGTATTAATCACCTGCGCGCACAACGCAAGATCACCCAGTGTTTTCACATCGACTTCTGCGGGCGATTGCATCGGAAACGAAAGCACATTGGTCGCTTTGTTGCTGCCGCGCCAGGTATGATTGAGTTCGCGCATTTCATCATCACTGACAATCTGCACGCTGGTAATGACCCGGTCATCACACAGGCAGGCCTTGTCAGCCCAGTGCTGTATCGATTGCGCGTCGGGTATGTCTCCCTCTTTCGAATCCAGCGATTCGGAAACGGACATTTCAATGCATACCGGCATCAGCTGGCATCATCCTTTTCATAGACATCCACAATTTTCTTCACCAGTGGATGACGTACAACATCAGCGGCCAGAAAATGTGTAATACCAATGCCTTCGACGCCTTTTAATAACTGCATACTGTGACGCAAACCGGACATTTTATCGCGCGGCAGATCGACCTGGGTAATATCGCCGGTGACAACGGCTCTGGAACCGAAACCGATGCGCGTCAGGAACATCTTCATCTGGTCGATGGTGGTGTTCTGCGCTTCATCGAGGATGATAAAGGAATCGTTCAGGGTGCGGCCGCGCATGTAAGCCAGTGGTGCTATTTCGATAATGTTGCGTTCGATCATCTTGGCGACTTTCTGGAATCCCATCATTTCATAAAGCGCGTCATACATCGGGCGCAAGTAGGGATCGATCTTTTGCGCCAGGTCCCCGGGCAGGAATCCCAGACGTTCACCCGCCTCTACCGCCGGTCGTACCAGTACCAGGCGTTGTACTTCATCATTTTCCAGCGCATTGACTGCACTGGCGACCGCAAGATAGGTTTTGCCAGTACCTGCAGGCCCTACGCCCAGTGTCAGATCATAGGTCCTGATCTGTTTCAGGTATTCAACCTGGTTCTTGCCACGCCCCTTGATGGTCGCCTTGCTGGTTTTCATACTCCAGCGCTTTTGATCATCTTTTTGCTGCTGACCATCCGTGCTGTCGTCGTTTGCTTCGTTCAGATAAAGCTGCACGGTCGAGGGTGTTAATGTTTCCTTGTCTGCCACGTTATAAAGGTTCTTGATCGCAGCCATCGCAGCAAGCTGATTTTCATCGCGACCCTCGATCTGAAAATGATTGCTGCGGCAGGCGATGCCGACATCAAAGTGTGATTCCAGCTGGTGCAGATGCTCATTGAACTGGCCACATAAATTGGCCAGGCGACTGTTATCGGTGGGTACGAGCTCGAAGTCCAGGCTCTTGACGATTTTCACTGACATGCTTTGATCTTCAATATAGCAGTGTCAGGCAAACTTACGTACAACATCAGTTTCTGGATAAGCAACGATTTCACCCTGTAAGGAATTGGGAAAGGCCTGGGTTATTTTTACATCAACAAAACTGCCAACCAGGTTTGTACTAGCATTAAAGTTGGTGACACGGTTATTCTCGGTTCGTCCTGACATCTGCTGTTCACTCTTTCTGGACGGACCCTCAACCAGTACGCGTTGAACGGTGCCGATCATGGCGTGGCTGTAGTTCTCTGCTCTTGACAGGATATCCCGTTGCAATCGAGCCAGTCGCTGTTTCTTTATCGCCACAGGCGTGTCATCGGGCAATGCCGCGGCCGGTGTTCCGGGACGCGCACTGTAGATGAAACTGAATGAGTGATCGAAATCGACATCATCGATCAGCTTCATGGTGGCCTCGAAATCTTCATCGGTTTCGCCCGGAAAACCCACAATAAAGTCCGATGACAGTGCAATATCAGCACGCACTTCGCGCAACTTGCGAATGATATGCCTGTATTCCAGCGCGGTATGACCGCGCTTCATTGCAGCCAGCACCCGATCGGAACCACTCTGCACCGGCAGGTGCAGAAAACTCACCAGTTCCGGCACATCGGCATAGGCCTGGATCAGGCGATCGGAAAACTCCAGCGGATGTGAAGTGGTGAAGCGTATGCGATCAATGCCATCGATGGCGGCAACATAATTGATCAGCAGCGCGAGATCGGCCTGTTCTGTTTCACCGTTGCCATCATCCATCACGCCACGATAAGCATTGACATTCTGCCCCAGCAGATTCACTTCGCGCACACCCTGTGCTGCCAGCCCGGCAACCTCGGCCAGGACATCATCGAATGGCCGGCTGACTTCTTCACCCCGGGTATAGGGCACCACGCAAAAGCTGCAGTACTTGCTGCAACCTTCCATGATGGAGACAAAGGCAGTCGGGCCTTCCGCTTTAGCTGCGGGCAGATGGTCGAATTTTTCTATTTCAGGAAAACTGATATCGACCACGTGCTGATGTTTGTGGCCGACACTGTTCAGCATCTCCGGCAAACGATGAATGGTCTGCGGGCCGAACACCATGTCGACATAAGGTGCACGCTGCTGGATTGCACTGCCTTCCTGGCTGGCGACGCAGCCACCGACGCCAATAACAAGATCGGGCCTGTGCTGCTTCCAGGTTTTCCAGCGGCCGAGTTGGGAGAAGACCTTTTCCTGTGCCTTTTCACGAATCGAGCAGGTATTAAGCAGAAGCACGTCGGCTTCTTCGGGATTGGTGGTGAGTTCAAGATTGTGGGATTCAGCCAGAACATCGGAAATCTTGTCCGAGTCGTATTCATTCATTTGGCAGCCGAATGTCTTGATGTACAGCTTGCGCGCCATTAGGTCCTTATTCAATTTGGGATGAGCTCTAGATTATCACGAAAACACCTGTCAGATCATTACTGATAATTCAGGATCGCGGTGGATTTTCCAGCATGATTTGCTCTCGCAAAGCCGCCAAGTACGCAAAGAAGATATTAATTATCATAACTTCATCATCCGTTGCCCTGCCTTAGCGTGCTTTGCGTCTTTG
>CAWEEC010000043.1:0-29135 GCA_963807785.1 uncultured Gammaproteobacteria bacterium | reverse complement strand
CGCCGTATCTCGTTGGGTGACCGCCGACGGTAGCCGCAGACCGCATCGCACGCTCAGCCGTTCACACTCGGGCAGCTCGCGTTCAGCTGTTTGCGTTCAGCTGTTTGCGCGGGCGATCCGTTCGGAGACGTTCGCGTACGACGCCCGCGTCGGTCGGGCGCTCGTCCGGGGTCTTGGCCATCAGGTCGAGGATCAGCTGGGCGAGTACGTCGGGAAGGTCGGCCTGGCGCTCGCGCGGGTCGGGCGGCGGCGTGTGGCGGTGGTGGAAGGCGACGTCGCCCTCCTCGAAGGGCACCGTGCCCGTCGCCAGCTCGAAGAGCGTGACGCCCAGGGCGTAGAGGTCGGCGCGGTGATCGACGGCCTCGCCGGCGGACTGCTCGGGCGCCATGTAGTAGGGCGTGCCGCCACCACGGTCGACGCCCGGCGCACCTCCTCGAGCATCTTCGCCAGGCCGAAGTCCATGATCTTCACGACCTTGTCCTGGGTGAAGAAGAGGTTGCCGGTCTTGATGTCGCGGTGGACGATGCGCTGGCTGTGGGCGTACTCGCAGGCCCGCGCAGACCTGGATCCCGAGCCGGGCCACGTCGCGCGGCTTGATGCGGCCCGGCTCGCGCAGGATCGAGTTGAGCGGCTGGCCCTCGAGCAGCTCCATGGTGATGAAGAAGACGTCCGTCCTCCTGGTCGGCGTCGAAGACCGTGACGATGTTGGGGTGGTTGAGGCGCGCGGCGGCCCGCGCCTCGCGCAGGAAGAGCTCCACCGCCTTCGGATGGTCGCGCAGGTTCTCGGGCAGGCGTTTGAGCGCCACGACGCGGCCGAGCCGCTGGTCGCGCGCCTTGAACACGACGCCCATGCCGCCGCGCCCGATCTCCTCGAGAATCTCGTAGCGAGTCTCTCCGAGCAGCGGTGCCGTCACTTGCATGTGGCCGCCGCTGCGCTGTCCCGAAGCGCGAGTCGAGCTCGGCGCTCCGCCGCTTGCGCAGCATCTCGATCTTGGTGGCCAGATTCGGGTAGGTCGGGTCGCGTCGGCGCAGCTCTTCGAGAACGGTGATCGAGCGCTCGACCTCGCCGCTCTCCTCGAGCAACTCGGACGAGATGGAACTGGACTTCCGACTTCGCCTCGTTGCCGGCGGCGCGGACGTACTCCTCGAGTTTCTGCGCAGCCAGGTCGACATGGCCTTCTTCCTCGAGGACCTCGGCGAGTTTGATCGAGGCGTCTTCGAAGCGCGGGTCTTCGGGGAGGACCTGCTGCAAGAGGCGGATGGCGCGGCGTCGTTCGGTTCGCTCGAGCGCCACCTCGGAGGCTTCGAAGACTTTCCCGGATCGCTCGAGCGCGTCGATCCATTTCGTCACCGCGTTGGCCTCGCGGTAGCACTCGACCGCCGCGTCGAAGTCGCGCGCTCGCTCGAAGGCGGCGCCCGCGTCCTCCCAGGCGCCGCAGCGCCGATGCATCTCGGCCGCGCGGACGGCATCACCTGCGCTTTCGAAGAGCGGCGCGGCTCTTTCCCAGTTCTCGAGATCGGCGTGGAGTTCGGCGGCTTCCAGCCAGGCTTCCCCCGCATTCTCGAGCTGCTCGGCGGCGGCTCGATGTGCCCTTCCCCCGCAGCAGTCGCGCGAGCAGGAGCGAAGCAGCAGGCTTCCCGACTGGCCGTCGCGCTCGAGCGCCCGCGCTGCGCCCGGAATGTCGCCGTGCAAGTAGACTCGACGGCCGGCGGCGGAAAGCCGCGTGCTGAGACCACAAAATCAGCACCGATACACAATGCCCAGGCGATATCCGAAGGATTGATTAACTTGCCAGAGGCAATGACCTTGATACGATCGCGCAGCTTGTGATCAATCAGTGAATTAATCACTGTCGGCAAACTCTCCTGGATCGGCAGGCCGACATAATCGATAAGACATTGAGGCGCTGCCCCGGTACCGCCATCAGCACTATCAACAGTAATAAAGTCCGGTGCAAATTCAGGTCCGCGCTGGTTGATGGCCATACACAGGTCATTGATCCAGGCCTTATCACCGATGACCGCCTTGAAACCGACCGGTTTACCAGTCAGTTTTCGAATATGATGAATCATATCCAGTAGATCATTGTTATTTTCAATTTCAGGATGACGGTTAGGACTGATGGAGTCTTCTCCTTGCGGGATGCCACGAATATCAGCAATCGCCCGGGTGACTTTTTCACCCGGAAGCATGCCACCCTTGCCCGGCTTGGCACCCTGCGATAATTTGATTTCTATCATCCTCACCTGTTCGTGTGCAGCCACTTGTTTGAGTTTTTCATCAGACAGATTGCCGGCTTCATCTCGAACACCGTATTTTGCGGTGCCTATCTGAAACACAATGTCAGCCCCGCCTTCGAGATGAAACGGTGACAGTCCGCCTTCACCGGTGTTCATCCAGCTGCCTGCCTTTTTTGCACCATACGATAGTGCCTGCACGGCAGGTTTTGATATCGCACCATAGCTCATGCCTGAAATATTGAGGATCGATGAAGTGGTATAGGGTTTATCCGCGTAGGATTCACCGATGGTGATACTTCTCGGTTCAGCAGCATCCGTGCCCAGTGTCGGGAACGGGTGATTGACGAACATTATGGTGCCGCTGGGACGCAGGTCACGTGTTGAGCCGAATGCAACCGTGTTATCAATATCTTTAGCCGCGCGATAGACCCATGAGCGTTGCGCCCGGTTAAAGGGCATTTCTTCGCGGTCCATGGTGAAGAAATACTGGCGAAAGAAAGTACCTATGTGCTCGAAAAAATAGCGTAGATGCCCAATTATCGGGTAGTTTCTTCGAATCGCCTGCCTGGTTTGTGTGACGTCAGCTATGTAGACGCCAATCAGGAACAGGATAAATAATCCCACCACGAATATGAATGCGGTTGCCAGCCAGCCGAGTACTTCCAGACCAAAGGATTCTCCAGAGAACATAACTAACACTCGCCGTTAATTTGATTTTCAGGTTTTTATTGTACGGACTATTTTTTATACTGGGTATAGATCAAAAAACCCCGGAACATGCCGGGGCTTTTTGTCTTGCATTACTGGTGAAAAACTAGCTTTCACCCTTGGTTTTACCTTCGCCGCATTTACCTTCGCCGCATTTACCTTCCTTCTTGGATTTGCCTTCGCCGCACTTGCCTTCGCCGCATTTACCTTCCTTCTTGGACTTGCCTTCGCCGCATTTGCCTTCGCCGCATTTACCTTCCTTCATGGGCTTGCCTTCGCTTTCAGCCAGCTGCATGTATCCACCCGAAAGGTCCTGCATGCCAAACGGGCTGGTGTCAGCATTTGCTACCGGTGAGGCTGACAGCGCTGCAGCAAAGGTAGCGCCCATGGCAATTGCAAGTGGTTTTTTGAATGATTTTTCGGACATTAGATTGTTCTCCGTTAAGTTATAGTCACGCCCTTCGGCGGGTGCGACCGAGTCTACAATGATTGCCTTTTGAATGACAATCGTTTTCAAATGAAGTTCATAAAATCAATCATTCGCAGTCATTTTTGTAAGGCATTCCAGGTAGGCGGCTTCATCCGGCATCATATTGTTGCGCTGTGCCTGCCATATGGCCTCGGACAGGCACTCCATCATGCGATGTTCGGCTGCGTGCGGGGATCCCATGGCCAGTGTGAGCTTCTGGTGGCAATTCCTGATGCCAGCAGGCCGGTCAGTCGAGACCTGTTCTACCAGGGCAATGTGCATGCTCATATGCAGAAACGGATTGGTGTCACCTGAGACTGCATTGAAATCACGCTCAAGATTATCATCGTTTGCGAGCAAGCCATGGTATTCGGGATGCTGCTCGATAACGCTGACGATCATTTGCTGCAGGTGATCGAGCGCATGTCCTTGCTGCTTCAGTTGCCAGCAATCGTAGAAGTATTTGCGCAGTTCACTGCGATCGTTAGTGAGCATTATTCGGTCTTGTGTTTGTATTCACACAGGTCTTCAATGATACAGGAGCCACACCTGGGTTTGCGTGCAATACAGGTATAGCGGCCGTGCAGAATGAGCCAGTGGTGTGCGTCCTGTCTAAACTCCTGCGGAACAAACTTTAACAGCTTTTTCTCAACTTCCAGCACTGTTTTACCGGGAGCAATATGGGTCCTGTTTGCGACCCTGAAAATGTGGGTGTCGACTGCGATTGTCGGGTATCCAAAAGCGGTATTTCTGACCACGTTGGCCGTTTTACGTCCAACACCCGGCAGGGCTTCGAGTTCATTCTGGTGTTCGGGTACCTGGCCATTATGCTGTTCTAGCAGGATCCTGCAGGTCTTGATTATGTTGCTGGCCTTGCTGTTATAGAGGCCAATCGTTTTTATGTATTTTTTCAAGCCTGATTCACCCAGTGCAAGCATGGCCTCGGGTGTATTCGCAAGCGCAAACAGTTTCGCGCTTGCTTTGTTCACGCTTATATCGGTTGCCTGCGCTGACAGTATGACTGCAATCAGCAGTTCAAATGGCGATGCGTAATTCAGTTCCGTGGTCGGTGTCGGATTTTCGTTCTGCAAGCGAGAGAAGATCGCATAACGCTTGTCTTTATTCATCAGCCGCCGTTACCAGGTCAAGTGATGTGTTCAGCTTGCCGGTGTTGCGCTGGGTGATTCAGATACGATAGCAGGCCGGGGTGATGCTATGCGCCTGTCGATATGGTTCTTGATCGCGATCAGCAGACCAAGGCCGATAAATGCGCCGGGCGGAAGTACCGCCAGCAGAAAACCGGGGTAATCATCGCCCAGTGTCAGCAGCATCGACCTGGCGCCTTCACCGAACATCAGGTGTGCATTTGCAAACAATGTGCCGGCACCGATGGCTTCACGAATGGTACCCAGTGTAACGAGTACCAACATGAAACCCAGTCCCATCATGAAACCATCAAGTGCAGAATCGATCACGTTATTTTTTGAAGCAAATGATTCAGCACGGGCAATGATCGAGCAGTTGGTTACAATCAATGGGATGAATATGCCCAGAATAAGAAACAGTTCATGAAACCATGCGTTCATTGCCAGTTCTATGGTGGTGACAATCGAGGCAATGATGAGAACAAAGATGGGTATTCTCACCTCGGGTCTGACCCAGTGTCTGATAATTGAAACGCAGATATTGGAAACCACGAGAGTCAGCATGGTGGCCAGCCCAAGTCCCAGCCCATTGATAAAGGTGCCGCTGACAGCGAGCAACGGACACAGGCCGAGCAGCTGCACCAGTGCAACATTGTTGCCCCAGAGTCCGTTTTTAACTATTTTTAGCTGTTGCGCCGCCATCTTCAGTTTCATTGAATAATTGTTTGCGATGTTCCTGGAAGTATATCAAAGCCGAATGCACGGCTTTAACCACAGCACGTGGGGTTATGGTTGCTCCCGTGAACTGGTCGAAATCGCCGCCATCGCGTTTAACTTTCCATTTTTTTGTGACTGGATCATCCAGCGATTTACCAGAAAAGCCAAGGATCCAGTCTGATCGTTGCGATTCCACTGCGTCACCCAGGCCCGGTGTTTCCCGGTGCTTGACCACGCGCACACCTGCAATTGAGCCATCATAGTAGATACCGACAAGGATGTGTATTGGTCCGCTGTAGCCATTGGGTGCGATGGGTGACAGTACAATGGCGACCGGCTTGTTGTTTTTGTAGGCAAGGTAGGCTTTTGAAGGTTCACTGGTACCGAGTAATACATCATTATCCAGTTCAATCTGGTCATCCAGCAAGTCATTGTCATACTCGCCTGGTGCCAGGATGGTATTCAGCTTGCGCAGTAATACCAGCTGCTCATTGCGCTTGATCTTTTCGTAAGTGTTGTCGAAGGTCAAGGCGACAATGCCAGAACCAATGATGGCAAATGTCATCAGCAGTGCAGCGGTGGTCAGTACTTGTTTATGGATGTTCACGAGCGTCAGTCAGGCGCACCGTAAGTACGAGGCCGGGTGTAGTGATCGAGTAAGGGTACGGTCATGTTCATCAGCAAAACCGCGAAGGCTATGCCATCCGGATATCCACCCCAGGTACGAATAATGTACGCAATGGCTGCAATACCTGCGCCATATATTATCCTGCCCCTGGGTGTCGTACTTGCTGATACCGGGTCAGTGATAATAAAGAATGCCGCCAGCATGGTGCCGCCACTGAGTGTATGAAACAGGGCAGAGCTGTAGCTTGAATAATCAGCCACAGCAAAAAAATTAGAGATTAGTATCAGGCTGATCAGGAACGAGAACGGGATGCGCTTGTCAATTATGCCCTGCTTCATCAGCCAGAGGCCGCCAGCGAGATAGAGGCCATTTATCCACTCCCAGCCGACACCGGTTACTGTGCCAAACAGCTCGCCATAAACACGGTGAGCACGGACATATGCAATATCATGTTCGAGGTTGATCTGTGCCTTGAGTGTGTCAATCGGTGTTGCCATGGTAATAGCATCAATCGATTTCCCTTCGGGAATGACGCCGCCAAAGACAAATGAAAAAGTGTCCATGAAGCCTGGCCAGCCTTCCGCGACCCCCATGGGCGGCGTCCAGTATGTCATTTCGCGCGGAAATGAAATCATCACAACGACATAACCCACCATGGCAGGATTGAAAGGATTAAAGCCAAGACCGCCATAGAGCTGTTTGGCAACAACGATAGCAAACAGGCTTGCAATCGTGGTTAGCCACCATGGTGCAAGCGGTGGCAATGCCAGTGCCAGCAGGCATGCAGTTACCAGTGCGCTGCCATCGCTCAAGGCGGGTTCAAGCGGGCGGCGCCGGAGTTTAAGCATCATGGCTTCGCTTGTCAGGCAGACACTGATAGCAACAACCAGGTTAAACAATACGCCCCAGCCGAAGAACCAGAACATGGCAATGCTGCCAGGGATCAGCGCATATACAACTTTCAGCATTATTGACTGAACGTTGCTGTTATTTGTCAGGTAGGGTGCATCTGCTTTACTGAACAACATTGTTATCTATTTCTCATGCTTCTTCATTTGTTCACGTCTGGCATCTGCTTCCCTGATTTTTTGCTGTTGTTCAGGCGTCAGGTTCTGTGTGTTTTTTGCTATGGTCTGTTGCGTTGATTTTTTTTCGTTTACGCGCGCCAGCGTCTCCGCGATCAGTGCCTTCTTTTTGTCCATTTCCTGGTCGCGTCCGCTCTTGTTTTTCGCCAGTGCATCGCGTTTTTTCTTCAGCCGGGCCTCGCGTTCCTGTTTGAGTTTTTCAAGCCGCTCCAGCCTGTGCTCATGACGCTGTCTTGCGATATCCGATTTTTTGCGTTCACGCTCCTGTTCCCAGATATCGGATTTGGCATAACGGTAATACTGTACCAGTGGAATCTGGCTTGGGCATACGTAGGCACAGCAGCCACATTCTATGCAGTCAAACAGGTTGTATTCGACTGCGCGATCATAATCCTTGTTGCCTGCAAACCAGTACAGCTGCTGCGGTAACAGATTCGCCGGGCAAACTTCTACACATTCGCCGCAGCGAATGCATGGCATGTGGATTTCACTGGTTGGCAGCGTGATATCGATACCGGCTGTTATCAGCAGGCAATTAGTCGCTTTAATCACGGGTAATTGATCAGTGTCCAGGGTAAGGCCCATCATCGGGCCACCCATGATCAGCGCCCTGGCATCATCGCGGTATCCGCCGCAAAACTCGATACAATCGTGTATCGACGTGCCTATATCGACTTCCAGGTTCTGTGGTGAATTCACGCCGCGACCGGTGATGGTGACGATGCGCGAGATCAGGGGTTCATCTTCGTATACGGTTTTATAAATGGCATAGCTCGTTGCCACGTTGTGACAGAGCACATGAATATCCGATGGTAGTCCGTTAACCGGCACTTCCTTGCCGGTCAAAACCTTGATTAACTGGCGCTCACCACCACTGGGATAAATGGTTGGCACAGACTGAACTATGATGTTGTCACTGCCGTCCTGTTGTACCGCCCGGGTGACTGCCGCTATGGCTTCAGGCTTGTTGTCTTCGATGGCGATGATGCATGTTTCTGCCTTGACGATGTGTGCAATGATCCTCGCGCCCTTGATGATGTCATGCGCGCGTTCGCGCATCAGCATATCGTCACAGGTGATATAGGGCTCGCACTCGACGCCATTCAGTACCAGGGTCTCAATGCCGATTTCTGTCTGTTTCACTGCGGCCGGAAAAGCGGCACCGCCAAGCCCGACAATACCTGCATCGCGGATGATGCTGCGCAGGTCATGCGACGATCTGTTGATGTAGTCATCACCAATGGGTTCACGTTTCACCCACGCATCTTTGTGGTCATTTTCGATCACGATGCATGTGCCAGCGATGCCTGATGGGTGAGGAAAGCGGTGCTCTGCAATTTCCACCACCTTGCCAGAGACAGGTGAATGTGCTGCTGCGCTGATGATGCCGTGAGCACTGGCCAGCATTTGTCCTTTAAGTACGCTGTCTCCGCTTGCTACAAGCACTTCACCCTCGGCCCCCATCTGCTGGTTAAGGGGTATGACATAACGCTCACTCGCGGGCATATGGCTGATCGATTTCTGCGTCGACATGTCCTTGTGGCCGGGCAGTTTAATACCGCCATGGAAGCGCGAGACGCCCTCATCGGATTTATAAGCCGGGGTTTTTTCAGTTGCACGCATATCAACTTGCCCTTGGTGCGGCATAGCCGCCTTCAGGTTGATGCCATTTCCAGCTGGTCAGAGTCGGTTTGACAGCTTTGACGTGAATGCAGTCAACCGGGCAGGGTGGGATACACAGGTCGCATCCGGTGCATTCACTTTCTATGACTGTATGCATGTGCTTTGCCGCACCAAGAATGGCATCAACCGGGCATGCCTGGATGCACAAGGTACAGCCTATGCAGATGTCTTCATCGATATAAACGACAGTCTTTGTTTCTTTTTCTTCACCGTGCTCGGCATTCAGGGGCTTGGCTTCAACGTCAAGCAAGTCCGCCAGTGCGATGATCACGGTTTCACCCCCAGGCGGGCACTGGTTGATGTCGGCTTCACCCCTGGCAATAGCTTCTGCATAGGGTCGACAACCCGCGTAGGTGCACTGGCCGCATTGTGTCTGTGGCAGCAATGCATCGATCTGTTCGACTACAGGATCGCCCTCGATGCGAAAGCGAATAGCAGAGTAACCCAGCAACAGGCCAAACAGTGCTGCAATAATTGCCAGTGTGATTATCACGACCATCATCAGTGCGAGTGTATCCCTATACCTTGATTAATCCCGCAAAACCCATAAACGCCAATGACATGATGCCGGCCGTGATCAGCGCAATGGAAGTGCCTTGAAAGACTTCCGGTACATCGGCTGCGATGATGCGTTCGCGCATGGCTGAAAACAATACCAGCACCAGTGAGAACCCGACCGAAGCGCCAAAACCGTAGAACAGTGACTGTATGAAATTGTTTTGTTCCTGAACATTCAGCAGCGCCACACCCAGCACGGCGCAGTTGGTCGTGATTAGTGGCAGGAAGATACCGAGAACATTGTAAAGCAGCGGGCTGGTTTTATGTACGACCATTTCCGTGAACTGGACAACAACTGCAATCACCAGGATAAACATGATAGTGCGCATGTACTCTATACCCAATGGGGCCAGGATATATTGATTCACCAGGTAGCTGAACACCGATGACAGTGTCAGTACAAAGGTTGTTGCCAGCGCCATTCCCATCGCTGTTTCAAGTTTGCGTGATACGCCCATGAACGGGCACAGACCGAGAAATTTCACCAGCACAAAGTTGTTCACCAGGATGGTGCTGAGAAGTATGAGTGCGTATTCAGTCATTCCGGCCAGTCAGCGTGTAATTAATGATGGCTAGTGTAACAAAATAAGCAGCTAATAATATGTCAGTATTGCAGGGGATATATTGAGGTTGATCATGAACTTGCGTGATATACAGGCTCAGAACGCCTTGCTGATGATGAGGCCGCCCCACGCTGGCTTGTGCGCATTCGGGCTCTTGAATTCCTCGGTCGAGGCACGATAGAAAATGCTACCCCTGATATCTCTGGATAACTCCCAGGTGGCCCCTAACCAGAACTGGAACAGCAGTTTTTCGACTTCGTCATTGCTGAATTTCACCACACTATCACGGAACTGACCCTGTAATAATGAACTGTAGAAGCGGTATTTTGCTGTTGTGCCGGCCCAGATGTATAGCTCGGAACTGTCCGCCAGCTTGCTGCCGGAAACCACCGGGGCGCCAAGTTGAATATATTCTGAATGCTGGGGATTAAAACTCCACCAGGGTGTATTGATCCTGCCCCAGCGCCAGCTGAAGCTTGCATTGATATCGGTACTGAAACCGATGTTCGCTTCATATGCGGTTTTGATTTCATGACGAGTTGTGCTGTTGATGGTGTCGATATGGTTATC
Source organism: uncultured Gammaproteobacteria bacterium (assembly GCA_963807785.1). Taxonomy (GTDB): domain Bacteria; phylum Pseudomonadota; class Gammaproteobacteria; order SZUA-229; family SZUA-229; genus JABDQW01. The sequence continues at coordinate 18,768 of CAWEEC010000043.1, read as the reverse complement.
TTGTGCTGACAATGTATACATTAATGTCGGTTCGCCGCCCGAGGATATCTGGTTATCCCAGCCGTTAGCGACATCGGAAGGCGTTATTGAATGCAGTGCTTCCTGAATATATTCGGTTGCTTTCAATCCAAGCAAGCCAACTGTCAGTGTTGACAGATAGGCTCTGTTACTTGCTGGTGTCACCGTTAGTTCTGTGTTGGATAAATACCACAGGCTACCGTAGGGTCGATCGTCAAATACCGGTGCAGAACTGATAATGTCTTTGGGTGTGAACACCATGATTCCATACTGCACACTGTGTAATTGAACATGTGGTTGTCCTGCATAGAGTTTATCAATGCGTAACAGATCATCCAGCCAGTTGCGCACGCCCTCCAGTGAAATCAGATACTCTTGCGCCCGCCTGCCAGACAGGGTAAGCGCGAATCCGCCGGTATAATCGCGGTCCGAGTTAGCCAGGATGTCATTATCAAGGTTGATAAGCGAGCCTGAGTTATATTTTTCCTGCTGGCCAGTCAGATTTGCTTCTGAGACAGCATGCGCCTGGTAGCTGAGCAACATCAGCAGCAGGAATAGCAAGTGGCATCGGTTGGGCGATACATTAAGCATGAATGCAGTGTAAATGTTGCAAGTGGGTCTTTCATACACCGAATTGAAATGGTTTTATTTTGTAATCGATTTAATTTCCTGTTGATGGCGTTCATGTTATTGCATATATTTTATTATCACGCTTAGCTAAGCGTGATAATAAAATAGAACCGATATCCTGAATGCCATCAGCAGGAAAAAACCTGCCGGATTAGGGAACTGTTCCGGTAATGGCACAAAAACACCTTGAAACCCCACAAAATATCCTTATATAAAGGACAATCAAAGAATTTCAGAGGGTTACACTCATGCGAATGGATAAATTAACCAGCAAATTCCAGCTGGCACTGGCCGATGCCCAGTCACTGGCTGTCGGTCGCGATCATCAGTTTATTGAACCGATACACGTCATGGCTGCATTGCTCGAACAGGACAGCAGCACGGTCAGGCATTTGTTCGCGACCACGGGCTGCAATGTCGATCTGCTGGTTTCGAAATTGCATGAAGAGCTGGAGCGCATGCCTCGTGTTGAAGGTACGCAGGGTGATGTTCAGATTTCCAATGAACTCGGTCGTCTGCTCAATGTAACCGACAAGCTGGCACAGAACCGCAAGGACCAGTACATTTCCAGCGAGCTTATTTGTGCTTGCCGCTATTGATGACAAAAGCAGGCTTGGCGAATTACTGCGCTCCTGTAACCTGAACAAGCAGACCATGGAAGAAGCCATCGACGCTGTTCGCGGTGGCCAGAAAGTCGATGATCCCAACGCCGAAGAGCAACGCCAGGCACTGGAAAAATACACCATCGACCTGACCGAGCGTGCCCAGCAAGGCAAGCTTGACCCGGTTATCGGCCGCGACGAGGAAATTCGCCGCACGATACAGGTGTTGCAACGCAGAACCAAGAACAATCCGGTGCTCATTGGCGAACCAGGTGTGGGTAAAACCGCTATTGTCGAAGGTCTGGCGCAGCGCATCATCAATGGTGAAGTACCTGAAGGGCTGAAAAACAAACGCCTGCTTTCGCTCGATATGGGTGCATTGATCGCAGGCGCGAAATTCCGCGGTGAGTTCGAAGAGCGCCTCAAAGCTGTGCTTAACGATCTCGCCAAGCAGGAAGGACAGATCATATTATTCATCGACGAATTGCATACCATGGTCGGTGCAGGCAAGGCCGAAGGTGCTATGGATGCCGGCAATATGCTCAAGCCCGCTCTGGCACGTGGTGAATTACACTGTGTTGGTGCTACCACGCTGGATGAGTATCGAAAATATATTGAAAAAGATGCCGCGCTGGAACGCCGTTTCCAGAAGATACAGGTCGATGAGCCGAACGTGGAAGACACCATCGCTATTTTGCGTGGCCTGAAGGAACGCTACGAAGTGCATCACGGTGTTGATATCACCGACCCGGCGATTGTATCCGCAGCCATGCTATCTCACCGTTATATCAGTGATCGGCAGTTGCCCGATAAGGCAATTGACCTTGTCGACGAAGCAGCCAGCCGGATACGCATGGAAATCGATTCCAAGCCCGAGGTCATGGATCGACTCGACCGTAGAATCATCCAGCTCAAGATCGAGCGCGAAGCGCTGAAAAAAGATGAAGACAAGGCGACCAAGGCGCGGCTGAGAACGCTGGAACAGGAACTCGAGGAACTCGAGCGTGAATACAGTGATTTCGAAGAGCAGTGGACCGCCGAAAAGATGGCTGTGCAGGGTTCGAAAAATATCAAGGAAGAGCTGGAGCGCGCACGACTGGAACTGGAAACAGCGCATCGCGCCGGTGACCTCGCACGCATGTCTGAACTGCAATATGGACGTATACCCGAGCTGGAAAAACAGCTGCAACAGGCTGCGCAACTGGAACAGGGCGATCAGACTGAAAACAGGTTGTTACGTAATAAAGTCCAGACCGAGGAGATTGCAGAAATCGTCTCGCGCTGGACCGGTATACCCGTCAGCAAGATGATGGAAGGTGAGCAGGAAAAGCTGCTGCATATGGAGGAAGAAATAGGCAAGCGCGTTATTGGTCAGCAAGATGCCATTACAGCCGTATCCAATGCCATTCGTCGCTCTCGTGCAGGTTTGTCTGATCCGAACCGTCCCAATGGTTCGTTCATGTTCTTCGGGCCTACCGGTGTCGGTAAGACCGAACTCACCAAGGCGCTGGCCGAATTCCTGTTTGATACGGAAGATGCCATGGTGCGACTGGATATGTCCGAATACATGGAAAAACATTCTGTTGCCAGGTTGATCGGCGCACCCCCGGGTTATGTCGGTTATGAAGAAGGCGGTTATCTGACCGAAGCGGTAAGACGGAAACCCTATTCGGTGATCCTGTTCGATGAAATCGAAAAAGCGCATGCCGATGTGTTCAACGTGTTATTGCAGGTGCTGGATGATGGTCGTTTGACCGACAGCCAGGGAAGAACGGTCGATTTCAAGAATACCGTTATCATCATGACCTCCAATCTTGGCTCGCACCAGATCCAGGAGATGTCGGCTGCAGGTGATTATGAAGGTGTGAAGAAGGTGGTGATGGACATTGTTGGCCAGCACTTCCGCCCGGAGTTCATCAACCGCGTGGATGAAACCGTGGTGTTCCATCCGCTGGATCGTGAACAGATTCGCTTGATTGCCAATATCCAGATCGAGCACTTGCGCCAGCGCTTGCAGGAAAAAGATATTGCACTGGATGTCAGTGATGCTGCCCTGGACAAGCTTGGCGAAGCGGGTTTCGATCCGGTTTACGGTGCGCGCCCGTTGAAGCGGGCGATTCAGCAGTACCTGGAGAATCCACTGGCGCAGCAGTTACTTGTCGGTGATTACGTCGAAGGTGATGTTATCCGTGTCGATCTCAAGGACGGTGAAATATCATTCGGCAAGTTACAGTCGGTTAAAGCGGCTGTTTAAAAATCAATTACTGAAACATAATCAGGCTACAGGGCCGGCGTATTCTGCGCCGGCCTTTTTATTTTAATGCCAGCCTGAATTTTGCGAGGCTGGTATTACTCCAGACATTGCTTATGAGCTGTAATTGAAACAGCATTCACCGCAAAGGCGCAAAGTACGCAAAGAAATCTTTTATATGTACGAGTAGATGCAGGTTGCACCGTAAACCATGATATCGATTATGTATTCTTTGGGCACGGCATACTCTATGAATGATACTGGCACGACCCGCATACGAATTAGAAGTCACTCAGCATATAATCTTTATCAGCTTTGCGGCCTGTGCATGTTTACAGTAAATAACATCATGGTTCCTGCATCGCTTGTTGTTTGGCATTAATAGTATTTGCGTTTATTCGCGTTCATTTGCGGACTATAAAAGCCTTTGCGTACTTTGCGGTGAAAAATTAAATGATCTGCTCGAATATTCTGGCCCGGATGAGTGCAGTCATATGATTGCATGCCTAGCTGCTAGCCAGGCGTAACAGTCTGTCCAGGGTCTTGCTGGGTAACACGCGTTTAAGATAACCGAACAGGTAAGTCGGGAAGGTCACATAATAACGTGCCCTGGGATTGCGGGATTCAAGTGCATGTATGACTTTCTTCAACACCGCTTCTGGCGGTAGTGTAAAAGGTACCGCCGCGCCTTCCTTGTTCAGGCGATTAAGTACTTGTTGATAGCGCTCGTTGTGTACACTGTTTTCTATATCGATATGCTTTTGCAATGCTAGCAATGCATTGGCGCGGAAGCGGCTCAGTATCGGGCCCGGTTCAACCAGTGAAACATGTATATTGGTATCCTTGAGTTCGAGTCGCAGCGTATCGCTTAAACCTTCGATAGCATACTTGGTGGAGTTATAAGCGCCCCGAAACGGCATCGCCACCAGGCCGAGTACAGAACTGTTTTTGATGATGCGGCCATAACCCTGTTTACGCATTACCGGCAACAGCAGATTGGTGAGTTCAAGCCAGCCAAAAAAATTGGTTTCGAACTGGGCGCGGATAGCGTCACGGCTCAGATCTTCGACGGCGCCGGGCAGGCCGAAAGCGCCATTGTTGAACAATGCATACAGTTGTCCATCAGTTCTGCGCAATATTTCATCGACGGCGCGTTTGATCGAGTCTGAATCGTCCAGGTCGAGTTGCAGGCTTTCAAGGCCTTCAGACTCAAGCGCTTGCACACTTTCAGTCCGTCGGGCTGTGGCGAACACGCGGTAGCCGCGCTGCTGCAGACCCCGTGCTACGCAGTAGCCGATGCCGCTCGAGCAGCCAGTAATGAGTATGGTCTTCGCAACCGGTTGTGACATGCGCGAAGCATAGCATGGACATGACAGCGGGCTGACTGGGCGTATATAATTCGCTGCTAATATTTTCAGACTAGAGTGATATGCCGATATACGAATACCAGTGCACGGAATGCGGTTACCAGACCGAGGTGCTGCAGAAAATTTCCGATGATCCGTTGCAGGACTGCCCCCAATGCGGCAAGCCGGCCATGAAGAAAATGGTCACGGCGGCTGCGTTTCGCCTCAAGGGCGGCGGCTGGTATGAAACCGACTTTAAATCCGGCAACAAGAAAAATGTGCATGATTCCGGCGAGGCCTCAAAATCCAACAGCAAATCAGCAGACAAGAGTGCTGCTAAAGCGGGGGATAAACCTGCCGCTGGCAGTACGACTGCAACGAAGAAATCGACCGAATCGAAAAACTAATTGCCAATCAATAACATAGCGATTAACATCGCTTCCTTTTTCAGAGAACATCATGCGTAGCCATTATTGCGGACAAGTAAGCGAAGAACTGATTGATCAGGAAGTCACTCTGTGTGGCTGGGTCAATCGTCGACGAGACCATGGTGGCGTGATTTTTGTCGATTTGCGTGATCGCGAAGGCCTGGTGCAGGTGGTATTTGACCCGGATCGTGCAGACACGTTCGCCATCGCCGAGCGTATACGTAATGAATACGTGCTGCAGGTCAAAGGCCGGGTACGCGCCCGTGATGAAGCTACCATCAACGACAAGCTGGCGACGGGCCGGGTTGAAGTGCTCGGGCTCGAGCTGGTGGTATTGAACACGGCAGAAACACCGCCGTTCCAGCTCGATGAGGATGACGTACACGATGATCTGCGGCTGCGCTATCGCTACATCGATCTGCGTCGCGACGAAATGCAGGCGCGAATGCGTCTACGCCACCAGGTAACAACATATCTGCGCCATTATCTTGATGGTCACGGTTTCTGGGAAATCGAAACACCGATGCTGACCAAGGCAACACCGGAAGGTGCACGCGATTACCTGGTACCAAGTCGAACCCACAGCGGCCTGTTCTTTGCTCTGCCGCAATCACCACAATTGTTCAAACAGTTGTTGATGATGTCGGGTATGGACCGCTATTACCAGATAGTCCGCTGCTTTCGTGATGAAGACCTGCGTGCCGACCGCCAGCCCGAGTTCACCCAGCTCGATATTGAAACCTCGTTCATGGGTGAAGAAGCCGTGATGCAGATCAACGAAGATATGATCCGCGGCCTGTTCAAACAGGTACTGCAGGTTGATTTACCCGACCCGTTTCCGCATATGACCTATGCTGAGGCCATGTCGCGTTATGGCTCGGACAAGCCGGACCTGCGTATACCACTGGAGCTGGTCGACCTGGCCGAGGAAATGAAGGCTGTCGAGTTCAAGGTGTTCTCAGGACCTGCCAGCGATCCCAGGGGGCGCGTGGTGGTGTTGCGTCTGCCTGGCGGTGCCGAGCTTTCACGCAAGGAAATCGATGATTACACCGCTTTTGTCGGTCGTTACGGCGCCAAGGGCCTGGCCTGGATCAAGGTCAATGATGTCGATGCGGGACGTGATGGCCTGCAATCGCCCATCGTTAAGTTCCTGCCGGATGATGTACTCAGCGCTATCATCGACAAGACCGCGACCCAGTCGGGCGATATCCTGTTTTTCGGCGCCGGTGATGCGCGCGCGGTGAATGAGTCTATCGGTGCATTGCGTGTCAAGCTGGGTCACGATCGCGGCCTGGTGGCTGACGGCTGGCAGCCCCTGTTCGTGGTCGCCTTCCCGATGTTCGAGGACGATGGCAAGGGCGGTTTGACACCCTTGCATCATCCATTCACATCGCCTGCAGTGAGCTCGCCTGAAATGCTCAAGATTGAACCTGAAACGATACTGTCACGCGCCTACGACATGGTGCTTAACGGTACCGAGCTGGGCGGTGGTTCTGTCCGTATCCACGATACTGATATGCAAAAAACGGTTTTTGACCTGCTGGGGATAACTGACGAGGAAGCGGAAGATAAATTCGGCTTCCTGCTCACGGCGTTGAAATACGGTTGCCCGCCACATGCCGGCATTGCCTTCGGGCTTGATCGCCTGGTGATGCTGATGAGTGGAGCCAGTTCGATCCGTGATGTCATGGCCTTTCCGAAAACGCAGACTGCAGCCTGTCCGCTGACGTCGGCGCCCTCAGCAGTCTCCAGTGCACAGCTGAAAGAGTTGAATTTACGCCTGCGTAAAATTGAAGATAAGCCAACGGCTTGAATTCATTCAGTTATACCCCGATTGAGTCGTTGCACTTTGTGTCTGATTGAGTAATCTCGACAGATTCGTAACGTCTAAATAAATATGAACGCAGCTGCAATTCAACCCTATGCCCTGCTGGACGATCAGGAGTGCGAACAGCGCATCAGGCGTGCCAGCCAGGTCCTCGACGACCGCCTGGTCATTCTGGGGCATCACTATCAGCGTGACGAGGTGTTCCAGCACGCTGATTTCACCGGTGACTCGCTCAAGCTGTCGCGCCAGGCCGCCGCATCGAAAGCAGAATACATCGTTTTCTGTGGTGTCCACTTCATGGCCGAGGTGGCTGATATCCTCACGCGGCCTGAGCAGGTGGCCATTCTCCCTGACATGGCCGCCGGATGTTCCATGGCTGATATGGCGGATTTACAGCATGTCGACAAGGCCTGGCAGGAACTCGCACAGGTGCTTGATCCGGACGAACAGGTTACCCCGGTGACCTACATCAATTCAGCGGCCGACCTGAAGGCGTTTTGCGGTGAGCATGGCGGCATTGTGTGCACCTCGACCAATGCGCGTCATGTGCTGGAGTGGTCATTTGAGCAACGCGAAAAGGTCCTGTTTTTCCCGGATCAACATCTTGGGCGCAACACCGGCTTCGGCATGGGTATTCCACTGCAACAAATGGTGGTGTGGGATTATGACAAGCCCATGGGCGGTCTAACAGCAGAACAAATCAGGCAGGCGAAAATCATTTTGTGGAAAGGTTTTTGCTCGGTCCACCAGATGTTCCAGCCTGAACAGATCGATAATTTCAAACACAAGTACCCGGAAACGCTTGTCATCGCGCATCCAGAGAGCCCGTTCGAGGTTTGCCAGAAGGCGGACTACATAGGTTCCACCGAGTACATCATCAAAACCATCGCCGCAGGCAAGCCGGGAACTCGCTGGCTGGTCGCTACCGAGCTCAATATGGTCAATCGCCTGCACCAACGACACAAGGCTGAAGGCACCAACGTGCACTTCATGTCGCCCAATGTGTGCATGTGCTCAACCATGTTCCGTATCGATCCGCAGCATCTGGCCTGGGTGCTGGAAAACCTGGTTGATGGCGTTGTCGTCAACCAGGTATCGGTAGCGGAAAAAACAGCCGGATTCGCCAGGACTGCGTTGAATCGCATGCTCGACGTATCGCCGTAACAAACAAATATATTTTTTGTCGCCGACACAACTTGTAGAATACGCACATGCGTGAAGCGGTTGTATTAGTACACGGGATCTGGAGCAATGGCATGGACATGTGGCGTCTGCGTCAGCATCTGTCGCGCGCGGGTTACGAGTGCCATATGTTCAAGTATCAGATATGGGGCAAACCGCCAGCAGAAATTGCCGATCGCTTGCATAAATATGTAGACACACTCGATGCACCCGTGGTGCATTTCGTCGGCCACAGTTTTGGCGGTATCGTACTGATGCACATGTTTCACCAGTTTCCATTTGCAAGGGACGGTCGGATTGTGCTCATGGGTACACCGGTTAATGGCAGCGAAGTTGGCAGGCGATTGTCGCGCGTGCCGATAACCCGATGGACACTGGGCAAGACCACCGAGCAGGGCTTGCTCGGAGATGTGCCGACCTGGAAGGGCTGGCAGGACATCGGCATCATTGCCGGCACATTCCCACTCGGCGCCGGTCTGGTGGCAGGCGGCCCGGAAGTGCCTCATGATGGTACCGTCTCTGTCGAAGAAACCCGGCTCAAGGGTGCAACAGACTTTATCGCCCTGCCGGTGAGCCACACCGGAATGTTGGTGTCTACTAGCGTAGCCACCCAGGTAATTACATTCCTCAGATCCGGTAAATTCGGTGATGTGATCGGTACGCCGTTGTTCGATACCGGGGTGGCCTAGGTTTGCTTCGCAAACAGGGGTAAGTGGCGAGGGACGAGTGGCAAGGAAGCTGTAGATAACGCATCCCTTTCACCTCTCGACTTGCCACTTGCCCCTGCTAAAAATGATAGACTTTGTGCCATCTTGTTAGTTGAAAAGGTTATACATGGCAGGACACAGTAAATGGGCGAATATCAAGCATAGAAAAGCTGCCCAGGATAAAAAGCGCGGGAAAATCTATACCAAACTAATTCGTGAAATTACGGTTGCTGCTCGCAGCGGTGGTGGTGGCGATCCTGCAACCAACCCCAGGTTGCGTCTTGCCATGGACAAGGCACTCAGCGCCAACATGAACAAGGACACCATCGAACGCGCCATCATGCGTGGAACCGGTGAAGGCGATGACGCCAATTACGAAGAAGTACGCTACGAGGGCTATGGCCCGGGCGGGACCGCTGTCATGGTCGACTGCATGACAGACAACCGCAACCGTACCGTATCAGAAGTACGCCATGCCTTCACCAAGGCGGGCGGCAACCTGGGTACCGACGGTTCAGTGGCCTACATGTTCAATCGTATCGGGTTGATGACGTATCCCGCCGGTAGTGATGAGGACGCCATCATGGAAGCGGCACTGGAAGCGGGCGCAGAAGATGTTACAACCAATGACGATGACAGTATCGAGGTTTCAACCAGCTTTGAAGATTTCATGGCGGTGAAAGATGCAATGCAAGCAGCAGGACACAGGCCGGAACATGCCGAGATTATCGAAAAACCAACCACTGACACCGTCGTATCTGAGGAAGATGCCGAGAAAATCATGCGCTTGATCGATACCCTCGATGAGCTGGATGACGTGCAGGAAGTTCACACCAATGCAGATTTTCCAGCAGATGTGCTTGAAAACCTGCAGTAGACCAGGGCAGCCGTCACCATGATACGCGTCATCGGTATCGATCCAGGGTCGCGTATTACCGGCTATGGCATCGTGGATACCGATGGCTTCAGGCACAGGTATGTCACCAGTGGATTTATAACCATAAAGGCTGACACGCTGAGTGATAAACTCGGTATTATATTCAGCGAAGTCAGCAAGGTCGTGACCACCTGGAAGCCGCAATCGATGGCGATTGAGCAGGTGTTTGTTAAGCGCAATGTTGATTCTGCGTTGAAGCTGGGGCAGGCAAGAGGAGCGGCGATATGTGCTGCGGTTCAGGCACAGCTGCCAGTGGGTGAATACACGCCGCGAGCCATTAAAAAAGCAGTTGTCGGTAGTGGTGCTGCCGATAAACAACAAGTACAACACATGATTCAACGATTACTGGGTCTGGATGAAATGCCGCAGAGCGATGAAGCAGATGCACTGGCGATCGCGATCTGTCATGCGCATCACATCAAGATACGATCATCGGGTGTTGCCTCCGGGACACGTCGGGGGCGCTGGGTTTGATCGGACGCATCAGGGGTACCCTGTTGAACAGACAGCCACCCGAGCTTCTGGTCGACGTGCAGGGTGTTGGCTACGAGATGGAAGCGCCGATGTCGACCTTCTACCAGCTGCCGGCAGTCGGTGAAGAAGTCGTGCTGCACACGCACATGGTGGTGCGTGAAGATGCACAGTTGCTTTATGCTTTCTACTCGACGGGCGAGCGCAAATTATTTCGTGATCTCATACGTATCAATGGTGTTGGCCCGAAGCTGGGACTGACCATTCTTTCCGGTATCAGTGCACAGGATTTTGCACGTGCGGTGCAGGATGGTGATGCGGCAGCACTCACGGGTTTACCGGGTGTTGGCAAGAAAACCGCTGAACGCCTGATCGTCGAATTGAGAGACAAACTGGGTGATGGCATAACACCGATATACGAGGATTCAGGCGGCGCCTTTGCTGGCTCTGCGAACCAGGCGCACAATCCGGTGAGTGATGCGGTAAGCGCCTTGACAGCCCTGGGCTACAAGGCACAGGAAGCCAGTCGCATGGTACGTGCGATTGATGCCAGGGGCCTTGAAACCGAGGCCATTATCAAGGCTGCACTACAGGGCAGCGTGAAAGGTTAGAGAACTATGGCGGAAGAACGCATTATCGCAGCTGAAAAAATGGATGAAGAAGTCGCGATCGACCGCGCGATTCGCCCGCAACTGCTGGATGACTATCGCGGACAGCCCACGGTAAATGAGCAACTGCAGATTTTCATTCCGGCGGCAACTGCACGCAGGGAAGCGCTGGACCATTTACTCATTTATGGACCACCGGGCCTGGGCAAGACCACGTTGGCTCATATAGTTGCCAACGAAATGCAGGTGGGCCTGCATTCTACTTCAGGGCCAGTGCTGGAGAAGCCGGGTGATCTGGCAGCACTGTTGACCAACCTGGAGCCGCATGACGTTATGTTTGTCGATGAAATCCATCGTCTCAGTCCCGTGGTAGAGGAAATACTGTACCCGGCAATGGAAGACCACCAGCTGGATATCATGATCGGCGAAGGCCCGGCCGCACGCTCTATCAAGCTCGATCTGCCACCGTTTACCCTGATTGGCGCCACTACGCGCGCGGGTTCATTGACCTCGCCATTGCGAGACCGCTTTGGCATTGTGCTGCGGCTGGATTTTTATTCAACCCAGGATCTGACACACATCGTGCAACGTTCAGCGCATATTTTACAGGTGGAAATCGATCAGGCCGGTGCTATCGAGATAGCAAAACGTTCCCGTGGTACGCCGCGTATTTCCAACCGCTTGCTAAGGCGTGTGCGCGACTATGCACAAGTGAAAGCGGATGGTGTAATTGATGCACAGATTGCCTCTGCGGCACTGGAACTGCTCAACGTGGACCACAGTGGCTTCGATGTCATGGACCGGCGCCTGTTACAGGCGATCATCGAGAAGTTTGATGGTGGGCCGGTAGGTGTTGAGAACCTGGCAGCGGCAATTGGCGAAGAGCGCGATACGATTGAAGATGTTATCGAGCCTTATCTGATCCAGCAGGGCTACCTGATGCGAACACCGCGGGGGCGTGTAGCAACTGCAAATGTCTATCGTCTGTTTGGTCTAAAACCGCCGGAATCGATGAACCGTAACCAGGCAACACTCGACCTGATTCAAGACAAATAAAACCCTGAAAAATTTTTCCGCATAATGGCAAAACAGATTGAATTTCACTGGCCGGTGCGTGTCTACTATGAGGACACGGATGCTGGTGGAGTCGTGTATTATGCTAACTATCTGAAATTTCTGGAACGCGCCAGAACAGAGTATTTACGCGAGCTCGGATTTGAGCAGGATCAATTAAAACAAGAATACGGAATAATCTTTGCTGTCCATAGCCTGTCGATACGCTATATAAAACCTGCAGTGTTCAATGATGCACTCAGCGTCACTGCCGAAATTATCGACAAGGGTAATGCGCGACTGGCTTTTAAACAAATGATAACAAAAGATAAAGATAACACGAGCATTTGCAGTGCGGATGTGGTCATCGCTTGCCTGAATGCCGATAAATTTTCCCCTGCACGTATACCGGCACAAATTCGGGAGCTATTAAATGGAAACTGAAATGTCATTACTCAGCCTGGTGTCACGTGCCAGCACTCTCGTGCAACTGGTGATGCTGGCATTACTTGCTGCGTCGTTACTTTCATGGGTTGTGATTTTCACCAAACACAAGATACTTAAGCTTGCGCGTGAGGATGCCATTCGTTTTGAAGACCAGTTCTGGTCCGGCATTAACCTGGCCGACCTGTACAGCCGACTCAAGAAGAAAGATGAAGTTAACAGGGGCATGGCACGTATTTTCGAATCGGGATTTGCCGAATATGCGCGCCTGCACAAACGCACAGCCGGCAGTGGAGAAATGCTGATCGCAGGTGTGCAACGCAGTATGAAAGTATCATTGGCACGCGAGGAAGACAGGCTCGAATCAAATCTTTCATTGCTGGCAACCATTGGCTCCATCAGTCCGTATGTCGGCCTGTTCGGCACAGTGTGGGGCATTATGCGTTCGTTTACTGCACTGGGTTCAGTCCAGCATGCAACCCTGGCAATGGTTGCGCCGGGTATTGCTGAAGCTTTGATCGCCACAGCTATGGGTCTGTTTGCTGCTATCCCGGCGGTGATCGCGTACAACCGCTATTCTGACCAGGTGAACAGGCTGATTGGTTCTTACGAAAACTTTGCGGAAGAGTTCTCTACCGTTCTTCAGCGACAGAGTGTTGCTGAACTTGATGAGCAGCACGCAGAGGTTGCCTGATGCGCAAGTCAGGCAAGAGAAAACCTGTTTCCGAGATCAATGTGGTTCCCTACATTGATGTGATGCTTGTGTTGTTGATTATTTTCATGATAACGGCCCCATTGGTGCAGCAGGGTGTTGAAATCGACCTGCCGCAGGCAAGCGCAAATCCCTTGCCTCCTGAACAACGTGAGCCGCTTATTATCAGTATCAGCAAGAGCGGTGATTTTTACCTGAATATCGGTGAAAACAACGAACAACCGGTTGATGAAGTATTGCTGGGCAACCGTGTTGCAGCGGTAATCAAGAATCACCCGCAAACGCCGGTGCTGGTGCGTGGTGATAAGGCAGTCGATTATGGTCGTGTTACAGAGGCTATGGTTTTACTTCAATCTGCGGGCGTAGAGAAAGTCGGTCTGATGACCGAATTACTCGATCGGTAATTGTATGGCGTCATCCAGTCAGTTATCCACTATGTACCAGGTGATCAAGCGCCATCCCAGAGCGCTGGTGGCTTCTGTCGGTTTGCATGTCATCTTGCTGGTGCTGTTAAGCCTGAGCTTGAGTAGCAGTGAAGTACCGGATCAGCCTAAACCGCAGGTCGATACGGTCAAGGCTGTTGTAGTTGATGCGAAGAAATACGATGACGAACAGAATCGACGTAAACGGGCTGAAGAAAACAAGGTGCAGCAGGCACTGGCGCAACAGAAAAAGATCGAACAGGAGAAAAAACGCGAGGCGGCAGTGAAAAAGCAGGCGGAATTAAAGCGTAAGCAGGAAGCCGAGAAAAAACGTCTGGCAGATACAGAGCGCAAGAAAAAGCTGGAAGTCGAACGCAAGCAGCAGCAGGAAAAGAAACAGCTGGCAGCACTGGAACAGAAGCGCAAACTTGAAGCTGAAACAAAACGCAAGCAGGAACAAGCGCGCAAGAAGAAACAGGCCGAAGAGGCTGAAAAGAAAAGACTAGCAGAGCAGCTGAAAAGAAACGGCTGGCGGAAGAAGCTGAAACAAAGCGTCAGGAAGAAGAAGCGCGACAGAAACGCCTGGCGGAAGAGGCCGAAAAAAGACGCCTGGCTGAAGAGGTCGAGCTCAAACAACGTCTTGTCGAAGAAGAGCAACGCAATGCTGAACATAACAGGATGCTGAATTCATTAAGGTTGCAATATGTTAAGCTCATCGAACAAAAAGTAGAAAGCAAATGGTTGCGTCCAACGACATTTGGCACAAACCAGTCCTGTGAAGTCCATGTAAGACAGACAGCACTGGGTGATGTGATCAGCGTGAATCTACAGGAGTGCTCCAGCGACGTTGCCTTTAAAAATTCAATAGAACGTGCAGTATGGGCGGCATCACCATTGCCACCTCCACCAAACCCTGAGATCTTTGATAATGAAATACGATTTACATTCAGGCCAAAATCATAAACAGCAATGCCTGAATAAGAAAACTGGAGTTTCAACTACTGTGATCAATCGCTGGATAATGTTGTTTATTGTTGTCTGTTTTAGTCATACCGCCAATGCGGTTCTCAAGATTGATATAACCGAAGGTGTTGAGGGGGCTACGCCAATTGCTGTGGTTCCTTTCAACTGGAGTGGCAGTCCCAGGCTGGCCGATGCTGACATATCTGAAATCGTGAATTCGGACCTTGCTCGCAGCGGTAAGTTTTCACCTGTGGCTGAGAAAGAACTGCTCGCCAGACCGCAACGCGCTGAAGATATACACTACAAGACCTGGCGCGTTGCCGGTATTGATCACCTGGTCATCGGTGCCGTTCAGATGACAGCGAATGATCGCTTCAAGGTAGAATTTCGATTGTTCAATGTCTATCGTGGCGAGCAGGTTCTTGGCTACAGTTTTAATGCTACTCGAGCAACCTTACGCACGACTGCACATCAGATCAGTGACCTTATTTTTGAGAAACTGACTGGCCTGCCCGGTGCTTTCAATTCCAGGATCGCCTATGTGACATCAGCGGGCAAACCCCCTGAATACAGATTGCAGGTTGCCGATACAGATGGTTATAACCCGCAAACATTGTTGACTTCAAAAGAGCCAGTGATGTCACCTGTATGGTCGCCTGACGGCTCCAGGGTGGCCTATGTTTCATTTGAGACACGCAAGTCAGCTATTTTTATTCACGATATTCATAGTGGAAGCCGTGAAAAGATCGCTTCATTTGAAGGCATCAACAGTGCGCCAGCCTGGTCACCGGATGGCAAAACCATCGCCATGGCCCTGTCAAAAGATGGTAATCCTGATATTTATGTCATGTCATTGAAAAACAAGGCATTGAAGCGATTGACTACGCACTGGGCAATCGATACCGAGCCGAGCTGGATGCCTGACAGCAAATCGTTGGTATTTACCTCGAGTCGCAGCGGCAAACCACAATTGTATGAGCTATCACTGGAGACGAGCGCGCGTCCGAAACGGCTGACTTTTGATGGTAAATACAATGCAAACGCCAGTGTCTCCGCAGATGGCAAATTAATTGCATTTGTCCATGGTGCTAATAATTCATATAAAATTGCCGTGTTGAATAAAGAGACGCGTGTAATGCTGGTACTGACTGATGGGCCGCTGGATGAATCCCCGGACTTCGCACCAAATGGGACCATGATTCTGTATGCATCGCAAGACAAGGGTACCGCAGTACTTGCAGCAGTATCTATAGATGGACGGCAGAAGCAGCGACTGGCGCTGTCGGATGGCGAAGTGAGAGAGCCATCGTGGGCGGCTAAACGTAATTAACATATCCACAAGAGGTAAAGCAGGAAGATGAAAACTATAACAATGAAAGGCAGCTTGTTTATTTTTGTAATGGCATTACTTGTTTCTGGTTGCACACCGGGACCCAAGCCGGATGAGGAAACAGGTACATATGATAGTGAGGCTGCGGGTGGTGCAACTGTTGGTGCCATTGACGAAGGCAGCGACCTGGCAGGCTCAGCGCTTGCGGGTCTGACGATTTCATACGATAAAGATGCTATCAATGATCCGGGTAACGTGTTATCCATCAAAACCATCTATTTTGCTTATGACAGCAGTGACATCAGCGAAGAAAATGTCGAAGTCATCAAACATCATGGCAAGTACCTTTCGTTGAATACTGATATGAGTATGAGGCTGGAAGGTCATACAGATGAGCGTGGTACGCGTGAATATAACATTGCACTGGCAGATCGTCGCGCACAGGCTGTTAAGAAATTATTGCTGTTTCAGGGCGCTAGTGCATCGCAAATTACAATCATAAGTTATGGAGAGGAAAAGCCGGCTGCATTAGGACATGATGAAGATGCATGGAAACTGAATCGTCGTGCCGAACTTATCTATGAGTAATACTGATGTTTAAACTACGAAGTCTTTCTGTATTTCTGATAACCAGCCTGATCTTCGGATCTGCAATTGCAGCCGACGAAGAACTGTTATCACGTATGAGTGTGAAGCAAAGGCTGGAACGTATTGAACGAATTATCGGTTCAGATGTATTAATGGAACAGTCCCGGCAGCTCGAAGCATTGCAACAGGAAGTCTCGATGCTTAGAGAGATCCTTGAAGAAAAAGATTACGAGCTGGACCTGATAACGCAAAGACAGCGTAGCCTGTATTCGGATATGGATCGAAGGCTCAATGGACTTGAAGGTGGTGCAAGCAGACCGGTAGTGGTTGCGCCGGTTCCGCCACCTAATACTTCGCCAACTTCTGTTACTGCCGGCGGTATGCCGGATACGAATGACAAAGATGGGGCGCAGCAATACACTGAGGCTTTCGACCTGTTAAAGGAAGGGCAATACAGCAAGTCAATCGCTGCTTTTGAGGTGTTCCTGAAAAGCTACCCCGAGAGCAAGTATGCAGATAATGCGCAATACTGGCTTGGCGAGGCAAATTATGTGTCACGGGAATATAAAACAGCGTTAAGTGCCTTTCAGACACTGATTGCAAAGTATCCCGAGAGTACAAAAATTTCAGGGGCCAGGCTCAAGATTGGTTATACCTATTACGAATTAAAGAACTGGTCAGCAGCCAAGGATGCGCTGATGCAGGTTGTTAAACTCTATCCTGATACTTCAGTCGCTACCAAGGCCAATGATCGCCTGGAGCGCATCAAGCGTGAAGGCCATTGAGGAACCCCCCTCAACTCGGCAAACTTCGGGATTAAAACAGGCTGGAGATACTCGTGAAGCGTCACAGGCTTGATTTGATCTGCTATTGCCAGATTTCAATTGACATGGTAGATGTTTAATGCGCTGTATTCTCGCAAAGGCGCTAACAACGCAAAGAAATCATCTGTTTTTATTCACGTGAGTTAGCATCTACATAAATTCCTTGGCGTTGTTTGCGCCTCTGCGAGAGAGCATATAAGCATCATATAAATCTATGCCAGAAGATAACCGACTGAAGATAACCGAGATTTTCTTTTCACTTCAGGGCGAAGCGCTGACTGTTGGCATTCCCACCACATTCATTCGGCTCACAGGTTGTCCGCTTCGTTGTCAGTACTGCGACACCGAGTATGCGTTCAGTGGCGGCGAATGGATGAAACTTGAACAAATCCTCATACAGGTCGCAGCCAATAAAACACAATATGTGACTGTTACTGGCGGTGAACCCTTAGCGCAGAAGGCCTGTCTCGAATTATTATCAATGCTTAGCAATGCAGGCTACCGGGTATCTCTGGAGACCAGTGGTGCGCTGGATATTTCAGTTGTGGATTCGAGAGTGGTCAAGGTCATGGATATCAAGACGCCGGGCTCGGGTGAGGAACAACGCAATTGTCTGGATAATCTTCATTTCATCAATCAACAGGACCAGATAAAGTTCGTGATTTGTGATGAGCAGGACTACGAATGGTCAAAAGTGATGTTGCAACAGCATAAATTGAACGATCGTTGCGAGGTTCTGTTTTCACCGAGTTTTGAGCAACTGGCAGCAACAGACCTGGCAGACTGGATATTACGCGATGCCCTGCCAGTGCGCATGCAAATGCAGCTGCACAAATTGCTATGGGGCAACCTGCCTGGAAAATAAAGCATGATGCAACGACAAAAAGCGATTGTTCTACTTTCAGGCGGCCTGGATTCGGCTACCATGCTTGCGATTGCTGGCAGGGAGTTTGATTGTCATGCGATCAGCTTTAATTACAGTCAACGCCATGTTTCCGAATTGAAGGCGGCGCAGCAACTGGCACAGGCTTACCGTGCAAACCACCAGGTGATTCAACTCGATGTGGGTGTAATGACGGGTTCAGCATTGACCGATAACCGCATAAAGGTACCAGAGAGCGGGCTCGAACAGGGCATTCCGGTGACCTATGTTCCAGCGAGGAATACGATCTTTCTTGCACACGCGCTGGCAGTAGCCGAAGTACAGCAATCGAATCATATTTTTATCGGAGTAAACGCTGTCGATTATTCCGGTTATCCGGACTGTCGACCTGACTATATCGAGGCATTTGAGCATATGGCGAAACTGGCGACCAGGGCGGGAGTTGAAGGGCAAATGCTGAAGATTCATGTGCCGCTGATCAACATGAGCAAGGCTGAAATCATTACCACAGGTATACAGCTGGGTGTCGATTATGCATTGA
>CAWEEC010000042.1:0-179049 GCA_963807785.1 uncultured Gammaproteobacteria bacterium | reverse complement strand
TTAAGTCAAATACCCGGCGTGCGACGTGTGATCACCGCTAATGCTGTTCAGGAGGACGCCAAGTTCAAATTTAGTTGGCTGATTGAGTTTGTGCATAAAAATGTGATTGATAGTTATCGTGATCATCCTGATCATGTTGCGTTTGCAGATAAGCTGTTCAGGCCAATAGCCGGCGGTCGCATTAGTATTGATTACAGTGAAAACTATTATCCAGGGTAACGTTAAGAGGGATCATACCCCTTTACCCAGGCATATCCGCCAGAAATATACGGGTCGGACCAACACAACTTTATCCATATCAGATAGTAATGATATCAATCACTTGCTCAGGCCCGACCCTGACACTCCAACGCACCGTCACTCAGCATCCCGACACTTTTATAGCTCCCGACACTTAAGCCAGGTGTCTTGTTTGTTCTGCAATCGACTCAGGCTTATTCTGAGGCGGAGCATTTAACGCATCAATGCTGATCGGCAGCTGAATATGGATGGTAGAACCCAGTTCAACATCGGATGTCACCGCCATATTGCCCTGATGCTGCTCGGTCACAATATAATACGAAAAAGAGAGGCGTTGACCGGCGTCAAAATCCTCTGCTGCAGTTTTGCCGGTAAAAATAGGCTCAAACAGATTCATCTGCTCTTCAGCTGTCAGTCCAAGTCCGTTGTGCTGGATTTTTATCCACAGATTGTCATAACTATTAGACAGGTTGATTTTGATTGTCGGCTCGAAACCCTCAGCCCCTTGTTTCTGCGCCAGTGCATGACAGGCATGACGAAACAGGCTCAGGAAAACCTGCTGTAGTTCGGTGATATAGCAGGGCACCAGGGGCAGGTTTTTCTCGAAATTCCGCTCAAGTTTAATCTGATTAAAAGGCAGCTCATCCGAGATAGAAACGACTTCATTGGCAAGGCTGATGGTATTTTCCATCACATCAACAATATCGGCCATCTGCCATTCGCGGTTACGGCTTCGGGCAAAGGCCAGCAAATTACTGATAATGGTCGCTACCTGCTCGCTCTTGGCAGACATATCGTTGATTATGGTATTGAGCTTTTGCACCTGATCACTACCGGAGATCTGCTGCGGTTCACTCGTACTGCTGATAATCCGCTGAAAACGCCTCAAATCCATCATGATTGCCTGCAGCGGCAGATTAATGTCGTGAGCCATGGACGAGGCCAGCTCACCCATAAACGACATTTTATCATTATGAATCAACATCTTTTCAGCAGAGGCCTGCTTTGTCACGTCATCGACCAGGATAACAACCCCGGCCTCCTGCTCCTGTAACGGGTAAATAGTAATATCGTAGTGATAGAGGCTGCGCAGGCTCTGCTTGAGATGAATAATTTCGTTATGTTCAATCGATTGCTGAACATGCTCAGGAAGAACAGTCGTCTGCGGATAGGCTTCCCATAGCGTTTTACCCAGTGCATTTTCTGATGATATTCCTGAAACCTCTTCAACCTGCTTATTCCAGTGGGTGACGAAGCCGTTTTTATCCAGGCCCACCAGCATCAACGGCATCGACGTTAAAATATCTTTGATATAAGACTCGGAAGATCGTAATTGATCGGTAGTAATCACATGCCTCGAGACCTCATCCTCCAGCAGCCGATTACTCTCCAGCAACAGTTGATTGGACTGATCCAGCGTAGCAGTTCGCTCCTGCACCCGTAACTCCAGTTCATTTCGAATAGCGGTTAACTCAAGGTTCGCCTTATAAGCTCTGCGACGGGCTATAAACAGATAGACGGTCACAATCAATAACAGAATCAGCAGTGTGCCGCCGGTATAATTAGCCAGATGCTGCCAGTTTCTTACGCCATTTTCATCTTTAAAAAGGTCGTTGTTAAATGTGTATGCCAGAACAGGGGAACTCTGCAGAGCCAGAATCGCCAGCAATAATGTGTTTTTCATAACAATAATAACACCCCAGAAAGCGGTCTTTATACTTTACCACAACCCGCATACCGCCCGTCATTACGTGGTTTAGTTGGGATCTACTATATACCCTATATACGGGTCGGACCAACGCAACCTATTGAATAACATAAACAATCGCTTAATATAACATCGCTCAACAGGCTTAAAAGTCTCATTTTATGAATGAAAACACAGCTTTAAGGAAAAAGCATCATGCCACGCGCCAATCGTTATTTTCTTCCCGACCATGTATGGCACATTACTCACCGCTGCCACAAAAAAGCGGAATAATAGGGGACAGCCCACGATTTATTGTCCATATTATGAAAACCGTGGTCTGTCCCTTGTTATTCTAGTTGGTCGATTCAGGCAGTAGTCAGGATTAGTTGTGAAACCTAAGACCTGACCCTGGTGAATTTTCCTGAAACGTAAGACCTGACTCTGGTGAATTTTTCTGGTGAATTTCTTTTTAGTTAACTAGCTGGTACAACAGTGGTGGTATCCCCTTATTTGGATTGAAGGAACAATAGTGGAAGGCCACAGTCTCATTTTTTTATTGATCGGTAATGATTTGAATCAATGGATTCTATTACACAAATCGCTTTAGGGGCGGCGGTAGGTGAGGCCACGGCAGGGCGCCAGGTTGGACGCCGGGCGTTACTATGGGGCGCTATCGCCGGTACGCTTCCCGATCTCGATGTATTCATACCGCTTGGTGATGCAGTGCGCGATTTCACATATCATCGCAGTGCCAGTCACTCCTTGTTTGTATTGCTGGCGTTAACACCGCTTGTTTTGTGGCTGATACTGAAGCTGCATCCCGGTACCGCCGAACATCGACGGCGCTGGTTCGCAATGGTCTACCTGGTATTCGCAACCCATGTGTTGCTCGACAGCTTCACCGTGTATGGCACGCAGATCTTCTGGCCTGTTGTGACCACACCGATGACATGGTCGACGATCTTTATTATCGATCCGCTATATACCGTACCGTTACTGCTTGGCATCATTGCCGCATTGATTGCAGGACGCCGATACGCATGGGGTCATGTTGCCAACACCCTGGGGCTGGTACTGAGCACCGGCTACCTGGCGTGGACACTTGGCGCGAAATTGCATGTTGAACAGGTTGCCCGAAGTGCACTGCAACAACAAAACATCGCCAGCACGGATGTGTTGACGACACCATCACCGTTTAACAGCCTGTTATGGCGCATATTGGTGGTCAATGACGAGCATTATTACGAAGGCTTTTACTCCGTACTCGATGCTGACGTCTCGATAAACTTCGAACAATACCCGCGCGAACTCGAACTGATAGAGCCCTTACACACCAGCTGGCCGGTACAGCGGCTGCAATGGTTCACCAAAAATTTCTACGCGGCTGCATTGTCAGACAGTGATATCGTCATCACCGACCTGCGCATGGGCACTGAGCCCGAGTATGCTTTTCGCTTCAAGGTCGGGGTGATGGGCAACCCGCATCCACATGCGGCAGCGGTTGAACAGCTGCCCGGCATTCGCAATTACCAACGCCTGCGCTGGGTATGGCATCGCATCTGGGACAAGCAGGTGGATTAAATGAACAATACAGACCACGATTTAAACAATACAGACCACGATTTATATGATAAAAGACCTGACAGCCTTGCTACGGGCTTATTAAGAAAATCAATCATGCTCATAGATAAATATTAATTGAGTATGTATCGGATCTGCACTAGTGTTGCCCTCAAGTGATTCTGATAAAGAATTTCTGACCTGAAAAAAATTGAGAGGAGAAAAAAATGACACTGACAGGAATTAATAAAGAACAGAATCTCAATCATGCGTCTGCCGGCGAGTTACAGGCAAACCGCCGTTAGCTCTGCTTCGCGGCCAAAGCATGACAGGTTATTTATTCTTCACTATACCAATACGCTGTATTTCTCATCCAAAGGGGGTGACTTCAATGCTCAAACAAACGATACCTTTTCTTGCTGCGCTAGCGATAGCCATGTCACCGCTAGTGCAATCAAGCCCGGCTACTGCTCAGGGTAAACCGAAATCGAACCAGTTCTGGTGGCCTGAACAGCTGGACCTCAGTCCTCTTCGCGATCACGATGCCGCGTCCAATCCTTATGGCGAAGACTTCAACTACGCTGAGGCGTTCAAAAGTGTCGACCTCAAAGCCCTGAAGAAGGACATCGAGACCTTGATGAAGACGTCACAGGACTGGTGGCCCGCAGACTTTGGCCACTATGGCCCGTTTTTCATTCGTATGGCCTGGCACAGCGCGGGTACGTACCGTGTGGCTGACGGCCGCGGCGGCGCCGGCGGCGGTCAACAGCGCTTCGAACCGCTTAACAGCTGGCCTGACAATGCCAACCTGGATAAAGCACGACGATTACTCTGGCCAATCAAGCAAAAATACGGTCGCAATGTTTCATGGGCCGATTTGATCGTGCTTACGGGCAATGTCGCGATGGAGTCCATGGGCTTCGAGACCTTCGGTTTTGCCGGCGGTCGTGAGGACGACTGGGAGCCTGATCTGGTCTATTGGGGACCTGAGAGCGAGATGCTCGCAGGCGACAAGCGATATAGCGGCGACAGAAAGCTGGAAAATCCGCTCGCCGCAGTTCAGATGGGCCTGATCTACGTGAACCCTGAAGGGCCAAACGGCAATCACGACCCGATCTCTGCAGCGAAGGATATTCGTGCCACGTTTGGTAACATGGCAATGAATGACGAAGAGATTGTTGCGCTCATTGCTGGCGGACATACGTTCGGTAAAGCCCATGGTGCCGCGAGTCCGGCCGATTGCGTGGGTCCGGAGCCCGCTGCCGCAGGCATCGAAGAGCAGGGCCTCGGCTGGATGAACAAGTGCGGCAAAGGCAATGCCGGTGACACCATTACCAGTGGACTGGAAGGCGCCTGGACCGCCACGCCGACCGCATGGTCGATGCTTTATCTGGACAATCTTCTTCGGTTCGAGTGGGTGCAAACCAAGAGTCCCGCAGGTGCAGTGCAGTGGATTCCTAAAGACAAATCCGCATCAGGGCTGGTACCGGATGCCCACGATCCGTCGAAGCGGCATGCGCCTATCATGTTCACGACCGACCTTTCGATGAAGAGAGATCCGGAATTTCGGAAGATTTCAGAGCGCTTTCTGAAAAACCCGAAAGAATTTGATCTCGCCTTCGCCAAGGCCTGGTTCAAACTCATTCATCGCGACATGGGCCCACGTGCGCGTTATGTGGGTGCCGAGGTGCCTGCCGAGGAACTGCTTTGGCAAGATCCTGTGCCTTCCGTCGATCACAAGTTGATTGATGCCAGTGATATCGCGAAGTTGAAGTCCAAAATCCTTGACTCGGGCATAACTGTCCCCGAGCTTGTACGTACCGCCTGGGCGTCGGCAGCTAGCTATCGCGGTACCGATATGCGCGGTGGGGCAAACGGGGCACGTGTTCGCCTCGCGCCACAGAAGGATTGGGCCGCCAACAATCCGGATGAACTGGCAAAGGTGCTTAATAAGCTCGAAAAAATTCAGCAAGACTTCAACAAGTCGCTATCGGGTGGTAAGAAGGTATCGCTCGCCGATGTGATTGTGCTGGGCGGTTCTACCGCCGTCGAGCAGGCAGCGAAGAATGCCGGACACGACGTGAAAGTACCTTTCAAACCGGGCCGCACCGATGCCTCGCAGAAACAGACCGATGTGAAATCGTTTGCCGTGCTCGAACCGACTGCGGACGGGTTTCGCAACTACTTCGGTAAAGCTAATGTTCATTCACCGGCGGAAATGCTCGTCGACCGAGCAGACTTGCTGACCCTGACCGTTCCGGAAATGACGGTCCTGGTTGGCGGTATGCGAGCGCTGAACGCCAACACCGGACAATCTGCACACGGTGTCTTCACCGACAAGCCGGGTACCTTGAACAACGCTTTCTTCGTCAACCTGCTCGACATGTCCACGAAGTGGTCGAAGTCATCAAAATCCGAAGGTGTTTACGAGGGTCGTGATCGTGCGACAGGTAAGGTCAAATGGACGGCCACTCCCGTCGACCTTATCTTCGGCTCCAACTCCGAGTTGCGTGCTGTCGCAGAAGTCTATGCGTCCAACGACGGAAAAGAAAAGTTTGTACGTGACTTTGTTGATGCATGGACCAAGGTGATGACCCTCGACCGCTTTGATGTGATTTGATCCCGGAAAGAAAAGGTGTTCGAAAGCCTCGGAAACGTGGCTCGCAGAGCACCGGGCCGAGCCATGAAATGAGCTTCGAAATCATTTCGTGACTCACAAAAATACGAACGGCGGCGTTATATACGCCGCCGTTCTACATGTAGGCCACCCACCTTGCCGAAGCTGGAAGAACAGGGACAGGTGATTCATTGTGCACCTGGATCAACGGAGACATAGTTCCTTATTAACGGTTAAAGAACTGTCCCCGTTGCCTGGTTTTAACAAACTATAAGGCCCGACCCTGTTCCCACTGATAAGAGGGGGCAGACTGCTTCAATACGGCGCTGCTCTGACGTACCTGGAGACTCACGGATTGGACATCCAATTGATTGGTGTCCGGTTGTTCGTAGCGACGGGTACTTAATTTCTCCCCGAAAAGTGCATAAACTTCGTCTACGGTGCGCGGTGCACACGTCTCGGGATGGAAGATGCGATGGTTACTGCGTGCCGCCTCGGGAAATAATTCCACGGCGTGCATGTCGGGACTTTGTTCCAGTGATTGTAAAAAAGTGATAGCGTCGTCGGCACCCAGGAAGTGGGTCAGATAGAGATCGGTTTCTGTGGGTTCACGATCGAGCGAGCGCACCAGTTTTTGCTGACTATCACGTACCATTTCCGCGGCCATCATTGCCGACAGGCGGGGGTTCTTGCGCAGCGCAAGCAGGTGCTGGTACACCGTTTCGTCACGCACCACGGGCCGCTGGTACCCGCTCCAGGTCACTTTGTACTCGATGTTCGCTGAATAGTCGGCGACAAGGCCATATTTTGCACCGTGTGTCTTGAGAGTATTCAACCAGGTATCGTGGGTAAACTGGTACAGGCCGGTCGCGGACGAGGTTGCCGCCTCACTCGCGGGCTCGAAGTTGCTTTCAGTGGCGGCCAGCTTCATCAGGTACGGGAAGTCCACGCCGGTACGCACACTACTCAGACGGATGGCAGCAACGATACCATGATCAATGCCGTACCTGGCGGCATCACTGCGGGCCAGGTTCGCATAGGTTGCCATGATGACAGCGAGGTCGGCATCCTGTAGCAGTTTGCCGGAATCAGGCAGGTACAGGGCGCGGAACTCTGCGATGGCCTGCCGGGTACGCGCTCCCTTGAAACCATCCGGCTCGCCCACGTCAAAGCCGAGTATCAGCAGATTTTCCTGTTGCGCCTTCACCAGCGGGTCATAGACGAAATAGCGTGTGTCAGCTGCTGGCTCCGGCATCACCAACAACGGTCCCCATTGCAACTGACTCGCTGTTTTTGCGCTGGCGATAAAGGTTTTCTCTTCGCCGGGTCGTGGTGATGGCTTCTTTTCGCTCACGGATAGGTGCTCACCGAGCACGGTCTGCAGTTCACTCATAGCAAAGACCCCAGGCTGGTCGATCTTTTTCACATTACTCTGCGCGTCGTGGAAAACGCCGGTAGAGAGATAAGATACGACAGCCACAAAGCTGACAGCGACTACGGTTGCAAAGCTCCACAGATCTGACGAGGTGTCCTTTGCCAGTGATGACTTGAGAGCCTTCGCCCGTTTTCGAATACTGTCGCGCTCAGTGTCTATTTCTGCAAGTCGCAGATTCAGTAGCTTGAGCTTCCTCTTTTTTCTTTCAATTTTATCTTGCATAACGGTTCAATTTTGCTCATTTAAAATAACGGCCATCCTGATTGGCGTGGTCACGTTGCCTGTTCCTTTGGGGTCACCGACGTCTGTCTTGATGACTTGCAGCCCCTGCAACACATGACTATGTTAAATACTATATGCAAGTTATGTACAAACTATTTTACGGCCTATATATTTCAATAAGTTATAAGCTCTTTCTCGAATCACATTGAAGAATATCTGTAAGATTGTCCGTCAGTTTTATTGATTTCTTTACAGTTACCCGCTGTAACTCGAGGCGTAAAAAGGGGACAGATTTATTTTTTGATAAAAAGGGACGGAGGAATTAAATATTGACCAATCGTTCCAGGTGGTTAAATAATAATCCTTGCGTCCCTTTTGTTGTCGAACAGTGTACGGGGGCAGGCCTCAATTAAGTTACTAAATATTCTTTTTTAATTATCTGAATAATCGTTGTAATGAATAAGCTAGCAGTTTTAGTCAATAATGAAGTCGTATTTGAGTTTGATCGAGCATTAACATTCGAGGATCAGCAGTTGGCCTTTCTCGACAAGATGGATAGTGACATGGAGAGCGGTATTAGAATTCATGGTGAGTTAGTGGCAAATCCAGATCGCCAGCAACGTGCCACATTTGTCGCGATGAATTTAATTAAAGCACTGCAACAGGGGAATGACGCTTTAATATCTGCATCATGCGCCTACCTGATCAACCGCCATCCAGCGTTAATTGAAGTACATGCTAATGATGATGCTAAATCGGTAAAGATTGAGTTGATAGAAGAAGATAGCGGGCATCGCCATTAAAGCTATATAGAAGAAAAAGGAGACAGATTTAATTTTGAAAATATAACAATGGAAAATATAAATCTGTCCCTTTTTTAAGTCGTCACCTTTTTAATTCAAACTATTAATGATGGGCTTTACCAAGCTCATGTAGTTGTACCCGGCACCGTGCTCGTGCCCGCTGCCGCGCATCCGATCCAGAATATCAGCCCCTTGTTGAGGAATTCATCCGCGTAGATACTGTGTGAACCGTCACAGGAAAATGTCAGCCCGACCATGCCGTTGTAAATATTCAGCGAGCCCATGCGCAGGTAAATCGTTTCGTCAGCGAAGCGCAGGTCACGAAACGATTCCAGCAAACGGCGGATATTCGCGGCCGGAATCAGCGCCGTGTCAGGATACGGTTGACGCGGAAAGGTCAGGCACAGATCGGGATCGATCAGTTCTTCGATGGTCAGTATGCGGTAGCGAAACGGGTCTGTGTGGCTCCACACGGTCGCGCGGTTACTCGAAAAATAAACCTCGCAATGGAAAATCCCGTGATCGACGATCAGTTCCTCTAGAACCGCGATGACCGTGTCGACATGCTGGTCCAGCACGTTTTCAACACGCTGCTGCATGAACAGCCCGCTGCGTATAGAAGGATCGCCTTTCATCTGTCGCCAGTCGCGCGTTTCCTCGTACAATGGCGCAGTCAACGGCAACTCGCGCAGGTCGAAATGTGCACTCAGGAAGCCGACAGGTGTGCCATCGCGCTTGACCAGCTGCAGCGCAGTGATACTGGGACGTTTCTTGTGCTCGCTGATGTAGGTTTCCGACAGTATGAAATCGGTCGATGGCAGCACATTTTTCATATACGGGCGTTGCGACCGGTCGAGTCCGATGTACTGCCTGTCATCGCCCCGGGTGCTGACCTGCGCAGTGATCTGCACACCCGCCAGATCCAACGCGAAGACATGTTCGCAATAGGGCAAGTTCGCCAGCCCGGTGCGAAGTGCATCCTCCATTGCATCGATATCACCCCATACCTGCGCGCAGGCCGTCGCAATTTGTGCCAATGGCGACTGCAGGAAAATTCCCAGTGCGTCACGCTGCCGCGCGATGCTTTGTTGAGCCGAAGTCAACATAGGTGTAATTTGCCCATGATTAATCCACGATAAATAACGATAGCTGCAAACCGTCCACCGATGGTTTGCAGCACCGTGCTCACGTTATCATTACACACCATCGCAGTCACGAGGAAATTCAAGCCAGAGTGTAGTCACTGCAGCGGTATACAGTCCAGCAAATGGCAAGTATAAAAAAGTTAAAGAGGTCGGAGTGATTTAATTATGCACGTATAATTTGATGCATATCAATACTGATTCTAAGTAACTTCTTTAACCTGTTTCTGGTTAACGTCCTATGGTGTTCTGGGTCGAGCTATTCTCTATCTTTATGCAAAGCTAGCGGATGGGTTTTATTACAAGTAATTAATCAAAAAAAGAGGGCTCATTATGTGTATTAAAAACAGGATAATTTTCAGCGGACTGATTAGCCTGCTATCGGCAACTGCATTGCTGACAGGTTGTGCCCAGGACGCTACTCGCGATGATGCCCCAGAACCTGTTGCCCAGGTTGAAGTGCTGCAGGGCGATGGCACGGGGGTAATTGCCAGCATCGGTATTCTTGCTGCTTCAATGTTTGACTTTGATAGTGCGAAACTTAATGAAGAAGGTATAGCAACGATCGAAGAATATAGAAAGAGCATCGGGCCTGAACTCACCGATGCTTATATGGTGGTTATCGTGGGTCATACTGATAGTTCGGGTGATCCAGCATATAACATGATGTTATCGCTCAAGCGCGCCGAGAGCGTGGCTGATTACCTCATAGAAACCGGAATTAATGAGGATCAAGTACGTGTTATCGGACGAGGATCTAAAGAGCCGATTGCTTCAAATGAGACCCGTGAAGGTCGCATGCAGAATCGTCGTGTAGATATTCTGGTTGTCGCTGAAGTGCGTGCCCTGGATACATTAATATTTCCCAGCGTTGCATTATTTGAACGCAAGAGTGCTGAATTAACTGAACAGGGCAAGGCATTGCTTGAAAAAAATCGTCAGGCTGCCATGGAGCTGTTAAGTCGTGCTACTTTTATCGAAATTGTCGGACATACGGATGATAAGGGTGACGATGATGACAATATGGTGCTTTCGAAAAAACGCGCCAGGTCAGTGCGCGACTACCTGGTCAGTAAAGGTCATGATCGCAGTAAAATGATTATCACCGGCATGGGTGAAACCAGGCCGACTGCCAGTAACGATACCAAGGAAGGACGTGCACAGAACCGTCGTGTTGAGATCCTTGTATTGGGGCGGGTAAAAGCATAACTCGTATCAAAAGAAAAAGGGGGCAGATTTATTTTTTTGGAGATACAAACCAGTACAAAAACAAACAGGGGACGGCGGGATTCAATTTTGACCAATAGAGCTCAATGGTTAAATATTAATCCCGCCGTCCCCTTTTATTCCTTTGGCCGGCATGTGATGTAATCAGTAATTTCTATGAATAATCCTTTCCGGCTCAATATGAACTTCAGCGATGTGGTCAGCGTGCTCGCCGACGAACAGGCATGGGTCACAAGTCCAGCTGATGGTGTGTCACGTATCCACCTGGAACGTGAAGCCGAGGAGTCCGGTCATACCACCAGTTTTGTCCGGTTTGCGCCGAGCGCGTCATTTCCACAACACGCTCACCCGCAAGGTGAAGAATTGTATGTGCTCGACGGCGTGTTTTCTGACGAGTACGGTGACTACCCGGCGGGAACATATATCCGCAATCCACCGGGTTCCAGGCACAAACCGTTTACCCGCGAAGGTTGTGAGTTGTTCGTGAAACTTGAGCAGTTTCAGGCGGCGGATACACAACAGGTTGTGATTCGCCCTGAAGATCAACAATGGCAGCCCGGTATCGGTAATTTACGTGTGCTGCCACTGCATAGTTTTCAGGGTGAAAACACGGCACTGGTTTTCTGGCCGGAGAATGAAGTGTTTCAGCCGCATACGCACTGGGGTGGAGAGGAAATCGTTGTACTCAAAGGACGTTTTATTGATGAATACGGCGAGTACCCGGCGGGCAGCTGGCTGCGTAGTCCGCACATGAGCAAGCACTTTCCCAGGGTCGAAGAAGAAACGCTGATACTGGTCAAAGTAGGGCATTTGCCCGTGGTGTGAAATTAAAGGGGTCAGACCTCTTGATCAAGTCAAGATATTTGAACTATGCCAAAAGCAATCATCGTATGTGGAACACCCGGTTCAGGTAAGACCACATATGCCAAAAAAATAGCCGCTGCTAACGCTGCGACAGTGCTGGATATCGATACAGTAACCGAACGACTGGTTAAGGTTGGTCTGGCCGAATCCGGCCACAATCCGGATGATCGGGATTCTGACTATTTCAAACGAACGTATCGCGAACCCATCTACCAGGTGCTATTCGATATTACGCGCGAAAACCTTCATTTTCATGATGTTGTGATTACCGGGCCGTTTACCAAAGAAATTCAGGATCCTGGCTGGCCTGCGAAGCTATCTAGAGAATTAGGCAGCCCGGTAGAAGTGTACTACGTTCAATGTCCGCCCGAAGTTCGCAGACAAAGGCTTGCCGCTCGTGGTGATGACCGTGATCGGGCAAAACTGGAGGACTGGGACCGCTATATTGAATACTATGGCGAAGAACATCCGCCTGTGTTTGAGCATACGCTTGTTGATGGCGCAAATTAGAGGCTCAGAAACTTTTACGAATTAATTAAATATATATTTCAAATGATGCGCATCATCATTAAAGGGGTCAAACCACTTTACCAAGCTTGACTTAATCTGACACATCGCTTGCAAAAAACGAGAGTTACCCGATGTCATAACTATGTAATTCACTTATGCCAATAAACCAGCAATTTCTTGATCTCATTTAGGCTGAAACCAAGTTTTTTGGCGTGTTTGATTAATTTGTTTCTTCCATTTGTTTTATATGAATGCTTGCGATGTACATTTATCGATGACATTGGTTCATCGGTTACACTTATGAGTTGATATTCACGAATTGCTTCCACATTAAAAACAGCAATTTTGGATAAATGCCCATTGGTTATTTCGAACTGATTTTTCACTGAAAATTTACCATTAAAATTCCCCTGTACTCTCATCTATAGAAACTGAGTTTGTAAGTTATATATTCTGATTAGTGATGGTTTAAGCTAAAATTAGCCGAAACGCCTAAATGCAGGTTTTGATGCTTAATGCCTTGCGCTCGGCTTGTTTTTCCTGGGTATCAGTTTTCGAGAAAAACTATAAAAGCCGTTATTAGCACCCCCGACAAAGTCGTTAATATCCATTTGATTGATGTGAATGCATTGTTACTCATATTGACGGGATTGTTGTTTTTCATTTGTAAACTTTTGTAAGCTCAGATACAGATTTAACTTTTCTGATCCATGAGAGATTTAATTTCCTGGTGCGATAATGTACTACCCAGGTATTCAGCTGACTGTTGAAGAAACCGTGACTTTATGTGGTCGTTGAAGATTTTTCTTATGCTCAATAAGTTAGTTTGAGTAAAAGATGCCATCTTTTCGACATGGGACAAAGATATTTCATTGCTTATCATACCCACCTCCTACCTAATCGAATTCAGAGTATATCTCTGAACATATTATTATTATTCAAATAAGCATGAATCTTATAAGGACAATACCAGAGTAATTTTCTCAGCTGCTGTCTAATGGTATGGATTGATAACTGGATAGCAAGTTATAATTAAACTATTATATTTACAATAACCTACAATGCTAATACAGCTAAAAGGGGTCGGAGTAATTTAGTTATGAACAGATCTCATAATTAACCTAATCCAAATACTTTACAATACCTGATAAGAATATCTCATTCTTCATTACTCCCGTTTTCTCGTCTATTCCCAACTAAAAAAATCAGGGTGTCAGACTCGTTGCAATCAGGCGAATCAAGGAGTCTGTTCACAAGTTCCAGTTTGTCAAATTTAAAGCTTATTGTCGTTTGCAAAAAGGCCCGTTTGTTCCTTTTTCATTTTCTTCGCGGCCTTCTTTTCCTTGGGTGTCATTAATGCTTTTTTCTTGCTTTCTCTGTTCGTTTTTTTCTCTTTGCTCATGATGTTCTCTTTTAATAAGGGAGGGGCTATCTTCTGGCTTACTATGTCAGGCTATCCAACACAGCATGACACAATAATAGGCGCAAGATACATAAATAACCGGTGACAGGCCAATAAAACTCGAAATAACGCATTAATCGCTTAATTACGTGTTGGTTAATAAAAGTTCCATAAATATAAATAATAAATACGTATCTTTCTGAGTTTTATAGGCCTATAGTGATTTTAAGCCGACGTGTTTCCATAACGAGCAAGTAGTTTCTTATTTGTACTGTTCCCGCACCCATCGTCAACGTTATCGGCTTAAAGTCAGATCAGAGCTATTTTGCTCATTGAACCACCCAGGAGCATTTCATTATGGTACTTAAATCAACTATCGGTCCGAGAGCAGGCGCCTCATATTTTACAAAAGTAGGGCCGTTACTGAATGTTGTCGACACTACTGATCGCGATAAAACACAAAGTAAACGACTACACGAACCAACCAGTATCACTAGTCACACTGACCCTGTAACTGGAAAAGATGTTTTAGGTGATGCTCATCCGTTTGTTGTAGATGGGAATATGAAGGTATATTTCGAATCAGAACAAACACGTAAAGACTACCTTTCAACACCGTTCAATCATCCTGTCGGTAAACTGAATACCGCAGCTTCTGAAGACGATGATCGAGGCGGCTGAAATACTGAATGCAACAGCTACACCGCACTATTTATTTAATTTGCTCAGGTCAACCTTATGAATCAATATATCAACAACTCCCAGGATTCTGAATCTTCCAGTCAATACACAAATATTCGCCTGGCAGAACTTAACGACCAACACTGGGACAGGAGCAAATCAGCAAATCTTGCTGCAAACGAAGAGATTATATTGAGCGACCAACACTGGGACGTGATTCTATACCTGCGAAATTATTATCATGAATATGGCCTGCCAAGGTTTGCGAGGACAACGGCCAGGGCACTCAATAAGCATTTCGCCGCTCAGGGCGGCAACAAGTTTCTTCACGAACTTTTTGCTGGCGGCCCTGTTACACAAGGCAGCCGCCTTGCCAACCTGCGCATACCCTCGAATGCGACTGACGTTTCGTTTGGCACCAATTATTGATATGTGTTTGTTAGAGAATCATTTAGATACTTTCGACAGGATGAGTGGGGCCCGGCGATGAGATTGAGCTTTCCGAACCCAAGTCGTAGTTACGATGCCGACAAAAATCGTGTTCGCTTTTGGGGACATGACAGCACGATCGAGGTTTCATTCTTTGTCGAAGCAGATGCCCTGCTTCGGCTCTGTCCCGGGATTGACAGTGCAGAATCAGGATTTCTAAAAGCTTTTGATTCAGCACTGAACCGAATTCATCAGGCTGCAAATAAAGTATATGCTAATGGTGGTAAAGGTAAGGGCAGCTATGCTTACATCCTTGCTGCTAACGATTTCTGATATATGGATCATGATCACTTGATATAACCCGGTCTGATTTCACTTTTTATTTCTTTAGTATCACTCCACTTACGAGTCAGGTGCTGAACTTGCCGCTTCGCACCCGTTCGACCTCCATCATTTCAAGTTCGCGCGAGCCCGATACGATAATGTTTTCATCGAGAGCGAAGTCCAGTGATGAGTCATGACGCTCGCAGGGTACCGCGTTCAGGATCGCCTTGATGGCATTCAGCCTGGCCTGATGCTTGTCGTTGGAACGTACCACCGTCCATGGCGCGTCGATCGTATGGGTGCGTTTCAGCATTTCATACTTCACGTTGGTGAAATCATCCCAGCGGTCCTGCGCCTGCAGGTCGACCTCGCTGAGTTTCCACTGCCGCAGCGGGTCGGACTTGCGTCGCTCGAACCGGCGTGCCTGCTCCTCCTTGGTAACACTGAAATAGAGCTTCACCAGGATGGTGTCCTGCCGCACCAGGTCGCGCTCGAAACCGACGACACCGCGCATGAAATCGTAGTATTCCTTTTCGTTGCAGTAATTGAACACACGCTCGACCATGGCCCGGTTGTACCAGCTGCGGTCAAACAGCACGGTTTCGCCGGCGCGCGGAAACTGTGATACGTACTTCTGGTAGTACCACTGGGTTTTCTGTTCCTCGGTCGGCTTGCCGAGTGCCACCACACGGTAGTGCTTCTCGTTCATGTAGCGGGTTACCCGGCGAATGGTGCCGCCTTTGCCCGCTGCATCGCGGCCCTCGAACAGGATGATCATGCGCCGCTGGTTTTCCTCGAGGAACTGCTGGAGCTTTAGTAACTCGGCCTGGAACGGCTTGAGTTCCTCTTCGCGCCGGTAGCGTTTGATTGCCTTTTTCTGTACAGCCTTGAGGCCGGCATTCTCTTTTGCCAGCTCTTCGTGTTCCAGTACATAATCCTTCAGACTTAGCGTTTTACCGTCCACCTCGATCTGTTCGGGATTCAGTTCATGGTCCAAAGTTGTCTACTCCTGTAATCAGTTCTGTTAATGGTTCATTAATACACCGGGCAAAACAAATACCCTGTCGACAGGCCGGTGACAAAACTCAAAATTAACGCATCGCGGACCATCGAGTATTGATCCTGCTCAATAAAGGCCGTAACGCGCTGATAAGCGAGGCTTTTGCTGGAACCGATAAATAGCAGAATGTAAATATGGGAGAACACCAGGCCCAGTTGTTTCATTGTGCACAAAGAGTAACTGCGGCGTGCTTGCTGATGAAAGCTGAAAGACCTGAGCCGGTTAATTTCGTTATTCGTTATCGGGTAATGACATCAATCAGGCGCGTATGTCATCCCGGTTACTGTTGAAGTATTTGTTACAATCAAAACAACATGTCGACGAACAACTACTCAGCAGACCGCAGGGGGCAAGGCCAATGGATGTCACGGGCTCTTCGCTGGTTTGTCATACTTGGGCTTATTACGGTGGGAGGATGGTACATGATTTTCATGCCCGGAAAATCCTGGTCGAAACCGGTGCCGCCACTGTCTACTGAAGAGCATCTGATCCATGACAACCTGAAGCGTCATGTCGAGATGCTGGCTGAGCAGATTGGCGAGCGCAATGTCTGGCAGGCCGAGGCTTTGGAAGCGGCCGCTTTGTATATTCGCAATACGTTAGAAGACCAGGGCTACCAGGTAGGTATCCAGTCGTTTGAGAGCGAGGGCCAGACGGTGCAGAACATCGAGGTCGAGTTGCCGGGTGCTACTGCACCACGGGAGATTGCTGTTGTCGGCGCCCATTATGATTCGGTTCCCGATGGGCCGGGCGCCAACGACAACGCTTCAGGCATCGCCGCCTTGCTGGAGATCGCACGCTTGCTGGCCGGCAAAAGCCATGCACGCACGCTGCGCCTGGTGGCCTTTGTCAATGAAGAGCAGCCATTCTCCAGCGGTGAACAGATGGGAAGCCGGGTGTATGCCGAGCGCTCGCGTCAGCGCAACGAACAGATCAAGGCCATGATCTCACTGGAGACCATCGGCTTTTACACCGATCAGGCCGCCAGTCAGCACTATCCCTTTCCGTTCAGTTACGTTTATCCCGATACCGGCAATTTCATCGGCTTCGTTGGCAATCTGTCTTCCTGGAACCTGGTGCGGCAAAGCCTTGGCGCATTCCGTACATCGACCGCCTTCCCCTCGGAAGGTGTCGCCGCCCCGGGCTGGATCAGGGGAGTAGGCTGGTCTGACCACGCGTCCTTCTGGGAGGCCGGCTACCCGGCTATCATGATTACAGACACGGCGTTTTTTCGATACCAGCACTACCACAGGGAAACCGATACCCCGGACAAGCTTGATTACAAGAGCCTGGCGCGGGTCACCCGTGGCCTGGTTGACGTCGCCGCCGAGTTGGCTAAATAAGTGGGGTCAGAGCAGACTTTCCTCACCGCTGCCACAAAAAAAGATACTATTGAAGTTCGCCAAAGATCGAACACGTTGGCGGGCTATCCTGGGACAGGATGCTTATTTATTGAGCAATGAAATAAGTATACTGTACCCAGTATGCGGATTAACAATCCAGCATACCTTTCTGGTTGAAGCTGCGAATTATTCATATATCGGAATCAAGATGTCTGGCCACATGATTTTGCAAAAAATGGGGTCACAAAAAATGAGGTCAGAGAACAATTATTTCTTATATAAGAGTTAATTGTTCTCTGACCCAGACTTTCTACACAATGCTATGGTCAACTATATAATGAATACTTTGTTTGACTCTTTGGAAAACACTCATGGGTGAAGCCTCGGAGATTCCGGTTAAGCTAGTCGAAGAAATTCGCAGCAAGGCACTGCGCGCACCCAGGCCGCGTGAATTGACCACTGCGCAACGCGACGCCCTGTTTGAAAAAATAAAATCCCTGCTTGAGATCAACAATGCCGTTCTCATCACGCATTATTATGTCGATGAACAGCTGCAGATTCTGACAGATGCCACCGGTGGTTATGTCGGCGATTCGCTGGGTATGGCCGATTACGGTAATCATCATCCCGCCACGATGCTGGTCGTGATCGGGGTTCGTTTCATGGGTGAAACGGCAAAAATCCTCAATCCGGAAAAACGCGTGGTAATGCCGGATCTGGCAGCTGAATGTTCTCTCGATCTGAGCTGTCCTATCGGGGCTTTCAGCAGCTTCTGCGACCAGCATCCAGACAGGACCGTGGTGGTTTATGCCAACACCAGTGCCGAAGTCAAGGCACGGTCTGACTGGGTGGTTACCTCATCCAACGCCGTGGATATTGTTGCCCACCTTCATAGCAGGGGCGAAAAGATTATTTTTGCACCCGACCGCCATCTGGGTGACTACGTGCAGAAACAGACCGGTGCCGACATACTTAACTGGCAGGGTTACTGTGTTGTCCACGATGAGTTCAAGGCCAAGGAACTGCGCCGGCTGATGCAGCAACACCCCGATGCCGAGGTTATTGCGCACCCGGAGTCACCTGCAGAAGTGTTGTCCATGGCGCATGTCATTGGTTCTACTACGCAGCTGATCAATGCGGCTAAAGCATCGAAGGCGAAAACCCTTATTGTTGCCACCGATTTCGGTCTGTTCCACAAGATGCATGAGGCAGCACCGGACAAGCTATTGCTTGCTGTACCCACAGGTGGAGACAGTGCATCCTGTGTCAGTTGCGCCCATTGCCCGTGGATGGCGATGAACAGTCTGGACAATCTTGCGGCGGTGTTGGAGAACAGTAGTGGCCATGAAATTCATATCGATGAAGCGATACGCAAGCAGGCACTGATACCAATCGAACGCATGCTCGAATTTTCACGTGCAAAAGGTAAGGTCTAGCCGAATTAAAGGGGGCAGACCCCTTTACCAGGTCTAATCAGCCAATGCTGAAATAACAAATTAAATCGATTTAATAAGAGTAAAAGTATCGGAGACAAATGAAAACAAAATGTCGCCGACACTTTTTTCTTTTTTGGATACTCTGAAGTCGGTCACACCGTCATTCGTTTGCGAGCAAAGCCCATGCCAGCCAGCCCTATACCCATAAGGGCCAGGATGGAAGGTTCGGGTACATCCCAAGCACCAACGATCACGCCCTGATCAGGGAAGGAGAAGTCTGTTACTGAAAGACTGATCTCGACTTGCGCTGGCAGTGTCCCAATGACATCCGGCATGATATCCCATTCGAAGCCATGGATAATTACGTCGCCAGGAGGATCGTCAGGGTTGGGCGGGAATCCGGAATTGTTCCAAGCATAGGATATAACGTTCGGTCCAGAGCCGAAACTGCCACTGAGTCCAGTCCCAACAGAGTCGCCGTTCTCGTCAAGCAAATTCAGAAAATGGTCGAATGAAGTATCCAATGCCGAGTCGATTCCTGTGCCTTTGAAACTCAAACTAAACCAGTATTCGTTCGGAAGCGCAACATGTTTCATGTTGTCGAAAGTAACCTGCCCCTGAAACGCGTCAGAAGTATTAGTGGTTGCGATGAAGATGCTATCGCCTTCGATATCTGTACCGATTGGGCCCGGATCAACCAGGTACGTCGGAACTGCTGTCACCACCTGGGCGATTCCAAACAACAAAATGGAGACACCTGCTTGAATCGCTGCGCGCACTGTTCTTGAACTGTTCATCGCTAACCCTCACGTAATAATATTAATTTAACGTATGCTTGCTTCAATAGAAGCAAGTTCTATGCCTTAATACTGAACTGAGGACATATGTTTAGTTATTAACGACATAGACGGTATGTTAAATGATCATTATGAACTAATATGTAAACTTGTTAATAAATTTTATCTAATTTCAGAGCTAAACTGTCATTAAATTTAACAGTGGCTGAAAATCCGAATATTAATTAAAGGGCTTAGACCTCTTTACCAGATCTACTCTGGATACCCGCGTACGCGGGTATGACGTGGTTTACAGTTTAAAATAATGAATGACAGCCCTGCGCTTTGCCCATTCCGAAGCTGGTGAATATCGCAATCGGGTCGAACCCAGAGCTGTTCTTGATGCACTCGAGGTGTAGTACCAAAACAATTAAAGGGGCTGGAGTGATGTAATCTTGATCATTCCGATGCCTTTGTTTCAGCCATTACCGCCTCGGCAGCCTGGGTGCGAGTGTAGAAACAACCTTGATAGACAAAGCCTGCAATAACCGAGTGCTTTATGGCTGTTGCCCTGGAATCCGCATCGCGCTCAACCACCCAGCTTTTGGGGAGCCCCTCGATTATATGCAACGGTGCGGGCTGGCCGTTCACGAAGCGCGATATTTCCACCTGCCCCGTTTCTGAATCATAGAAGGCTGGTGTGAAGCCATGATCGCGATTTTCACGGCTTATGCCAGGCGTGCCAGAAAATACCACGTTCTCTCTTTCAAGCGATGCTTCTGACAACATCGGGTGCATCGCCTGATGCATGGTTGTTACTCGACAAAAAAAGATTGATCAAAATTAAATCACTCCGACCCCTTGATTTGCCGTCAAGATATTGAACGATAGATCTCGCCTGAACACTAAGATGGGTAATGAAAAAATCAAAGCCCCAGTTCAAAACTCCGGACGAAGTAGACGCCGTCTTCTACGAAGCGTTCAAGCGTTGTGATCCAGAGGTGATGGCTGGTTTATGGGCCGACGAGGGTGTGGTCTGCGTGCATCCCGGTGCCGGAGCTATTGTGGATTATGATGCGATTATTCGTAGTTGGGCGAATATATTCAGTAATGCCCAACGTACCGAAATGAAAGCACACAGTGATCAAGCGCGTGGTATCGAATGAACTGGCGGTGTATGTCGTGGCTGAGGAAATGCTCAGTTCGGGCACGGTTGCTGCTGTCGTTCTGGCGACGAATGTGTACCGGAAATTCGACAGTGGCTGGTTGATGATTGAGCATCATGCATCGCTGGTGCAGAACCGGAGTAAGGGGCAAACACTGCAGTGAGTCTATAAGGGGGCCGGGGATTTGAGTTGACCCAGGTACGTCATTGCCGCGATTGGGGGAATCCGGTATTTTAAATGAATTCGCGGCTGAAGCCGTTGCTGTCTATTGCTGCACCTTTTTCAAAAGTTCACGCCATCCCCTGGTTTCGTTTTCAATGGTAAATAGCGGCTGTTTGGCAATGCAGGCTTGCTCCAGCTTTTTGTAATAGGCATTATCCTATTCCGCTTTCAATAACAACTTTGATAAGGCCTGTTCATTTTCCACTGGATAATAACCGGCATAGTCATCACCAAGAAGTCCTATTGAACCTTCTATATCGGAAGCGATCACCGGTACACCGGCGACGATAGCTTCCGAGATCACGTTGGCACCGCCTTCCATCCGGGACGGCAGCACCAGCAGGTGGGTGCGTCGGTAAACCTGCCTGATTTTATGATGCGCTATTTCGCCATGCCATTGATAGCGTGTGTTTGTATTCATTTCAGCCTGCGCCTGTTTCGCATATTCGGGTGTATGCGCCTTTCCATAGTGGTGTACTTGTATGCGACTGTTGGCGGGGAGGTTGCGTACTGCCATTGCAGGACGCATCGGATCTTTTTCATCACGTAAATGTCCCATCACCGAGACATGAAAATAACGCTTGTAGGGTTCACGTTTACCAACCGGTTCGGCCGACTGGTGAATCACAAACAGCTTATGGCGTTCATGTGGTGGCAGCGTATTACCGATTAAATCATGCAAGCCTACCAGGTAGTCCGCCAGGTGGATGGATTGCAGTGTAGTATCAGGGTGACTGTGTATAAAGCGGTAGGCATCGGTTCCAGTAATAGCCACGACAAGCGGGCGCTTGTGAAAAGCATCGGCAAATTGCCGGATCGATTCGGCACTGCGCCACGCGTGTAATGCAATCATCAGGTCAGCATTCTGACCTGTATATGTGGTAGCGATCTCTACCCGGTGCCCCAGTGACCTTAATATATTCGCCCATCGAGTGGCCGTGGCTCGATTACCGGCTCTTGACTGGGGTGGTGCAGGTGTAATCAGAATAATGCGCATCGCTGTCGGAAGAATTAATAATAGGGTTATTGTTAGTGTTACTGCAGTCGATGCTGAAAGGCCCTGCCACAACACTGTCATTGCGGGTGGCGATACTGCAGTCTTATACTATGGCCCTGTACTATGACCCATAGCAATCAAGATGGCCTCATTAGCTGATGTTCCTGTCCTGACTGAATGCCCGTACCTGAAACATGCGAATGAGCACGCGAAAACTTAATCCAAATAGCATTGCAAATCAACTTGAGGATGCGCATCAAAGAACGATGGCATTGATTGATGGCCTTTCCCATTCTCAATTGATCGGGCCAATGTTGGCAACCGTCAATCCATTACTGTGGGAAATCGGTCATGCCGCTTACTTTTACGAATACTGGGTACTGCGCCATCATATGAACATGCCGGCCATTCGTGAAGATGCCGATCGTCTGTATGACTCGATCAACATCGCGCATGATGATCGTTGGGACTTAGCCCTGCCTGCGTTGCAGCAGACCCTGGCTTACATTGAGGCCGTCGAGGACACGGTCAAGGCCTGCCTGGCCGCCGGCGATGATGAACAAAGAGACTACCTCGCCCAATATGCGGTATTTCATCATGATATGCATAATGAA
This sequence comes from uncultured Gammaproteobacteria bacterium, assembly GCA_963807785.1. Lineage (GTDB taxonomy): Bacteria > Pseudomonadota > Gammaproteobacteria > SZUA-229 > SZUA-229 > JABDQW01. The sequence goes on along the minus strand of CAWEEC010000042.1, from coordinate 156,289 downwards.
GCGTACACCTATACACGCCAGACACTGAAATACCCCGAACCCGATATCGGCAGAGCAGGGCACAGCATTCCGGATGCCGGCGGTCTGAGAGGGGATGCCAGCATTCCAGGCGGCACGTTTATGCTGGGTGCTACACAACAGGATGGCTTTGTGTTTGATAATGAAAAATGGGCGCATCGTGTTGAGATTGAACCGTTTCAGATAGCCAGGGCGGCTGTGAGTAATGGCGACTATTTGAATTTTGTACAGGCAGACGGTTACAGCAAACAGGAATACTGGGACGACGAAGGCTGGCAATGGCTGAAGCAAGCTGGTCTTGCACACCCTGTTTACTGGCGTCACGATGCCGATGGTTGGAAGATCAGGCAATTCGACCAGTGGCAGGCGTTGCCAATGAATGCCGCCTTGATACACGTCAGCTGGTATGAAGCCCAGGCCTACTGCCGCTGGGCCGGCCGACGACTGCCCACCGAGGCCGAATGGGAAGTTGCAGCCGCAGCCGAACCTTCGGCCGATGGACAATCGCTGGCCTCCAGCAAACGTCGCTTTCCGTGGGGTGATGATGCACCGCGTCCCGATCAGGCCAACCTTGATGGCTATGCACTGGGTACCGTTGATGTCGGAGCGCATGCAGCAGGTGACAGCGCGTTTGGCTGCCGTCAAATGATCGGCAATGTCTGGGAATGGACGCAGGATACGTTTGCGCCTTATCCCGATTTTGTGCCCGACATGTACCAGGATTATTCGCAACCGTTATTTGGTATCACGAAAGTATTGCGCGGTGGTGCATGGCCGACGCGTGCACGTATGATTCGCAATACCTGGCGAACCTACTATGGTCCCGATCGTAATGATGTGTTTGCCGGTTTTCGCACCTGTGCGCTTTGAAACGGATATTTGGCATTACATACAGTATGACCATCTATCGAATTGGCATCATCGTTTAATAACCGCGCAAACTACATGGTGCCTGGCGGTATGAATTTGGTAATAATGCCGCGGTGGTTCGTGTTGAACCAAAATAAAAGCTGACGACCCCGATTTGTAATTATGCAAAAAAACAATGCCCCCGTGGTAAAAGACCTTGTGCTGATTGGCGGCGGTCACGCGCATGTTTCGGTTTTGAAACGATTCGGTATGAAGCCGGTACCCGGTTTGCGCATTACCCTGATAACGCGTGATATTCATACACCGTACTCGGGTATGTTGCCCGGTTACGTTGCCGGACATTATGACTACGATGACTGTCATATCGATCTTGGACCGCTGGCTCGATTTGCCGGTGCGCGGCTTTATCATGCCGAGGTTGACGGCATAGATCCCGATAACAAGCTGGTTTATGCACCGGGGCGTCCACCGATAGCCTATGACATTCTGTCGATAAACACCGGATCTCGTCCCAACAGCATCAATATACCCGGTGTTGATGAATACGCCCTTGCCGCGAAACCGATCGATATATTTCTGCGCAAATGGCAACAACTGGTTGAGCGAGTGCGTGACAGCGAGGGTCCATTTCGCATCGTCGTCGTCGGCGGGGGTGCTGGCGGCGTCGAGCTGGCCTTGTCGACCCAGCTGCGTTTACAGAATACCTTGCGAGACGCGGGAAAAGATCCCGAACGTCTGCACTATACGCTGATCACTGCCAGTGATTCCATTATGCACATGCATAATGCCGGGGTCAGAAAACGATTCGAGCGTATCTTTGCCGAGCGCAATATCGGGATTAAAACCGGCGCGCGGGTGAACGAAGTCACGGCGAACAGCGTGCGCACGGCTGATGGCACTTCAATCGACAGCGACGCTGTTATCTGGGTGACCACGGCTTCTTCGCCGGGCTGGCCTGCACAATCAGGACTTGCCGTCGATGCGGATGGCTTTATTCAGGTCGATGAGCATTTACAGTCGCTGTCGCATGAACATGTGTTTGCGGTGGGGGATGCGGCCGAGTTACGCGACTCCCGTCCCAAATCAGGCGTGTTCGCAGTCCGCCAGGGGCCGGTACTCGCGCATAACCTGAGAGCTGCGGCTACCGGTAAAGCCTTGCGTTCTTATCGCGCACAAAAATATTTCCTCGGCTTGATCAGCACCGGTAATCAATATGCGGTCGCATCACGTGGCAACTGGTCGTATGAATCAGCCTGGTTGTGGACCATGAAGGACTGGATCGACAGGAAATTCATGCGCAACTTTAATGAATTACCCGACATGGAACAGGACGATAATCCAGCACTGGCAGCAGGCATAGCCGATGCTGAAGCAATCAGGGAATTGTCGACCCTGGCCATGCGCTGTGGTGGTTGTGGCGCCAAGGTTGGCGCTACGGTGTTATCCCGAGTCATGCAGCGCTTGCCTGATACGCAACGTGATGATGTCTTGATTGGCCGGGACGCGCCCGATGACTGTGCGATGTTAAGTGTTCCTGACGGCAAGGTGATGGTACAGAGTGTCGATTATTTTCGTGCCTTCATTGAAGATAACTATACCTTCGGCGCTATTGCTGCTAATCATGCACTGGGCGATATCTTTGCAATGGGGGCGGAAGCGCAATCCGCGTTGGCAATTGCAACCGTGCCTTACGGTCGCGAACGCGTTGTTGAAGAGACTTTATATGATCTCCTTGCCGGGACTTTACATATCCTTGAACCCACCGGTGCTGTGCTTGCCGGAGGTCACTCCAGCGAAGGTGCAGAACTGGCATTTGGATTAAGCGTTAATGGCTTGATTGATCCCAACAAGGTCTGGCGTAAACAGGGACTTCAGCACGGTGACGCGATCGTGTTAACCAAACCTGTCGGCACCGGTACACTCTTTGCTGCAGAGATGCGCGCGAAAGCCAAAGGTCGCTGGATTGATGCAGCGATCCAGTCGATGCTGGTATCCAATCAACTGGCAGCAATGTGTTTACAACGCTACGGGGCGACGGCATGTACCGACCTCACCGGTTTCGGTATTGTGGGCCACTTGATAGAAATGACCAGGGCTTCTGCAGTCGATGCGGTTTTAATCATGGAGGCGATACCCTTGTTAGATGGCGCTTTAGAAACCGTCAAAGCGGGTATTCTGTCCTCACTGCAACCACAAAACCTGCGCTTGCGTCGTGCCATCCACGATGTTGAACAGGTCTCAAAACATCCGGCCTTTCCACTATTATTCGACCCGCAAACCGCCGGTGGCCTGTTGGCGGGTGTACCGAATGAGCAAGTTAACGCGTGCATCGATGAATTGCATGTCATGGGATACCCCGATGCCGTCATCATCGGCCAGGTAGAACCGCTGTCGAATCAGCAGGCACCGATAAGAATCAATTAACACTGGCTCAAGCGGGCAGACCCATTGCTGTCTAACTTACTCGACATTGCCGCGACAAAATCGTCACGAGCAATTTTCAACAACCGAAGCTTGGCCCGAAGGGCAGCTGCATGCCTGCCTGCGCAGGCATGACGAGTTTAGTGTCGAAATAGGAGACAGATCACGAAGAAAAAATGGGATCAGAGAACAATTAACTCTATATTCTTGGAAACAATTGTTCTCTGACCCGGATTTTTGTTTATTTTACCTGCCGGCCCGTGGCTAGACATCAACTGCAATCGTACAGACTGGAACTTACTGCTCTGATTGAAGCGCTTGCCGTCGAGCCGGCGAGGTCAGTTTCAGAGTAAGTCGTCGACAATAACCGTGTCGATGAAGTGAATCACACCATTTCGGGTGTTGATATTTGCCTTGATGATCGTCGTCTCGTAATTTACCTGCACGCCAGTAGCGCCCACACCCACAGCAAATACAGACTCATCGGCTACCTCAATACTACCCTTTTTCAGCAGAGCGTTTTCTGATGACGTCCAGAGATTTGCTCTCTTTGGTAAGAGAGACATGCTTGAGCAGGATTTGGGCAACTGCGTCCGCATCCACACCTGGAGGTAACAAGCCGGGCAACGCTGCTTTTAACTTCATCTATCGATAAGCCATTTAAGGTACCGAGATCAAGACCGAGCAGCTTCTCGAAAGCTGCGTTGCCAGGTGCCAGCAGAACCACCTCGGCATTCTTATCCCCGAGCACATCGGCCAGACTGAAATGCAGAACACCAGCTTCATCAACCACCAGTACGGCAGCCACTACAGCCTGGGCTCCGTCAGTTTGTACAAGTTTATCCAGAATCGTATTCGATTTTTTATAGCCGTCGGCCATAACAACCGGGGTTGTCAGAAAAAAGGCGAATGCCAGTATGGTAGAGTACAGTGAACGTTTTGCTATTGATTTCATTGGGTTTTTCCTCCCTTGGATGTTGGAGCTGTGACCCTAGCCTGGTCCATGTGAAGTACGCGTGAATCTGGCGTGAAGATAGCGTGAAGAAATAAAATAAAATTATAAAGATCAGACCCGATGATGTTCCACATGCGCGTCATTCCCACAACAAAATCATCGGAAGCGATCTTGAACAGCCAATGCTTGGCCCGACAAATTCGATTGGATCAAAGTTACGCGTCACATCCATGTGACTCGCCCTTCGGATCATGCAGATCAATATAGAGTGTTCATGTGATCCGATCAATTTTAGTTAACAGCCGACTAAATTTGCCGGGAGCAACAGAATGTATCGAAATCCGCAAGGCGAATTACAGGAAATAATTCGTAACGCTGATCCATAGGATGAAATACATGGATATACTTCATAATCCAGCGTTTTAAGTCACTGGATGCCTGCGTTACTACAGGCTTCCTGCCTTCCGCTCTTCGGGCCGCACTTCGTGCGTTCAAATCCGATCCATTCGGATTTGTCGCAGGCATGACGAGTTTATTCCGCAGTAAGTGTATTAATAGGAGAGATCACCAATTGCGGGTGAAGGTTTACTCTGTTCACAGCAACTAACCGTGGTCTGTCCCCAATTTCTGTCCCGGGTTTTTCGGCCGCTAGAGTCTTCACTCTCTTTTTCTTTCTAGAGAGTCTTGTCAACCAAAGCCACGGTGCTGCGTTTTACAATAAGAGGGAAGCCGTTGTGGCCAGCCCGCTCTAAACCAAAGTCAGAGGAGTCTTATCATGAAACTGCCCATCACGCTCACCGCCTTGCTGGTCATGCTGCCCATGACGGCAAATTCGGCCGATTTCGGCGACCGCGTCGATAACCGCCTGGATCAACGCGGCGACCGATTCGAAAACCATCTGGACCGCCGTGGCGACATAATCAACAATAAGATGGATCGTCGCTCCGACTGGGCCGAGCAACATGACCGCGATCGCCTGGCGCAACGACTCGATCGCAAGGGTGACCGTTTGGATTACCGGATGGATAAACGGGGTAATCGCATCGACACCCGGCTGGATCACAAGGGGGCCCGGTTTGATCGCCGCTGGGACCGCCATCACCCCTGAGTCGGCCTCGTCCCGGTGGGTCAGCCAGTGCAGTAGGCGCCACCGGGATTCACGTAAAATTCTGTATAGAGGAGAACCAGTATGCGCTTCTCATGTATGCTTCTGCTGTTGACACTGGGTACTGCTACGCACGCGGCCGAAGGCGAAGAACTGGCCGGGCTCTGGATTGAAAGCCAGGCCCTGTTCTATGAATTCCGTGATCTCGAATCCTTGAGCCACCAGGAGCGGATCAGGATTCTGCAACAGGCCGAGGCCTGTATTCAGAAGGTGGACGACCGCCAGGCGTTTCGTCACTGCGAGTCGTTGGAACAGTCCGAACGAAAACAGCTCCGTACCGAGTTGAGCACGAAACGGTATCAGTTGCGTGAACAGCGCGACGCCTTGCTGGATCGGCTATGATGATCGGAATTAATAATCAAATAATTATAGGGGTCAGACCCCTTTACCAAATTTTATAGCAGTCCCGTAAAAAATCGGGTCAGTAGAGCAATTGGTTCAAATTAGATAATTGATTCTAACATTAGATTTAATTGATCTCTGACCCGGGTTTTAACTATTTTTACGAAAACGATACCGGTTTAAAGCTTGATGTTATCCACCTCAATCACCTTCTTGAGTGCTGTTTCAAGCATGAAGCGTGCGCGTGATGCTGTATCGTTTAAATAGTTGTGCAGTGCCGCATCCCGTACATTTCGACTTTCGCACTCGCTGCTGTAGGTCTCAAATGCGCTCAGGCTGCTGATGAGCTCTGAAAGATGCAGCGGGCATTCACATTTAACCGTTGTAGAGATATCAGCGAGTCGTGCCAGGGTTTTGTCATCAAATTGTCTTTCCGGAACAACGCCATTCATTACATCAGTCAGTTCCTTGATGTCAGCGAATGGCTTTGGCTGGATTGCCACACGGCGGACACACTGGCTTTGTATTGTGGATGGGATGACAGGGCCGCGTAGTGTGATGCATTTCGCTGCCGGTAATCGGTTTAATGCGTCTCTGGCTGCAAAGCGGTAGACAACGATTGCGGTATGAACGCGTAACTGGTTGATCCAGTCATTGATCTGAATTGCATTATCAACATGCAGGGTGGGTTGTTCGATAACCAGTACATCGGCCTCGATCTTGTCTGCCTGCGCCTGAAAGCTTGCCGTGTTTCTGAAGGTATGTGTCAGCACGATCTGTGTAAGCGATTCGCGCTCGGCTAGCATGGAGGTCACCAGTGATTCACCGATAACGACGACGCTGCAGGGTTGTTCAGGTGCAGGGGCTTGTGGTGGCTGGTTTACTGACAGGCGCTGTTGCAGTTTATCTTCATCGAGTCTGGCTATGGTGCTGATACTGTCGCCTGAATCGACCAGCCTTTTAATTAATTTGAGCCTGGATACGTCTTCAGGTGAATAGTAGCGATCGCCATTATCCGTGCGGGCCGGAGTGACAGTCTGATAACGACGCTCCCACACGCGCAGATTATCGGCGGATATGCCTGTCAGGCGAGAAACAGCGCCAATACGATAACCCTCTGACTTTTCGTTATTTTTTGTGTTCATATAACTGCACCGATTAAATGTCTAGTATTTGTATTGTACAATACCTTGACTTTTAGTCAAATCGTAGATATTGTATTGGACAAGGCCGGACAACCGGCTGACCTCAAACAGGAGACGACGCCATGACACGTACAAAATTATTGATGATGAATAAAGAAGATAGCCTTGTAAGCCGCACTTTACTGGGATTTTTAGCAGCTCCGTTGGGTCTTTTGCTTGGGATGGGCCTACTCATTTCGATGTGATGAGACAATGCCGATTAATTTCAGACCTGAACAATGCCTGGACATGGACGTCATTCAGGCCGATAGTGCGAAAGCACCTGGCATCAATAGACGGCATTCCGTGGTCGTAGCGACAAGTTGTTGCGTACGAGCTTCAAACTATTATGACTGCCTTATAAAATGAATATCTTCATTCTTGATACTCATATTAAAACCTGCGCTCAGTATCATTGTGACAAGCACGTGGTAAAGATGATACTGGAAAGCGTGCAGATTTTATGCACTGCACTTAACAAGAAAGGTTTTGTCACGCCCTACAAATCGACCCATCAAAAACATCCCTGTGTACTCTGGGTTGAAGATTCTTATGACAATTTTTGCTGGCTGAAGAATCTGACCTTAGCGTTAAATGATGAGTACAGGTTTCGGTTTGAACGGCAAAATGATCACAAGTCAATCAGTGTACTTTCGGAAATTGACCAATATGATTTCGAGCCGAGGGGTCTAACGGAATTTGCCCAGGCTATGCCTGATTGTTACAAAGTACAGGGATCTGCAGTGGATGCCTACCGTAAGTTTTATCTTGGTGAAAAAATGCACTTTGCCAGGTGGACAAAAAGAAACGTGCCGCATTGGGCATGTAAGAATACTCGCAAATAGATATGCAGTCTTTACACTTTATCAATTAAAGCGGTCAGACCCCTTAACCAAGTCTAGACGAAACGACAGAAAATAAACCTGTGCCACCATGCAGATATTCCTCACTTATAGTGGGTTGGTCAGCGCGACAGCAGCGGGCATAATGCAAGTACTTCATATTTGTTAGCACCACTCATCGTTGCGATCCTTTTTAATTGAAAGCTAATTCCTTCAAAAACAGTTACGTCAATCTTGGTCGAGACTTTTACCAGTCGATCAAGCCAACACCTGTGCAGAATCCTGCACTGATTATTTTCAACCAGGAACTGAGTGATGAACTGGGACTGGCTGAGACGGCCTTGAGTTCATCAGCAGGCGCATCGGTATTTGCCGGCAACCAGGTACCCGAGGGTGCAGAGCCGCTGGCGATGGCTTATTCCGGGCATCAGTTTGCGCATTTCAATCCCAACCTGGGCGATGGCCGCGCGTTGTTGCTTGGCCAGATAGTGAGTCCGGGCGGGCGCTCGTTTGATATTCATATGAAGGGAACAGGGCAGACCGCTTTTTCCCGCAACGGTGATGGTCGCGCTGCCCTCGGACCGGTGCTGCGCGAGTACCTGGTGAGTGAAGCCATGGCCCGGTTGGGGGTACCGACCACACGTGCCCTGGCAGCAGTTACCACGGGTGAAGAAGTTGCAAGAGAGCGCTTGTTGCCGGGAGGAATCATCACGCGCGTTGCTGCCAGTTTTGTTCGCATTGGTACCTTTGAGTACTTTCTCGCCAGGGGGGATATGGCGAGTCTTGCGCGCCTGGCTGACTATGTCATCGAATATCACTATCCGCAGCTGAAGGATGCCGAAAACCCGTACCTTGCCTTGCTGGATGCGGTCATCGAGGGACAGGCGGCATTGATTGCGCAGTGGATGCAGCTTGGCTTTATTCATGGCGTGATGAATACGGACAACATGTCGATTGCGTGCGAAACCATCGACTATGGTCCCTGTGCGTTTATGGATCATTATGCACATGACCGGGTCTATAGCAGCATCGATCATCATGGGCGTTATGCCTATAACAATCAGCCCGGTATCGGCTTATGGAATCTATCCCGCTTTGCCGAGTGCCTGTTGCACCTGTTCGATAAGGATACCGATACGGCTGTCGACATTGCGCAACATCGCCTTGAAGGTTTTATCCGTTCCTACCAGGAGCACTGGTTAACGGGCATGCGCGCCAAGCTCGGACTCAGTACCGCGCTTGATGAAGACAGGGCACTGATTGAAGAGTTATTTGCCATCATGGCCAGCAGCAATACTGATTTCACACTGACGTATTATCAACTTTCAATGCTCGACCTGAATGCATCCAACGACACTGTCATTCTGGCTTTATTCGATAATGCGGCATCGTTTACCCAATGGCTCGATAAATGGCGCACAGCGACTACGCCAGGAATCCAGTGATGATGACGCAAGAAAAGTCATGATGCGCGCGGTTAATCCTGTTTATATACCCAGAAACCATTTGATTGAAGCGGCGATACGGGCAGCAGAAGATCACGGCGATTTTTCCGTGTTTCATGCCTTGCATGAAGTCCTGCAACATCCGTATGATTTTCAGCCCGGCAAGGAAGCCTATATGCAACCGCCACAGCCAGATGAAATCGTGCATAAAACATTTTGTGGGACTTGAAACAGCCCATAGGCTGCTTTACAGGAATACATAAAGCAGCTTTATTTTTCGAAGGTGCCGACTAGTTCCGCTTGCGCAATGATATGTCCGTACATGGCAGCCTCAACATCGGCTTTGGTCTGTTGGTTCGAACCTTCAAGCACAATATCCAGTGCATAGAGTTTGTGGAAATAGCGATGGCGGCCTATCGGTGGACAAGGTCCGCCGTAACCGTGGTGGTTCCAGTCGTTGATACCCTCGATCGCGCCTGGTGGAAGCGTTACGGATGTGATGTGCTCAGCCAGGCTGTTGATGTCCGGTGGGATGTTGTACAGCACCCAGTGAACCCAGACCGTCTTCGGCGCCCTCGGGTCCGGTGCATCAGGATCATCGACAATCAGCACCAGGCTGCGGGCGACCTCTGGCACACCCTCCCAATTAAGTGGCGGTGAGACATCGTCGCCTTCACAGGTGTACCTGGCGGGAATCTCTGCACCATTCTCAAACACACTCGACTTAAGGGTCAGCGCCATGTTTGCACCCGGGTTTATTTGTTGGGTCGTCTGTAATCTTCGCCTGGTTCAGCCCAGTCATCAGCACCAGTATCGGTTATTTCGGTACCCAGATCATCTTTCTCATCTATATCGAGGGCTCCTGTCCAGTTCTCCGGCTCCACGCTCAATTCGATCTTGAGATTACGCCATTCAGCAAGGCTGAGTTCCTCGATGTCACCATCAAAATGTTGTAATTCAACCGTATTATCTTCTTCGTTAATCGCAACGACGTAAAAGCGCTGCCCTTTATCAAGATGGGCATACCATTGGTCAATTTGCGGATCGAGTTCATTTGGCATTGTCTTGTTCCTCATGTACTGGTTAAGTATTAAACCCACCGTCTCTGTTAATTCGTACCAGGGCTGACAGTATTATTCCCTACTTGTTTGTTTCTGAAGACAGTTCATCCTGTGCCTGCTGTGCTTTTGATTTTTGCGTCTCTGGTGAATTCCACTGATCTGCCCTTGGTTCCGGGCCACTGGAACAGCCTGCTATTGACAGGGCCGTTAGCAAGATAACGATATTAGCTTTGACTACGAGGCTCATTTGAATCTCCTTTTTATATAATTATTCCGCTTTAGTTTAACAACAAAAATTAAAGCGAGCAGACCCGATTGATGTATGTGATCTGCGCCAGGTTTTTTTCTTGTGCATTTGTGCCAGACAACCAATAGAGCAGACTAAAAGGACCAGAGTCGTATGATTTCTGCTTGGTGCTATATATCAATCGACTCTGACCTTTTTGGTTCCTTTTGGTTCTGTTGTTTTTTGACCTATCTCACAAAAACGCTTTCACAATATATTTATAATTTTTATATCTATAAATCATGGAATCACGGGTTATGAACCGCAGCTCAACAAAAGTACTCAGAAGCGTTTGTGTCTCAACACTACTGCTTTTATCTTTATACTCCCTCCAGCCAGTATATGCATCGGGTAATCTGAATGCGCTATTAGGTTTCAAAGCCATGGAAAAAAACGACTGGGATCCGGTAAATGCGCAAGCTGAGGGCGGCATAATGCTGGATTTCAAGGCGGAAGACTGGCCTGTTAGTATTGCGTTGGATTTTTTAGGTTCATACAGTAAAGAAGCAGGTGCCTTCTTCGTGCCGGGGAATGGTCTTGTAGTAGCCGATTGGGAAGGGGCCACCAGTGAATTCAACGGTGGAATTCGTAAATACTGGGGTGAAGATTCGATGATGCGTCCCTATATCGGTGGCGGCCTGGCTTTCATCGATGCTCGACTCGAGGCCAAAACCGGACGCTTTGATTATGTTCGAGACTCAGACTATGGTGTAGGCCTGTGGTTTAACGGCGGAATTGTCTGGACTTTAACCAAACACTTTAATCTTGGCTTTGATGTCCGTTTATCCGGTGCCGATGTCACCGTTTTTGATGAAAAACGCAAGGCCGGCGGTTTTCACTCAGCGTTACTCCTTGGTTATCACTGGTAGCGGTTTATTACAACACAATGAATAAAACGGGACGAGAACCACTGCTGTCCCACTTAAAAATTACAAACTTGCAGTTATCGTTAGTAATATAGTGATTTCATGATTATGAAAGGTCGAAAGACCTGGATTTGAAAAGAGCGTGAATGTCATACTCAGTACGAGTGCTTAAATAGATAATTTACTCGTCTTGCCTGCGGAGGCAGGCATCCAGCGTCTTAAGTCACTGGATTCCGGCCAAAAACACGCCGGAATGACGCTTGCGAGGGACATCAGCAGCTCTCGGTAAATTTATCCTGCCCAGCAACATACGGTAATGACGCGTAAGTGAGACAGCAATGGACGTGAATCCTTAAATTTGAACCCATCAAACCACTAAACACAGCCACGAATTCAGTACAACATCGTACCTGTCCTTTATTCCGGAGAGCCCTCCGTCGGAGCGTTGAGTTTCAGAAACAGCGGCGTTAGACTGCTTGGACATTTGAACCGAGTCTGCCCTTTTTTTATGCGCTTTTTGATCTGATGTAGACTCAATGCGTCGTGACATCAGCTTTCACCATGGAGTTTCGCATATGGCAAAACTAAAAATAAACGGAAAACTCGTCGACATCGATGTAGACGATTCGACCCCCTTGCTATGGGTGCTCCGCGAGCAACTGGGCCTGACAGGCACCAAGTACAGCTGCGGCATCGGTCTGTGCGGCGCCTGCACGGTGCATCTCGACGGTGAAGCGGTGCGCTCCTGTCTGATACCGGTCTCCGCAGTCGACGCATCTCAGGAAGTCGTCACCATCGAAGGGCTGTCAGCTGATGGCAGTCATCCGCTGCAGCAGGCCTGGGAAGAACTTGACGTGCCACAGTGCGGGTACTGTCAACCGGGCATCATCATGAGTGCTGCTGCACTGCTTAACGACAATGCCAGTCCCAGCGATGCAGATATCGATGCTAACGTGACCAACATCTGCCGCTGTGGCACATTCAACCGGGTGCGCCGTGGCATTCACCTTGCTGCCAGAAATATGATGAGTATCAACAAGCGTGGGAGGTCATGATGAAGAACGAACGTGTCAATGTTTCGCGCCGTGAATTTCTGATCCGCACTACCACGATCAGTGCGGGTTTTTCCCTCGGGCTGTATTTGCCCACGAGCAACAGCGGGCCCATGAGCAGCAGTGGGGCAGTGGCTGCAGAACAGAGTTCATCAGAGGTACCCGAGGTCAATGCCTGGGTCGTGATTGAGCCCGACGATACCGTCATCATTCGTATTGCGCGTTCCGAGATGGGTCAGGGCACCCTGACCGGGCTGGCACAACTGGTTGCCGAGGAACTCGAGTGCGACTGGTCGAAGATCACGACCGAGTATCCGACGCCGGGACAGAATCTAGCCCGTGACCGCATATGGGGCAGCTTCTCGACCGGTGGCAGCCAGGGTATTCGGGGCAGCCATCAATATGTTCGCAAGGGTGGCGCCGTCGCCCGGCAAATGCTGATCGAGGCCGCGGCGGATGCCTGGGGTGTACCGATGGATGAATGCCGTGCATCAGCGAGCGTGATCACCCATGCGCCAAGCGGGCGCACGACGACGTACGGCAAGATGGCCGCGGCGGCAGCCGAATTGATTCCGCCGCTGGAAGTCGAACTCAAGGACCCGAAGGACTGGAAGATCATCGGCAAACCGGTCAAGCGCCTGGACACGGTCGATAAACTCACCGGCAAGCAGGTCTTCGGTGCCGATCTGCAATTGCCCGGCATGCTCAATGCCGCCATCAAGGCCTGCCCGGTATTCGGCGGTACGCTCGCTTCATTCGACGCCACAAAGGTGAGCAAGATGCCTGGCGTGCGTGCGGTTGTGGCCGTGGAAGACAACGCCGTCGCCGTGGTTGCCGATACCTGGTGGCAGGCGAAGACGGCACTGGATGCGCTGCCGGTGGACTGGGACAAGGGACCCAACGCCGACGTGAGCAGTGCGTCGATCTCAAAGATGCTGGATGAAGGCCTGAGCGCGAAACAGGCTCTCCTCGGCAACGAGGCGGGTGATGCAAAAAAAGCCCTGAAGTCAGCCGCGAAAACAGTCGAAGCGACCTACGCTTATCCCTACCAGAATCACGCGACCATGGAACCGATGAACGCAACCGCGCTCTGGAACAAGGATCGTTGCGAGGTCTGGTGTCCAACACAGAACGGCGAGGCTGCACTGCACGGCCACCGCCGAAGCGGCCGGCCTGACCAGCCTCCCAGTGTGATGTCTACAAAATCCATCTTGGCGGCGGTTTTGGTCGGCGTGGGGCGTTTCATGATTTTGTTACGCAGGCAGTCGCCATCGCAAAGCAGATGCCGGGTACACCGGTCAAACTGCTCTGGACCCGCGAAGAGGACATGCAGCACGGCCATTACCACCCGATCACCAAGGCAAAACTGGTTGGCGGGCTGGACGACAAGGGTGACCTGGTCGGCCTGCATATCCGTATCTCGGGGCAATCCATACTGGCCTCGGTCAATCCCAAGTGGATGCAGAATGGGGTCGACATGTTCACCTTCCAGGGGCTGCATGCCGAGGGCGATCATGCTATCAGCTACAGTGTTCCGAACCTGCTGGTCGATCACGCGATGCGCAATCCGCCGGTACCACCGGGCTTCTGGCGTGGTGTCAATATCAACCAGAATGCCATCTACATGGAATGCTTTATGGATGAGCTGGCCCATGCTGCGGGCAAGGATGCGCTCGAATTCCGCCGCAAGTTGATGGCCGATCATCCAAAGAGCCTGGCGGTACTCAACGCAGTGGCGAAAAAAGCAGGCTGGGGCAAACCAGCCGCGAAAGGCGTACATCGAGGGCTGGCGGTCTGCAAGGCATTTGCCAGTCATGTTGCGGCCTGCGCGGAGGTATCGGTCGACAACAACGGTAAACTCAGGATCCATCGCATTGTTGCAGCCACCGACCCCGGTTATGCAGTCAACCCGCAACAGATCGAGGCCCAGGTCGAAGGCTCCTTTGTGTTCGGTCTGTCGGCATTACTGTACGGCGAATGCACCATCAAGGGCGGCAGTGTCGAACAGGAGAATTTTGATACCTACCCGTCGATGCTGATCGCGGAAATGCCGAAGGTTGAAGTCATCGTTATGCCTTCGGGTGGATTCTGGGGCGGCATCGGCGAGCCGACCATCGCGGTAGCGGCGCCTGCCGTGTTGAACGCCATCTTTGCCGCCACCGGCAAGCGCATTCGCGAGTTCCCGTTAAAGCATGCCGACCTGCGTCCTCTTTGATAGACACTTGTATAATTTAAAGCAATTGAAAAACCAATAGGGCAGAGTCGTTGCACTCCCGCATACTTGTCATTCCCGCGACTAAATCGTCCGGAACGATTTGAACTGCCTCCGGCTGGCCCAAAGGGCAAACTAATTTTGCCGGGAGCAAAATTGAATGACCGGAGGTCAGTATTAAGGCAAAAGACAGGACGTCTTTCGTAATACATGGATGTATTCTGTAATCCAGTTCGAGTTAGATGTTTTCTATTACAGCTTTGAGTTTTTGCTGAACCTCTTGCGCAATAGGTGCCAGGTCAGCGTTCTGCACAGCACTCATTGAGGATACTGGATCCACGGCAAAGACTTCTGTTTTTCCTGCTTTATTTTCCCTGACCACAACATTGCAAGGCAGCATGGCACCAATATGTTCTTCTGAAAGCAGGGCTTTATGAGCAAATCCGGGATTGCAGGCGCCTAAAATAATATACCTGGGAAAATCCACGTCAATTTTGTTCTTTAAAGTGGCCTTTACATCAATTTCGGTAAGAACTCCAAAGCCCGCTTTTTTAAGTTCTTCAGTGGTTTTAACAATGGCGTCTTCGTAGTTTAAATCCGTAAGGGTGCTGAAATAATAGGACATAAGCTGCTCCAGTGTAGCTAATAATGAACAAGAATCATGAATGATTTTTTTGAAATCGTAAAGCCATAAGGGTAGTCTTCGGTAGTCTGACAAATTGCTGGCACGTTTGTATCAATTTCTTCGTTGCAGCGGGTGGCTATTTATTGATGGTTTCAGGGTAGAAGAATAGGTTCAGGCCTTTCATTTTACCCAGGATTATCAGAGACCGGAGGCTGTTCAAATCGTTCCGGACGATCTAGTCGCAGGAATGACGTGTAAGCGAGACAACGTTGACTCTGAACCTGTTGATCCAATTAAAATATGAGGAAGAATAATGAACGACTACCTCAATCACGTCGCACAGCAATTTAACAGCATTGCACCCAATGCGGATTTCTGGACGCTGCGTTTGACAAATGAGACGCGCGAAGCAATCAGTGTGCGTCAGGGTGTTATGCAGCCTGTTTTCAATCAGCTTGCCCGCGGCGCTTTACTTACTGTAGTCAACGGTGATGGCTGCGGCTACGCGGCAACCAGTGACTTGAGTCCCGGTGGTTTAAAAAAAGCGCTGCGTCAGGCCAGCGACTGGGCACAGCAGTCTTCAGATCTGAGCTTGCTAAAAGCGAATGATTATCCGCGACCAGAGGGCAAAGCACGCTATCAAACCCCTGTGAAGAAGCATTGGGATGAACTCCCGCTGAATGAAAAAGTGGCACTGCTTCAAGATGCGAACAAGGCGCTGAAAATTAATGACAGCATTGTTGACTGGCAGGCATACCTGGGATACCGCTGTGATGATATTTTATTCGTCAGCAGTGCAGGCGCCCACATCGAACAACGTTTTCATTATATTAATCCGGGACTGGTTGCAGTCGCTAACAAAGGTTCGCTGACCCAGTATCGCACCGGCGGTGGTTCACACAGCACCCGCCAGGGTGGCCTGGAACAATTAAGCTTGCTGGATTTTCCGCAGGCAGCGACAGCTTTGGCGGAAGAGGCCGTGGCCTTATTAAGTGCCGATGAATGTCCGCAGGGCACGATGGATGTTGTGCTGGCGCCGAGCCAGATGATTTTACAAATTCACGAAAGCATTGGCCATCCGCTGGAGCTCGACCGTATTCTCGGCGATGAACGTAACTACGCGGGCACCAGTTTTGTCACCCAGGAGATGTTTGGCAGTTATCGTTATGGTTCTGAGCTTCTCAATGTAACCTTCGACCCGGGTCGCATGGAACAATTAGCCAGTTATGCTTATGATGATGAGGGTACGCCGGCTGAACGTGAATATATTATCCGCAACGGTATTCTGCAGCGCCCGCTCGGTGGTGCCAGTTCGCAAGCACGCGCGGGCATGCCGGGTGTTGCCAATGCGCGTCAGGCGGACTGGTTTCGCCCGCCCATAGACCGCATGGCAAACCTCAATGTCGAGCCGGGTGATACAAGTGTCGAGCAGATGATTTCCAGTGTTGAACACGGTGTGTATATGGAAACTAATCGCTCATGGTCGATTGACGACAGTCGCAACAAATTTCAATTTGGTTGTGAACTGGGACGGGTGATAGAAAACGGTGAGTTAAAAGGCCTGGTGCGTAATCCGAACTACCGCGGTATATCTGCCACCTTCTGGCGAAGCCTGGCGGCTGTCGGCAATGAAGACAGCTTTCAGGTGCAAGGTGTCACCAACTGTGGCAAGGGTGAGCCTAACCAGGCGATTTACGTAGGCCACGCATCTCCAACCTGTCATTTTAGCGATGTCGATGTGTTTGGGGGCGCTGCGTAATGCAAGATTACTTTTATTCGCTTGGCGATGCGCTTTTTAACAAGCTTGAAGGCGATGAACAGCTGTTACTCGGTTTTAACGGTGAGGATTCTGATTTTGTGCGGCTCAATCGCAACAAAATCAGGCAGGCCGGTAGTGTTGCGCAACGCACAATATATCTCGATCTCATCGAGGGAAAACGCCATGCCGAGGCCAGCGTGGATCTTGCCGGTGACAGTGAGCAGGATCTAAATCAACTGGTTGAAACGCTGAAAATATTACGTCAACAACGTGACTTGTTACCCGAGGATCCCTACCTGAATTTTTCGACGGATATCAATCATTCTGAATATCATCATGACAATGAAGTGATTAACAGCCATGAGGCTGTCGAACAGGTTATACAGGCAGCTGCGGGTATGGACCTGGTAGGTATATTTGCAAACGGAATCCAGTATGCCGGCTTTGCGAATTCAATGGGGCAACGCAACTGGCATAGCAGTGCAAATTTTAATTTCGACTGGAGCTGTTACCACGCAAAAGACAAGGCGGTAAAAAGCAACTATGCCGGCTTTGTCTGGCAGCAGGATAAACTGGCCGCAAAAATTGAAACTATAAAACAGCAGTTGGCCATTATATCCAGGCCTTCAAAAACCATCGATCCAGGATGTTATCGCGCTTACCTGGCGCCCGCCGCAGTCAACGAAATTATCAACCTGATGTCCTGGGGTGGATTTGGCTTGAAAAGCCATCGCACTAAAACCACCCCGTTGATTCAAATGCGGGAGCAGGGCCGTACTTTGGCTGCGTCGATATGGCTTAGTGAAAATCATGCAAGAGGTCTGGCGCCAATATTCACCAGCGACGGTTTTATCAAACCGGAGCAGGTTCAACTCATACAAAGCGGATGCTATCAGGACTGCCTGGTGAGCTCACGCAGTGCGATGGAATACGACAGCGTGACGAATGCCGAGTCTGAGTACCCGGGCGCGCTGGATCTGGCCGCGGGCAATTTACCCGGCGAAGATATACTGAATGAACTGGACACAGGGCTTTATATCAATAATCTCTGGTATCTGAATTTTTCCGACCGCAATGCGTGCCAGTTGACAGGAATGACCCGGTTTGCCTGTTTCTGGGTGGAAAATGGTGAGATACAGGCACCCGTCGATGTCATGCGCTTTGATGATAGTGTCTATGATTTATTGGGAACAAACTTGCTGGAATTAACCGAAGAGCGTGAATTGATTCTTGATGCCGGTAGCTATGGCCAAAGATCGAATAGAAGTATTGAGCTGCCAGGCGTGCTGGTTAAAGCGTTGCGATTAACCTTATAGCAACAGAAGGGTCAGGGTCGTTTGGACCAAAAAGAGTGAGAGTCGTTTGATTTATGCCAGGTACTATTTTTCGATTCACTCTGACCCTTTTGGTTCTCGTCGCGGGAATGACCTTTAAGGAGTAGGGGACGCTACCCTTTAAATTACTCCCTGCGATCTCGCAAAAATGCTGACGTCCACTATAGTCGAGAGATAGCAGGGTGATTGTGGTTTGACATGGCACTCTCAGTAGCGTTTGCATGCTTGCATAAATCGACAAATTTGATAGGCTGACGCCATACCACTTTATGGCTGTCAACAACTAACAATAAAAATAGGCACCAATATGAACAACGTCAGTCTACTTATTCCAAAACGTCAGCATCCGACCTGGATCAATGATATCGAATCAATCGAAATCGATGCCGTCAGTCTGGTCGAGATCCCTCTACTCGGTACGATCACGGCAGGCAATCCTATCGAGCGTGTCGAGGAACATGAACGGATCAAGGTCCCGGCCAACATGGTTCGCAAAAACACCTATGCGCTGAAGGTGCAGGGCCATTCCATGATCGATGACAATATTCAGGACGGCGATATTATTATCGTGGAAAAACGCGAGTCCGCAGAAAACGGGCAGTCCGTTGTTGCGTTGATCAACAATGAGCAGGTGACATTGAAAAAATTCTATATCGAACACGATGGCATTCGCCTGCAACCGGCCAATCCGGATATGGAGCCAATTCGATTAAAGAATGAAGAAGTACAGGTATTGGGCGTGGTGACGGGCGTCATTCGCGCTTTCGAGGCATAGCGCTATTCATTTCATGTGTTAATCAAGCCGGCTTGGCCCTGCGCGCTAAACAGATCAAATGGGTCAGAGTCGTTTGATTTCTGCCACGTACAATATGTCAATTCACTCTAACCCTATTGGTTCCTCTATTGGTTCTTACAGAATTATTTCCTCTTGTCTATTTCTGAAGACAGCTCATCCTGTGCCTGCTTTGCTTTTGATTTCTGCGCCTCTGCTGTATTCCACTGATCGTCTTGTAGTTCCGGGCTACTGGAACAGCCTGCTATTAACAGGGCCGTCAGCAAGATAACGATATTAGTTTTGAGGTTCATTTGTATCTCCTTGTAATTTATTGCTGTGCTTTAGTTTAACAATCGTGGAAACAGGTGGCAGTTATATTTTATTACAAGGAATTAAAGGGCCTGATCCCTTTTGTTATCAGTTAAAACCTGCCAGGCGCAACCCGTCTGTAAAGTGTTTCAGTTCTGCGGGGTCTTTGAAAGGAAATGATTGCTCCATGCGTGCGACCGAGAAGTCGGGGTTTGTCGCCAACACCTGTTCTGCCTCCCAGTTTGCACGCTCTAAATCCCCGGACTGTGCATAGGTTGCAGCCAACCATACGCGTAAACGTTCAGCCGCAGGGTTTGTGGCAAGTCCTTGCTGGAATGCATCCTCAGCCTGTTCATATTGACGCAATACGAAGTAGGCCTGGCCGAGATGGAAGTGGTAGTTGTATGGGTGGTGAGGATTCATCTTCATGGCGTCCTTTATGCGCTCAAGCCCTATCTCCGGGCGGCCGGCATAATACAGCAGGGTGGCCAGTAACACTTTTGCGTTGGCATTGTTGGGATCATATTTGAGTGCGGTTTCCACCTCGCCCAGTGCTTCTACATATTTATCGCCCTGTTCCCGATAAGTCAGACCGCGTACGTAGTAGGACAGTGGTAATTCTGGTTGCAGTTGGATTGCTTGATCCGCCAGTTGTGCCGCCTGTGCCAGCGTAGCCGGACGATCGTCGGTCCAGCCATTCATGGCCGCGAACACATAGGTCCATCCAAGAAAAGCGTAGGCCAGTCCATATTGCGGATCAAGCTCGACTGCTTCAAGAAACAGGTTCCTGGCCTTGAGGTTCTCTTCTTTGCTGGCAAATTTGTAGAAATGATACCGGCCCAAGAGTAGGTAATCATGCGCCTGGGCATGCCCGGTTGGTATGGCTATAGGCCGAAGTGCCAACGTGTCTTGCTGTTTGTTCAACAGTACAGCCGTAACACTCCCCGCAATATTATTTTCAATCCTGAACAGATCATCGGCTGTATAACTATATTGTTCAGCCCACACATGCGCACCACTGATAACATCGACCAGTTGTACATTTATAACCAGTTGTTCGTCAGTGCGGCGAATACTGCCACGCAATATATTTTCGACACTCAGCTTTGCAGCAATCGTTTTTATATCAAGGCCAGCATCCTTATAGAAAAAGGAGGAGTCGCGCGCAATCACGATCAGCCCGGAATTTTTTGCAAGAAGCGTGATGATGTCATCAGTGATCCCGTCTGTGTAGTATTCCAGCTCTGAATTACGGCTGAGGTTGTCAAAAGGCAATACCACAATTGAAGGCCTGGTGGATAAAGCGGCATGTTCGCCCTGGACTGAAATATCAGCGTCATCCAGGGTGAACAACGCCCACAGTGCGTAGGCAATCAGCACCAGTGCAGCGATTATGACAGCTGGCATAAAGCCGCGCAGCCCGTGTTTTTTTGCGGAAGGCTTATCGACAGGTGCTGATATTTGTTCAGAAAAATCGTCGGGCGGGCATAGCGGTTCCACCTGTGCAATCAGCCGGTAACCGGCTTTCGGGATCGTTTCGATCACCCGGGGATGCTGACGATCATCACCAAAGGCTTTGCGTAATTTGTTGATTGCATTGGTGAGTACCTCGTCGCCGACTACCGCGCCAGGCCAGACTTCTTGCATCAGTGATTCGCGTGTGACAGGCGTGCCGGCATGGATGGCCAGGCATCTGAGTAGATGGGCCACCCGGGGTTCTAACTTGATGAATTCCTGTCCTTTTTGAAGCCTGAAAACATCAGCATGGAATGTCCATTCCCCGATCAACAAGGTATCGAGTGATTGGTCTGTAGCAATTTTATTGTCCATGACCACAACAGAATATTACTCCTAAATAATTGAAATATATAGAAGTGATATTTTCGTTATGAAAACAAAATGTATTCGTGAGTAATCGGTCAGGTGTTTTCTGAGCACGAGCATTACAACTGTGCCTGAACACAGCAGTTCAGAAACCATCGAAGAGGAGATAAAGCAATGAATACTCAGGTACAGACAAATAATCATCGTTACACCGGTTCAAATCTAGTTAAAACCGTGCTGATCACGAGCCTGCTGGTACTTGGCTCGACATCGACATTTGCCGATGACAGCTATCAACACAAGATGCTGTTTAGTCCCAGTAACAGCATGCTCATGGCTGAAGCCAGAGGTCGCATCATGATTTACGACGGTCTTGACAGCACAACTGTAAACAGTGCAATGAATGAACAGTTCGATCGTATCGACAATATGATGTTCGTTCGTATTCACTACCCTCAGGAGAATGGTGAGCAAGTCGTTGAGGATGATGGTTGTTAATCAAGCATAACAGGGACAGATTTATTTAATTACATATTAGAAGAGGAGGGTACATCATGAATAGATCAATGACATTCAGCGTTATTATTATGACAATGCTAACTATGTCGCCGTTGCAGGCTCATGAAGGCGATATGAATAATTCAGTGATACTGAAACAGTTCTACCAGCTTGATACAGATGGAGATGGTTTAGTCAGCAAGTCAGAGATTGAGGCACAGCCTGAACTTACCAGAGGGATGGAAGTATCAACTTATGGTAGCTTCAGGATGGGTGACATCAACTCCAATGGCTACCTGGACCAGGCGGAATTTCAGGCCATCGAAGAAGTTTTACCCGTTGAGTAGGCTTTATACCAGTGACTATAATAAACAGGGTCTGAGAGTTAAATTCTCTAGTACTAGAAACAATTGCTCTCTGACCCGGTTTTATCGCTCTTAATTTTCGGCCCAGGCCTGTTGCTGTTCAAGTTTTTTTTGTTCTTCCTGGAGTTGCAGCATCACTTCTTCGTAGTGTTTACGTTTTTCAGCCCGGGCTATTTCTTCGGCTGTCATTGTGCTTTCCGGCTGAGTAGCTTCATTTGACTTGTTGTCTTCATGCACTTCGACAGCAATTGATGCAGATGCTGACTCGCTTGTGACATTTTCAGCCTGTGATGCAGTGACTGCTGCCGCTGCTGCCCTTGCTGCTGCTTCCCGTGCTGCAGCAGCAGCTTGCTGTGCCTGTTCAGCCTGTTGTTGCTGTCGTGCCTGTTTTGCTTGCATCTCCGCATCGACCAGGACAATTTCCCTGTCAACGCTCAGGTTGCCAGTGGTAATGAGTTTATCCAGTAATGCCCTGGCTGCCACCAGGTCTTTGTTGACGCCAACGCCCTGGCGGTACATCTGTGCCAGTAACAGCATGGATGTCTGTTCGCGCTTGCCGGCTTCGGTCTTGATTAGCGCGACCCAGTCACCGTATTGCTCTTTACTGTAGCCATTGGCTTTTATATCGAGATAGGTGAGACGATTGATTGCCGGGGCGTATCCGCTGTTAGCAGCCTGCTGATACCAGCTTTTGGCCTGGTCAAGATCTTGCTCAACACCGGCGCCAGCCTCGTACATTTCTCCCAGCTTGTATTGCGACTGAACATTGCCGTCATTGGCAAGTTTATGTTGAAAATTGAATACGTTAGCGGATATTGTTTCTAAATTGGTTGAGCTTGCATGCTGAACACCAGAGGCTGCAAAACACGCCAAACTCAAGGTTGCGGTTCTGAGTAATTGTTTGACCATGAGACAGCTCTCCCTGGGGTGTACGCGTAAAAAAATATAATGGGGATTTTGAGCATATGAGGTGTAACACCTTAATAATAGACCAGGTACGGAGTAATGGGGTGCAAACCACGTATAACAAACGTCAACCCGATTTCACTTTGAAAGAAACATGAACAAGATCTGGCCTTGTATCGTTCATCAACGTCTCAGTGGATTGAACGCGCACGGTGATAATCGGGCCGACTAAGCTGGGGCGGTATATTTATTTCTTCACTCAATACATAATTCTACTGGCCCCGTAATGCCATGCCGTTGATGACAGCCGAGTACTCATTAGAATACCTCAATGAATAATTTCATTGTTGTGTCGTCTTTATCCATGCTGCCAAAAATAAATCAGTTGCCAATGCGAGTGATACATTTTTGTTAATTGGCAATTCAAAGACTCAATTGAGACAAAATTTCTGGAGGTTTGGGATGGTTACTGTATTCAATCGAAAGCTATGGCAAATGACCATGGCTTTATTATTTTTCGTTATATATTCATTTGCTTACGCTGGTAATGGCAACAAGAACATCACACTCATCGAAATGGGTGATTTGCACGGAACCCTGTTGCCGCACGCCGCAGTTCTGAAAAATACCGATGGTACTGAACGAAATGTTGCTTCTGCTGGTGGTCTGGCGCGTCTGAAGACCGTCGTCGATCGAATTCGTCGAGGACAATCCCGACAGTGTGCTCTTATCCTGTGGCGACCTGACGCACGGCAGTGCTGAGGCCCTGTTTACCGTTGGCGATGCAATGATGGTTGCGATGAACAAATTCGATATTGATGTGTTTACACCAGGCAACTGGGATTTCGGCTACGGCCCAGCCGTGTTTCGAAATCGTTTTACCAGTTTTGGACCCAAGCCGATCTTCCACCGAATATTCAGGTGATGGCGGGATTACATAGACTGCTCGAATAGCGACTGCACGAAAGTCAAGAGCATTGTCAAAGCCAACTTTCCCTTCAGTCGCTGTCAACCTGTATAACGCTGCACCGATACCCGCACCACTGATTGGTTCACGCGTACTCGATCCCTATACAGATTGTTGAACGTAATGGCGTCAAGATAGCTGTCATCGGTATTACTGCATCCATCGTGCCCCAGCAAGCAGATGTGTTCAATATTGGTCTTCGTTTCACTCAAGGTGTTGAGGAACTGCCCGAAATCATCGAGCTGGTTAAGGCGGATGGCGCTGATCTGATTGTTGTACAGTCAGAACTGGGCACTGTCCCAGAACATCAAGATTGCACAAAGTTTCAGGACATTGATGTGATGTACTCAGCACATACGCATGAAGTTACAACCGGTGCGCTCATTGCCGACGCGGACGCTGTCACCAGAACTGACCCGGGTATACCCTTGAGTGGATCCGATAAAAGCCGCCTTGCACGTGGTGCAACCATCGTTGTCGAAACCAACCGTGATATGTATGTCGGGCGTCTTGATTTGAAAATGGGTGGCGACAAGATCGTCAACTTTGACTGGCAGGCAATACCTGTCGATGAATCAGTTTCTGAAAACAAGGAAATGCCTGACCTGGTCGATTCGATCGAGGAACCTTTTGTAGCCGGTAAAGACGGTCAGGTTAAACGTCACACCTTCCTGCCAGGTGCCTTTTGTACACCGGGTTGTGGTGCACCGGGAGAACGCGGTCATCAACTGGTGGATGATCTGGACAGCGTTGTCGGGCACACCGATACACTGTTATTGCGCCATCATGTACTGGAAGACACGCTCAACAACTTCCTTGCTGATGCGATCCTGTCTATCTCGGACGGTGTTGTTGCAGGCAGCGGTGTAAACGGATGGACGGGTGTCGACATCTCCATGAGCAACGGTTTCCGATTTGGCAATGCGGTATTGCCGGATTCGGATATCACGCTGCGCGACCTGTATACCTGGTTTCCGATCGGGCCGGCCGTGAATGTCGCCGAGTTCTCGGGGCAGGCACTTGAGCAAAGCCTGAACGAGATTCTAGGTGCCGTGTTCGACCGTAATCCCTTCATGCAGCGCGGTGGCTGGTACCTTGGACTTGCCAACACGGACCAGTTGATCGACCTCGACAATCGACCCTTCAGCAGCTCGGGTGGCCGCATCGTCGAGACCAACATAGGCGGTGCGCCTCTGGTTGGCAGCAAGCGTTATGTGTTCGCTTCCTGCTACGCCCACGGTGATGCCATTGATCGTGTCTGCCGCACCGGTGGTGGTTCCGACCACATGTTTTTTGAACTTGCAGATGCGGATGATTACAACAGCGCCATTGCATTAGTTCTGCCAGCGTCACCACCTAATCCACTGGCACCTGTGAAACGCTTTGCACCGTTCAAATATGTCCACCCGGTACACATGCTCAGGCGTTATCTAAATGCTAACGGTACGGTAACAGAAGCTCAATTCGGTGTCAGGCGCATAACAACCGTGGATTCAACCAAAGCCGGGAACCCACCTGTTGCTGCCCCCGTACCGGAACCCGATCCAACGTTTGTGCAACCGCCCCAGGGCGCAGGCCCGACATTCTTCTCGGGTAGCATTGGTCATGATCACTGATTAAACCTGCTGGTTGTTAAACTTTGAGTTGTTAAACTCTGAAAGGGTTGGCGATTGCCAGCCCTTTTTTTATTCACAGGGATCTAATCCTTTTACCTGGTACGTCGGTCTTCAGTTGGAAACCCGGGAACAGGCGGGTGTATACTGATAATAGCGGTCCCGCTTGCCCGGGATTATCGTTACAGTAATTGAGGAGAAAGGAATGAAACTTGTATACGATGTTATTGAAGATGTTTACGACGACACAACGCAGATCAGGTCCATGACCGAGCAGGCGCAGATGCCGTGGGGGGATTGGCTGATCAGGACTACAGTATATACGCCACATCATATCAGCATGAATGTCATCAGCGTTAAAGGGAAAAAGAACAAGTCTCTGTTCAAAACATTACGCTAGGGGTAACGATGGCTCACGTGATTGGTAGTTTGATTGAGTCAGAGCCGTTTGATTTCTGCTAACTGCAAGATTTCAATTCATTCTGTATATTGAACTGCAATTATTTTTTGAAGGTATTTGTTATGAGTAAACGAACTGTTATTGATAATGATCCTGCTACCTCAAGTCCTCGCAAAGAAGACCGTGTACTAGAGATACAGGACTGGAGTCGGGATGAAGCCATGAAACTGGCTGACAATGAAGGGCTTGCACTGACTGATGCACACTGGCAAGTGATCGATTTCCTGCGTAACCGATATCTAGAGCACGGTGATCCTGAAAGTGCCAGGGAAGTTGCAGATGACCTTGAGGCAGCTTTTACACAACAAGGCGGTAACAGATTTTTGCGGCGACTGTTCCCCGGCGGACCTGTTACTCAAGGCTGCCGGATTGCAGGGTTGCCTGTACCTGCTTATTCGCAAGATCCATCCTTTGGCACAAGCTACTGATGCTGCATTATCATTTGAGACCAAAACAGTCAGAGTCGTTTGATTTCTGCTAAAGAAAACCAGGGTCAGTGCACTGTTGTTTCTAAGATTGGATCAATCTGTGCACTGACCCCACTTAACTGTAAGGTCACTCAAGGCTGGTAAAACCTTGTCTGCACCCTGTGTAAACTGTATAAATTCAAGCAATACGTTTAAATTTAATACATTTGTAATAAATTAAATTAGCAACTACTTATAACTAATTAATAATGGGACGATTTCCCATTGTTATCGGTTCCCTCAATCTTATAATAGCTCATCCAACTGCTTGATATTGCAGCGCGGTCGCTTGTTTTTATAAGCGGATTATTACAACAACATCTAAAAACCCGTGGAGAAATACAATGAACAATAACAACCCTGTAGGTATCGTTATTCATATCAATGAGGATTTGCAACAAGAACAAATCAACAAGCTGGAAACCTCATTAGGGAGTGATGCAGGAGTAAAACAAGCGCGCATTAATCGAAGTAGAAGTCATCTTATGCTGGTGGACTACATGCCCGGCATGATAACTGCACGGCAGGTGATTAATTATGTAAATAGCAAGGGCTACAATGCCGTACTGGTTGGGGGAATATAGCGAACCGTTTATTTGCACTACATTTATATAGGTGATGGTAGTAGAGCAGGCTCGTTAAGGGCCTGCTTTTTTATTACTGTCCCAGAATACCCATTTTATGACTCGGAAGGGCAAAGTGTAGTATTTGACTTGTATAATGATATTACCTTTGCTTTAGGTTTCAGACTTTCCATGTTGTGGCGTGAGTTGTGGGCATTACAAATGGTGTCGATCAGGCCACACTCACCAGCAAAAGATTCCCACATCATCTGATAAAGTTTCACACATGCGGCGGTGGGGTTGGAGGCAAGTTTGCGCTCCTGGTCAATGCGCCATTGTAGACAACGCAAATGCTGTCGTCTTCTCTCCGGTGCCCTGGCAATCAATGCCTCGATGACATCCTGGCGATATTGTTCAAACGCCTCAGGATCCGTGCGGGCAAGCTCCATAGCTGCATCGAAGTCCAGTTCTGTTAAAGTTTTTTCCTGCATAACGCCAGTAATGATGCAGTTATCATGCCCATCATAAAACCTTGTTATTTTTCAGTAAGATAAAAATATTTTTTGTAGAACTTATCCGGTTTCAATCTGATATTGTAAAAAACATCGACAACCTCTTTGAACACATTAAAGGGGCCGACATCGAAAAACAGGGCTAAAGAGCACTATCCTCTAATATTAAAAAGAATTGTTATTAATAAGAATTGTGATCTGGCCCCAATTTATTTTCGATAATTATGTATTTTAAAATGGATGTTGTTAAGAATAAAAGGTGACGCTACCCTTTAATGTACTTGAGTAAGAACAACGCTAGATCAGTTCCAAATATAACGTTTCTATAACAAATCCATAACGTTTCTATAACTTCGCTCTTACGTACCGATTTTCCTCGAACTAAACGTAATACACTCGGTCACTTATTCGGTAATCATCGATTACTTATGGAGACAGGCAATGAGTTTAATTACGAAGTCAACAGGTGCTGCTCTCGCAATTGCGGCGGCGAGCCTGGTCGGTTGCGCGGGCTACACTGCAACTGAAAAATCGGCTAGCGCTACTAACGACGTGCATTGTTACGGCGTCAATAAATGCAAAGGTCATAACGATTGTAAAACGGCCAGTAACGCCTGCAAGGGTCATGCTTCGTGTCAAGGTAAAGGCTTTGTTAGCATGCCTGCGAGCGCGTGTGACCATGTTGGCGGTACAGTCGGTTCATAACACAACATATATTTCATATTAGGAGATCTAAAAATGATTAATTCAAAGAAAGCAATGGGTGTTGCCATGGCAGTTGCTGCCGCTGGTATGTTGAGTGCTACAGCACCGGTTTTTGCTGCTGAAGGTGCATCTGACGCCAAAGTACACTGCTACGGTGTCAACAAGTGCAAAGGTCACAACGATTGCAAAACAGCCGATAATGCCTGTAAAGGCCATGCGTCCTGCAAGGGGCAAGGTTTTGTATCTATGTCTGCAAAGGCCTGTGATCATATTGGTGGTAAAGTCGGTAAATAAGGACTTATCGCTGGATTAATGCGGCGAGCCTGAATGGATTTGCCATTCAGGCGCGTTTGCATTTTCATGCAATACATTTTCGATAAATACTTGGGGAGAGCACTACAGTGACACGTCCTTTTCTGGGTTTTGGTCTCGGTCTTCGAACTGAACATTACCCGTTTATACTGGAACACAAGCCGGCTGTAGACTGGTTTGAAATACTCTCCGAAAATTATATGGTGCCAGGCGGCAAGCCGCTTGATCATCTCGACAATATTCGTAACGATTACCCCATGGTTATGCATGGTGTGTCGCTCTCAATCGGGAGTACAGACCCATTGGATTCAGACTATCTGAAAAGTTTGAAACAACTCATGCAACGCGTGCAGCCTCAGTGGATTTCGGACCATCTGTGCTGGACTGGTGTCAATGACACCAATAGCCACGACCTCTTACCCTTACCGTACAATGAAGCCACCATCGCCCACGTGGTCGATCGTATAGTGCAGGTGCAGGATTATCTGGGCCGACGCATTCTGCTCGAGAATCTTTCCAGTTATGTTACCTACAAAAGTTCTGAGATGACTGAATGGGAATTTTTAAACGAAATCGCTCGACGTGCTGATTGCCATATTCTGTTAGACATTAACAACATTTTTGTCAGTGCGCATAACCACCAATTTGATCCCGTTGATTATCTCAACGGCATTGATATTGACCGGGTGATGCAGTTTCATCTCGCCGGCCATAGCCATAATGGCGAGATGATTATCGATACCCATGATCACGATGTCTGTGATCCGGTATGGGCACTCTATGCCACTGCGCTGAAGCGTTTTGGTGCGGTGAGCACAATGATCGAACGCGACGACGATATTCCAGAGTTCCCGCAACTGCGGCAGGAGCTGGCCATTGCCGAAGACATCGCAACCAGAACACTACCGGCTGAAGCCCTGGTGTTGAGCACTGCCGCACAAAACGATACATACGCAGAGTTACAATATGGACGCACTGCGTAAGCTGCAGCACGAATTTCTGGGCTATCTGCTGGATGATGTGGCCGTCGGCATTGTCGAGCGCATTGAATCCAGCCCCAAACGCTCAGCCAAGCAGCGCATGGCGTTATATGGAAACGCTTACACACTGCGCTTAAAAGAAGCGCTCTCTACCGACTATCAACGCCTGCACAGTTATCTGGGTGATGAGTTGTTCGACACCTTGATGCAGCACTACATCGATAGCTACCCATCGCATCATCCCAGTCTGCGCTACTTCGGTCAGCATATGGTCGAGCTGGTCGAGCGGCTGGAACCTTTCAGCCAGATACCTGAAGTCGTCGAAATAGCCCGTATCGAACAGGCCTTCGCTGACAGTTTCGATGCGGCCAATTGCCAGTGCGTTACGCTTGATCAACTGGCAGAGCTGGAACCAGACGGCATGGGCGGCTTTGACACTGCGTTTTCATGACGCCGTACAGTTACTGCCGCAACAGTATAATAGTTTTCAGATCTGGCGAGCGCTCGCCAACGAAGAGACGCCACCGCAAAAGACAGCCAGCGACACCACCTGGTTAATCTGGCGTCAGGATCTTGTCAGTCGTTATCGCGCACTGGAGAGTGCCGAGCTCACGGCGCTGTCTATTGCGATGTCAGCGGGCAGCTTTGCAGAAGTGTGTGCAGCGCTGCTGGAGCATTTTAGCGAACAGCAAACACCGCTGCAGGCTGTGGGCTATTTGCAACAATGGATCAATGATCAGATGGTATGTGGTATGGGGTCTAATCAACCAACGGAATGAAGGTGACAGATTTATATTAATATAAGTAAACCGGAAAAAATAAATCTGTCACCATATATTAAGACACGATACGTTTAACGCTGGCGACCATCATTGTTTGAATGGTGTCTTTGCCGTCGCTATGCGTCGGCATTTAATGCCGAGCCCGGTAAAGTAGTCGTTCCTGTGATGGACCTTGAGGCCGCTGACAATGTAACCCGTTGGGCAGTATATCGGTGCATGCCACTGTTTGCAGTTGGTGTGCATGTCGTCCCTGTCGACGTCCAGTGCTTCGACGCTCCCGTTTGGCTTGACCTCTGCCGCATAGATGCGGATTCCCTTCAAGCGCTCGTCACTGCTCTTCATTTTTTCTGAGGTACAAACCGCGACACCTCGCACATAGCGATCGGTGCCATCCACGAACCTGGCTTTTTTCTCGTTCCCGGGGCTGCCGACGCAGATATTCTTTGACACGTCATCCGGTTCGCTCTTTACTTGCGTGGAAGACCTGGAATTCACGGTGTTGAGTGCTACCGAGTGTGCCGTGATTTTGCAGGGTTTGTTCCCGCTCTCCCACCAGGTAAAGCCCTTGATCCCGGCGTAGCTGGTCTCTTCGAGAATCTCCCGGCTGGAACTCACCACGTTCAACGGTGGCCAATCGTACGAGTAGGTGTACTCGCCCGCGTTGAGCCGTATCATGGTGGCCGAATGACCGGAAACCCCGGCGCTCTGCCAATCATCCGTCAGTACCAGTGAATCCGCCTGCAGCGCCGACGTATAGCAGGTCGCAGCCAGCAACCCGATGGTGAACAAAGTGTGGTTAATTTTATGCATTGGATCATGTCCTCCTTGATATACGGTTTGCCCGATTCCGTTATGGTACGCTCGCACCTGAACCAAAATCAAGTTTTGCTGAAAACGAAGACTGCCTCAACAAGATGATCAGGGATCAAAAAGGGCAGAGTCGTTTGATTACCACTAAGAAAAAGAATAGGGTCAGGTCTTTCATTGTGCACAAAGATTAACGGAAGCATCCTTTCAGTACGCTATTCAAAAGGATATGAAAGTTGTGTCGCAAACCAAAAATTAAAATAGTCGGTATACCTCAGCACGCTATAAAGCAGGATAAAGGAGTTTGATACCTTTATTCGTCCGTGCTGTAATAGCGCATTGAACTTAATTTTACGCCAGAGGGAATAATTCATGCATCATCTAAGTCGCGGTTTGTGTTATTTGAGTATGCTATTACTGCTTGCACCAACAGGCATTGCAGCGGCTGATGAGCTCCCAAGCTATAAGCAGTCACTTGACCAGCACATGGAACAATCAAAAAAAGAGAAATCGCCATTTTCGTCCAGTGATATGGCTGTCATGGAAAAAGCGAGCAAAGATCTTGCCAGCAGTATGCCAACCCCTGGTATCAAGGTTGGTGAGAAAGCACCTGATTTCGTTTTGAATAATGCATTGGGTAAATCGGTCAGTTTGAAAGACAAATTGAAACAAGGACCTGTGGTTCTGGTTTTCTATCGGGGTGCATGGTGTCCTTTCTGTAACATGCATTTGCACGTATTGCAGGAAAGCTTGCCAGAGTTTAAAAAATATGGTGCACAGTTAATTACTATTACACCGCAAACGCCTGATAAGTCAGTTGAGCAATTCAAGCAAAAAGGTTATCCGTTTGAAGTGTTGAGTGATCTGGATAGCAAGGTGATGAAAGATTACAAGCTGTATTTTGAGTTACCTGCTGATCTGGTTGAAGTTTACAAAAAACATGGCCTGGACATTGAAGCCTTCAATGGAAAAGACCGTAATGTGCTCCCAGTTCCAGGTAGTTTTGTAATCGATACTAATGGCGTTGTGCGGGCGATGCAGGCTGATACGGATTATAAAAAACGCATGGAACCATCAGCTATTATTGATGCCTTGAAAAAAATGCAGAATTGAAGGGACAGCCCTTTTGGTTTTTAAAAGAAATAATAATTGATTACTGAGAAAGGCAGTAACATAAACCTTTTATATTCTTTGCTACCTTCGCGTTAAATTAAATCTTTATTTAGCGACCGCTACTGGCTGCATGCGGCTTGTCGGTGGTTCTCGAGAGGATATCCGGGGACAGTAAACTGATTTCATCACTCAATTAATCAGTATACTGTCCACAGAATCACTTTTTCTACCAATCCCCCAGATAAGGACATGACATAACATGGGCAAACACTATGATCTGATAGCCATCGGTGGCGGCAGCGGCGGTCTCTCTGTTGCCGAACGCGCCGCACGCTATCAAAAACGATGCGCTGTTGTTGAAGTTGGCAAGCTGGGTGGTACCTGTGTCAACGTCGGCTGTGTACCCAAGAAAGTGATGTGGTACGGCGCTGAAATTGCGCACTGCCTGGAACTGGCCGGGGATTATGGCTTCAGTGTTGAACACAAAGGCTTCGACTGGGCGGCGCTGGTCAAAAAACGCGAGGACTATATCAGCGGTATCAATAACTGGTACCACAGCTACCTGGCCGATTCTGATATCGACGAGATCAGCGGCCACGCCCGGTTCGTCGATGCCCACACGCTGCAAGTTGGTGATGAAACCTATAGCGCTGATCATATCGTTATTGCCACCGGTGGCAGGCCGGTAACGCCGGATGTGCCAGGCGCGGAGCTGGGTATTGATTCAGACGGCTTTTTTGCACTCAAACAACGCCCTGATCGCGTGGCTGTTGTCGGTGCCGGTTACATCGCCGTGGAAGTTGCCGGTGTTCTCAATGCGCTGGGTAGTGAGGTCAGTCTGTACCTGCGCAAGCAACATTTCCTGCGCTCGTTTGATGCCATGCTGCGCGAGGGCCTGATGGAACAGATGATAGAGGATGGTATCGCCATCTACCCGAATACCCTGGTGGGCTCACTCGAACAGGATGATGGCAGCTTAACCCTGGTGTGCGACAAGGGCAGTCGAACACCGGGCATCGACCAGGTGATCTGGGCCATCGGCCGGACCCCCAATACGGACGGCCTTAACCTGGAAGCGGCGGGCCTGGCCACGGATGCGCAGGGCTTTATTCAAACCGATGCGTTGCAGAATACCGCGGTCGAAGGTATTTACGCGGTGGGCGATATCAGCGGGCGCGAACAGCTTACGCCGGTTGCTATCGCAGCTGCGCGGCGACTCGCCGATCGGCTGTTCAATAATCAGCCTCAACGTAAACTCGATTATGAAAATATCCCTTCCGTAATTTTTTCACATCCGCCGATTGGTACCGTGGGGCTGACCGAGACTGCAAGCAAGGGAGCTTCATGGTGAAGCCGTCAAGATCTACCAGACGCGATTCACTTCGATGCAATACGCATTCACCGAACGCCGTGTTCATACTGCAATGAAACTTGTCACCGTTGGCGCAAAAGAAAAAGTCGTTGGATGCCACATCCTTGGTCCGGGCGCGGATGAAATGTTGCAGGGCTTTGCCGTTGCAATACGCATGGGTGCCTGCAAGCAGGATCTCGACGACACGGTTGCAATTCACCCAACCAGTGCTGAAGAGCTGGTGACCATGCGATGAATCCTGTTTAGGAATTTGGAAAGATCGATAATCCATTGACTACGGATCATGGGAAATGACAGGTCCCAGGGAAGTAGATACAGGGACCAGGTATTGACCCAAGCATTTCCTAAGCGCAACTTTAGCCGCAAATTCTATGTGCATTAACGTGAGCAACTGGCGGCTGTAACCGTTCCTGTGTATACAGGTGCTGGGTACAGGGAAAAACAAAGCCACTGGATCCCTGCCTTCGCAGGGATGACAATATATATGTAAGTCTATTTATAGAATGTAAGCCAATGTAATAGAATGTCACTCTTGCGGTGACGTGACATTACAAATGGAATCTAATTACCCGTTCCTCGTCCATGGTAATAAAAGGGAACAGATTTATTTTATACCCTTAAAACTCTCTTACCCCTTTTATGAACTATCCTGGGGCGTGCCATCCGTGCGGTTGAGGATGATATCGAAACTGGCCTGTTGTTCAGCACCTTGCGTATTAGATAGCTAGGAATTCCGCTGTGACCAGGTGACGCTTGTCACTCGGGATGTTGTTATACAGAAAATCGGATTCATTGCTTTCCAGGCCAGCGATGTAGAGCTGGGTTACAAATGGGCGTTCATCGGCCGGGAAAACGGCGACATGAATATGTGGTGTACGCCCGGGGTAGGGTACCGGTCGAATGGTTCGAAATCGGTATAAACCGTTTGCATTGGTTACGGTGAATCCATGTCCCTGGAAGTTTTCATCGAGTGGTCGAGAGGCATTTTCACGTGGATGACGGTAACGGCCATTGGCATCGCATTGCCAGATTTCGATGCGCATATCACGCAGCGGGTTGCCATTGATATCCACAATCCTGCCACTGACGTCACTGATAATACCCGTCGCTTTGCCAGTTATGCCTCCCACTTCGGTCAGGTTATTATCATCATCCAGCGGTAAGGTGACCGGATAGAACGGCCCGGTGCTCTGACGCGGTGTGGGCATAAGCGCGGCAACAGTTCCACTGGCTCCAGCAGCTATAAATCCGGATAGCCCGAGCATCAGTTTGCGTCTTTTGTGATCGATCATAAATTACCTCCCGATGCTGGCCTCCTGATGAGGGTTTGTAAGATACATTCTACGCATAGATGGACCCGATTCCAGTGTTATTAGTTCGAATGGCTAGCCGCGATGTTTTATTAGAGGCAGTAATTTGAGGACATAACTGTTCGTCTGATCAGAGTTTCCTGCAGTATTTCGCACTCAAGTTTTGTTAATACGTAATACAATGAGCAACAGATTTCCGATCTAATAAAAGGGCATCC
Source organism: uncultured Gammaproteobacteria bacterium (assembly GCA_963807785.1). Lineage (GTDB taxonomy): Bacteria > Pseudomonadota > Gammaproteobacteria > SZUA-229 > SZUA-229 > JABDQW01. The sequence goes on along the minus strand of CAWEEC010000042.1, from coordinate 120,994 downwards.
CCTGATAACGCGTCGCTTCATCCAGTCTGATCTATTGAAAACTTATGGAAGATGATAGCTGTGTCCGGTTTCTGCAGTGGCTGCTTCCCCAGCTGCGAATGCGTTGGCCGGGATTTCGTAAGGTGCGCAAACAGGTGTGCAAGCGCATTCATCGCCGCATCCGACAACTCGGGCTGAGCGATATCGATGTCTATCGACACTACTTGCAGAGGCATGCCAATGAATGGCCAATTCTGGATCAGTTGTGCCGGGTTACCGTTTCCCGCTTCTATCGCGACAAGGTGGTGCTTGAACATGTAAGCACCGAGGTGTTGCCAAAACTGGCAAGGGCTGCCATTGATGCTGGTGATACTACATTGCGAGGCTGGAGCGCTGGTTGCGCAATGGGTGAAGAAGCCTATAGCCTGATACTTATCTGGGACAACCTGGTGGGAAAAGATTTTCCGCAACTTGACATCCATGTTACTGGCACAGATATCGATGCATTACTATTAGAGCGTGCTGTGCTTGCCTGCTATTCACATAGCAGCATCAAGGCGCTACCGGTCGCATGGTTGCAATCGGCTTTTAGCCAAAACGACAATGCTTATTGCCTTGAAGCACGTTTGCGTAACAAAGTGCGCTTTTTAAAACAGGATATACGCGAAAAAATGTCCGAAGGTTCATTTCATTTCGTGTTCTGTCGCAACATGGCGTTCACTTATTTTGAAAACACATTGCAACTCGAGGTGCTGGAATATATTCGCAACAGCCTGGTTGATGGCGGTGCACTGGTTATCGGTGGTCATGAATCATTGCCAGAAAGTTTTACTGGCTTTGAACAGTGGTCAAAACAGCGGGCGATTTTCAGGAAGTGTTAGCAGTATGCGGGTAATACATTAATCACAGCTTAGTATTCACTTTTATATTTCCAATCTACCTCATCTAATACAATGAACTGCATAGATCCGACCCTATAAGCAGTTGTACCAAATCAGGGGACAGTATACTTATTTCATCACTCAATATATAAGTATACTGACCCCAGAATGACTATACTGTCCCCAGAATAACGGTCGCGTATGAAGCAAGAATGATAAAGGACATAGTAGATCACTCAATTAGCATTGTGCTGGCTGGTGGACATGGCTCCCGCCTGTTGCCACTGACACAGGAACGTGCGAAACCGGCCGTGCCCTTTGGTGGCAAGTACCGGATTATCGATTTCACCCTGTCCAATTGCCTGCATTCAGGACTGCGCCGGATCCTGGTATTGACCCAGTACAAATCCCAGTCCTTGCAGGAGCATTTGCGCGATGGCTGGTCCATTTTCAACCCGGAACTCAATGAATATATCACCCAGGTACCACCTCAGATGCGTACCGGAAGCCAGTGGTATGCCGGCACCGCGGACGCCATCTACCAGAACCTCAACCTGCTGGAGCAGAGTGATGCTAAATATGTGCTCATCCTGTCGGGTGATCATATCTACCGTATGGATTACGCTGCCATGCTGGAATTCCATGCGCAACATGACGCCGTCGCTACGCTTGCCTGCATGGAAGTGGGAATGGACGAGGCCCGCGGTTTTGGCGTGTTGTCAGTAGACCACGATCAACGAATTCTCACGTTTGAGGAGAAGCCGGCCGAACCCCGAGGTCTGCCTGAGAATTCTCAGTGTGCGCTGGTATCGATGGGGATCTATGTTTTCAATCTGGATCTAATACTGGAGGAGCTGCGATCGGATCACACAGATCCAGAATCCAGCCATGACTTTGGCAAGGATATTCTCCCGCGCCTGATCGGGGAACAAGCAGTGTTTGCCTACCACTTCGGCAACCAGCAAGGTCGCGTTTCCCAGGATCGTTACTGGAAAGACGTCGGTACTCTCGATGCCTACTACGAGGCCAATATCGCTCTGCTGGAACCAGTGCCATCGCTGAACCTGTACCAGCGCGACTGGGCCATCCGCACCTATCTGCCGCAAAGCCCACCGGCCCGTACCGTCCCTGGGCCGGACGGACACGATGGTGTCATCTTCAATTCCTGCCTGGCTGGTGGCACGGTAATCAACGGCGGCATGGTCAGGCACTCCATATTGTCGGCGCGGGTCAGGCTGGAGCATGCCGCCTTGGTGGAAGACAGCATCCTGTTCGACAATGTCACGGTCGGGGCGGGCGCGAAGTTAAAGCGCTGCATTATCGACAAGCACGTACAGGTACCCGCCGGTGAAACCATTGGCTACGACCTGGAACGTGACAGGCAGCGCTTCACAGTCACCGAGAACGGCGTAGTAGTCGTTGGCAGGCGTGTTGATTTTGGTTGAGACAAAAAACCAGGAATTAAAATCACCAGGCTTTTTAACCAGGTCTTAAACATAAAAGGAGACGCTACCCTTTAGTTTTGAATTGAAGCAACCAGGGACATTGTAATAAAAGGGTAGCGTTCAGTTTTTAATTTCCCAGTAATTCGTAATTACATTCATGTAATACAATGAGCCGCGCAGGTCCGAAGCAATATGCAGTGTACCTCCATAACGGAAATCCAGTGCCATGCCCAGAAGCAAACAGAACACACTCGCTGAACAGCGTCCATCCAGTCGCGATCTTCGCGTCCTGAAGCAGCTGTTCAGCTTTCTGCGGCCCTACCGCCGTGCGCTGCTGGGTGCGGTGCTCGCGCTGCTGGTCGCGGCGGCGGCGGTGCTCGGTTTCGGTATTGTGCTGCAACGGGTGGTCGATCATGGCCTGAGCAGCGGCTCGGAGACGGCACTGAACCAGGCGTTGCTGCTGTTCCTGGTGGTTGTCACCGTGATGGCGGCTTCCGTGGCGGCCCGGGTCTACCTGGTCACCTGGATCGGTGAACGGGTGGTGGCCGATATCCGCAAGGCGGTGTTTGCCCAGGTGCTCAAACTGGAGCCGGCGTTCTTCGAAGTGACGCGCACCGGCGAAGTTATCTCGCGCCTGACGGTCGATACCTCGCTGCTGCAGGTGGTGGTCGGTTCGACGCTGGCGATCGCGGTGCGTAACGCACTGCTGATCAGCGGCGGGCTGGTGATGCTGATCCTTACCAGCGGCAAGCTGGCATTGCTGGTATTGCTCGGCGTGCCGCTCGCGGTGATACCGCTGTGGCTGCTCGGGCACCGGGTGCGCAGCCTGTCGCGCAACAGCCAGGACCGGATTGCCGATATCGGCGCCTTTGTCGATGAAGTGTTGTACGGTATTCGTACCGTGCAGGCGTTCTGTCACGAGCGCATTGACCACCAACGTTACAGCGAGCAGGTAGAAGCCGCTTTTGATGCCGCCATCCAGCGCACCCGGGTCAGCGCGCTGCTCACGGCCACGGTAATGCTGTTAACCTTTGTCGCGGTCAGTATTGTGTTGTGGGTGGGTGGCCACGATGTACTCGCCGGGCGCATCAGCGGCGGACAATTATCGGCGTTTGTGTTTTATGCCTTGCTGGTTGCCGGTTCAGTGAGTGCGCTGAGCGAGGTGGCCGGTGACCTGCTGCGTGCTGCCGGCGCCACCGAACGTCTGCTGGAACTGCTCAACACCAAACCGGCAATATCCCCGCCGGCTACACCCGTTGCACTACCCGAACCGGCGCGTGGCGAGGTGCAGCTAAGCCATATCAGCTTCCGTTACCCCTCGCGGCCCGATACCCCGGCGCTCGACGAGCTGTCACTGAGTTTGCAACCCGGGCAGAAGGTGGCGCTGGTGGGCCCGTCGGGTGCCGGCAAGTCAACGGTGTTGCAACTGCTGTTACGCTTCTACGATCCGGATAACGGTGTTATTCGTTTCGACGGTGTTGATATCCGTGAAGCCGATCCGCAACAACTGCGACAACGCATGGCGCTGGTACCACAGGACCCGGTCATCTTTGGCGCCGATGCCTGGGAGAACATCCGTTATGGTTTTGCCGATGTTAACGATGCCGACGTGCGGCGTGCCGCCGAAGCCGCGCATGCGGCAGAATTTCTCGACCAGTTACCGCAGGGCTTCAATACCTTCCTCGGTGAACGCGGCATCCGTCTATCCGGTGGACAACGGCAGCGCATTGCCATCGCCCGCGCCATCCTGCGTGACCCGGCCGTGCTGCTGCTCGATGAAGCCACCAGTTCCCTCGACGCAGAGAGTGAACGCCTGGTTCAGTCGGCGCTGGAACAACTGATGCAGGCGCGCACCACACTGATTATCGCGCATCGTCTGGCAACGGTGCGCAAGGTAGACCAGATCCTGGTGATGGACCACGGTCGTATCATTGCCAGTGGTCGTCATGACGAGCTGGTCGCAGAAAACGGGCTCTATTCACGACTGGCGGCACTGCAGTTCCGCGACTCACCGGCGCCCCTGGAGGAACCTGCCATTGAGCAGGCTTAAACGCTATTGAGACCAGAAGGGTCAGCGAGTAAAAGGGGACAGATGTATTTAATTCTGCTCATACCAGCGTTCTCTTTATAAGCATTACTAAAACGTATTGAAACGATTATTTCAGTAGCCACATGTATTGAACTGCTAGCGGGCATGAAGTTCTGAAACAGGAATCATGGGATTCCCGCTTCCGCGGGAATGATGTGTAGACGGGAATGACGTGTAAGTAGGATTGATGTGTAAGTGGGAATGTCGTGTAGGCGGTAATTACGTATAAGTGGGAATGGTGTGTAAGTGGGACAGTTTCGCTTGATTTGTACTGTATGCAATCAGGGTCAGTATACTTATTTCAACAATCAATAAATATATATTCTGTCCCCAGAATAATCTGAGCCTGTTGGTTATTTCTTCTGGCTTATTAAGCCGAAATAGATTTAAACCGATGTGTTTTATTCTGTTGGATCGTCTTTAAAAAGAGATCGATAAAAGTCTGCTGGAAGCGGCGAATGTATTTATTTTTCTGAAAGGCGATACGTGTGGTTTCTGCTGGAAACAGGTGGCTTATATCCCTGACCGCCAGTTCTGTATCCACTTTTTCATCGTATGCCATACTGGCAATTACACCGATACCCAAGCCATCAAGCACATAGGCCTTGATAATATCCGTATCTGCAGCACTTAAAACGATATTGGGGTTAAGGCCGGCCTGCACAAAGGTTTCATTAAAATGTTGTCGCCCGGTAAAACCGACGACATAAGTAATAAGCGGGTATGCACATAAATCACTTAACCCAATGGACCTGGTCTTCTGTAATGGATGGTCCAGGCGTGTAATCAGACTGCGATTCCATCGATAACAGTCAATGCTGTCGAGTTCCTTGGACTGTGCCAGTTCCTCGGTACAGATAGAAAAATCAACCTGATCATGAGCGGCCCATTCAACCAGTTGTCGAGGCGTGCCCTGATGAATCTGAAATTCGATGTCGGGATAGGTCTGGTTAAACAGGTGGATCACAGGCGGCAAGATATAACGGGCCTGAGTATGGGTGCAGCCAATACGCAACACGCCCTGTTTCGTCGAGCGCTGCTCATCTGCAATCAGTGCAATATTGCCTACATGCTTCAAGGCGTCTCGGGCCTGTTTTTCCACCTTAAGTCCCAACGGAGACAACCCGGTGAGTCGCTTGCCTTTACGTTTGAATAACTCGAATCCAAGCTCCTGCTCCAGACGTTTCAATTGCTGAGATACGGCAGATTGCACCAGGAATAATTTTTCTGCGGTACGCGATACATTGAAATCGTTGTCGATTAGACGGATCAGGGTTTGAAGTTGGCGTATTTCCATGGAGAATATGTATCACAAATTATGATATTAAATCAATATATATTATTTTCTGTCATATGATAACCGGCCTAAAATGCAACTCAAATTTGAAGGAGAATTGAAATGTTAAACCCTGAGCTAGGCATTACCGCGCTGGATCAAGCGCAGGTTCATATTCTGGATGAAGAGGGTTATCTGATCGATGCCCTTTCCTGGGATCGGTCATTTACAGAACGCCGTGCTGAGGAAATCAACCTGACACTGACAGCTCAACACTGGCAATTGATAGAGCTGATTCGCGATAAATATTTACGCCTGGGTGCGATCCCACCGATGCGTAGCGTGTGTAAAGCCGTTGGTATTGATCAACACGCTTTGAAACGACAGTTTGGGAGTTGCCTGGCTTTATGGAAAATGGCCGGTCTGCCTAACCCGGGTGACGAAGCCAAAGCCTATATGAATTAATTGTTATCCTCTAAGTTTTCCTGGAAGCCGCCCTGGCAACCAGGATTTTTTTTGCCGATACGTTGCTATGCCTTGATGCCTGTTCAGGTGGATGATTGTTAACAGTCACGTTTTATACCTGCTTATGCCAGCACACATTAAGCAGCTATCAGCATTAGGCAAAGCCTGTCCAGAGTACAACATTGAAACTGTTTTTTTCCAGAACTACCGGCTTACACTAAAAGACAGTACCTGTAGCAAGTTTTTTATCGGCTATCAGCGGTTACAATAGGCGCATTGTGAGCCCCCTCGATAACAACCTGACAGGAACCGACACCCGATGAGCACACAACAGTACGATCTGTTGATCATTGGTGCGGGTGTATCCGGCACCGCATTGTTGTATCTTGCATCACGCTACAGCGATTTAAATCATGTAGGAATTATCGATAAATATGCAGCGCCTGCCCGCGTCAACTCCCTGTCGAGTAACAACAGCCAGACCCTGCACTGTGGTGACATAGAAACCAACTATACCCTCGAAAAAGCACTCAAGGTCCAGCGCGCTGCCAACATGCTGAAGAACTACGCGGTTCAACAGGCTGATGCACACCACATCATTTTCAAATACCCCAAGATGGTGCTTGGTGTCGGTGCAGACGAATGCCGTCAGCTACGCCAACGCTTCGAGACATTCAGCCCGCACTACCCGAACCTGAAACTACTCGACAAGAAAGCCATTGCACGTATTGAACCCGCCGTGGCCATGCAAGACGGTGGCTTTCGCGAAGATGAAATCGTCGCCCTGGGTTCTACCGATGAATACACCGCGGTTGATTATGAAGCCCTGTCTAACTCATTTGTTCGCCAGGCACAGGCGGACAACAACAAGCATATCGACCTGCATTTTGATGAGTATGTCACCCACATCAGAATTGATCAGCAACGTTTTCTTGTTGAAACCCGCCACACCTGTTACCAGGCACGCGCCATCGTGGTTTGTGCCGGTGGCCACAGTCTCAAGCTTGCCCACGACCTGGGCTACGGCCTGCATTATTCCTGCCTGCCGGTAGCAGGCAGTTATTACTTCACGCCGGCCGTGCTCAAGGGAAAGGTTTACACCGTACAAAATGATGCGCTTCCTTTTGCCGCAATTCACGGTGACCCGGACGTTCTGGTGCCTGGCAAAACACGCTTTGGTCCAACCGCGCTCGTGTTGCCGATTCTGGAACGTTACAACTTCAGCACGCTGCCGGATTTTCTGCAGGTGTTTCGTTTTGATAAACGGGTGGCTAAAGTGTTGCTCGACCTTATGCGCGATCGCGATATTCGCAACTACATGCTGAAAAACATCCTGTTTGAAATTCCACTGGTGCGTAAATGGCTGTTCCTGAAAGATGCACGCAAAATCGCACCTTCTTTACGTCTGCGTGACCTGGAGTTTGCACACAAGGTTGGCGGTATACGACCGCAATTGATCGATAAAGACCACCAGAAATTGTTGATGGGTGAAGCGAAAATCGATACCGGTATCGGCGCCATATTCAATATGACACCTTCACCAGGCGGCACTTCCTGCCTGGAAAACGCTGAAATCGATTTGCGCACCATCGTCAAGCACCTGGGTGCCAATATCGACGAAGTTGCATTCAAGCAAGACCTGCTCGGCGAGGACCACATGCACACCGATACTGACTTCACTGGTCGGATTCTGAGCGGCAACGACGCGGCCTGAACGAGTAGGGGTCAGTCATCTTCAGCGACTGGACTTTTACTGTCCCGGTTATTGTTCTCAATTGCGAACAGGCTGTGTTTCAGCGATACTCCAAACACCTGCACCAGACATGCTTCAAATAAACTTGTAAAGGAAACACCATGGGCATTGATATACCCCTCGCACCTGAAGAGCTCAGGATACTTGGTTGCCTGATGGAAAAGGCGGTGACAACACCTGATCAGTATCCGTTAACGCTGAATGCGCTGACCAATGCCTGCAACCAGAAATCCAGCCGTGATCCTGTAATGTCCCTGGACCAGGGACTGGTGGCAAGAACCGCTCGGCAGCTTGAGGAGAAGACGCTCATCAGCAGCAGTGAGGGGAAAAGCAATGTCGTCAAGTTCACTCAACGCTTGTGCAACACGCATCTTGCGGAGTTGCAGTTTAATGAGGCGGAATACGCCGTTGTATGCCTGCTGCTTCTGCGTGGACCACAAACGCCAGGCGAGCTCAGAACTCGCAGCGGCCGGCTCTATAGCTTCGACGACAACGAGGAAGTTAAGGCGGTGCTGCACGCGTTGATGGATAGGGAGGGCGGGCCAGTCGTTGCCCGCCTGGCGCGCAAACCCGGGCGCAAGGATCATGAATACGCGCACCTGTTTGCCGGCGAGGTTGACTCTGTTGCTGAAGAAACAAGCGTTGCGGAACGAACTTCAACGCTGACTCACAAGGACGACCGAATCTCCCAACTGGAAGCGCGCGTGGGCAAGCTGGAGCGAGCACTTGTGGATCTTGCACAACGTCTGGGCGAAGAGATAAAGCTGACCGAGCTATAAAGAATCGAGTTACAGAGCGCAGCCTGCGATTACCGAGCGAACCTTAGCTATTCACAATCACTAACCGTAGTCACTTCGCCCTTGTTATACCGCTGCGCTATAGACCGATCCCCACCCCGATACCGAAACGCACATTGGAGCGGTTGTTATATTCACTATCGCGTGACCACAGATATAACTCACTGGCCTCGATCACCGGGTAAACATAATCCGAACCACCTACCTTGCCGCTCTCGCTGCGCACGACTGTACCGACCACCGTCACCATACGTCCCTCGGCATAGGAAGCCGGTTCCAGGAAGCCCTGGTGTTCGAGGATAAAACGCCCCAGCGGATCACTGTCGCGCTGCGGAATCTGCTTGCTGTTTAACGGGTAGGCCAGCACTTCGATCCGGGTAAGGGATTCGAGGTTGCTGGTGTTTATAATCACGCCGCCCCACAACACCGTTTGGCCGCGTGCCGCCGATAGTTCGGCTACTGCGCTGCGCGGGGTGACTGCCAGATCGACCTGGCGGGTGTCAAAGCTCGGTCCGCTGGCGCAGGCGCTCAGCAACAGCATAACAAGAGACGACAGCAGGGATAAGCGAGCTAGCGTCACTTCTACTTGCCCTTTTGATGGAGGTAGTGGGGATAATAGGGTGAATACGGGTAATAAGGGTAACCGTACCAGGGACCGTAAAACCAGGGGTCGTAAAACCACCAGGGGTAATAATAATCAGGCGAGTACTGCACTTCCTCGGGCCATAGGTACCAGTCCGTGGCTTTCACAACCGGGTAGGTATAGGGGTATTCTCCCACCTGGCGTGTTTCCGTGCCTGCCAACGTGCCGCGCACAGTGACATTGCGTCCTGTCGTGTACTCCATGGGATCGATAAACGCCGGTATCTCGGCGAGGAAGCGCCCCTGGCTGCTGTCCGTCGAGCTCGGTTCGCCGTCCTTGTTCAGCGGCCGTGCCAGCACCGACAGCACAGTGGCGTTTTCGCGATTGTCGATAGCCAGGATCTCGCCACCCCAGCGTACCTGCCGCGACTCAAAGTCCGCGGCATTGTCGCGCACCTGGTCCAGCAAGGGATTCTCCGGCGGTTCCTCGCGTATGTTGACCGGCACCTGCGAAGCGCACGCAGTCAGCAGCAGAGTGCTGAGCAACCAGGTTATGCGGGATATTTCGCTCATGTGTGCCTGCTTTGTTCCGAATCATAGAGATTATATTCAATTGACTGTAATGACACACAGGGAGTTCAACTGGACACGTGTGTTTTGTGAAATTAAAGCGCATTAACAAGTTCAGATTCATTTGCATAATCATGGAGTTAGATTCCATAGTTTACAACATGGTTTGCGTGTCAGAAGTCATACATGATGATCTGCATCATCTGTTATCAAGCTAACGAACAGAATTATTCAGGCGAACAATTTCCAAGTAATGAGGTCACAATAAGGAAATAGCCATTGCAGAATTTTTGTGCTTCATCCCGTATTAATAAATCCTCTGAAGCCACTGCGATGTGATTAAGCGGGCGAGAGACGTCCAGGAGATGATTCATGAGTTACAGTCCGTTCATATTGCCATATGACCAGTTACCCGAGACGCTACCGATCTTTCCACTGTCCGGGGCAGTTGTTATGCCAGGCAGTGATTTACCTTTGAACATCTTCGAACCACGTTATCTAAACATGGTCAGCGACGCGCTCAGTACCCATCGCATGATCGGTATGATTCAACCCGATCCTGATGCCAGCGATGAATCCGAGCTCTATCACACCGGTTGCGCTGGACGCATCACCCAGTATCGTGAGACCAGCGACGGACGCATTGAGATGATGCTGAGTGGCGTGTGTCGTTACGATCTCGATGAGGTCCTGCCGACCACACGCGGCTATCGCCTGAGCGTCCCGAACTGGTCACGCTTTGCCGACGACTACGCCGAACACGAGAGCAAGCTGCATGGTGAGCACGATCGCTTGATCCGAACACTCAAAAGCTACTTCGCTGTCAAAGGGCTGGAGACCGACTGGAGCGCGCTTGAAAATCTACCGACGGTTAAGCTGATGAACAGCCTGAGCATGGCGTTACCACTCAGTGAACAGAATAAGCAGGTACTGTTAGAAACGATCGAACCCGCCGAGCGGCTGTTCACCTTAACCACTTTGCTTGGAAGTGAACTCCAGGCACCCGGTTCGGACACCCGGCATTGAGTGCATGCTGGCACCAGGTTAATAGCCTGGTCCAGAACCTTTATACGTTGTCGTTAAGATCAGCATGAACACTCAAACGATGCGTACTCCGGGACGAATCATTGTCCTTGCCATCTGGGCACTGCTGGTCTCGGGCTGCGAGTCTTGCCGAGGCGCCGCGCTCGGCAGAAGGGATCTACACCCACACCAAACCGACGCGGGACGGTACCGGCAAGTACTATTTCGGGCGTGAAATCTCGCAAGTCATGGGGCACCAGGCTGCCGGGTGGCTCGAGAGAAAATCCAGAATCGACGACGAGGCACCCGACCGGGCTGTGCAAGCGATGCAGCTGGCAAGCGATGCAGTAGTTGCCGACATCGGTGCGGGTACCGGTTATTTTAGCTTTCGCCTGGCAGCGCAGGTGCCGGCCGGCCGGGTCTACGCAGTGGATATTCAGCCCGAAATGCTGGACATCATCCGCAAGCGCATGCAGCGCCGCTCGATAGAAAACGTGATACCGGTTCAGGGTGAAATCCGACGACCCGATGTTGCCGGAACGCGCGATCGATGCGGTATTGCTGGTCGACGCCTACCATGAGTTTGCATATCCCTACGAGATGATGCGTGGCATCGTCCGATCTCTGCGCCCGGGCGGCAGAGTGTTCCTGATCGAGTACCGGGGTGAAGACCCGCGTATACCCATAAAGGCTTTGCACAAGATGACCCAGCAACAGGCCATCAAGGAGATGCAGGCCGTCGGCCTGGACTGGATTGAAACCAGAGATTTCTTGCCGACACAGCATTTCATGGTGTTTCAGAAAGCCGGTTTATGATTATCAGTGTCGCTTGAAAGTACAAAAGGGTAGCACCCCCTTTATCGGATAGTGCTTGACATTAAGCGTAGATGGGATATATTTCCCATGCCATGGATGGCACCTGTATTTGTGCACATTGAAACCAGATGTGTCTCATCATAGCGAGTACATCAGGACGTAATACTATTAACTGCGAACAAACGGCTGGACGCTTTAGCTTGAGTTAAGCGAACAAGCCCAGGTCAGGTCACTATGATTAACTCAATATCGTTATCACGTTTATTATCACTATTTTTTCTTAGCCTGGTATTTGCCGTGGTTGCCAGTTGCAGCAATGGCAGTGGCACTGATGCCTCTAATACACGGGCAGCGGAAGTGTGGCACTGCTGCTGACCGACGCGCCCTCTGACATTTTCGAAGAAATCAACATTACCGTCGTCAAGGCAGAACTATTGTCCGACGGCGGAAAGGTAACCGTGTTTCAGGGTAAGCGCACATTCAATCTGCTGGACCTGACCGACGCCCGGATCTTCGCCATTCGCGAGGGCATAGCCGCCGGCACCTATAGCAAGATCCGCCTGACACTGACCAAGATAGAACTGGTTGATTACAACGGCACCGATAACACGGCGGATGATGATTACTACTATCCGAAACTGCCCGGCAACGGCAAGCTGGACCTCAATCCGCGCGGCGATTTTCAGGTTGTAGCAGGCGGCACACTGGTGATCCAGATCGACATGGATGCCAACAAGTCGATTCATATCGTCAAAAAAGGCAAAAAGGACGAGTATAACTTCAGGCCGGTGGTGTTCATCGATATCGTCACGGATGCGTTTAAAGAACGCTTCGTCAAGCTGCACGGTGATATCTATGCGATCAACACTGCGGAACAGTCATTCAAACTGTGTAACACCGATATTCCGGTACAGACGGGTGATGAGCTGATGAAGACTGGCAGCAACGGTTGTGTGCGTGTTGAAACCGATCCTTCAACCGCGATTTTCGATATCAACGGTATGCCGGCAACATTTGCTAACCTGGTGAAAGGTGAACCCGCCACTGTATTCGGACGCTTGCGGCGTGATACTCACTACGATTATGACGATGACGATGACGATGACGATGATAGTGAGAAAAAGGGTGAGTTCGATGATGAGCACGAACTGCACGACCTGGTATTGAAGGCAGCATTGATCGAGCTGGGTCCTGAATCCGGATTCCAGAAACTCAAAGGTACGGCCACCTCAGCCGTGGATATCAATAATCAGTTCACGATGGATGTTGATCCAGGGCAGGGACTGATCACGCCGTTGAACCTCAAAGTACAGATCCAGAATGGTACCCTGCTGATCAACCGTAAGGGAGTCCCTGTCGCCAGCTCGGCTATCTACAACGGCAAACTGGTCAGTGTGCGTGGCGTGCTCGATGTGAATAACGACACACTGTTTGCTTCACTGATCGTGGTTGATACCGACAGCTCAATCCAGTTGACCGGCACGGTCGGCGCCAACCCGGATGTTAGTTGCGGTTTCACACTCATGACCGACAGTGGTGACCGCAGCGTCCACACCGACAGCAACACCAAGGCCTTCCTGGTAATTGCAGGCTCTTCAATGCCAATCAACGTGAGTGCGCTGAGCCCGGGTCAAAAGGCCGATGTCTATGGTAACTATTCCAATGGCTGTTTCGATGCGCATACCATCATAGCCTACTAAGACAGTCTGCCAGGGCGGTTGCCTGAGCAAGGTAAATACCGCTGATCATAAAACACCGGCCGGGTATATCCCGGCCGGTTTCTGTTTAGATTACTGGTGTCTGATCTATTATCAAAACAGGTTTCTGAGGGTCTGCTGACGACGCCGAGAAGACGTTCATGTGGTTGTTAAAGAAGTGACTAACCGCAGAGGCGCGGAGACGCAGAGGTTTAATTAGTAAACGAATGTTTGCGAATAGTGACTCACTCCTGCGAAGGCAGGAGTCCAGTATCTTACTTAATACCGGTTGTTATTTATGACTGAAATAACTATAACAAGATACTGGATTACAGAATACATCCATGTATTCTGCCCTACGGGCCAGCCAAAGGCTGTTCACTAATATTGATTGAATCAATATTGAACATCACGTTTTTTGTGATGGCCCGAAGGGCGAGTCACATGGATGTGACGAGTAAATTCAATCCTATGCGGTGAATTATTTTTATATCTACTGTACGACTGCTTATGGCCGCAAGCTGCCTGTCGTTAGGTTTTGAGCAATGTCAGAGTCTGAGAGTCTCTTCACGACCCGAAGCAGTCTTTTAGAGAACTCTAATATTGATTGGTGCCTGGGCGGCAGCTACCGACCCATAACGGACAGTGGTGAGATTGACTGTGGTTGGCTGCAAACACCACATAGCGGACTATGAAAAAATATGTTCGACAGTGAAAACTCGAGCGTTCTCGGGCACTCGTTTTAAGTTTTTATCAGAATTTTCTTAAAAGACCGGCAATAACAAGTAATACAACCGCACCGGCAGTTGCGGTCATAATAATTCCGATTAAACCACTACCTACTGAGAAGCCAATTAGGCCAAATAGATAACTGCCGACAAAAGCACCGGCAATACCAATCAGTGCATTGACTATAAAACCCATTCCTTTACCCATGATCAGTCCGGCAAGCCATCCGGCTATTGAACCAATCAGGACAAACATAATAATAATTTGTGCTTCCATCCTTTTTCCTTTATATATTGTATCGTTAATTTAAGGCCAACTTTTTCAGACAATGGCCTGGTATTGATACCAATAATTGAATAACGAGGGCATGTTCCAACGATACCAGTCACAATCAAAATTACACCTAACCAGCCAATCGGGTGATGTAAAGCATAAAAATCATTTCCGACCAGAATCAAGCCTTGCAACATACGAAGATGCGTTGTGAAATGATTGCTACAGCACAGTGACAATTACTATAGAATGAAAAATTCTATTAAAGATTATGGAGTGACTAAGGTTATGTTTATAAAAAAACCACTATTTATTCTGATTGCCATGTGCACGATGATGCTCGCTGCCTGTGATGAAGCCAAGAATGCTGTTGACGTAATTACAAAGGTAGTGGGAGATGCTACTGACGCAACTATGGAGGCAGGGGAAGATGCTGCTGATGCAGTCAAGGAAGCTGGGGCTGACCTTTTGGTAATTGAATCCATTAAATGTCAAAAACCGGCAGGCGGAATTGATGGTGCTGCAAAAGGTGGATTTGCTACGCTGGGGGCTATTGTCGCGGGTGGTGCGACTGCTGTTGCGGGTGGAGCTGTCGTCGTTGGTACAGGTGGAGCAGCGATAGGTACAGTTCCTGTTACTGCTGGCGCTGTTGCTTCGGCAAGCGCGGGTGGAGCGGGAACGGCTGTGGCAGCTTTAAATCTTTTAGACGCCGAGTTTAGTGGACAAGATGATTTGATCGTTAATGTTAACGGTAAACAAGTATGGCCAAAAAGTGGTAAATTTCAAGCGATGACAAGAGGCTCTATCATTAATCCAAATGTTTCCGTCTCGTTCGATAAATCAGCAACAATTTCGCTGATTGAATATGATTCGGGTAGTGATAATGATGATCTTGGAAGTATTGCTGTAAATAGTAATGCCTTTGATAAAGTAACCCCCGGCGAAGACTATCAATTAGTAGATGCCATCGTTCTGGCTCCTCGCGCTGAAGACGGCAGCATTTATTATGTCACTTACCGCGTTGAACGCAATAAGGGGGAGACAGCGGACGTTGTCAACTATATGTTATGTGGTACGAATGCTTGCATGGCGTGCCCTAATGCATCATGTAATGTGTCTTATAGTGGCAAGCTTGACCGTGATAAAGATAAAGGGGACCTAAAAAAATGTCCCGCCGGCTTTGAGCATCAAAGTTGGAAAAAATATCCCCAGACTTGGCCGGCAGCAGACGTTTATCTGCAAGCATGCAAACTATCCTAGTTAAATACCACTTGTAAAATGTAATTCGAAATCCGCTTCCCCATCATCATTAGATGGGGAAGCGGATAAAGGGGACGAATTAAATTTTAGCCAATCCTAGATGTCCTCTTTTGAGCGCTTTCAAATATTCGCCATTTATGAGTGAACTTCCGCTTTTGGCCGCAAGCAGCCAGTCATATCGCTTGCTTTGTATGATAGTTGGGGGTCAGTCCCCGAATACCGAGCCCCATAATTCCGCTTATGTCCCTTGACCCTTTGCTTTGCCTCTGACAGAGTCTAAACCACGATTAAGAGGAATCCAGAAACCATGCCAATGAAGACCACAGAACTGTATCAACAATTGATTGCCAGTGCTGGTGAGGATATTGAGCGTGACGGTCTGTTGAAAACCCCGGAGCGCGCTGCCAATGCCTTTGCTTTCTTGACGCAGGGTTATCAGCAGTCGCTGGATGACGTTTTAAACGGTGCCGTGTTTGACTCTGACAATGACGAAATGGTGATTGTGAAAGATATCGAGTTCTACTCCATGTGTGAACACCATCTGTTGCCTTTTGTCGGCAAGGCGCATGTGGCCTATATTCCCCGCGGCAAGGTAATTGGCCTTTCCAAAATTGCCCGTATTACCGACATGTATGCCCGCCGCCTGCAGATCCAGGAGCAGATGACCAAGCAAATCGCCGATGCGGTGATGGAAGTGACCAATGCTGCTGGTGTCGGCGTGGTGATAGAGGCACAGCATTTCTGCATGATGATGCGTGGTGTGCAGAAACAGAATTCCTGGACCGTTTCCTCCATGATGCTTGGGTCATTCCGCGAGAATCATCGTACCCGGCATGAATTCCTGCAATTGATCAGTAAATAAACAAGGATGCTAATGAAGACGGTGAGGCTTGGTGTATGGATTCAGAGCCGAACTAAGTTTACCCATGTGACTGGTTCAACAACCACTGGATTCCCGCTTACGCGGGAATGACGCTTAAGTGGGATAACAGTTTGTCAGATCCCTTTTACCGCGAAAGTAGAGGACCGGCCTACGCAGGTCGTATTCAATATGAAAATTGACATCAAGGATTTCCGTGTACCAGCAGAAGCCGAAGTTAAGCTGGATAAGTGGCCAACCCGTATAGAGCCGTTTTATCAATCGAAAAAGGAATACGAGAAACATCTTAAAGCACAGATTACTGAACTGAGTGAACAGCAACAACTCCACTACGCGGATGATCGTTATTCATTGCTGCTCATTTTTCAGGCCATGGACGCAGCCGGCAAGGATGGTGCTATCAAGCACGTGATGTCAGGTATCAATCCGCAGGGCTGCCAGGTTTTCAGCTTCAAACACCCGAGCGCACAGGAACTGGACCATGATTTTCTCTGGCGTACCACGCAGTGTTTGCCTGAACGTGGTCGCATTGGCATCTTCAATCGATCCTATTACGAAGAAGTGCTGGTAGTGCGGGTACACCCGGAGATAATACACAGCCAGAAGTTACCGGGCGACCTGATTGATCCGGATACGATCTGGCAACAGCGTTATCGATCCATTGTTGATCTGGAAGACCATCTGCATCGTAACGGCACACGCATTATCAAATTTTTTCTGCACCTGTCGAAAGAAGAGCAACGCAAGCGTTTTCTTGCGCGCATCGACAACCCCGATAAAAACTGGAAATTCAGTATTGGTGATATTGAAGAGAGAAAATACTGGCCGCAGTACAAGCATGCCTATGAAGCGTGTCTGAGTGCAACCAGCTCAACAACAGCACCCTGGTATGTTGTACCTGCCGATGACAAGAAGAATGCGCGCTTGTTGATATCCCGTATTATTCTCGAGACGTATAAATCACTAGACATGCATTACCCGGTGACCGATGCGAAACGTCGTGATGAATTGCTGGCAATCCGTGAGCAGTTACTAAAAGCACAAGAACAATAGTGTCAGACTCGATTGACCCAGGTATTGATTCCACCAAAGGCCTTAACTCAATGTCTCAAATCTAGCCCTGAGGTGTTTCCTGTTCCAGCCCGAGAAATTCGATCAGTTCCTGTTTGCGGGCCATCGCATCTGCATGTCCAAGCTCGATGAGCTCACGGCAATAATCTTTTTCAAACATCAGGTAGCTCACCAGGCTGCTGCCTTTCTTGCCAAAAGCCCCCAGCAGGCGTAACAGGAAACGCAGGCTGCGCGGTAGTGACATGACGTGTCGTGCTGCTATTTGCTGTATATCCTGGCTCGGGTTTATCACCAGCACACTCACTGACCGCAGGTTGAGTCCACCTTCTTCCAGGTGGTGCGAAGGAATCAGCTGTATTGTTTTATTGATACGCTGCAGTCTTTCGATATCGGCTTCCATACTGTCGATGAAGATACTGTTCAATATATGGCCGCCAATTTGGGCAAATGTCGGGTACTCCGGTTCTTCAATGTCATCGCCATTGTTGCCCGGCTTGTTGGTAACACCGATTACCAGCAGGTTATCTGCCCCAAGGTGAATCGCCGGGCTCATCGGTGCCGTCTGGCGCATGGAGCCATCACCGTAATAATCGTCACCAAGCCTGACGGCGCTGAACACCAGGGGGATGGCCGATGAAGCCATTAAATGCTGATGGGTAATCTCGGTTGGTCGGCCCACTCGACGCGCACGTGACCACTGCAGTGTGTTCGCGGCACTGTGATAAAAAATGATGGATTTGCCGGTGCCGTATGACGAGGCGGTGATGCTGATGGATTCGATAATACCTTGTTCTATCGACTCGGCGATGCGCGCGCAGGGCAGGTACTTGTCGAGCAGGTTTTGCAAGGGCTCACGATCAAACAACGACACCGGTTTGGTTTTGCCATTACCCATGCCAGCGAGAAACAGGCTGGCCAGCCAGCGTGAGCTATTTTTAATTACACCCATGAAATCGGTACGGTAGACATGATGCACATGAAAATTTTTCCATACGCGCAGCATCAGCCTGACGGCGTGCTGGAAATTCTTACCGTAAGCTGCCAGCGCGGCTGAATTGATCGCCCCGGCCGAGGTCCCACAGATAATGGGGAAGGGATTACTGGCGCCCGCTGGTACTAACTCGGCAATGGCCTTGAGCACACCCACCTGGTAGGCAGCGCGTGCGCCGCCGCCTGAAAGCACCAGGGCATTTTTTATCTTTGTGCCAGAGCTTGTTGATTGCAACGCCAGCTTCCTCGCCATCAAATTTTAATAACTAACATCTAATAGATATAGCGTATAAAGCATGGAAAGCGGGGACAATTGTCGAGTCAGGCACAAATAATAATCCGGCTTAAATTGAATTGATATTTAATAGCTAAAAATCGAAAACAGGGTTTGAGAGGATTGCTCACCAAATCCTGGAAACAGTTGCTCTCTGACCGTATCTGCTTAGCTTCATCTCGTGGTTGCGTACAATAGTTTTACCAACCAGAGCAATCGCCTGCGAGCAACCATCGATGAATAATTTCTTTGCTGTAACGTCAGTATTCTTGTCGCCGAAGATAATTTGATAGCCGTATAATCCGGCTTTTCATAACAAATTCCTCGGCATTCAAGACTAAATTGAGACAAAAAATGAGGAGGTGTCAATATGTTCTTTATTAACAAGACAAATATGGCTGCCGCAGTAGCAGGATTATGCTGCCTCGCAGCTGCAAACAATACACTCGCGGTTAACAATCCATTTACCGGTAATGCCCGGGGCAACGATCCCGTGCCGACCGGTAATTGTGCCGAGTTACCCGCGGACCGTGCTACCGAGTTTCATGGCAATCCCAACACCAGCGAGCTGAACCTGGCGATGGCAGGTAATCAGTGGGTCGTGTTCAATAAAGTAATGAAGGCTTTCAACGAACGGCGTGTCGCCAGCGGGGAATCCGCTGTAGTGACAGACGGGCTCGTGAACAAGTCGCGCACCCTGGCAGAACTACAAACCCCCGGCAATAACTACTTCATTGAGCTTATTCCGCCGGGCCAGGAGCGCAACCAGATCAAGAGCGGATGCATGCTACTCGGCAATGACGAGGGAGACAGAAACTTTTTGCCGTTCAGCATTCAAACCCGTTTTGATGTCTTCACCAGCACCAACTACAACCTGATGCGTGACCTGGCTGCTTCCGGCTATGTCAAGGAAGCGATTCCCTACATCCGTAACCAGCTGACATTGATGACAGATGCAAGCAACAGTGCAGGGATTGGCGGTGTTAGCGGCGACGATATTGCTGATGCCACACTGGACCTGCTGGATCCTGCGATCCGGGTTTCAGAGGTAGACCACATCAACGAAGGTGTTCATCGTGGCATTAACGCGATGTATCAGCGCATGGATGAATACACACGTTTGAATAGCACACTTGCCGAGATTGGATTACTGGATGCGAGACTTGCGGCTGTTGCTGATCCACAACCCGGCTCACCAGCAGAGACTCGTACTATTGAGGAAGGCATTACCACCAACTTCAACCTGGCTACCAATCCGGCTTGTCACTACTCCGGGCATGCAACAATTGCCGATGGTACCCTGCGCCTGTGTGAGTTCGCGGTGCTGAACAAAAGCAATACCCACGAAACACGTGTGCATCATGTTGAAACACCGGAACGTATCCTCGCAGGTGAATCTGACGTGGGTCCGGTTTGGGTTTCCGAGCTGAAGTTTGCCCAGGACGCCGGTGATGCGGTCAGCGGTTCGACCATGCCGGATGAAGTCAATGTTCCGGTTGTCTACTCCGTGGCCTTTCTGGCAACCCAGAGTAACAAGCACCGCAAGCTGGCGGAAAACTTCGTTGATTTCCTGCTTGGTGATGCCTCGCAAATTTATGTTGATGGTGGCTTCTTGTCGCTGCTGGGTAACGAGCTGGCCGAGCGCTATTCACTGGATAAGGATGGAAACCTGGTTATTGAAACCTTTACACCCTAGTTTGCTGTCATTCCATGATCAGAGACCCGCTCACAAGGAGCGGGTCTTTTTTTTGAGGGCGTTAACTGTTGTCCCATATTTATGAAAGCCAAACGATTGGCGCAGTCTGTCAATTCTATCCGTGTTTGAGTGTCTATCATGTTCATCAACACTTTCTCGGAAGAAAAACATGTTTCGGGCAATCATTGTTTTATTATTCTTAGGCCTCAATTTATTGTTGGCGGCTTTTGTCTCGTTGTTAACGATGAAATTCGCCAGCTTGAGCGGTTTACCCGGTTATATTGCAGGGGCTCTGGTCTTTATCGGGATTCTTACACTATCTGTCATGATACTGGCAGCGATTAATGACCGTATCAACAGCAAGCAGCGATTTGAAAAAACCCGTAGCAGAATGCGCGCTGGCGGTGTGAACAAGCCGAAAACTGGAGAGCGATGATCTGCTACTGGCGTTACTCTGGGCAAAACGCAGATCACGAATATCAAACGTCTACCTAATCTCATCACATGGTGTTGACGATGCGTCACACCGCTTGCCTGTTGATCCTGTTCTATTCGATAAATCTGCGCTTCAATCAAAAGCAATCAGGCATGGGGGAGTGAGCACCTCGAGTCGACGAGGCGGTTACAGGCAGGCTGAGAATACGGTTTGGCTGAAAGGCCGTCCAGGGGCTGGTTCAACGTGTACTGCGCACGAAAATGCAGTGATTATTAAGCCCAATCTTTAAATATAGGAAAGTATTTTTAAGAATAAAGCGTAATAAAATTTTTTTTACTACATTGCTAATAAACTAAATTAGAAAATACTAATAACCTGTTATTATCATTACAATTATTTACGAAAAAGCATTGCTATTCTAATTCTCGTTCTTATAATAGTTCGTCCACCTGCTTGTTTTTGCAGTGCGGTCGCTTGTTTTTATTAGCGAAATATAACAACAACGTTTAAAACCGAGTGGAGAAATAGAATGAGCAATAATAATCCTGTAGGTATCGTCATTCACATTAATGAGGCGCTACAACATGAACAAATCAGTAAGCTGGAAACCTCATTAGGGAGTGATGCAGGAGTAAAAGAAGCGCGCATCAACCGAAACAGAAGTCACCTGATGCTGGTGGACTATATGCCCGGCATGATAACAGCACGGCAAGTGATAGATTACGTAAAAAACAAAGGCTACAACGCCGTGTTAGTTGGAGGCATATAGCACACCGATCATTTGCGACACTTTTATATTGATAATCGCTGATGAGGCAGGCCCGTCAAGGGCCTGCTTTTTTTATGCCTGTTGCACGGGATTCCCGCTTACCTGGGACTAACGCACAAGTCGATGACAAGTGACAGGTTTATAGTGGTCATGACCTGATCCGAGAGTCATTGTCTGATTTATAATCTGTAGACATTAATATTGGTCCACAGATAAACACAGATAAACACAGATAAACATAGATAAAGTGTAATAGTCAGGAGTTAATCTGACAGTCAGTGTCATATTAACTCAAATCCAGACCCTGATTATTTGTCAGTACACTCGGGATTGACCCTATAAACAAAGGCTATAGATATTTACTCTCGCAAAGGCGCAAAGCCCGCAAAGTAAAATGAATTTACTCTCGCAGAGGCGCAGAGCACGCAGAGAAAAACGATATTTTTAATGAAAAAAAAGGTATTACCTCTGCGCTCTCTGCGCCTCTGCGAGAAAACAGGATGTTAAAACGTCTACTTAGGCCGATTTTCCGCTTATACGAAAATCGACAACAAATGCCGGATCAAGTCTGAACGACTACAGTTCATCTGTGGACTCATATTTAAGTCTACAGAGTATAAATCAGACAATGACTGTCAGATCGGGTCGCGACTACTACAAATGAGGGTACCTGTTCAATTACTGTTCTCGAAACTATCTACATTCTTTTTATCAATATCAATGACGCTATTGCTTAATCTGATCGGGTTGTGAATACCAAGTATTCCAGGACTGAATACAATTTCCATCGATTTAACGTTCTTCCACCATAACGGGGAGCCATCTGTGCGTATTATCAGCGTTGTCTTCGTGTTGGGTTCTAATGTCGCGGGGCTGGGCTGAATGGATAATACGGGATAGTCTTTGCCATTGTTGTCTGTTACCTTGATGCGGGCGACATCAGCATTTTTGATACGAACTGCGCTTTCAACCAGGGGCGATACCTGCAGATTCAAATAGAAAACTGTCTGGGATTTAACACGCTTGTTTTTTTGCACCTTCTTTTCGTGGGTTTCGATAACGACTTTTTCAATCTTTATATCCAGATCATTGGTACGGACTCGCTGTTTCGAAGCCAGCGGCGCATTACCGACATATTCCCAGCTGCCATCCTGTTTCAGGCGCACCCGCTGGCCATCTTTTGTGTTGGCGAAGCGATCGTTCGAACGAAACTGCCAGGTGCCATCCTGCTTAAGTAGAACCTCGCGGCCGTCGTCGGTAACGACCTGCTGATCTGCAGACAGGGCATTGCTTACTGATAGCATTGTGACTGCAATCAAAGTAATAATGATTTCCCATGGTGCCAGATTTGTTCGGGTCATTCGGGATATTCTCGTGAATTGTGACTAAGGCCGTCATTATAGTGTCTGGATTGAATTAATAAAAACACTGGATTACAGCATCAGCATTGAATTAAAACTTCCTGGAAGCCTTTGAGAATATTGATTAAATATTACTGTTTTTTTAAACAGGACAACGTGGTATAGAGTCTTGCTGTCCGGTTTTATTAACCTGCTTATTCTGTTTTACTCTGAATCAAATACAGCAGCCACTGAACAGCGATGGCGTATTGATGTGGCAGACAAGATCAGAGACGCGGAAATCACGCTTAAACAAGCCGATAAATTTTCCAGTGATTCGGACAGAGGAATAGTGCCATTACTGAATTTTTATGGCGAATATCATCTACTAGACCGATGGAATTTCATTATTAATTTCGACGGCTTGGCAAGCCCACGGCGACGTGCTCTCGATCTAGGTCTTGTTGCTCGCTATGATGTATCAAGGCAATGGTTCGTTGGTGGCAGCTATCGCATGCTTGAAGGTGGTGCGGATAACAGCGAGGTGTATAACTTTTCCTGGTTTATTATTTACTGCTATCTGCGGGATACCGTTTCTGATTGCTGACATTATCTAATAGACGGAGTGATCAGGAAAAATTCACTCCGGTTTGTCTATGCTGATTTTACTCTCCGTTACTGCATGGTTTAATTTCTTCACAAAGATGCATGAGTAATCGCTTTTTGCGCTTGCCACTTGAGTTCATGTGTTAAACCTTGTGGTAACTCAAGTGCTGAGGCCAATTCATCAAGAAATGCCTGTTCTGATGGATGATCCGGGTTGATGGCCAGGCAAGATGCAAGGTAAATTTCAGACTTATGTTCAATATGGTCTGTGTTTTTGACTAACTCTTCGACAGAGATTTGCTCGCGTAACAGATCGAACACCATGCCTTTAGTTTCAGTTGATAAGTCCATTTTCTCGACCGCTTTGAAAATACGCTGCTGCTCAAGATCATCGATATGACCATCCGCTTTCGCTGCGGCAATCATGGCCTTGATCAGTGTTATTTCAAAAGCAGGTTGTTGCTCTGCATCGGGCAGAAAAGCATCTTGTTGCGGCATCAAAGTAGTTTGGGTTCCTGTATCGAAATTAGTATGACTGCTGCTATTTTGCTGCCAGCTTTGAAAGGCTTTGTAGGCAAGACCACCGAGCACGGCAGCACCACCATAGGTTGCAGCCTTACCGGCAAATTTTCTGGCAGATTTGTTACCCATTAGCAGTGCCATGATGCCTCCCGCCGCGGCTCCACCGGCCAGCCCGCCGGGTATGTTGCTGGTCAGTTTGTTCAAGGTATCTCCTATACCGGGTGTCGCTTGACCGGTAGAAGACGCAGCGTTGGATGATCCTATAAATTGATTCAACAGGTTTTGTATGCTCATGTTTTTATAATCCTCATGTCTGGGTAATCACAGTGCTGCTAGGCATATCCAATTCGTTGTTCATCATGCCACTTAATGCTTTTTAGTTATTCTGTCGTTACCTGGACAAATAAAAAATCAGTTAATATCGTTAAAAGCTTCGAATATTCCGAAGTATTTGCTGGTCATAACGGGGTCTGGCTCTTGCTATCCGGGTGAGTACAACAGGATTTGCATGTGCTGAAAGCTGCTGCCAGCTTCGATCAACATCCGCTGTGTCAGGATGGAGTGTGTGCTGCTGTGGCCCAGTATTTTCAATTTTTCTGAAAAACCAGGCCGGTTGATCAGCAACGACATTTTGTGTCAGCCCGATGTTGCCCCATACTTCGAAAAATACGATGTATTAACGCACATCATTCGAATTTAATTTATTTCTATCCACGCCATAATCATATCTGAAACCGGTTGATAGCCCGGTTGACTACAAACCGACAAATTTATAAAGGGGTGGAATCATGAGCGAACTTATCTTTCTTTCGATTGCTGCAATAGCAGCCGCTTTCAAACTGCTGGCCATCGTCATTGGCATGGTCTGGGCTTTCAGACATCTGATGACGGCAGATAGTGCACCACTGAACTATCGCCATACCCATGTGAAAATCCCTTTTCGCTCATGGCGAAGATCTAACTGATATGCGCTCACGTTCTGGGTTTTGGCACATGCTGGTTTTAGCCGTGCTGCTTGCGCTGTTGTGGTGGCTGCTGACAAATGGTGATCCGTCTTCATGGCTGATCGGTATCCCTGTCGTATTGGCTGCCAGCTGGTCGCTACAACATCTACGGGCAACCAGCCGCCAATCGTTTTCAATCAACGGCCTGATCCGTTTTATCCCGTATTTCATCTGGGAGTCACTGCGTGGCGGCATCGATGTGGCCCGGCGTACACTGGCACCGCGCCTGCAAATACGTCCCGGCTTTGTGATCTATCCAACGCTGTTGCAAGGCAATAACGCTCGGGTGTTCTTTATTAACTGCGTCAGCCTGTTACCAGGCACACTGGCTGCAGATTTCAATGACGACCAGCTCACCATACACATGCTCGATGACAGTATTGATCCCGAAGATGAACTGCGCCGCCTGGAGCATGCCGTGTCGCGCATCTATCCACACCCTAGCTGACAACTGCCGGAGTTTGCATCATGTCAGATCCCCAACTGCTACTAATGATACCCGCGATGATGCTGCTGTTGACCATGGTACTGGGACTGCTGCAGGCACTGCGTGGACCCGACCTTCAGGATCGGATGCTCGCGGTGCTGTTGCTGGGCACCGGCGGCGTTGGCCTGTTGCTGTTGCTGGCCTTCATACTTGAACAGCCGGCACTGATCGATGTTGCACTGGTGCTGGCACTGCTGGCTGCGATGTCGGCAGCTGCATTAACGCGACGGGAGGTCAGCGATGATTGAGTGGTTGTCGCTGTTGCTCATCGTCAGCGGGATCGGTTTCTTTGCTGCCGGCAGCATCGGCCTGCTGCGTTTGCCGGATCTTTATACACGTCTGCATGCCCTGACCAAAGCCGACAACCTGGGACTGGGCCTGATCATTCTCGGCCTGGCCATAATGAGCGGCTCGCCGGTGATTATCATCAAGTTGCTGCTGATCTGGATCCTGGTACTGGCCAGCAGTGCCGCCTCGGCACATCTGATTGCGCAGCAGGCTCTGCGCCGGGAGCAGTCCTGATGGCTGCCTACCTGTGGAATCTGCTCGACCTGGTGTTGGCCTCGCTGGTAGTAACGATGGGCTGGGCCGCCGTCGCCAGCGCTGATCTGAAACGTGCGGTCGTGCTTTTTATCGCATTTGGCTTGCTGCTGGCGATCATCTGGGCTCGTCTCAATGCACCTGACCTTGCACTCGCCGAAGCTGCCATTGGTGCCGGTCTCTCCGGAGCATTGTTACTGGCGGCACTGCGCGATCAAGCCAAGAGCGCAGTTACGATCGGCTTCACGCGGGGCCCGCTTGCCTGGTTAACCGGTTTGTTCAGCCTGGCTGTGGCTGGCGTCGTGGCCTGGGCACTGCTGCATGCACACGGCACGGCCGAGCCGATGCGCCTTGCTGATGAAGTCAGGGCACAACCTGCGAGCAGCGGCGTCAGCAACCCGGTGACCGCGGTACTGCTGAATTCGTGCCTATGACACCTTGCTTGAACTGGCTGTACTGCTCGCAGCTGTGCTGGGCATCATCGCGGTTGGCCCGGCTCGTCCAGCTTACCAGCCGGCCGGGCCGCTGTTCGGCGGTCTTGTCAGCTGGCTGGTGCCTTTACTGATCGTCACTGGTGGTTACCTGCTGTGGGTTCGTGCGCACGCGCCGGGCGGTGCTTTTCAGGCCGGGGCCTTGCTGGCGGCGGCCGCGGTGCTGCTGCGACTGGGGGGTAAAGCCTCAGCCGGCCTGCCGGGCCCCGAGCTGCAACGCTGGTTGCTGATCGCCGGCGTCGGCGTCTTTATTGCGGTGGGATTGCTGGCGATAGCATCAGGACAGGCCTTTTTGCAATATCCGCAAACGTGGGCCGATACGTTGATCCTGTTGATCGAAACTGCGGCCACACTGGCGATAGCCACCACACTGGCACTGGCCTATATCGGTGGAGACCTGCTCGACAAGGGTGTCAGGTCTGCAACAGAATTCGATAAATAGAGAGGCCCTGAGTCATGCTTGCGACCGAACTGATCTACAGCTTTGCCGGTGTTGCACTGTTTGCACTCGGACTACGCGCGGCCTTGCTGCACCGATCACTGCTGGGACGGGTGCTGGCCATCAATGTCTGCGGTGCCGGGGTATTCATGATCCTGGTCGCGTTGGCGTACAAAGGGCCAGGCCAGGTCCCGGACGCAGTGCCCCAGGCACTGGTGCTCACGGAGCATCGTGGTGGCGGTGAGTGCAACCGCACTGGCGCTGGCACTGGGCCGCAGTCTGCATAGAGGTGGCGATGAATAATCTGCTGATCTGGCCCATCATGCTTCCGCTGCTGGCTGCACTGGGTGCGGTGGTATGGCCGCGCAAGGCCGGTTATATCGGCATTACTGCGAGCCTTGTCACCCTGGTGGCAGTTATCCTGCTGCTGCAGCGAATCGCGAACGAAGGAGACTTCCGACGGCGCTGGGTGGCTCGACCCCGGGAGTTGGTATCGCACTGCGGGCGGATGCATTTTCGATGTCACTGGCACTGATGGTTGCACTGGTGGCATTGGCGACGGGCGTCTATGCCAGTGGATATTTTCAGCAGGACACCGAGCGCACCCGATTCTGGCCGTTATGGCTGCTGCTGATCACGGCCTTGTACGCGCTGCTGTTTTCGGCCGACCTGTTCAACATCTATGTCACCCTGGAGCTGCTGGGTATGACAGCAGTAGCGCTGGCTGCGATCAAAGCCGAGTGCGAAGCCGTCAAGGCAGCCGTGCGTTACCTTGTGATCGGCCTGCTGGGTTCACTGATGTTTCTGGCTGGTGTCGCCCTGATCTATGCGCGTTATGGCACACTCGACATGCTGGCACTGGAGAGCATGCTGCAGGCCGAGCCGGCGGCATGGGTCGCACTGGCAATGATGAGCGCCGGCCTGCTGATCAAAACAGCGTTGTTTCCGCTGCATTTCTGGTTGCCACCGGCGCACGCTAATGCACCGGCACCCGTAAGTGCCGCACTGTCTGCTCTCGTGGTCAAGGCCGCGTTTTACCTGGTGGTGCGCCTGTGGCTGGACCTGTTTGACGGCGTGGTGACACTCGATGCAGCCCAGCTGCTGGGTGTGCTCGGTGCGGCCGCCGTGTTGTGGGGTTCCTGGCAGGCACTGCATGCGCAACGTTTGAAGTTGCTGGCGGCTTATTCCACGGTAGCCCAGCTGGGCTACCTGTTCCTGTTCCTGCCGTTGCTGGTGATGATGCCGCCCGGTAGCGCCCGGGATACCGCCTTTGGCGCATTGCTTTTGCTGGCACTGACGCATGGCTTTGCCAAGAGCGCGCTGTTCCTGGCAGTCGGGGTGATTCAACAACACGCCGGGCATGATCGTATAGCTGAGCTGAACGGTACTGCGCGTCGATTACCGGTGACGACCTTCACCGTCGCGCTGGCCGGGGTGGCCCTGATCGGACTGCCGCCCAGCGGCACCTTTCTCGCCAAGTGGGAATTACTCTCGTCTGCGGTCGCCGCCGGCCAGTGGCCCTGGGTTGCTGTTGTCGCCATCGGCACCGTGCTGGCTGCGGCCTATACTTTCCGCGTGCTGGGCCATGCCTTCGCCCCGGGTGAGGGCGTGGCCCATGTACTGGCCTGGAGCAGGGAAGAGCTACCGGCACTGGCACTGGCATTGATCGCGACCGCCGTGCTTGGTCTCGGCGCTGCCAGTGTCTGGCGCTTCGTCGCACCGGGTGCTTTTGCTGTGGAGGGACTGTGATGACTTTCAACACCTGGCTGCCCTTGCTGATCGTGATGAGTTCGCTGTTGCCGGGCGTGGCGATCTTCTTGCTCAGGGAAGAAAGCCATGCGACACGCACCATACTCAATCTGTTCGGTGCAGTGGCCAAGCTGGTGCTCGTCGGCCTGATGATCTGGGGCGTGTTTCATGAGCAGGTGTTTGAAACACGCTGGACACTGGCACCGGGGCTGGAGCTGGTGCTGCACGCTGATGCACTGTCGGTCCTGTTCGTCACACTGTCGACCGTGCTATGGCTGGTGACCACGGTATACGCCATCGGCTACCTGGAAAATGCACCGCATCGCAGCCGTTTTTTCGGCTTCTTCAGTCTCTGCGTCACGGCGACCGTCGGGCTAGCGCTGGCGGGTAACCTGCTGACTTTTGTTATCTTCTACGAATTGCTGACGCTGGCAACCTATCCGCTGGTGGCGCACAAGGGTACACCCGAGGCTGTGCGCGGCGCACGTATTTATCTTGCTTATACCATTGCCGGCGGCACGTTGCTGCTGGTCGGCGCTGTCTGGTTGCATACCCTGGCGGGTCCACTGGAGTTCACCGAGGGTGGTATCCTGGCTGACAGGGAAGGTTTGTCTGCAACCACACTGAGCTGGATATTTCTGCTGTTGATCGCCGGTCTCGGTGTCAAGGCGGCACTGGTGCCGCTGCATGGCTGGCTGCCGCAGGCGATGGTGGCACCGGCCCCGGTGAGTGCGTTGCTGCACGCGGTGGCGGTGGTCAAGGCGGGGGCATTTGGTATCGTGCGTGTGGTCTATGACGTTTACGGTGTTGAATTTGCCGCTTCGCTGGGACTGTTGACGTTCCTTGGGCTCGCGGCCGGGATCACCATCATCTACGGTTCTGTCAAGGCACTGTCGCAGGACCATCTGAAAAAACGCCTGGCCTACTCGACAGTTAGCCAGGTATCCTACATCGCGCTCGGTACCGCCATCCTCGGGCCGTTGGCGACCATCGGCGGCGTGGTCCATCTGGTACACCAGGGCCTGATGAAAATCACGCTGTTCTTCGCCGCCGGCAACTATGCCGAAACCCTGGGCATCCACCGGGTCAGTGAAATGGACGGTGTCGGCCGGCGCATGCCGGCGACCACGCTGGCCTTTACTATCGGTGCACTGGGCATGATCGGCATTCCGCCGATCGCCGGATTCGTTAGCAAGTGGTACCTCGGCCTGGGTGCGATTGAGGCCGGCGTGGCCGTTTGGGTATTACCGGTGTTGATTGCGAGCAGCCTGTTGAATGCGGCTTATTTCCTGCCTGTACTGTATCGTGCATGGTTCAAGCTCCCCCCGCAGCGCTGGCCCGTGGACCATCATCCCAGGAAAGCAGGTGGCATCGAAACCGTCGCTGCGCTGCTGTGGCCACCGGTAGCAACCGCTATGCTGGCGCTTGCTGCCGGGGTATTCGCCGCTGCGCCCTACAGTCCGCTGGAGTGGGCTGAATTGATCGCGGTACGGGAGTATCGACCATGAACACGGCACTAATAATCGCCGCCTGGCTGACACCGCTGCTGTTACTGCCGCTGGCATCACGTGCTGCTGGACAAGGGTGGACACCGCTGGCGGTAGTGCCGGCCCTGGCTGCAACAGTTGCGGCACCTGTCGGCACTGCAGTGAATATTCCCTGGCTGCTGCTCGGGGTTACCCTGGAAATGGACCAGACCGCGCAGCTGTTCATGTTATTCAGTGCATTGCTGTGGTTGTTTGCTGCGCTTTACGCCGAGCTGGGTACAGACGCTGCTGCGCGCAGTGCTCGATTCAGGCTGTTTTTCTTGCTGAGCATGGCGGGCAACATGTTGTTGATCCTGGCCGCCGATATGATGACTTTTTACAGCGGATTTGCCCTTATGGGTCTGGCCGCGTACGGCATGATTGTGCAGCCGCGTTCGCAACGAGCACGCCGTGCCGGCCGGGTGTATCTCGGCTGGACGCTGGTAGGCGAACTTGCACTGTTTTCAGCGATTGTTTTACTTGGCGCTGACATCGGCTCGCAGCTATTCACCGACTTGCGCGTTCATAAATTTCCAGTTATTGCCGTCGCGCTGCTGGTTTTTGGTTTTGGTATTAAACTGGCCCTGCCGGGACTGCATTTCTGGTTGCCAATGACATATGCAGCCGCACCTGTAGCAGCATCTGCCGTGCTCAGCGGTCCAATGATTAGCGCAGGTTTGCTGGGCTGGCTGCGCTTTCTGCCAGCAGGGGCTGAAGGACTCTCAGCCTGGGCAGAACCACTGCAAGCGATTGGGGTAGTTGGCATCTTGCTGGGTACCTCGCTGGGATTGTTACAGACTAATCCGCGAGCGCTGCTCGGCTGTTCCAGTATTCTCAAGATGGGCGTTATCACGGTCGTTTTCGCTACAGCACATGGTCATCCACAGGCTGCACCCGCTATCATTGCCGCTCTGTCACTGTATACGTTACATCACCTGCTGGTGAAAAGTGCCCTGTTCCTCGGTGTCGGGGAATGGGAGCGTTCGGGCGCAACACCCTGGCTGCTGGCCGGCCTTGGACTTCTGGCCTTGTCACTGATTGGGGCGCCACTTAGCGGGGGCGCTGCAGCAAAGGTTGAATTAAAGACAGCGACTGCAGGTATATCCGAATATCTGGGCCCACTTCTGTTGCTGTCGGCGCTGGCGTCTGCGTTACTGCTGGGACGTTTCTTCTGGCTGATAACACGCCGAAGTATATCCGCCAATGCCAGTGGTGTTCGACCGGCATCCCTGGTCTGGTTGATGCTGGTACCGCTGGCATTGTGGCTTCCATTCAGTCCGCTGTCATCTCCGCTGTATATTTCCGGTTTGATACCGCTTGCTGTCGGACTCAGTATCGTTGCGCTGGTGTGGTCATTCAACCGTGACCTGTCAAAGCCACCGCGCCGGCCCGTTTCTATGATTTTTTTACGCCGACTGAGATATCTGCAAATACAACGCCGTATCGAAACAGCGCTCGACTGGTTCAAAACGCAATTGGTATTGCCTGCATGGCGCCCACGAATAAACGGACATGAAATACTATCGCTCGCAACCGGCGGCTTGCTGTGGCTGTCGATATTTTTATTGATACTCCTTTTGTTTGTCAACGGGTAAGTCTGTCAGGAGGTCTGATATGAAACGCTTTAAAAACATACTTTACTTTGCAGACGGGGCCACTGAAACCTGCCACGCACTGGAACGGGCGGTGCAACTGGCGCACAGCAACCATGCCCGCTTGACGGTGATCGATGTGTTGGCAGAAACCCGGTCAACGGCCGAAGTCGAGCGCACGTTCGGAACGGACCTCAACCAGATACTGCAGGATCGCCGCCAGCAAGCACTGGAAAAGCTGATCGAACCCTACAACGAACCTGACGCGCTGATCTATTGCCGGGTCGTCACCGGCATTGCGTTCGTCGAAGTGATACGCGCGGTATTGAGTAAAGGTCATGACCTGTTGATCAAGGCGTCAAAACCACCGCAAGGTTTGTCCGAGCGCGTGCTTGGCAGTACCGACCTGCATCTGCTGCGCAAGTGTCCGTGTCCGGTATGGATCGATCGGCCACATGCGGCTTTTCCCTACCGTTCGATACTGGCAGCAGTTGATCCGATGGCAGAAGAGGGTCAAGGTTGCGACCGATTGGTGATGGATCTGGCGAGTTCGCTGGCACAACGCGAATCCGCCCGCCTCGATGTGGTACATGCCTGGCAATTGGAGGGCGAGTCCTTGTTGAGCGACGGGCGTTATCGTGTTTCCAGGACTGAACTCCAATACCTGATCGAACTTAAACGTGAACGGCATCTAAAGGCCTTCGACGAGCTGCTGGCCAGCTATGACATGAACACCTCTGATGACACGGTACATTTGTTAAAAGGCCAGGCCGCGGCAAGAATACGACAGCTCAGCAGTCAGCTCGATACCGACCTCATCGTCATGGGAAGCATCGGGCGTACTGGAATACCGGGTTTCATCATCGGTAACACGGCCGAGGATGTGATGCAGAACATCAATGCATCGATACTCGCAGTCAAGCCCGCAGGTTTTGTATCACCGGTTCTGGTTAAATAGCCGGCAGTGTATTACAGACCAAAAACGCTTGCTTGCCGTATACGACACTATGGATACTGCAAGCAGCCAAAGCCAATCAGGGGTTGAAACCGTATGTCCAACTTGAAGCTGAACATGAAACACTTGCGCTACTTCTGGGCAGTCGCGAGTCACGGCAGTATTGCCAGGGCCGCGGAAGCCCTGTACCTGACACCGCAGACGATCAGCGGGCAATTGCGCGAACTCGAGAAGCAGGTTGGCACCAGGTTATTCGAACGTGATGGTCGCGGACTGGTGCTAACAGAAACTGGACGTCTGGTATATTCCTATGCGAACGAAATGTTCCAGCTCGGTTCCGAGCTGCAGAATGTACTGGATGGTCATACCCCCGGCTCTGCACTCAACATCAAGGTTGGCATCGCCATGGTGGTACCGAAACTGCTCGCCTTCAGGGTGCTCGAGCCGGTATTGAAACTGCCCGACACGGTGCGCCTGATTTGCCACGAGGCACCGCTGGTTGACCTGCTCGCCGAACTTGCCGTGCACAAGCTGGATGTTGTTCTCGCTGATAGCCCGATCAGTCCCGGTATGAATGTGCGTGCTTATAACCATGCGCTTGGTGAATCCGGAATCAGCTTCTTCGCTATACCAAAACAGGCCTTGGAGCTGCGTCAGAACTTCCCAAAAAGCCTGGATGGCATTGCTATGCTGATGCCAAGTGCCGGTAGCAGTTTGCGGCGCAACCTGGAAAACTGGTTTGAAAGAAATGAAATCAATCCGCTCGTGGTTGCGGAATTCGAGGATCGGGCATTGATGAAAGTGTTCGGCGAAAGCGGAACCGGCGTGTTTACTTCGCCGAGTGCTGTTGAACAGGACGTGCTCGATAAATATGGCGTCGAGGTGATCGGGCGCACCGAGGAAATCAAGGAAAGCTACTTCGCAATTTCCGCTGAGCGTCGAATAAAGCATCCGGCCGTTTCTGTGATTACCGAGACTGCCCGCAACAAACTTTTTGCATAGCTTTCAATCGGGCCGGGAGTTAATAGTATTCGATATGTTCAGGACTGATTAACTTCGACTGACCAATCAACACAAAACGTTTCTGCTATCGCCCTGGTTTGATTCTTGATCAACAGTTATTTCTGTTACATTACTAGCGCGCAACACCGGACATTTGCAGTTCCAGCATGCCGTCGGGTGCGAGGCTGGTTGCGAGCATGACTTCGTTGATGTCCCTGTGTTCGCTCCAGGTGTCGGTGTGCTGATTTTCGGCATCGAGCCAGAAGTTTTCGATATGATCACGCATGCCGGCGTACTGCATCAGTGCGCTGAGTTGTGAAGCTAAACGCGGGCTGTTACTTATGTGCTGTACAACACCATTATCGTCGAGTGACTGCTGCATGCGTTCCACCGCGTGCAGACCGATCGCCAGGCCAAGTTCGCGAAACGCGAGCCGGTATTGTGGCGGTTGTTGCAACTCGCCGCTGCCTGTGTAGTAACGCATGCCGGCGATGGCAGCATCGAGCAGCTGTTCGAGCAGTTGTGGTTGCGATTGCGCGCCCAGTTGTTGCAATTGCTGCACGCGGTAGGCATCGATCAGCAGGCCACCAAGGCCGAGCGCATCATCGGTGGTCCAATCACCACCACGCACCATGTGTGCGAACGCTGCGATTTCGTGCTCAAGTTTGGGGCCGGTGTCCGACTGTGGCAGTACTGCCGCGGTGGCGGCCAGCTGCAGGCTGGTGATGTAGCCGTCCAGCGGATCGTGTTTGCCCATCGAAGGCACCAGCGCACGGCTCAGGTCGATGCTTTTTTTCCACACCATGCGGCGCGGCTCATTATCAGAGGTAGTCGGGTAGCTGAAGGCTTCGAACGCGCTGACGGCGAGTTCGCGCGCCCAGTAGTTGAAGCGGGGCTGCCCGGTGGCGCGCGTGACCTGGTCGAGTGCGTGCATCCATTTGCTCAGGTAATGAAAGTACTGACCGTCGCGGTCCCATTCCAGGCGCGCATCGAATGCTTCATCCGGGCCGCGCTCCGGTAAGGTCTTGCCTATACGCAGGCCACCGCGGGTCGGGTGCATTTCACCTGCATCCTGATTGAGGCCGCTGATCCAGCCGGTGCGTGGATCATCCTGGCGGTGTTGGCCCAGCGTGTGATGCACCTGGTCGACCAGCTTCAGCGCCAGCTCGGTGTAAACCGGTTCACCCGTGGTGCGCGCCAGGCCGAGATAGTTGCAGACCGCGAAGGCATCCGTCCACAGGTAACGTTTACGCGGCTGATCCGAAGTCAGGCCACTGCGTTGCGCGTAGCTGTGCATTAATGAGATGGCTTGTTGCATCCGCGTATCGGTCAAACTCTGAGTTCTCCAGCTGTGCGTCTGCCAGTGACGCAGGGGTGCATGATAACAGCAGCATAATAAGGGCAAAACGCAATGCTTGCGAGGGTGTCTGCTTTCGTTTGTATTTGTTGCAGTTCACTGTATAGCTTACCCGTATTTCGCTTTTCTTGATCCGGGCTATATTACTGAATTCGTGGATTCAGATGCGATTGGTCAGGTAAGAGTGACATTTCATCGGAGATCGAGCCCATTGATAAAAAAATCTTCCTGTAAGGTCCAAAATACTAGCAGCCATGTATTTTTTGGTGATTGCCTGTCAGATCTAAGGCTATCTGAGCAGTAGTCACTCATTAGCAAGCAATTGGCGTATTAAGTCAAGGGAGAATCATTGTGTAAGGGTACAGTGGGGTTGTGCCCGACACAGACTTATGGAGAAATGAAATGTTGTACCTGGATCAAACACGCAACAGGTTAATGTTGATGACCGCTTCAACTGCTGCGACCGTTACATTGTTGATTGCATCCGTTCACTGGATAAACGCAGTTGGCGTTATATTTACTGCCGCTGTTATCAATATATTCGTGTATTACACGCTACCCGACAGCTACAGCAAAGCGTACACGCAAAAATATCTCAATCGTTTTAATCGCAACTGAATCAGGGCGATTGCGAGATACCAGTGATGGCACTGGATCCTGGCGCAAGTATGTAGCCCGGATGAGGAGAGTGGCGGAAAGATTGAGGTCAAGCCACTTCCACCAACAGGCAACGCCTGCAAGGCTTTGTTTACGCGGGACTGCTTACGACTAAATGAGCCACTTCAACATTCAAAGCTGGTCAATTTTCAACTATAAGCAGCACAGAATCAGTATTGTCTAATATTAGCAACTGCTGTAATTTAGCTCGCTTTTTTAGCCGCCATGACAGCCTTTGCTACCAAATCGTTGTTACAACAGCTTCGGCGCTGGTGGCGACTATACCGTTCGTCGGTAAGCTTTAAATATAAACTGTAAATTGTTGTTAATTCTGATTAAAAATAGATGCTAAAAACCGCATCAAGCATTGATTTGCGATAATTATATAGTACTATTTAAGTAGTCTTCCTGAAACAAGGCGGGTGGTTCAGTGCTTAATTGTCACTGGGTCAAAATAAATACTCTCTAGCCTGGCGGTCACTCCCAAAAAGAGGCCGATAGCACACTATGAGTCAATAATAATAATGATAAAAAGACGTTTACTCCTGTTGCTATTGTCATCAGCGTGCCTGTTGCGGTCTCCCGCTATATTCAGTGGAAATGACCCTGATGATAATGCGGCAACGCCTGAGACTATATCAACTCAATTATCCATGCTGTCGGAGTCACAGAACGACCTGCGCCAGGATGAAGTCACACCGGTTAACTCAGTCAAGGGAAAAATCGATCGGACTGGCGGTGACATCAGCCTGTCTGCAGTCGATAGCGCCGTTGAAAAGCAATTTACCGATGAGGAAATAGCCAGGCTGAGAGAGCTGTTCCTGCAGGCTGAAAAAACTCTCAAGAGGGGCGATGACGCAAACTATTTTAAGCTGGCAGATCAACTGGAAGATTATCCGCTATATCCGTACCTTCAGTATCGATGGTTAAAAAAACATCTGGGCCGTGAACAACAGGTAAAACAGTTTCTGCAACAGAACGAATCTTCCCGTTATAGCAGCACATTAAAACGTCAGTGGTTGTACCACCTGGCAAAAAAAGGGCAATGGCAAACCTTTTTGGAATATTACAGCACAACCAGTAATTCCAGCTTGAACTGTTATTATCATCGGGCACAATTCAAAACCGGCGATAAACAAGCCGCACTGAATGGCGCGAAAAAACTGTGGGCCGTCGGTAAATCGCAACCCAAAGTCTGTGATCCATTGTTTGCGCAGCTAAAAAAATCCAGCCTGTTTAACCAGGACCTGTTCTGGCAGCGTTTTGACGCTGCACTGCAAAACAATAAAACCAGCCTGGCAAAATATGTAAAAAAACTGATGACCGCGGGTGATCAAAAAACAGCTGACTTGTGGCTGAAGCTTCACAGTAAGCCTGAACGCTATATACCTGAGCTGTTAACCCGTCCCGAAACTGCGCAGGCACCATTGATGTTCACTCATGCCATTAATCGGCTTGCCAGCAGTGACATTTATCAGGCCATAGATTTATGGGACAACAACAAACACAGTTTCGATATCAGCCAGAAACAGTCAGACAAGCTGGAAAAACGCCTGGCGTTCAAGCTGGCCTACAAAAACGAGTCAGCGGCCTTTGATAGGCTGGGGCAATTAAATGAAAGTGACTATAAAAGCAAGTCACGCCGCATAAGAGTCGCTTTATACGAGCAAAACTGGCCACGAGTGATTACCGCCATTAAAGACATGAATGCTTCCAACCAGAATCTGGAGAAATGGCAATACTGGCTGGCGCGTGCCTACCAGGAAACAGGCAAACCCCTGCAGGCTGATGAACTGTTAAGCGAACTTTCGACGAAACGTGACTTTTATGGTTATCTCGCAGCTGACAGGTTAAATCGTGAATATCAGTTATCAAATAATCCAATAGATGTAACACCTGAGGAAATTGCAGATATTCAAAATCGCAAGGAATTTCGTGTTGCTTTCGAACTTATGGCGCTGAAAAGAGATAATGATGCAAAGCTGCAATGGTGGCATGCACTACGGCAGTTAGATAAAAATGATTATCCTGCTGCAGCAAAACTGGCACAACAATGGCAATGGGACGAGATCGCAATCTTTACCATCGCCAAGGTCAAACAGTGGGATGATATTGAATTACGATTCCCACTCAGTTATTCCGATAAAATTCATCAGAACGCGGAGCTGCAGAATCTTAATCCTGTGATACTGTATGGCCTGATTCGCCGCGAAAGCGCATTCAATAAAGATGCGCACTCACCCGTAGGTGCGCGCGGACTGATGCAGATCATGCCAGGAACAGGGCGGCAAATAGCCAAAGATCTCAATGAAAGCTGGGCAGGTAAAAACAGCCTGTATGATCCTGTCAAGAACTTGCAGTATGGTTCGTATTATTATCAAAAGCTGCTGAATCAATTTGACGGGCATTATGCGCTTGCACTGGCGGCTTATAATGCCGGACCACATCGTGTTAAAAAATGGTTGCCGTCTGAGACAATACCGGCGGATGTGTGGATTGAAACAATCCCTTTCCGTGAAACCCGCGACTATGTAACATCAGTACTGGTATACGCGATGATTTATCAGCAACGTATACAGACGAATGAACTGACAATGAATGACTTGACACGTGAAGTTCAGCCATACCAGTCAAACGCACTGACAATGAATGACTTTACACGTGAAGTGCAGCCATTGAGCGATTACGCCTTGAATTAATCCTGCTTGCTCGCCACTCCGGCGAAAGATATAAATGGGGCGAAGAAAGTAAAATAATCTCTTCGTCCCTTTATTTTGCCTGGTCCATTATTTTTCCTCATCGCAACCTGACCACATTGACTGGGCCACGCATGCCAGGGAAGTGCTTGTAATAATTGCCATTTCCGCTAATTCCTTATTGCACCTCATCCGGGCTATGTAGCTGATAAAGTGAGCATGGCTGTGAACTAGCAAGCATGGCAAATATCATATGTATCAGTACAATAGTAATTGTATCTAGCCGTTTGATTATGCTTTTGCAGTTTCTCAAACTCCAGAGGAGTTAAAAAATGACTAAATTACATAATCGTCGTCATGCTGCGGGTCTTGAGTGGGTGATCCTGAAACAAATACCAAAAATTTTGCTCGGTGGTCTGTTTATACCGTTGTTTATGTCAATTTTTGTTCGACTGTTTCCCATTACCGGATCAGCAGCAGAGATCGAAAAGTATTTGATCAGTGTTGATATCCTTTCAATATCACTGTTTTTTATGGTCGTATCAGCCGCGTTTACCGTAACTATTGGCTGCGTTATCGTGGTATTTATGAAGGGCCCGGCTTATGTTGCCGATGCTTATGCGCTTGAAGATGCTGACAAGCCCGCGCCTTGTAATGACAGCAAGAAACATCTAAAGATGTAAATAAGTCAGTGGTGTTGTTGCAACTTATATAAGGCCGAGCAATACACGGGTGAAGTTACATATTAGTAACGTAAAAACGTATCGATGCCAGACATAGATCCGCTTTAAAGTCTCTGCCAATTGCTACCAGGCCGATACGCTCTAGTTTGTCCTGACGAAATTTCTGTGTCGTTTTGTAGGCTGCCACCTCTGCAAATGGTATACGAACTGTTTGCCATTCAGGCGTCGCTTGAAAGCTGGATCGATAGGATTGCCAAGGTAGCCAAAGACCGGATGTACGAAAATGGATATTGTATGTTTCATTACTACCCGCCACTTCCAGCTCAACGCCAGTATAGGCTGAGGCATTGAAAGGTCCTTGTCTGGATAAGGACAGGGACATCTGTACAAAACCACCGTTGTTTTCTGTTGAAACATCACCTTGCATGCGCAGGCAGTCTCTGCCTTTATAATTGTCCAGCGTTAGATTTCCACTGGATACGCCGCCCATAACCTGATCAGTAAACAGGCGCCATTCAATTCCCAGGCTAGAACTCAGGTTGCCACTGCTTCGATCATCAATCATTAAATCATCTGCCGACACTGTTTCCATCGCCCCAAGACATATCAACAGCATAAGTTTACCGGTGAATCGCTTTATTTCCATCCCATTATCCAGTTCGTTGTATCTTTAAGTTGCCGCCAATCCATTTCATAGACGTTGTTATTGATAACGGCTTCCAGCTCACATGCGACGACAGTTTCATCTGCAGCATGAATCAGTCGGGTGACGATAAAGTGCCGCTGTTTCTGCTTTGGTTGCACGGCTGTCCACTTGGTCATTAGCAGTTTATCGGGGTTGATACGGTTCATGCAGGTTTATTCTGTATAGGTCGAAAATCGCAGCAAGCATGTAAAGGTGTCCTTTCTATAAATCATATCGTTCAATAATATCACCGTAATCAGGTATGATCAGGAAATGGAATATCGAAAACTCGGCAATACCGAAATTGACGTCAGTGTTATCTGCCTTGGCAGCATGACCTGGGGCCAGCAGAATACGCGCGAACAGGCGTTTGAGCAAATGGATTATGCGCTTACACAGGGCGTGAATTTTTTTGATACTGCTGAACTTTATGCCATCCCGCCACAGGCGGAAACCTACGGCCGTACCGAGGAAATTATCGGTGAGTGGCTGCAGGCACGGGGCACACGCGACCAGCTTGTGCTGGCCAGCAAGATTGCCGGCCCCGGTGAGGACTGGATTCCGCACATACGCAATGGCAAGACGCGATTTAACCGGATTGATATTGGCTCAGCAGTGGATGCCAGCCTGCAACGACTTCAGACCGATTATCTGGATCTCTACCAATTGCACTGGCCGCAACGCGAAGCGAACTTTTTCGGGGAGCTGGGTTTTGTGCCGTCACATGAAGAGCACATCACGCCTATTGTGGAAACCCTCGAAGCCCTCGGCGAACAGGTGGAAGCCGGTAAAATCCGGCATATCGGGCTGTCGAATGAAACACCCTGGGGTGTGATGCAGTTTCTGCATCATGCCGAGCAGGCTGGCTTGCCGCGCATCGTCAGCGTACAGAATCCTTACAGCCTGCTCAACCGCAGCTATGAAGTTGGCCTGGCAGAGGTCTCCTGGCGTGAACAGGTCGGATTGCTGGCATACTCGCCACTGGGTTTTGGTGTGTTGTCGGGTAAATACCTGCATGGTGCACAGCCCAATGGCGCGCGCCTGACACTGTATCCGGACTATAACCGCTACAGTAACCCCGCGGCGGTGTCTGCAACCGAGAAGTATGTTGCACTGGCGCAAAAGCATGATCTGGATCCGGCACAGATGGCGCTGGCTTATGCCAACAGCAGACCCTTTCTCACCAGTAGCATTATCGGTGCTACCACGATGGAACAACTGCGTAGCAATATCGGCAGCATTGATGTGAAGTTATCTGACGAGGTGCTGCAAGGGATTGAAGCGATTCACCAGGCGCATGCCAATCCGAGTCCATAGTTGGTTACAGTAGGCAGTATTGCTTAAGGACACTGGATTCCCGCATTCGCGGGAATGACGCTGTAAAGAAGGTTAATGACCAACAGGGTCAGGCTCGATCGAAAAGCGGTCTCCCGCTTTAGCAGGAATGACGTGTGAATGAAACTGCAGTGCGTATATCCTGTTACTCACAGGCTTTGCCGTCATCCCCGCAAATGTGCGGATCCAGTAGTCGTAGCACTTTCCCCGGATTACGCTCGCTTCTTCCTGTCCACGATACTTTATCGGTTTGAGCATGGGCTTGAGCTTGGTCTAATGTATCGAATCAGTCACAATACCATCCATTCAGGAGGAAACTGATGGGTAGTGGTTCAAGCATTGTGGTTTATTTTGCGCACCTGGCGATC
This sequence comes from uncultured Gammaproteobacteria bacterium, assembly GCA_963807785.1. Taxonomy (GTDB): domain Bacteria; phylum Pseudomonadota; class Gammaproteobacteria; order SZUA-229; family SZUA-229; genus JABDQW01. The sequence goes on along the minus strand of CAWEEC010000042.1, from coordinate 79,209 downwards.
GAGCAGTCGGTGATCAACCGGGCTTTGAGGGAGGCTGTGTACGATCTTCCCCAGGTCAACTTTCGCGATCTGCACGAACTCTATCCTGATTTTTTCATCGATGTTGCCACTGAACAGACGGTGATGCGCGAGGCTGATCTGATTGTGTTTCAACATCCCATCTACTGGTATGCAGCGCCTGCCATCTTCAAGCATTTTCTGGACACCGTGCTGTTGCGTGGCTTCGCCTACGGACCGGGAGGTTCCGTGCTCGAGGATAAGGACTTTTTACTGGTTGTGAGTACCGGTGCAGCGGCCGAGGAATATCAACCTGGTGGCATCCATCATTACCCGTTTGAAGAACTGATGCGGCCGATTAAACAGACGGTGCGGTTTTGCGGCATGCATTTTCTGCCACCGCTGGTACTGCAGGGTGGGCACGGGTTGCCAGCTGCGGTGATAGACGCGCATGCGACGCGCTATCGCCACCTGCTCGAACACTACCAACCGGGTAACACCAAATAGGAGTTGTTGTGGACGACCAAAGCCTGCTATTCAATGCCTTTATCTACCTGCTTGCTGCGGTCATCGCGGTACCGGTTTCCAAGCGACTCGGCTTTGGTGCCGTGCTCGGTTACCTGCTGGCCGGCGTGGTGATCGGGCCCTGGGGGCTTGGCCTGATACGCAATGCCGATGACATCCTGCATTTCGCCGAATTCGGTGTCGTGCTGTTGCTGTTTGCGATCGGCCTCGAGCTCAACCCGCAACGACTGTGGGCTATGCGCAAACCCATCCTCGGACTTGGTGCCGCGCAGGTCGTGATCACGGTGATTATCCTTGCCGGGCTGGGCATGGTGTTTAATTTGACGGGGCCGGTCGCAGTGGTCGCCGCCATGGGTCTGTCGCTTTCATCAACCGCGATGGCACTGCAACTACTGACCGAAAAAAACCTGCTGCCGACACCGGCCGGTCATAGTGGCTTTTCGGTGCTGCTGTTCCAGGATATCGCGGTAATTCCAATGCTGGCGATCATTCCGCTATTGAGTACCGGCATCGAAGACGTGGCCAATGGTTTTGACTGGAGCGCGCTGCTGCAGGCACTGGGTGTGATTGTACTGATCGTAGTCGGTGGACGTTTTGTTATGCTGCCGGTATTGCGCCTGATCGCCGCCACCGGACTGCGCGAAGTGTTCACTGCTTTTGCATTGCTACTGGTGATTGCCACCGGTTTACTGATGGAGGCCGTGGGCATGTCGATGGCACTGGGTGCCTTTCTTGCCGGGGTGCTGCTGGCCGAATCGGAATACCGCCATGCACTGGAAAGTGACATCGAACCCTTCAAGGGATTGCTGCTCGGGTTGTTTTTTATCGCGGTGGGCATGTCGATCGATTTCGGCATCCTGCTGCGCGATCCGATGTTGATTATTGGCCTGGCGCTGGGACTGGTCGCAGTAAAGTCGGTTATTCTGTACGGGCTCGGTCGTCTCTATGGATTACCGGGCCGCCAGTTACCGTTGTTCGCGCTGGTATTATCACAGGGTGGTGAGTTTGCTTTTGTATTGTTCAGCGTGGCACAGGCGAGCGGTGTGTTTCCGGGTACGGTCAACGACACCCTGATCGTAACGGTGGCACTATCGATGCTGGTCACGCCCATACTCATGGTGGTGCACGACAAGTTCATCGAGCCGCTGCTCGACCAGGCACCCGCACCGCCGATGGATGAAGTGGAGGACCAGGGTCACGCGGTCATTATTGCCGGTTTCGGTCGTTTCGGCCAGATCGTCGGCCGCCTGCTGCATGCCAACGGTATCGATGCCACCGTGCTTGAGCACGATCCGAATCATATCGAAATCCTGCGGCGATTCCGCTTCAAGGTTTTTTACGGCGATGCCTGTCGGCTAGATCTGCTGCGCACGGCGGGTGCTGACAGTGCCAGCCTGCTGGTGGTCGCTATCGATGAAGCCGAGGGTGCATTGCGCCTGATTGAACTGGCGCGTGAAAACTTCCCGCACCTGAAAATCATCGCACGCGCCTGGGACGTTGCCCATGTGTTCGAGTTGCTCGAACAGGGCGTTGATAGCTATGAGCGTGAAACCTTTGAAGGCGCGTTACGTCTGGGTGAAGAAGCACTCAAGCACCTGGGCTATACCGCCTGGCGTGCAAAACAGGCGGCCCATCTTTTTCGTGCACACGATGAAGAAACCCTGCGCGAGCTGTATAAAAACTACCATGAAGATATGGATGTGCGTGTACATATTGCAGCTGATGCGCGTGAACGCTTGCGTGAAATGATGCAATCGGATGAAGAATATATATCCAGCCCGTCTGACCAGGACTGGCGGCAGGACAGTGAAAAAGCAGACACATGATGTAATAAACCCTAACTCATGACAATTGTTCCTGGAACAAAATAATATTGCTAACTGGACACTATTCATCTAACCGTGTGAAGCAACGACAAAGGTATTTTATGCGGCAATCAATTATCGGCTACTGTGTACTCATCCTGCTACTCACGCAACCAGTAACTGCGGCAGCCGTGATTGATGGAACAAAACCAGGCTGGCATGAAGGCACTATTCAACACGACAATTTAAAGCGTTATTTCAGATATTTTGTGCCCGAGAATCTTGCCGACAAGCACGATGTTGTTTTGTTGTTCCATGGTGGCACGCAAAGCATGCGCAAGATTTTTCGAAAACGTGCGGGTGGTTCACAGGGATGGGAAGCGCTGGCGCGCGAGAACGGCTTCCTGCTGCTGGTACCCAACGGGGTGAATGTTAGAACCGGCGATACCGAGGGTGACCGGCAGAACTGGAATGATTGCCGTGTTGCTGTGGCAGGCGATAATTCAGCCTCATCTGCGGACGATGTTGGTTTTGTGCGTACGCTGCTCGACTGGGCCAAAACGCATTTCGATATCAATGAATCGAGAGTGTACTCCACTGGTGCATCCAACGGCGGCATGATGACCTTGCGTCTGGTTACAGAACTGGCTGACAGGATTGCCGCGACGGCGGTGTTTATCGCAAATCAGCCACTGGTGTCTGACTGTAAACAACCCCGGATACCCGTGCCATTATTAATGATGTCAGCAACAAAAGATCCACTCATGTTATGGCAGGGCGGCCAGGTGCGTGAGCAGGGACCGGTGATGATGTCTGCGCCTGCCACGCTGGATTACTGGCTCAAGGTGAATCGTGCGGATAAAGCGCAGCTAGTGTCTGTGGCACTGCCGGATATCAATCAAAAAGATGATAGCGTGATCATCAAAACTACCTATCCCGCGAAAGCCGATGGACAGCCGCTTTGGTTTTATGAAGTACGCGGCGGCGGGCACACCATGCCTTCGATCAAATACAGTGTTCCACTGATGGCACGCATGCTGGTGGGGAAACAGAACAAGGACCTGGAAGGCACAAACGAAGCCTGGGATTTTCTCAGGCGCTCTAGCAAGCAAAATACAGGTGTAAGCACTAACGCAGAATAATATTGCATGAACGGGCAGGGGTAGTGGTATGGATGGTAGGCATTACCCGGCCTACGCCCTTACCAGTAGCAACAAATGCGTTCTGATTACACTGATCTAACGATTACGGATTATCAGGATCTGCCGGACCTATCGGTATCCAGATACCATAATCACATTTCAATATGATTGTTCCGCTTTTGATGTAGGCACCTGTTTTAAAACTTTTGTTATTAAAATGACACACGGGCTCACCCGGCACTTCCTGCCGCACAACATCAGTCTCCTCGTCTCCTTCGTCTGCAATCGGTGATGTATTTAATTCGGGATCAGGTACACCGACATCTTCAGGGTGTGTAAACTCATTCATTGTTAAGATTCCTCCCGCTATATGTATTGTCTTAAAATAAGACTCTACTAGTTTGTATGTAACTGTAGACTACGCCAATTAAATGCATTCATCAGCTATGACATGTTTATTTTTCTTGATCAGGATCAAAAAACACGGCTAGCTATGAGCTTATCCGGGTTGAAGAATATTATTCTCCAATTTTCAGCAACATGTGTTTGCTGTCGAACATGATACAACTCAACAACAGGTGTGAAGGGTCGACAATGAGATAAATTCGAGCGGTTTTATTTGACTTTGGCGGTGTACTCGCTGAAGAGGGCTTCAGCAATGGTCTGGAGGCACTGGCGAAGGAACAGCACCTGGCGGTGGAAGACATAACCGCGGCAGGTATGCAGGCAGTCTACGATAGCGGGTTCGTACTGGGCAAAGGCAGCGAGTCTGATTTCTGGTCGCGCTGCACGAGCGTACCGGCATGCGCGGGGATGATGCGTATCTACATGCACGTATGTTCGATGGCTTTATCATGCGCAGCTGGATGCTGGACCTGGTTGCACTAGCTCAGGGCGCAGGGTTATGTCACCGCAATCCTTACCAGCTGACTGGCAGACCGACTGGATGCGAAGTATCACTTTTACAAGTACTTTGATCGTGTTTACAACAGCTATTACCTGGGCAAAGGTAAACGAGACCCGTGTCAATTTACCGATGTGGCGGCCGACCTCGGTTTGCCGCCTGGCGCTATCCTGTTTGTCGATGACAGCGCTGCCCACGTGGGAAGGGCAAAATCATGCAGTATGCAGGCGATTCAGTACATCGATAAAGCCGGTTTCATCAATGCCTCTGCAGGCTTTGTTACACTTGAAGGAGTTAAGTCAATATCAACACTCGATTGATCTGCTAACTGATCTGAAATTGAGCTGGCGCTCAATTGTAAGCAATTGTTAAATATGGACCAATGACATTGTCCGCTAGAATTGCATTTTTTATAGTAGCTGTGAAAGATGTATTTCTTGACCCGCTGACGGGAGGTTTGTATGGATGTTATACAGCAATGTTTCGAGCAACATAACTTCGCGCTAACCAGGCGTTTAATCGGCGCTGAATTTTCAATTGATCAGGCCAGGCATTTTTTACCCGTAGCCGCTTCCGGTTTATTTGAATCGACACAAAAAAACAGTGTATACCAGACGATTGCCTGTTTATTATCCAGGTGTTCATATGAATTGATGAGAAAGATTGACATCGATTCAATGTCCAGAAACGCTGGTATGAATGCTGCACAGGTAACTGCAGGACTTTATGCCATTGCACCGGTTCTATTACAGGCTATTGCACAACAGAAGCTCAATATGAATAGTCACGATTCATCATTGTCAATCAATAGCAGTGTATAGGCAATTAATGGAATAACTGAAATCTATGATCGGTGGCTTGATAACAATCGAATATCAGGGCGTGCCTGAATAAAACTGAAATAGACCCGCCGTTTTCACGGCAGGTCTATTTATACTACTTATGCAGCATATTTAGCCTTCGCGTCTTGCGCAGCTTTTGCCTGTTCCGGGTTGTAGGCCTTTCCGGACCACAACATTTCATAAGCAATTTCTTCATTACCGTTTTCACACAGTTCGAGTACCTGCTTGAATAATGGCTGGAAGGTTTCACTGCGATGTGAGCGCTCGTGATCATCAAAGGTGTTCCAGAAGGTCACAATCAAAGCTTCGCGACCTTTGAGCGAATTCTCGACCGCCTGGCCAATGGTGCTGCCTTCATTGGAAATCTGGCCGCTGTTAAGCGCCACAAAGCCACCGACAAAACCGGTTTCAGAATGATAAGTTTTGACGTTCTCACATAGCGTTGCAACTCTTTCCTGCAGATCATCGACCGTATATTCCGTTTTGATGATCACGCGATTGATAGTAACTACACCGTTGTGTGGAAAGTTGGGAATTAATCCAGTCATGTCACACCTCCGGACATTGTTGTTAATACCTGAGTATATTAGTAGGGATTAATTTACGTTTTTCAAGGTATAATAATGTGCTAATTATTGTTTTTCAATTAGTTATAGAGATTGTTTAAAGTTTAATCGAGGGTAGGGGCAGACCAATATACGTGTCTAATCAGTGGATCTCCGCCTGCGCGGGAATGACAGTGGGGCTTAGATTGCCTGTGCAGCACTAGCACGATGAAGAGGGTAGATTTCCGCAAAATTCACTGATAGCCAAAGACGAGCAACAAATACTTGTGACGCTCGGAATTCAATTACTGGTAATGATACATTACAGAATTCTATATTAAGCATATCCCGAACGATGCGAAGCTTCATCAGGTCTGCGTTTAGCTGTTCTATTCTACATTTATGATCATGCTATATAACTGGTCTTTCAGGAACAGTCGCTGTTTTTTTAGTTCTTCAATCACATCGTCGGACGGTGTTTCGATGCCTTCTTCCATTCTGATTATCTGGTGATCAAGCTCGTGATATTCATCAAACATCTTTTTAAAATTTTCGTTGCTGATCTTGAGCTGATGTATACGTTCCTTGTGTTCCGGTAATTCATGGATCAGGTCGTGCTTCTCGCCTAGCATTTTTCTTCCTCTTGAATTTATTTGCTTACAGGTTAAATCATCTGGTCGCAATGTCTATGATATTGAGCAACTAAATTCAATTTAAATTATCTTCCAGTCCGGATTGAGAAATACCATTCATCTATCTGGATAATTCAAACTAATATAATCGGTTATTTAATGTGGATATGTTACATTGACATTCAACTCAGTTATTTAATTTCTTATAGGCATATTGCCATGCAACGCGTAATAATCGGTTCGAATTACCTAAACCATCCGACATGGAAAGTTTTCTTTGGTGTACCACTGATCTATCTTCCAATTATAACAACCACGCCGTTTGTTCTACTTGGTGTAATACTGGTCAAAACCCACCTGAAGTGGATAGGCGGCATGAATATCCGCTCTTATTGGGATTTCGTCCCTGCCTGGGCTTCGCACCGATATCATTACGCTAACCAGATTACTTATTCAACCGGTGCCACCTGGTATAACCTGCGCGCATACAAGCTCTACTGGATCTTCAATTGCAAGTTATATTGCCCTTTGAGTGTCGCACTTTTCAGATATGCCGCCTACCTGGTCAAAATCGTTGAAAACTGGTGGTGCCCCTTTGATCATGACAAGAAAGCAGAATATAGCGAAGGCGCTATCGACAGGTCTTACTGGCACCTGCATTCGGCGGAGTGTGAAAAGCTTCATCCTGACGATCTGAATAATGCGATATGGAATGAAGCATGTCTGGACACTGGATCCCCGCTTTCGCGGGGATGACGTTGGTGATGGTGCGTAGGTGACGTTGGCAATGCTGGGTAGGTTGACGTTGGTGATGGTGGGTAGGTGACGTTGGTAATGCTGGACAGGTTGACGATGGTGATGGTGGGTAGGTGACGTTGGTAATTCTGGGCAGGTATAGTGGGTAGGATGACGTTGGTATTAGCGAGGAGGTGACGTTGGCAATGGTGGTTGGGTATCGTTGGCAATAGTGGATAAGATGGCGGCGGTTTGTGTGCGTTGATAACGGTGTTACTGCCCGGATGGAGCAATGCGTAATCCGGGTCCTGCTTGCGATGCAATATCTCTCCCCACATTGTGCTTAACTTCATTCACATTGCCGTTCGCAGTGAAATGTCACTATTTTTAGACTAGTCTATATATAGCGTGGATCCAAACCTCGTTTCTAACAATCACAATAACAATTACAAATTCTATGATTGATGATCTTAAAGGCGATGAATCCTGGCGAATGTTTCGCATTATCAGTGAGTTCACTGAAGGTTTTGATAAGCTCACAGATATCGGCTTTGCCATCTCCATCTTCGGCTCAGCGAGACTCAAGCCGGATAACATCTATTACCAGCATGCTCATGGTATTTCTCATCGTCTTGTTAAAGACGGATACGCCATTATCACCGGTGGAGGCGGTGGCATCATGGAAGCGGCCAACAAGGGCGCGGCAGAAGCAGGTGGCAAGTCGATTGGTCTCAATATTCAGTTACCTCACGAACAACTTCCTAATCAGCACCAGAATATTAAACTAGAGTTTCGGTATTTCTTTGCGCGCAAGGTTATGTTTGTTAAACACTCGATTGGCTATGTATGTATGCCGGGTGGATTTGGCACGCTGGATGAGTTTTTTGAAGCCCTGACGCTGATGCAAACGGAAAAGATTTATCCGTTGCCGTTGATTCTGTTTGGCAGTGAGTACTGGAAAGATCTTTATTCGTGGATAAACAATACCATGATTAAAAACGACACTATTGCCAGTAGCGATCTTGATCTACTCTATATGACGGATGATCCTGATGAAGTGATCGGTATTATCAATCAACACCGCGAATGGAAAAAACGCAAGATTGCTGAATCGGAAGATAGCGGAGGTTAGTGTTAATTGCATCCAGTCAAAAAGTAATGGGTGCTAAAAGATAAAAAAAGGCCAGTGACAAAGCGTGATCACTCACGTTCATCACCGGCCCCGGCTCCTGTCTTCAACTACTATTCCCTGTATTACTCGAGAATACGCTCTCTAAACTTCCCTGATTTCAGGTCCTAGCAAGGGGAGAGCCAAACTAAAAACCTGTCATTCATTGATGATTCTGATCTCCACACGACGGTTTTCAGCGCGTCCCGCTGCGGTTTCATTAGTGGCAACAGGCCGGCTCTCTCCGTAACCGCGTGTTGTGATACGATTTGGTGCGAGCTCTCCAACCTCTGTTAGGAATTTACCAACCTTCATGGCACGCGCCTGTGAAAGATTCTGGTTGGTATTATCCGCTCCCGTTGAATCGGTATGGCCAGTCACTTCGATGCGCGAGTCAGGGAAGATTTTGATCGCACGAATGATCTTGTTCATCAGCGGGAAGTTACCTGCCTGGATTTCACTTTGTCCGGTCGGAAACTGGAATCCATGAGCAGAGATCAGTACATTCTGACGTTGACGATAGACGTTGGCCTCTCTTTCAGTAAACATGGCCTGTACTTTTTCAAATTTTTCCTTGCTCGCACGATCCTGCGCTGCCAGTGCCAGACGATCTTTTTCAGTCAGTGCCAGTTGCTTGCCATACTTGTCCTCGGCGTCCTTGAGCTGAATAATTGCGTTTCTCAGGCTGAGCACCGGCTTGTCGCTTGATTCATTAAACGGAAGTTGCCCGCCGAGTGGCTCATTCACAGTACTTAACTGTGACTGGTGCCATAGCACCACGTCTTCCATGGTGTAATCGCGACGATCGAAGTCTTTTACGGTCTCGGTGATAGCCGCACTTTGTTCAGCCAGCCACTTCGCCTTGTTTGCCTGCACGTCGGCCTTTTCAGTTTGAGTGCGATCAGCATCCAGGATAGAAACCGCTAGCGCCATCTCTTCTTCAGCCCGGGCCAGGGTCTTGGGCGCGTATTTTTTTGCACCTTGTTGTTTTGCATTGGCAATAGCCGATTTGGCCAGATCGGCGGTGCCCTGTTTCAAGGTGGCGAGCTCAAGCTGAGCATAGCCGTCGATCAGTTTTGGGCGACGCTGCTTGGCTTTTTCAATATTGCCGTCTTCTACCAGTGTAGCCGTCGCTTTCAGGTCCTCGTCCAGCTCGGCCAGTTTTTCGGCCTGCAAGGTGAGGACGCCAGCATTAAGCGCACGTTCACGGGCACTGATAACCTCAGACAGTATTTTTCGATTGCTTTCGGTATCACTATTGACCTTGTTCATGATCTTCAGGCCTTCAGATGCTTCCCTGTTTGCAGTGTCAGCATTATTGTTATGCGCCGCTTTCATCGCGCTCTCGAGTGAATCGAGTGTCTTGTTATAGCTTTCAGGTGCCAGTAATTCTGCACCCTTGGACCTGGCATTTCTTACTGCGGAATCCAGATTCGCTACCAACGAGTACTGATCCAGAATCTGTTCCTGTGTTAGCTTGGGTTGTGATGTTGCGCATCCCCCCATGGTTGCTACTGCCACTATCAGACTGAGGCCAATCAGGCCGGTTGTAATTTTCATGATCATTTTCCTAATTTGAGATTATTTCTGTGTATATTTGCGAAATATTTCGCAGCCCTTATTTTGCGCCAGCAAAGCTGTATAACGCCTTAAATTTTATGCCTCTGATGATAGAGACTTTACCCTGATGAAGAAAGTCACATTTATTTATCGCTGGCCGCTTTCATTGCCCGGGTTAAAAAAAGCCCGCCGAAGCGGGCTTTAAAAGCGACAAACACTGGACAATTATTATTTATTTATAAGTTTGGATGCCCAGTTGTCAGTTATGGCCTTGGCCGCATCTTTGCCTCCGAAGCCAAATGCGATTGCAGCGGCGATAGCAACACTGCCGATGGTGAAGCCAAAAGCCATGTTGACAATATTGTCAGCCAGACCCATTGATTTCAGGCCCATAGCCAGCACCAGCCCGAGTATGGCAATGCGCGCAATATTGGCGATTGCGGGACTACTGCTAGTTGATAACTTTGCGTGGGCCAGATTGCCGAGGAAGTTACCGACGAGCAGAATGATACTGCCGACGAGGATACCGCCACCAAACTCGATAATTTCGGCAAAGATCGATGAGATCACATCTATACCAAGAACGTTTATGGCTGCTGTTGTCGCTGCGAGCATCGAGAAGAACATTATAGCGATACCAATCAGGCTGGTTAATGTAAATGTGTCACTAAACAGGTTCCCGGCACCGATTTTCTCAGGTATCGCATTTACGTGCATACCCTCGAGAAGCGTGTTCAACATGTGAATGACAAATTTTGTCACCACGTAGGCAACCAGGATAATGATACCTGCACCGATGATATTCGGTACCGCCGCCATCAGCTTCTCGATCATTGCTGACGCGGGATCTGAGATAGCCGGAATATTCAGCACACCCAGTGCCGAAACGATAATGGGTAACAGAACGGCAACCAGGACAAAAGCGCTGCCAAAGCCGGACACCTTGATTTTATCGTTACCGGTTTTTTGCGCGATTTGCTCATCGAATTTAACCAGCGCCATCGATACCAGGTGAGCCAGGATTTTCGCGATAATCCAGCCGGCATACATAATTATTCCGGCACCGATAATATTTGGCAGGGCACTGGTAAATTCAGCAACCATGTCTTTCAGAGGTGACAGTACATCCGTCAGTCCAAAATGCTGCAATACAGCCATGAGGATGAATATGGTCAGGATCGCTTTGATTAACGATGCGATAGGTGATACCAGGTCTGTTACAGAACCATCATCGTTGGTGCGATATAGAATATCGAACTTTTTCAACATCCGGGTTGCTACACCTGTCAGTATTTTAACAATGAAAAGACCAACAACGAGGATCAACAGGCCAATGACGGCATGCCCCAGTTTCCCCGTGGCAACCGGCCCGAGCATTTCTGTCAGATTATTTATATATTCGTTCATTCTGAGTATTCTCAATTTAAAAGGCCGGATAATTCATTTCTGAGTACCCGGCCGGATTATGATTACCTGGTAATGAAACTTCACCTGTCAGGTGATCACGCTACAGTATTTCACGATTAGATTAATGGGTTACCATGGGCTCCATGTTTTTTGCCTGCTCAATCCAGTTGGCAACTGTTTTTGTACTGGGTGTTGCTTTACACAGGTGCTTGACGTTATTAACCTCAGCCATCTTTTCTGCAAGATTTTCTGCATTGCGGTTGCGAAGTTCCTTGACCGTATCAACGCCTGCACCCTCAAGCAATTCAGCGAACTGTCCGGCAACGCCTTTTATGCGGAACAGGTCACACATATTGACCCATTTCAGCAAGCTGGACTCATTAATTGTGGTCTTTTCTGCCAGTTCCTTTCTGCCCGAGCGATTACCACCGACTTCCAGCAATCTTGCGGTTGTATCAATACCTTGTTGCTTGAGTAATTCTGCATATTTTGGACCGATACCTTCTACATCTTGAATTTTTCTAGTCATGTTATTTCCTCCAGTGTGTTTAATTTAATTTTACTTACCAAACAGATTTTTTTGACGCCTTTACAATAGTGCCGGTTGAACCCCAGGCGATAGAAGCGGCTGCGCCTACAATGCCATTGCTGCTTTTTGTAAACGCCTTTGCCATGTCGGGTGCTATTGCCTCAAAACCTGACGTGACCTGATGGGCATTCATGCCAATATTCTTTGCTATCGCGTTTACATTGATTTCATTCAACAGACGTTCCGGGTCTTCCAAACTCATTGCGGCAATAATGTGTTCTATTTCCTTATGCTGAAAAGACTTCAAAATTCCAGATGCTGCTTCAGGTAAAAACATATTCGCCTGTTCAGCGGTGAATCCCACGGCTTGTAATCGCCTGGTTAATATACCGTTGCTTTGCGTGAAAAATTCATCGATAAAGTTCATTCGAATGACCTGTGTTGGTATCTTGCAAAACCTACCTGTGAAGCTGTTTTGCAGTTATGGCCACTATAGAAAAGCTGCATTTGCCAGGCAATGCCGTTTATGCAGAATTAACAATTGATAACAATTGGGCAACGGGTTTGATTTGCTGCAAAGAGAACGTAAGTGCAGGGCAGTCCGGGTGCCTGCATGATGACTGTTTACAGGTTTGCGTGCAGTCGGGAGGGCAGTGTGCGAGTTACTCGAGTATTTCCATGGCTTCCTCGGGTTCCGCTTTAGGTATCTTCAAGCAAAAGCTCGAGCCTTCTCCCAGCCGGCTCTCGACATCCACCTGTCCTGAATGGCGCCTGGCGACAGCGTCTACAAACGCCAGTCCGAGTCCGATGCCCTGTTTACGTTCGACGCCCACGCCTCGTGTGCGCCTGAACATTTCAAACAGGTGTGGCAGGTCCTCCCTGGATATTCCAGGACCATGATCGATAACACAGCAGGCTATTAAATTATCATTGAGTGAGACCGTAACCCTGACTGTTGAACCGGCATCGCTATGTTTTATCGCATTGGATAACAGGTTGATAATTGCACGTTCGAGCAAATCAGGTTCTGCATGTGTCCACAGTTCATCATTATCGAATATATGTTCAATCGTCACTTGCAGTTTATTGGATAGTGCCCAGAGTCGATCGATGGCGTTCAGAACCACGCTGTTAAAATCGATATCGTAGAAATGAATGTTCTCGCTGGTGTTGGCGCGTGATAACTGTAAAAACTGTTCGGCGAGATGCAGTGTTTTATGCGTGTTCTTTTCCATGTCTTGCAACATAGTGCGCATCTCATTAACACTGGTTTTGTTTTTTGCCAGTTCTATCATTGCGATCATCGATGATAGTGGTGAACGCAAATCATGGGAAAGGAAATTCAGTACCTCGTTGCGCTTGCGTTCACTGGCTTTCAACATGCTGATATCGGAGAAGTTGACGACAAAGCCATCAAAAGTATCGCGAATGATCCTGAGCGGACTGATTTCAACCATGAGGTCACGACCTTCCTCGTGATGGGCCTCTGTTAATACACGTTCCTGCCTGAACAGGACACGTTGCAGCAGCGGTCGCCAGTTGCCACCATCTCTCAACATGACATGTTCGAGTATAGTGGTCAGCGATTTACCGTTAATATCAGCATCATCGTCACCATACAGATACCAGCCCGCTCTGCGGTTGGACAACAATACCTGGCCTCGACTGCTGCAAATCAATACACCATCGGCCATGCCGGAGAGGCTGTCATCAATAATACGCCGCAGTTCTTCGTACTCGCTGCCTACTGCCTGCACCTGTTTTATCTTTGCCTGCAAAACATCTTCAACATAGGCCGCTTGATCTGTTTCGGCACTCAATGGTGTATTGATCAGGCTGTTTAACAGTCGCATTTCATCATCGGTAATAACCGCATCCATCCCCATGCTCAAACCCAGTCTGCAGGATCTGTTTTGATAGCGCACATCGGCCCAGTACCTGTAGCCATCCACATTCCAGTTACCCGGTTTTAAAGTGCCCAGGTTATGCGCGGGTGCAGCACCTTCCTCGATAAGCTTGTGACCATTTTCATCCTGCAATACCCAGCCCTTGATTGGTATGAACTGCGTAATAAACCTGATTTCGTCGACTATGCTCCGCTCCCTGTGCATGCTCAATGCTTTCTGCATCGCCGAAAGCTGGTCCAGCTCGGAATTGATGTGGCGCATCGCCAGCACCAGTCGGCGCCAGCTCCACAAGGGGTAACTTAAAAACTGGAACAGCAATATCGTGGCCACCGGTATCCACAGACCGAACAGCCATAACAACAGGGCCACTACGACCAGGGTGCCAGCGACAACGCTGAATAGCGCGAGTAAGGTGCTGGATGGATTGAGGTACGGGTAGATCAGCACCGGTAGTGCAACCAGTAAAACTGTGAGCAGAATCAACCCTGGTTTTTGCAGTTCGGTAATGCGGATATCGTTGCGTATCGCATCAATGATATTGGCGATAATCTCAACACCCGCCATGCTGCCGCCGTTACCCGACAACGGTGTCGGCATGGCGTCCCCCATGCCTTCCGCGGTTGTTCCGATCAACACGATCTTGTCTCGAAACAGGTCCCTGGGATATTGCCCGGACATGACCTGTGAGTAGCCGATTTGCTGGAAGTGTCCGGGCGGGCCCGCATACGGTATCAGGAAGGGATATTCCCTGGACCAGTGCATCGCGGAATACTCCCTGTCCTGCGCTGCACTAGTTACTTCAGGTGCTAGCTCGACTGCATGCTGCGTAACACTCAACAGTGCCAGGCTGTAATGCAGCCAGTGAGGTTCGCCGATACCTTCCCTGAGATACACCCTGCGCGCGATGCCGTCGTCACTGATATCAATGTGCACATGGCCCAGTGCCGCGGCATTGCTGGTGAAATCGGGTAATGGTAGCGCTTCTATCGGATAGGAGTTGTTGCTCTCCTGTGACATGAACACCGGCAACACAACCTTGCCACTGGCACGCATGGCTCGTGCCAGCAACACATCGGACAGGGGGTTGTTGGCATCAGGCTCACTGAAAATAATATCCAGCCCGATCACGGCCGGGGATTCGAGCTCGAGCTTGTTGATCAGACGTGCATGCGTTGATCGTGGCCAGGGCCAGCGTCCGAGTTCATTCAGGCTTTCATCATCGATGGCAATAATGATGATGTCATCGGGTACAGTCCTGGACCAGAATGACAACTGTGCGTCATACAGCAGGTTATCCCAGCGCCACAGCAGGTTTGTATGCACGAACATCGCGGCGACAAATGCCAGCGTTGCGACCAGTAAAATGTGCTCGATAACACCCCAGCTGTCGCCCTTGACCCTATTTAAATTCACAGGACCAGGTTCACAGTATGAGTATCAATGCCCCAACTGACACCGGGACCACCCAATAGGGATCTTTCTTAGCAGCCGGTTGCTGAATTTCAAACACGCTGATGGCATCAAGACCTTCCAGTTTGTACTGGTCGATACCCCTGACCAGCAGGTAGTATCGACCGGGTTGCAGATCATTGATCTCGATTTTGTTGTTTTCGCTCGAGCTGTCAACAACAACCTGGTTGAATTTTTCATCGCTGGCCAGCTGGTAGCGATAGTTGTTAGCACCTGGCAATTTTTCCCACGATACCATCAACACGCTCCTGTCTGTGGACAGGTTGTCGCTGATTTCAGGTGGTGGCAACAGTTTTACCGGTTCAGGTAGCGGCTTGTCTTTTTCCGCTACGATGCCGTAACCATCACCTACGTTTTTCTCGCTGTCACCCGCGGATACGCCAACATTACCTTCAGTTACCATGGCGCGGCTGATCTGGCTGGCATCGGTCGATACCCTGTATGCAGTACCCCTGACGGCGGTAACTGCTGCAGGTGTCTTGATCTCGTATCGGCTGTCAGGCTTGAGCTTTTCAACCCAGGTATTCACGCTGCCCGAATTCAGCCGTATACGCGTATCGACCATGCCCGTTTGTTTATGGTGACTGAGCTTGTCGAGCACGACGACAGTGTTGGGCAGGACCTGCAACTCGGATTTATCTGCAAACTGCATGCGCAGGCTTTGCGCGTCTGCAGTCACCACCCGGTCACCGCTGTATAATTTGGCACCTGTTGTTATGATTTCCTGTTCTCCATTGGCACGCAGCAGGCTGGCTTCGCCACTGACCGCGATCACAATGGCGGGAACCGGCTGTTGTTTTAACATGGATACCGGTATCAGAATACGGGTGCCGGGAAGAATTCTACGATCGGGACCCTGGCGTATTTTGTTGATTTCCTGGATCTCAACCCAGTTGTTGACCGATGTTGTATATTTCTCGGCAACTTTCCATATGCTGTCACCGGGCCTGAAAGTGTATTCCCAGTATTCTTCCTCGGCTGCAACCAGGCCCGGGAGACTGACAGCCAGAAGTAACAACAGTGTAATGATTCGACGCAACATGACTACTTCAGTCCTTTGATACCCTGAATAATCGATAGCCACGCTGATAAATACTGCTGAGTTGCCAGCCGACGGCGGGATTGATGCCCAGTTTAGAACGAATACGGCTGATATGTGTATCCACCGTGCGTGTATTCAGATCAGCGCGCATGCCCCAGATGTGTTCCATCAGGTGATCGCGTGAGATCAGGCAACCTGCGTTGTGAAACAGGTAGGACTGCCAGTTCAAATTCTTTATGGGTGAGTTTTACTGCTTCACCATTAACGGTGATGCTATGTTCGTCGTTGTTGATTTCGTATGGTTCGAAAACTTCGATGCCTGAAGGTTGGCTCGGCGTGTTCTCGACTTCAGCCCCGGCTGCACTGGCTAACCTGTTTCGCCGTTGTATTGCCTTGATCCTGGCCAGTGTGACTTCTTTCACCACCGGCTTGACCATGTAATCGTCTGCGCCGTGGTCCAGGGCTTCAACCACGCTTTCTTCACTGTCACGACTGGTGATGAATATGACCGGGGTGTTGGAGGCCTTGACGCCGCGCAACCAGTCAAGCTCCTCGATCCCAGTGGTATCGGGAAGGTGCCAGTCGAGTACCAGCAGGTCAAAATTTTCGCTGCTCATTGCCTCACGGAAACTTTTACCCGTTGTATAAGACTGCAGCTGGTCACCGGCTTCATTCGCCCACAAGCTGATTAACTCGATTTGACTTGAATCGTCTTCCAGTAATCCAATACGCACAACATAAACCTCTTAGCGTTTCATTTGTTTGCAAATGTTGTCATATACAGCTCAATAATATAGTCCTGGGAGTGTTAACAATTGTTAACTTTCAATCAACATCACAAATAATATTACTATTCGTGATTACTCACAGCATCAGCTCATGAATTGCGATTTGATGCTGAACCTTAACATGACAATTTGACGTCAAACACAACTTAACACACACCACAAACAGGGGACAGGTCCCTGTTGAGCCAGTTTTTATGCCTGTATCGATGTGACACGTGACATGCTGAAAGCCTCTGCTGGAGCAATCGCGGATGATCGTTACTTACAGACCACGGTATATCAACAGTACTAACAGGATATACGGCCTTTAAATGGAAATATATATCTATGTGCTGATGTTTGCTGTATTTCAAATAGAGAATCGTCAAGTGACATTAACGAGTTGTGTTCGAGCCTGATGAGAATTAAACAGGCCTCAATAAATTGTGATAGTTTTCATTTGTCACCAACTCCTTTTTCCATATGTTAATTCTACTGCGCAAGTGCGAAGCTAATATCAATACTGTCTTCACCGGTCATGCCATCATTATCGATTACACTGGCAGTAATTATGTGTAAACCCGGTTTCATATTTTCCGGTTTCAGTATCAATTCTCCACCAATACCCAGCGAGCCGCTTTGTTGATTGCTTGTCCAGACAATGGCAACAGGATCGATTACGCCGTCTTCAACATCCTGCGCGAATGCAGTTAACAGTACCGGATTATTTGTGGAGAATACCTGGCCCGCAGGCGGGCTGCTGATGACCACCTGTGGTGCTTTAGCGGGCACGGTCAAACCTGTGAGAACGGTTTCAGCTGTATTGAAACCATCATTGACCATGACCTGTATTTGCCCATTGTTGCTTCCCGGTAAACCATCGATGGATTGCAGTACCAGGGTGGGATCATGATGATCGAGTGCTACAACATACCAGCTCGTGCCTGCATCCGGGCTGTATCGCACGGTGTAATGCAATACGTCAGCCGCATCATTATCGGAACTCGCCCAACTGATGGTGCTGCCGCTGTTTAACGTATTACCCGTGCTCAATGCAGTGATTACGACAGTTGGTGCATTAGCACTACGCGAGCGCGTTTTTATGGTAGTGGATTTATCCGTATCCACTAATGCAACTGTTACCGCGGTTGCATCGAAGGGCAGCAATTCGATAAAAGCTGACCAGCGCTTATTCAGATTACCGGGTTCCATGTTGCCGGCATCGAGCATGACAGGGACGCTGTACAACACAGCGCCGCTCGCATCTCTGACTTCAAGCGCATATGGATCGATGCTGCCGGTGGTGACCTGGTCCTGTAATTTTTGTTCGGCTTCATCGAACACGTGCTGGAATATATCAACAGCCGGTTGCAATGCTGTTTGCATGATTCTGCCATCACCGTCGGCAATGTTAACCATCCCCGACACCAGCAGATATTCACTGGCACTGGGCAGCAACGGCGCCGGTGGCGTTGTTGCTGTTTTCGGCAACAGCAGCTTGGTTAATACGCCGCCGGTATTGACATCGATGGAATCGCGATCACAAAAGAACCCTGGTGTGGTCACATATGTGTTAAGAAATTCACAGTAGGAGTACGGTTCGGTCCAGCGTGGGCGTATGTATCCCATTAAAGGGAATATGGGTGAAGGTGATGAGAAGGCATCCGCATCGCCGTTGGGCAGAACGGTTGGTTGCGGCACATCGCTAAACCACAACGGGTAATAGACATCGAGACCGTAAAAACCACGGCCGTTGCTGGCACTGAATCGGCAGTTAGGAAACAGGAAAGGGTATTGTGTATCAGCACTTCCATTCGGTGGGCCTTCATTGCCTTTACATAAAATGTGGTCCGGGTTTGGCAATCGGCTGTGACCGATTTCATGCGCCAGTGTCTGGCCGCGAGATATCTGCCAGGGGTAAGCATTATCAAACACCAGATCACTCATTTTTAGCCACACAGCATCACCGTTTGCCGCACCGGCCCAGCCGTTACACAGGTTACCGATAGTATTGCTGATCATGCCAACGTAATGCCAGCGACCGGAAAAATTTTCCAGAGCCTTTAACCACTTCAAGCGAGTGTGCGCATCGCCACAAATGGTTTCGTCACTCATGTCCCATTCAAATGGCTGGATATCGATGGTTGCAATCTCATGCGGGAACGGTTCCAGTGGTTCATCCAGACAGGCAACCTGTAATTCAGCAGCGGGATGATAGCGGAACATGTTGAACATCACTCGCCAGAAACCTGGTTCATTGCATCCATATAACACTTCCGGATTATTCTTGTCCCAGCCCTGGTGCAAATGCAGTGGCACTGCGCGCAGACGCATGGTATCGGCAGGGTAGAAGGTGACATCAACGGCTTTGGTGTTGTTGGAATTTTGTGTTTCGCTGATGTTGCCGTCGGGATTGACTTCGGCAACGATGTGCAAGTTACCGGCAAACTTGCGCCAGGATTCAGGCAAATGAAACCAGAACGAATCATTTAGATTGACACGGCTGCCACCATCGGCTTTGATATTTACCAGGCTGCCTTTGCTGTTGTTCCATGGTGTTAATGTTGGCAGCGAATGTTGACCGATTACGTTCGGCGGACAACCCGGGCCGGGACACTGTCGGAAGCCCAGTAAACGTGCACTGACACCATTTGCACCGCGCTGATTATTATCCTTGATATAAACACGCACAATGGTCCAGCGATTTGCGACCAGGGGCAGGTCATTAGTTAGATTCTGCGTACCCTGGCTGACTTCGATATCGGCGACATACAGGTCAGGTGTTGGCAGAATACCAATTTGAGGATCATCCGAGTTTGAGCAGGCCATAGTCAGGCTCAGAAACATCACAATTGCGGCCATTGTTAACAACTGCATGCTCAACCTCCGCTAGCCAGCACATCAATATGTTGATGATTTTTTTACATTAATACCCTGTATTTATCCATTGTCCTGTTGCGGGTGTTGAAGTCAAGACAACATAACGCCAATCGCAAGCGTATAGTCAATCGTGCAACATGGTGTCGCAATAATTAACAATTGTCACAATTCGTCAAAAACACACCAGAACACCGGTATGACGGGCGTTGAGCCCTGACAGGACCTGTACAGGCGTCGGCAAAATTTACAACCGCACCATGTGTTACAGATTTATCTTATTGATAATCATGGAATTCGAACTCTGGTATGCATTTTGCTTATTGATTATAATTACGCTTATGAATGCGATGATAAATGCGACAAAAATATGGAGCTGGAAATGGAGTTACCTCGATACATACTGGCAACAATTGTTCTGCTGTATTCTGCTCAATCCTCGGCGCTGTTCATGCCCGAAGAATTCAAGATAACTACGGACACTACGGTGATCTCTGATGAGGGTTGTGGTTAGCCTTTGCGGGCATTGACAAAAGCAAACAGGGATTCGATCCCGCCTTTGTATAAACAAGTCTTTACAGCAGAAAGACTATTTTAAAGCATCACAACCAGTATGCGGTGTCGCAGGTATGCGCTGAATTTTTCGCTCCTGCCCGGTGATGTTGGCCAGATCTATTAGCTGAATATTAGAAAAATCAAATACAAATTGCCGATTGCTGTTGATCAAATATATTCTGTAAAACATTGACAGTAACTCCTTGAAAGCGTTATAAGTTCTCTTCCCGGCTCCTTGACAATGAGTTCAGGGATGTCGAAACAGTTAGATTGCCAGCTTTCAGGGCTGACTAAAGCATAATTAACAACGAATTTTTCGCCATAGATACGAAACATATTAACCACATTTTCGGGAGACAAAAATGTTAAAAAGCACACGAAATCTGGCTATCGCCGGACTTATCACTTTAGTGTCGGCGGGTCATGCGCTGGCTGAACGCGTACAACCTTTTATACTGGCATCATCAGGCGCCGGTGACATGGCAGGCACTGTTGCTGCTACCAAAGACAAATTGTCCGGCGCAGGATTTGAGATTGTCGGCACCTACGCACCGTACAGTGATGTAGAAATCATTATTTTCACCAGCGATGCGATGAAAGCAGCGGCGATAAAATCCGAACGTGGCGGATACGGTGCAGCAATGCGTGCTTCGGTAACCAAGAATGGTGGCAATGTTGAAGTTGCCTACACCAATCCGAAATACTGGGCCAATGCCTATCGTATGAATGACAATCTCGATGGTGTTTCATCCAAACTCAAATCAGCACTGGGCGCACAGAAGCAGTTCAGCTCGGGTGATAAAGAGCTGACACCCGAAGACATGCGCAAGTATCACTACACTTTTATGATGGAATATTTCGACGACCCAAGTAACCTGGCTTCATACACCAGCCATGCAGAAGCGGTTAAGGCCATTGAAGCCAACCTTGCTGCCGGCAAGGGTGCCACCACCATGATTTACAAAATCAGCGTAGGTAAAGACACCGAAGGTAATGAAATGACACTGATCGGTGTTGGCCTCAAAGGCAAGAACGAAGAAGACTGCAGCGGTGACAACTACATCATGAGCCGTATCGACAAGGACACACCACGTTCTACTGCTCATCTGCCCTATGAAATGCTGGTCTACGGATCTGATGTCGAAGCACTGTACGGCCGTTTCCGTATTGCTCTCAGCCTGCCACACCTGCCAATGATGGCCAGTGAAACCGGCGCCACTTTCATGAGCATTATGTGTGCACCGGATGGTATCAAGGATGCACTGACTGCAGCTGCCGGCGGACAATCTGAGGATTTCTAAGCCAACAGCTCAGTAATGAGACCTAAAGAAAGCCCCGCATTGCGGGGCTTTCTTTTTTATCAAGTTGCTTGCGTCATCGAATGTTTTTCACGATGAATATAACCAGCACCTTTGTAATGCCCTATCAAGCGGGATAGTGAACCCGAGCGCAATCTGAAATATAATCTGCGCCCTCGCGGGCCAGCCCCTACTCATGACACACAGAGATTCAGACCATGCCAGGATTCAAAATAATCTACACCGAAACGGATGAAGCACCGGCTTTAGCCACGTATTCCTTTTTTCCCATGGTACAGGCCTTCAGCGGTGTGGCTGGCATCACAGTTGAAACACGCGATATTTCCCTGGCAGGTCGTATCATCGCCAATTTCCCGGATAACCTGGTGACGAGCAAAAGCAGGGCGATGCACTGGCCGAGCTGGGTGAGCTGGCGAAAACACCTGAAGCCAATATCATCAAGTTGCCCAATATCAGTGCATCCATTCCCCAGCTGAATGCCGCGATTAAGGAATTGCAGGCCCTTGGCTACGACATCCCTGATTACCCGGAAGAACCGGCCAATGCCGATCAAGAGCAAATCAAGGCACGCTATGCAAAAGTGTTAGGCAGTGCCGTGAACCCGGTATTGCGTGAAGGCAACTCGGACCGGCGGGTAGCTGGCCCGGTCAAGGAATATGCACAAAAGCACCCGCATTCGATGGGTGCGTGGTCAGCGGATTCGAAATCACATGTAGCGTCGATGAGCGATGGTGATTTTTATTCGAGCGAGCAATCGGCCGTGATTAAATCGCCCGGTGATGTGAAGATTGAGCTGGCGGGTGACGATGGTGAAATCCGTGTACTCAAGGAGCAAACACCGGTACTCAAAGGCGAAGTGATCGATGCATCGGTGATGCGTTGTAAACCGCTACGCGCGTTTCTTTGAACACGCCATGCAGGACGCCAAAGCACAGCACGTTTTACTGTCATTGCATATGAAGGCGACGATGATGAAAGTGTCCGACCCGATAATATTCGGTCATGCTGTTAGCGTGTACTACAAGGATGTATTCGAAAAACACGCAACCACGTTCGAGAAACTGGGTGTCGATACCCGCAACGGCCTGGGTGATGTGTACGCAAAGATTACCAGTCTGCCGGCTGCACAACGCAAGGAAATTGAAGACGATATTCAGGCTGTTTATGCAACTCGTCCCGAGCTGGCGATGGTGAATTCAGACAAAGGCATTACCAACCTGCACGTACCCAGTGACGTGATAGTAGATGCATCGATGCCGGCGGCGATCCGTACCTCCGGCCAGATGTGGGGTCCGGATGGCAAGTTGCATGATACCAAGGCGATGATTCCTGATCGTAACTATTCAGGTATTTATCAGGCCGTGATCGAATTCTGTAAACAACACGGCGCCTTTGATGTCACCACCATGGGCAACGTGAGCAATGTCGGCCTGATGGCACAGAAAGCCGAGGAATATGGCTCGCATGACAAGACCTTTGAGATACCCGTCAATGGCAAAGTACGCGTCAGTGATGCCGCTGGCAATACTCTGCTGGAACATGCTGTTGAAGCAGGCGATATCTGGCGTATGTGCCAGACCAAAGACCTGCCAATTCAGGACTGGGTCAAGCTCGCTGTTAATCGCGCACGCCTGACCGGGCAGCCCGCGATTTTCTGGCTAGATAAAAATCGTGCGCATGATGCCAACCTGATTAACAAAGTTACAGCCTGCTTAAAAGATCATGATACCAGCGGTCTTGAAATCAACATTATGTCTCCGGTTGAAGCCATTCGATACACACTTGAACGGGTAAAAGCCGGCGAAAACACCATCTCGGTAACCGGTAATGTATTGCGTGATTATTTAACCGATCTGTTTCCGATTCTTGAACTGGGCACCAGTGCCAAGATGTTATCGATTGTGCCATTACTCGCCGGTGGCGGATTATTTGAAACCGGTGCCGGTGGTTCTGCACCCAAACATGTGCAACAGCTACTGGAAGAAAATCATTTGCGCTGGGACTCACTCGGTGAGTTTCTGGCACTGGCTGTGTCACTCGAAGACCTGGCACAAAAAACAGGCAGCAATAAAACCCGCGTACTGGCGGCTGCACTTGATCAAGCCAATAGCCAGTTTTTAAACAACAATAAATCGCCTTCGCGCAAAGTCGGTGAACTCGACACACGCGGTAGTCATTTTTATCTCGCCATGTACTGGGCGCAGGCGCTGGCCGCACAGAATGATGATGCGGATATGAAAGCGGTGTTCACGCCGGTGGCACAACAGCTCACTGAAAACGAGGCAAAAATCGTAGCCGAACTTAATGCAGTGCAGGGCAAGCCCGCTGATATTGGTGGTTACTACCGTCCGAGCAAGGCGCTTACCTCGAAAGTCATGCGACCAAGCGATACATTGAATTCGATTATCGATGATCTGGCAGGAAATTAAATCAGACCACTTCTTTATATAACCGTTTTCATACCTGCGTCTGCGTGTGGTGTTTCAAGCGGGTGTTTTAATCACGCCATTGAATAAAAAACGTACAATCATTGACTGATGATTACATATTGTTGTGTGATGCTGATAGACTAGCGCTTTCATACATACCAGGGGAGCAAAATAATGGCTGTAACAAAGAAAAAGCCACTTACTAAAAATTCTGTCATTGCCAATTCTATCGAATCCGCAGTTTATAACCTTGAAGTGTCGCTTGAAAAAGCAGACAAGGCGGTAACGGCAAGATCCAGTGAATCCAAGAAGCTGCTGAATGAATCGCGCCGCCTGAGAAAACGCCGTGCGACACTGATGGGTAAAAAGAAACGCGCCATTGCCGCTGACAAGAAAAACTCCACCGGTGATTCACGCAAGGCTGTAAGGACAATCACGTCTGAACTGGCCGCAACGCGTAAAGTTCTGGATAAAGCAACCACGATCCGCCAGGCTGTACTGGAAGAACTGTCCGGTTTGAAAGCCAGCCAGAAAATACTCAGCGCCTATGTAAAGGGCATTTATGCTGCTGATCGCGCGATAGCCAGGTCAAAAAAGAAAACAGCCCGGCGTTAAACCCGGCGCCCGCCTGAAATCGGGGAAGACCGCGTATTTGCTCACAGAACGCGTGCAGCGTTATAGCGAATTGAAATGTTCTAGCCATCGAAATTAAAATGGACGAAGTGGTTAATCATCAACGCTTGCGTGAAGGTCAAAATGGCGAACACGGATAAAAACAAACTGGACAAGGTGCTGGCCGAGGCGCGGCGTGCCAGCGAATTGCGTGAACAGGGCTACCGGGAACAGGCACTGAAGATGTACCCGCATATATGCGGTCGCTGCGCGCGCGAGTTTAGTCGGCAAAATCTACACGAGCTCACCGTGCATCACCGCGACCACGATCACGACAACAATCCGGCTGATGGCAGTAACTGGGAGTTGTTGTGTATCTATTGTCATGACAACGAACACCAGCGGCAGCTGGAAGCGCAACAGGGTTACACGGCTACGGATGACGGCAAGGGAGATGCTGCCACGTTTAATCCATTCGCCGATCTCAAGTCCATGCTGGATAAAGACAAGTAAAGCTGCCCAGGTCGGGGTTAATTGCCAGGATTAATTACTGGGGTTAGTTGCTGGAATTAACGCCCGATCTTTTGTGAAAATATTTCGACCTTTTTCCAGAACCACTGCAGCAGACGCGAGAGCCGGCTGCTGCGTTGTTGCCAGTTTTCAACAGTGTATTCCACGCTGTTGGAAAAATCCTGTTCAAACATTTGCTTTACCTGCCTCGCCAGTACTTCGTCAATGACTTCCTGGTTTGCTTCCAGGTTCCAGCGCAGGTTCCAGCGGTCGAAGTTACTTGAGCCGATCGTTACCCAGTCATCACACAGTACCGTCTTGGCATGAAAAAAACGTGGCTGGTATTCATAAATCCGTATACCGTTTTTCAGTAAGCGGCCGTACAAGCGATGACTGATATAGCGTACTCCTGGATGATCGGTAATCGGGCCCGGCAGTAACAGGCGAACGTCTACACCTGATTTGGCCGCATGCTTCAACGAGCGCCGGATTCGCCAGCGCAGGTACGAAAGTAAGCAGTTGCGAACCACACTCGATGACTGGCACGATGAATTTGTTGCGTCAGCGAAAGCAGTAACTCGCCGTGGCGTTGAATTTCATTGGTCGTTACCCGACCGCGCTGCGCCTCTGCATACTCAGCGAGCGTTACAGCGGGCATGATTATGGGTTGCTGTGTGCTTTGATTCCAGGTCTTAACGAACAACTGTTGCCAGTCAGCTACGACAGGCCCCTGGATCCTGAGCATGGTTTCGCGCCAGCGTTTCTCGGCATGGTTGGGCGGGTCAAATTCATCAACCAGGCCGGTGCCACCGACAAATGCGGTTTCGCCATCCACAAGTAACAGTTTGCGATGGTTACGATACAGGCCGCGTTCTTTGCCCTGTAAAAATATTTGATACAGATTATACAGCGTGCTGTGCGACTGCAGCCTGTTGTAATAAACGATGTGGATGTTGATGTGATCAAGACGTTCACGATCAGATTGTTTCAGCCCAATTGCACCATAGTCGTCAAGCAGGAGATACGAATGTACGCCACGTTGTGCCGCAGCGTTCAAGGCAGTGATGAAACGATCAACGACGCTACCTGATTCGATCAGGTACATCTCAAGCAATATACTCTGCCGTGCAGAATCAATCGCCTCCAACATGCGGGGAAGGAAATTCAAGCCGTCAACCAGAATCTCAAAGCGATTGCCTTGACGCCATGGAAAATGAATTCGTGCGGGAGTTTTTAATGAGTCACTCATGTATTACAAGAGTAGCTCATTGGTAACGGTCTGGTTGAATAGAATCAGGTGCAGTCGTTCAGGTTTGGAATGACTGGAACCTGGCCATAGTAGAAATTTTATAACTTCTATTCTCGCAAAGGCGCCAAGCTCGCAAAGTTAAAAAAAGTGGAGCGATAGTGATGGATCGAATAACCGACCAGTAATAACTTTGCGCTCTTTGCGTCTTTGCGAGAGGAATATCTATATCATGCTATGGTTTTTCATGGCACAGGTCGCAGCTCACCGGTGTTCCCTTGGCCAGGTGGATGGTCTGGCCACTACCGCCTTCATCGTCGTCGTCATCTTCATCGTCCCGCAGGTAATCACGCTCCACCGCGGTCTCGGAAAGCACGGTGCCTTCCAGGTTGAGACCATGGCAGCTACGGCAGGCATCAGGATTTTTCTCGTAGAAATCCTCGTGCTCCAGTGTTCCACTCCCGGCTGTTGACGTTATGCATGCCATGGGGGCCATCGAGGGTCAGCGGCAGGCTGGTATGGCAGGTACTGCACTCACTGATGGTGCCGGCATGGCCCTGCAACTGGATGGCCGCAACATTGTCATTGGCGCTGGGCATTGCGTTCGGCCAGATGGCATGGGTGGAGCCGTGGCAACCTTCGCAGGCGACATTGCCATGGCCCAGGCTGTTGCGGTATAGCGTTGCCGGATTTTCAGCGAAGCGCTTGTTGACAGCCAGACGCGGCGTGGCGATATCAACATCCCCATCCCAGGCCTGGTCAAGACGAATTGCGCTTCCGAGATGGCTCACTGCATCACCGGTATGGCATGATTCACAGCGCGGTTCATCGATCCAGGGCCGGCGCGATTCATTGCCCACTGCCAGCATGCTGCCATGGCAATCCTGGCAATCGATACCGGCACCACCCATGGCACCCCTGAGACACTTGGTCACCTTGCCCGGGTGGCACTGATAGCAGGTCTGCTCGAGGCTGCCACCGGTCGGGAACACCAGATTACCTGACGTGTCGGTGAGTTCGCCGTGGTGACGATGCATCACCTCCGACATCATGTCGTTGCCAAGCTGGTCACCCGCAGGACCCGTAGCTGCCAGATCCAGCGCCGCGGAATAGTGGCAACTGGCACACAATACCGGCGTCTCGGCGAGCAGGCTGGTGCCGTGTTTGTTGTCATGCAAGGCCAGAATGTTGTGCTTGGCCGCCTGCAGCACGCTGTTAGGATCATTGATGTTATCCGGCAGAATGAAGTCAATCGGACTGCTGACCGGTGCTGCAATTTCGCCCAGGGCATGACAGTTCTGACAATCCGCTTCAGAAGCGACCGGTAGTACCACATCCAGGCTGGCCACGGTTTCACCGGAAGCCGGAATGGCTGCACTGACGCGCATCAGCGGGTAGGCGTTCTGTTGCCCGGCATCATCAACCGGCAGAATCGGCACACCGTCGGCTGCAAACCAGGCCTTGTCACTATCGAAATGATTGAACGCCTGGGCGTCGTTGGCAGTGTAGGGGGCGAGGATACCGGGCATTTTCTGTCCAAAGGCCAGGCCTTCGTCTGCCGGCGGATCGATGCCGAACAGATCAAACACATAGCTATTGCCCGTTTTCGGGTTCTTGTTCCAGAAGTTGGACTTGTGTACCGCACCGGCCTGGTTCTGGCTGGTGGAATTTATTGAGCCGGCACCATCGCTGACAGCCTGGTAACTGACATTGACCTGGGTATTATCGAGGATGCGTGGCGTATCACCGCGTTCGATAACCTGGCTATGAATCACATTGAAGGGTGGCAAAATCACGAAGGTTGAATAATCCAGGTCGGCACAGTGCATACCCAGGTCATTGAAGGCCAGTACCTGGTGCGTACCTGTACCCCCGGTGACACCGGAACCAGTATCGTCTTCGCCCTGGCCAACATCACAGGCCGAGATCGTTAGCGACAGAAACAGCGCAGTTGAGAGTTGGATGATACTGTTCTTCATTGATAGCCCCTCGAGTCAGGCGCAGCCGTGTTGTTAATTTTGGGAATTATAACCCAATTTTAAATCCGCGCATATTTTTTTCAGGGACATAAGCCTAAAAAGAATGATCTATCTATACTCTTTTTTTTCAATTACTTAAAAGACTTATTTAATAAATCTTTTAAACAAACTGTCCTGCACACCAACCCGATGACCAGGCCCACTGGAAGTTATAGCCACCCAGCCAGCCGGTGACATCGACCACTTCACCGATAAAGTACAGGCCCGCGATCTTGCATGATTCCATGCTGCGGGAAGACAGCTCATCACAGTCGACGCCACCCTGGGTGACTTCGGCGGTACGATAACCCTCGGTAGCATTGGGTTTGATTTGCCAGTGTTGCAACTGTTGAGCGATGTCACTGAAGCGGGCATGTGTAAATAGCTGTAATGGTGTTTCTGCAGTTTGCTGCCCCAACAGGATGTGAATGACCCGTTTGGGCAGGACTTCTGCCAGTACTGTTTTCAATTTCAAGTTTGGTTGTACGGCCTGCCGTGCTTTCAGCCAGTCCACCACATCAAGTTCCGGCAACAGGTTAATGTGAATAGCTTCGCCCGGTTCCCAGTACGATGAAATTTGCAGAATTGCGGGGCCGCTCAAACCGCGATGGGTGAACAGTATGTTGCCCCTGAACTGAATGCGTGCATTACTCACGATACTGTCGACGGAAACTCCCGCGAGTGTCGCCAGCCGCATCCTGTCATGCGGTTGCAGGGTAAAAGGTACCAGTGCTGCGCTGGTTGGCCAGATATGATGACCGAACTGCTCGGCAACTTTATAACCGAACGCACTGGCACCCATCTTTGGAATAGATAAACCGCCAGTGGCAATGACCAGTGATGCGGCCTGGTATGTTGCCAGCGATGTAGCAACAACAAATGCGCTATCTGTTTTGTTGATTTTGTTAATCTCACAATTGAGAACTACATCGACGTTCGCCTTTTTGCATTCACTGAGCAGCATGTTAACGATGTCCCTGGCGCTGTGATCACAGAACAATTTGCCAACATCGCGTTCATGGTAGGGAATGTGATAGGAATCCACCATGGCTATGAAATCCCACTGGGTGTAACGGCTTAATGCTGATTTGCAGAAATGGGGATTGTGTGAAATGAAATTATCTGCACTGACATCCACATTGGTAAAGTTACAGCGCCCGCCACCGGACATGAGAATTTTTTTACCGGGCCTGTTGGCGTGATCCAGTACCATGACTTGTCGGCCACGCTTACCCGCTTCAATGGCGCACATCAAACCCGCCGCACTGGCACCGATGATTACAACATCAGGCGTGACATCGGTTTGACTGGCTTTATCCGGTGTCAAAGTGTTCACCTGCAATTGATCAGCGGTCACCTTCTGATCTGAAACGGAACCTGGGCAGACTGATGTTGTAATAAATTGCCAGCATGCGTGCAATAAAGATACCGAGACCGGCGATGATGGCGGCCAGGGTAACATCCATGCGCAGATTGATCAGGCCGATGAACACGAGCGAGCCACCCCAGGATACCGTTGCATACAATGGACTGAGAAATACCACCGGCGGTTCGTTGCTGAGTATGTCGCGAAAGATACCACCCATGATACCGGTCATAACACCCATGAAACTGGCAACCAGCCAGGGTGCGCCCACCATCAGCGAAACCAGTGTGCCAGCGACAGCAAAAGTAGCCAGCCCGGCGGCATCGGGTATGAGGAAGAATTTTGGCGGAATCACAATCTTGCGTGCCGTTATAAACATGGCAATGGCACTGCCCAGTGATGCGATGAAGTAAACCTGGTCGCGAATCCAGAATACCTCACGGTCCAGCAACATGTCACGCAGCGAACCACCACCCAGCCCGGTGGCAATCGCGATGATGATTACACCGAACAGGTCAAACTGTTTGAAACCGGCCTTGAGCACGCCGGAGGCTGATGACACGATGACTGCGATCAGGGTGATCCAGTACAGGCTGTTCAGCAAGGCAGGGGTCGGGTTGAGTATCATGGAGGTGCTTCTATTTCAGTGTCTGCCTTTTTAGGTGCCGGCATTTTAGCACCATGATCAGAGCAGTATTATTAAAAGTATTACAGCTTTCGAACCCTGAATTTACGTCCCTTAATTTTACCTTCAGATAATATCTTCAACGCCTGTTTGGCAATGGAACGATCAACTGCTACATACGCAAGCTTATCGAAAATATCAATTTTACCAATTTGTTTACCCGGCAGATTGGTGTTTGCTGTCAATGCACCGAGTATGTCGCCTGCACGAACCTTGTCTTTACGACCACCATTAATACACAGGGTTACCATCGGTGGAATCAGTTTATAATTTTCCCGGGTTTTGAGTGATGTAGTCTTATCGATTCTGGGAGGCGCATTTTGATATTCTGCTATCGCATTGACCTTGGGTGCTTCAGAAGCCATAAACAGACTCAGGGCCAGGCCTTCATTGCCGGCACGGCCGGTGCGCCCGATGCGATGAATGTGTATCTGCGGATCCGGTGATAATTCAAAGTTAATTACGGCCTGTAAATCTTTAATATCAAGTCCACGTGCAGCCACATCTGTTGCAATAAGAATCGAACAGCTTTTATTGGCGAACCGCACCAGCACCTGGTCACGATCTTTTTGCTCCAGGTCACCGTGCAAGGCCAGTGCATGAAAACCCTGTTGCCATAAGTCTTCAGCCAGTTCCTGGCATTGTTGTTTTCTATTACAAAATACCACGCTGGATTGAGGCCGATAGTGTTGTAACAGCGCAACCAATGTTTTTGTTCTTTCACCTTTCTGAATTTCGTAGAAAACCTGTTTGATTTTTTTATTGCTATGCAGACTTTCTACGCGAATATCAACAGGATCTTTCTGGATGACATCACTGATTGCTTTTATTTCACCCGGGTAGGTGGCGGAAAACAACAGGGTCTGTCTTCGAGCTGGCGTTACATCGATGATGCGCATGATATCGTCATGAAATCCCATATCCAGCATGCGATCGGCCTCATCAAGTACCAGCATTGTTAATCCATCCAGCTTTAACGTGGCTTTTTGTAAATGCTTTAATATTCGTCCCGGCGTGCCAACGACAATGTGCGGGTTACGTTCCAGTGATGCCAGTTGCGGACCTATCGGGTTGCCGCCGCACAAAGTGAGAATATTGGTGTTGGGTATCGCACGCGCCAGGCGACGAATCTCCTTGCTGACCTGGTCAGCCAGTTCACGCGTTGGGCAAAGTACCAATGCCTGTGTTTGGTACGTTTGTGCCTCCAATTTGTGCAATATACCAATTGCAAATACAGCCGTTTTACCACTACCGGTTTTAGCCTGTGCCAGTAAGTCTTTACCTTTCAACACAACGGGCAGGCTTTGTGCCTGTATCGGCGTCATTACCGCAAAATCCAGTGACTGGATATTGGCTAGCAGCTCAGGCGTTAACGGCAGTGATGAAAAGGCTGTTGTGGTCACGTGGTTCAGGCTTTGCTGATGTTCGATATTGGCTTGTGGGCGGGTGACGTATGATAGCAGATATAAAACAGGAGTAGCGTGAGACAGATTCTTAAGGATTCAAGGCAATAGACCTCTTACATTTATGTTCTCTTTTTGAACACCTAAAGCTGAACACATAATCTGGATGTCTGTTGATGACTGTGGACTCAACCGGTCGCTGCTTCATTTTCAACATCCTCCTCTCTAGTATTTGAGATTAGATGTTGCATCGACCGGTTGAGTCCACAACCCATAACGGACATCCGTAGATCTGTAAAGAAACCTGAATATTGTCTGGCTGGGTTTACACTTTCCTATTTGATCCATATCAAGAATATTTCTAAGTGGCTGTAATAATGTCACATATTAGTATCTGCATGAATCTTGCATGATTATTCCTACTAGTCGTTGTTATCGAAAAGAAAACATAGAGAGACAAGGAAATGAAAATTAAATTCTTTTTATTGCCAGCAATGCTGATTGTGACATCAAATGTAAATGCAGCCACGATTAGTTTTACCGGGACTCTTGGGTATATTGAGATGGATAGTGGTTCGTCAATATACTCCGGTTTAAGTATTGGCGATTCCTTAAATGGCGGTTTTATTATTGGAGACAGCTCTTCAGATGCGAGCAGTATAGATATTATTGCGCCTGATGCCAGGGGTTACAATTTTACAGGTGCGCCTTATGGCGGAGCTATTACTGATGGTTCAATAGTGACTGTAGCAGCAGATTCATCAGTAGGTATCGGTGATAATGACGGTATGGGCGATGATACCTTTTTTCTAAATAACCTTTATGATCCAGATATCCAATACGACACTTTATCGGATACATGGGATGTAAGTAGTAGTAATGGTACACAGTCATTTGGAATAATATTATATTCACTAGATACAGGTGCATTCTCAGGTTTGGATTATAAGATTCTACCTTATGCGCTGGAGCAAGCTGATTATGCGGTCTTCTATATAGAGGATACAGACTCAACGGGTACTACATATTTAGCCACTGGATATCTCACATCAGTTGCGGTTGTTCCAATACCTGCAGCTGCATGGTTATTCGGATTTGGTCTTATTGGTCTGATCGGTGTTGCCAGACGAAAGAAATCATAACGATTAAATCATTAATCAATAGCGGCTCCTTCGGGAGCCGTTTTTGTTTGTGCTGAATGTCTGCTTATTGGCTGCGGTTTCAACCGGTCGATGCAACACACTGGTTAAATCGTTCTGCTGGTGTTTCATAGTTTAGCGTCTTTCTTGGTCGCTCGTTTAGTCTCCTCGCTACGGCATTCAACTTTGCTTGTGAATGAACGGACAAGTCTGTTCCTTTGGGGAAGTATTGTCTCAATAGTCCATTTGTATTTTCATTGGAGCCGCGTTGCCAGGGATTCTGTGGATCACAGAAATAGACTTTGATATCTGTCGCCAAGGTAAATCGTTTGTGTTCTGCCATCTCTGAACCACGATCCCAGGTCAGAGATTTATATAATTCCCGTGGTAATTTATGTGCCTGTTTGATTAAAGCATCAACGACAGTCTTGCTGTCTTTGCCATCAACTTTAGCTAATAGAACATAACGAGTATTTCGTTCTACCAATGTTGCGATCTGGCTATTATTGCTTCCCATCACCAGGTCACCTTCCCAATGACCAGGAACAGCACGGTCTTTTGCTGATGCAGGACGCTCACTGATTGAAATGGCCCCTGTGATTTGGCCGTGATCAGATGTTTTCTGTGTATGATGGCGCGAACGACGCATGACACGTGTTCGTCTTAAATGCTGTAATAGCTCCTTTTTCAAGGCACCGCGGGCTTGGATATAAAGGCTGCGATAGATTGTCTCGTGGGACACCTGATAGCTCTCATCACTCGGATAGGTCTGCTTCAGCCAGCCAGCAACCTGCTCTGGAGACCATTCCAACTGAAGTTTTTTTGCCACAATATATGCCAGCGGGCGATTCTCAACCAGTTTACAGATTTTGGGACGATGTGCACGATCCCATGCGTTTTTATCGGCTTCATTGGCTCGATAACATTGCCTGCCACCATTGCGTTTAATTTCACGGCTTATCGTTGAAGGCGCACGCTTCAGTGTGGTTGCAATTGCGCGGAGAGATTGGCCTGTGGCAATACCGCGAGAGATTTCTTCGCGTTCGACTAAAGATAGACTGCGAGATGATCGATGGCGTGGGGCCGGTCGAATACCACCTGACTCAGCAATAATGCGCTCAATTGATGAATGATGTCGATCAAATAGCCTTGCAATAGAACCTAGTGTCTCGCCTTTCTGCCAGCGATCCCACATCAACGCTTTCTGTTCTTCGGTGTAATAAATCCTCGGTCTCATTTTTAACATCCTCCTCTCTATACTTAGAGATTAGATGTTGCATCGACCGGTTGAAACCGCAGCCAATAGCGGACGTTCACAATCAAAAACGGCAGCTTGTTTGTGCTGCCGTTTTTATAGCAATGGCCTGAAGACCATTAAGTTATCCCGATTAAAGGTACCGGAGGGATTTAATTTTAACCAATTGCGGTAATGGTTAAGAAATAATCCCTCCGGCACCTTTTTTGAAATCAGCTAAATAATCAAAGTTAATTAACTAGATAGATAACTGGCTTGGTATGCCGCTATTTTCCGGAGCCTTATTAGACTGCCAGCTCTGATAACAACAGCTCTCATGAGCACCCTCTACCTCAACATCTAACCTTTAGTAGCCTGATTACACTGTTTGATCAACTCGACATCCGCCGAAACCAGGCAGCGCAGCAGATAAGATGAGGCATTCTTCCCCAGTTTCTTCTGAACGCCGATGATCATGGGCAGTATCTCATCCGGGTTATCAAACTCAGCTCGCATCTCATCCAGTAGTTTTTTCGCCTCTTCAAATTGCCCTTTCTGTATGTGCTGTTCGACCAGTATCTCATAGGAATACATCGGAGCACCGCCGGTTTTATAGGCTTTTTCCAGATTGATCTGTGCTGTGTCCGTTTTATTTTCAGAGTTCCGTATGTAATACATCAGCATGCGGGTATATGGATCCTCTCCCAGTGAGCCACCAATGGCTCTCTTGCCGAGTGGAATAGCCTTGCTTAGACCCTGATCTACATCCAGCAGAGCTGTTTCCGCCTGATGCGCGCTCAGGTATTGATTAACCCTGGATTTCGTTGCCGTTTGCTGAAACTCTGCCTGGTACTCAGCACTGCGGTAACCGGGTCGAGGTCGTTTTTTGTATACCTTCTTTAGATAATCGCGCACCCTTTTCTGTCGGACTTTGGCAGACTCGTAATCACGGTCGAGCTGGTGTTCTAGGCTGCCTATCGCATTGGCCGCCAATACGTCGAGATCGATATTGAGCTTGTTATCCTGCTTGGCAGCGTCAGAAACCCTGACCGGATTCTGGGCGACAAACGCCTTCTTTTCTAAAACAGTCTGTTCGACTTTCTTCAGCATCGCAGTCATGGCATCAGCGTTATAACCGGACTGAACCAGCAGATCGACAGCCAGGATATCGGCATCATTTTCCTGCCCTTTGTTCCAGTTAGGGAACAAAGCCTTGTCAGTAACCCAGTTTGCAATCTTGAGTTTCTTCATGCGTTTTTCCTGAGACTCTCCTTTCTCTGCTTTTACCTGCAGATAAAGGTTCGCATAACGCATGCCAAACTGGGTCATGATCTCGAAGGTATCTTTGGAGTGATGATCCAGTAAGACATGTGCAAACTCATGCGCCAGTAATGCGGCCAGTTCGTCTTCACTTTCTTGCGAGAGCAAGGTGCCGAGACTAACAAAGATGGCACCATTTTCAAGGGTATAGGCCTCGAAGTCTTTTTGTGGCGTGATATAGACCTTTATCGCGGACGACGCACCCGGCAAGCCTTTACCGAGTGTGGAAAGCACATCGTTCAGATACTCCTGCAGCTCTGGCAGGCCGGCTATTGTCTTGTTTCCATAGCGAACATAACCAACATCTCTCTTCCATGCTGCCATACGGTCAGCAGAGCTTGAGG
Source organism: uncultured Gammaproteobacteria bacterium (assembly GCA_963807785.1). Classification (GTDB taxonomy): domain Bacteria; phylum Pseudomonadota; class Gammaproteobacteria; order SZUA-229; family SZUA-229; genus JABDQW01. Next base: position 43,175 of record CAWEEC010000042.1, on the reverse strand, counting down.
AGTCACCCGTGTTAAGGTCAGATCGAACCGTATCGATAAACTTTCCTTGCACACCTTCAGAACGGTTCTCTTTACTCGAACCACCGGAGAGGATATTCATGCCACGGATTTCTTTACAGCCTGACAGCGTAAGGCAGGCAGACATACAGCAGACCAACAGTATTCCAGTTCGGTTTATTCGCATGACTCACCAATCCCGCGGACGCCAAACTGTTTTTTATTTCCGCTCTGGGCAATTTGCTGAGACTGGCAATTCTTCTTCATTGCCATCTGCTGGTCAGTTGTCACATAGGAAAGGCTTACCCACACATCGCCTTTACCATCCAATTTGATTCGGACAAAATTACTGCTGTCTTTTTCAAGAATCGTGATCGGTGGCTTGCCGAGTTTTTCTACAGACCAGTAATCGATCTCGCCATTGACTCTAACCTCGACTTCTTCATCATCGAACGATACTATCTGACCCAGATCGTTACCTGCGTATGTTGAGTGCGATGCAAACAACACAGCGATCAAAAGCGTGAATCTAACATGCAATCGTTTTACAAACATGACAATCCTCCTGTAATTAATTTTTGATACGCCAGACCATGATCCTCGCATACCGCCAGGGCAAGATCATTATCTTGATAACCCACTCTGCAAAATTACTGTGCACCATGCCTGACGAGACTCCAATCAACACCATAAAACCGATCGAATTCAGTGGTTCATAGCGCAGCAGTAAAAACATTAATATGGAGAGGATAATGATGATCAATGCCGCGACCCAGAACAACCGCAATGCTGATATGTAACATTCAGGCTGCCCGTTTTCGCCTGACTGCTCATCACTATCGCTGAAAGAAACCCCCCTGCGTTCGTAGTAGAACAATACACAACTGAAAACCAGTGTCATGAATATCCAGATGTATTGGTTGATACGCTCGATACGGTCATCGCTTGCCTGAACATATTCAGCACCGAAATGCATAAGGTTATCCAACGTCATGGCGTGAAAAAAAGCGCCGGGTAGCAAGCCATGAACAGGCGATTCGATATTATCGTGCAACCCCTCAAGGCTGAGTCCGTACATCACTATCTTGTCTTTCAGTGCCGCAGATAGGCGCTGTTTTTGTGTTACATCACCGGACTTATCGATATAGACCAGCTCATCAGCATAGATTACCGGATGATAAGCGCACTGCGCATTGACCGGTTCATCCAGGCCATCATAACTGACCAGGTCTTCGACAAAGCCCAACAACAGCTGACGACCAACTTCCAGTATAGAGCCGCTGCGATCGGCACACACAGAACGAGAGAACTCAGGAAAAACCACCTGACCCGGTCGACTGCCCCAACGAACCGATACTGCATCCCCACTCTCCACTTCAGCATTATCGATGAAGGGCTGTGTGCATGATTCCAGAGGTGAGTCATCCTGGCATGCCAGTTGGTACAGGCGATAGGCCGCGGAAAGTCTGCCTTCATCGTTCAGCGGATAAGCCTGATCATAATCTTGCCATCCACTGACGACCAGCTCGCCGACTTCGTCCAGCTTGCGCTGGATAGCCGTATACTGTTCATCATGATAACCGCCTGCAAACAATAGCGGGCTCCTGTATTTTTTAGACATGCGATCAGTCAATCGCATAAACTGAGCAAAACTGTCGTCCGTTGAACGCTCTTTCTTGAAGTAGATATCGATAAAAACTGACCGTGGTTGATACTTGAGTATACGGCTCAGCAGGTAGGCATGGTCACGATAGCGGATAGGCCACTCATTGGCCTGGATTGCTTCGCGTGCATACAACTCATCGACGGAAGACTGGTTGATCAGAACGATAACGATGTCCTGCTGTGCCACTGACCGGTAATACGGTGCTGCTATTTTGTACAAGGCATCCTGTGTCGCCTGATCCGTCTTGTCACCGATACCAAAAGGATTAAAGGTAAGAAAGAACCAGCCGAGCAAAGAGTACGCAATGATACGCACCACGAGCTTGGCATAAGGGTTCTTCTCCAGTCTCATGGCATGGCTCGTTGCACTGCTCCGTGACAGGACTCACGGCGTGAACTATCGACTTGTATTTGCTTCCGCGCAATCATCAACGCCATAAGCAATCCGTTTAACATTGATCCAGATGAGCATAAGAGGAATAAACGACTCTTTTCCGAAAATCCAATGGTACTGGACAGACGTTCACACGGGTATCAAGCCCGCTGTCGTTTTAAAAACTTGTCGATCCGCGTTACCGGCCACCACTTCAATACCGAGTTCCTCCTGCAAAGGCGCCGTATCTAGGTTGTAACTCATGTCGACGAAATCACCGATCAGCGAGGCATACGATGATTGGCAGAATGCGAACGTCGCAAAAAGTCCGACAGCACCTGAAATTAATCAATTGCGATTATTCATAATTCTATTGCCCCTTTTTTAATTAATTTATCCGTCATTGCGACGAAAGATTGTTATTCAGAATAAAAACAATGCAAAAAGTATGCCTTAACAATCATGCATCTAATTATCAATGAGTTAATTAAAAATGAGTATTTCAGTAAAAAAAAAGTGTAACGAATACTTTACAGAATGAAGGGTTAATATCAGGGTTCTTTACACTAGCTGAACGACTGCATTGGGTTGCGGTTTCAACTGGTCGATGCAACATCTAATCTCTAAGTATAAAGAGGAGGATGTTGCATCGACCAGTTGAAACCGCAGTCGGAAGCGGACACCAGGAATATAATTGTGGCGCAGGTTGCGCGAACGAATTATTCGGCTATGAAATATTGCGGTCGTGGCAGCGAACAATAAAAAAATAACTGCCAGGTATTGCGGTGTATGATCAGGACAGAAATATTATGCCCTATATAAAATACTGGCTTCCCGTTAAATGCAGGAAGCCAGTTCAGGGTAACAATATAGTCTGTGAGACTCCGGTGCAGCCCTGGCATCGGTCGTGCCTGTCTTGAGGGTGCTGACGACATTGCCGTTATCGATCAGATCGACATCACCGGCTTGAATAGATAATGAATTATCCGCTGGTCTGTTCAGTTATATCGACATAAACCCTGAGCTTCTGTCCAGGCTGAAGATATTTTCCCTTGATCGTATTCCAGCGATGCAGGTCGGAAACGCTAACGCTATAGCGGTCAGCAATGCGTGACAGTGAATCACCGTTCCTGACGGTATACGATATCGACTGTATTGTTTGCGAAGGCTTGCGCTTGCTCAATGATTTATTGGCCAGGCTGTTATTGTTGGTCCATATCACCAGTTTCTGTCCCTTGCGTAGCGGGTCTCTGACAGCCATACCGTTCCACTTCGCCAGTTTATGCATATCGACATTGTACTTGCGTGAAATTGTCCAGAAACTTTCGCCGTTCTGCACCTTGTGATTGATGCGGGTTTTATTGCCCTTGCTGCTCGATTGAATCGTCTTTAAACGTTGCGTTGAACTCAATGCATAGGTTTTCTGGCTGCGGCTTGCTACCGGTATCAACAGGTGATGTCCGGCGCGAATATTGTTACCGCGAACGTTATTGATTTTACGCAGCTCCTTCACGGTGGTGTTGTATTTAGCGGCGATGTGACTGAGTGTTTCACCGCTTTTGATCTTGTGGCGTTTCCACTGCACGCGCTGGTCTTCGGGTACGCTTGAAATATTGGCTTTGAAGATTTCCGCATTATCGTAAGGCAGTATCAAATTGTGTGGCCCGTCGGGTGGTGTGGCCCAGCGATTGAATGCCGGGTTGTACTCGTACAGGGTATCGACATCCAGTTCGGCCAGCTCGGCTGCCAGTGCCAGGTCTATCTGTGATTCTGTATCGACCTGAACAAAACCAGGTGCATCCGGAATGCAGCGCAAAGTAATGTCATACAGTTCGGAATTTTCTACCAGCTCTTTCAATGCCATCAGCTTGGGTACATAGGCGCGTGTTTCCTTCGGAAGTTTCAAATGCCAGAAGTCGGTCGGTTTACCCAGTTTCTTGTTTTTACGTATGGCACGTTGCACGGTACCGGAACCGGAATTGTAGGCAGCCAGTGCCAGCGTCCAGTCACCATCGAACAGCTTGTTCAGGTTCTGCAGGTATTGAAGCGCTGCCTGGGTGGATGCGAAAATGTCGCGTCGTCCATCGTACCACCAGTTCTGGTCAAGGCCATAAAGCTTGCCGGTGGATGGGATGAACTGCCAGATGCCGGCAGCACGACCATGTGAATACGCAAACGGCTGGTAGGCGCTTTCAACAATCGGAAGCAACACCAGTTCTGTCGGCAGTCCACGTTTCTCGGCTTGTTCCATGATGTAGTGGATGAAGGGTTCGGCACGTGTCATGGTGCGGAACAGGTATTCCGGGTGCTTGCTGTACCAGTCGAGCTCGGACTGTACCCAGGGATGGTCCAGATGAGTATCAATCTGGAAGCCTTCACGGATGCGCGGCCAGATACTGTGCGTCGGATATTCCTTCAGTTCGAAGGGATCGGACTCGTTCAGGTCGAGTGCGGCGACCGGATCCATTAACGCAGCTTCAGCCTGCATTTCGAGTAGCAATCTTTCTTCAACTTCTCTATCGTGAGCGATGAGTCGTTCGTCTTCTGACGCAGATCGGGTCAGATCCTGGTAGCATCCCACAAGTAACACAGAAAACAGCGCGGGGATGCCAAAATGTCTTTGAAAATATTGATTATTTTTATTCAAAACAAGATACTTGGTGGTTAATTTTAAGAGAATTTATTTTTAGAATTTATAATGAATTATATAGCCTTGAACTGGAAAAATCCGTTTCAGGCGCGATATTATTCCACTTTCTTTTTCGCCACAGGCACAACGCGGCAACAGAACCATAGGACAACAAGAATCAGTGAAAAATTCGGTCGTAATTTATACAGATGGAGCATGCCGCGGCAACCCGGGCCCCGGTGGCTGGGGTGTCAGCCTGCGCTATAACGGTACCCAGAAAGACTTGCACGGCGGTGAGCCGGAAACGACCAACAATCGCATGGAGCTGATGGCAGCGATCACCGGCCTGGAGGTGCTGACGCGGCCTTGCAAGGTCAAGCTCTACACCGATTCCAAGTATGTGCTCGAAGGTATTACCAGCTGGATGGAGGCGTGGAAGCAACGCGGCTGGAAAACCGCGAATAAAAAACCGGTGAAAAACATCGAACTCTGGCAACGGCTGGATGCAGCCACGGATGCGCATGACATCAAATGGATCTGGGTCAAGGGCCATTCGGGCGACGAGGGCAACGAACGCGCCGATGCACTCGCCAACAAGGCGATTGATGAGATGCTTGAGGGCAGGTACTAGCTACCACGAGCCTGGATATAAGTTATCTGTTACCTATGTGCCCGGTTTAATGTGTTACCTATGTGACCGGTTAGTACCTTAAGTCACTGGATCCCCGCTTCCGCGGGGATGACAGTCTGAAAGGAAGTCTATTGTATAGAATGACATACCCATACAGTTATAGAACGTCATTTTCGAAAATTATTGTCACTCCCGAAGATTATCGTCATTTTCGATAATTATCGTCACTCCCGAAAATTATTGTCACTCCCGAAAATTATCGTCACTCGCGAAAATTATCGTCACTCCCGAAAATTATCGTCACTCCCGCGAAGGCGGGAGTCCAGCGTCTTAATTAGTTCGAAGCTAAAGCCGCGCCTATATTTCGTTGTTCCTCTACACTAGCCACTCGTCCCTCGCCACTTATTTCTAACAAAGCGATTGACTCCAGTGTGTTAATCCAATAAAAAGAACCCATGTCCCGCAAAATAGTACTCGACACAGAAACCACCGGCCTTGAACCCAGCCAGGGTCACCGCATCATCGAAATCGGTTGTGTTGAACTCATCAATCGCCGCCTTACCGGCAACAACTACCATCAGTACCTGCAGCCGGATCGTGAAATCGATGAAGGTGCACTGCAGGTGCACGGCATCAGTAACGAGTTTCTTAACGACAAGCCACGCTTCAATGACATTGTTGAAGACCTGATGATCTATCTGAAAGGTGCGGAGCTTGTTATCCACAACGCACCGTTCGATGTTGGTTTCCTAGATCATGAATTAAAGCTGGTCGGTAACGGCCAGGGTGTAATCAAGGATCATTGCAGCATAATCGATACCCTGGTGATGGCGAGGAAAATGCATCCCGGGCAGAAGAACAACCTCGATGCGCTGTGCAAACGTTATGATGTAAACAACACCCAGCGTGATTTACACGGTGCCTTGCTCGACGCCGAAATCCTGTCGGAAGTTTATTTGAGAATGACCGGCGGCCAGGTTGGTCTTGCGCTCGACAGTGAGCAGACTACCGAACAGCAGACGGGTGTAGCCAGTGCCGCACGTATCGCTGCAGACCGAGCACCCCTGCGAGTTATCAACGCAAGCAAGGACGAACTATCAGCGCACGCCGAGTTCCTGAAAAAAATGGGTGACAACAGCCTGTGGGGTTGAGTGGCGAGGGACGAGGTTCGAGGGGCGAGGAAAAACTTGTAGCATTGCCTGCGACTAGCCACTGCCATCTCGTAGGAGCGGCTTCAGCCGCGAACAAATCTAGCGTATATATGCAATTCGCGGCTGAAGCCGCTCCTACGAAATGGCTATTGCTAAGATAAAGTCGCTAGTGACAACAAGCTCTTGAAGCTTTCCCTCACCGCTCGAACCTCGTCCCGCGCCACTGTCTTTCACAGGAGTGGCTTTAGCCGCGAATGTATTCAAACACTGGATCCCCGCTTCCGCGGGGATGACGGTATGTAACGGGGATGAGGGCAGAATACATGTATGTATGCTGTAATCCAGAGCCTTGGTTTAATTAGCCTGTAGCCTGCCTTACCACTAGCCACTTTTCCCTCACCACTGATATTAGCGGTTGTGTTTCATCATGCGTTCCTTGTCGCGCTTCCAGTCCCTTTCCTTGTCGCTAGCACGCTTGTCGTGGCTCTTCTTGCCCTTGGCGAGGCCAATATCAAGTTTGACCCGGCCGTGTTTCCAGTACAGCGCTAATGGCACCAGGGTGTAGCCCTTGCGTTCGACCTGGCCAATCAGGCGGTCGATTTCATTTCTGTGCATCAACAGTTTGCGGGTACGGGTCGGGTCTGCTTTAACATGCGTGGATGCAGAAGTCAGCGGCGTGATATGGCCACCAAACCACCACAGCTCACCATCCTTGACCAGGACATAGCTTTCGCCCATCGAGATACGGCCGGCGCGCAGACTTTTAACTTCCCAGCCCATCAGCGCCAGACCGGCCTCGAAATTATCCTCGATGCTATAGTCGTGTCTTGCCTTACGATTGGTGGCGATCTGATTGGACGGGGTTTTCTTTTTCTTTGCCATAACAAACTCTTACCGCTCGAGCGTGAGCGGGTGCAAAGTATACCTGTTCGCTGTCATTATGCATAAGAAAGCGCTATATAAAGTAGGACTCACGATAATAAGTTGAGATATACGGTCAATTTGAAGAAAATGCACGCAAAAAACGGATACAACAATGACAACCACACGTAAGTCGATTCACGGCCAGTGGTCTAACCGACTGGTCTTTATTCTTGCGGCAACGGGTTCAGCCGTCGGACTGGGCAATATCTGGAAATTCCCCTACATCGCCGGTGAGCATGGTGGCGGTACCTTTGTGCTGGTATACCTGTTTTGTATTGCCCTGATTGGTATTCCTATCATGATGGCAGAAACCATGATTGGTCGTCGTGGCCGCCAGAGTCCGATCAATACCATGGACACCCTCGCCAACGAAGAGGGACGCAGTCACGGCTGGGTCGCGCTTGGCTGGATGGGTGTGATCGCAGGTTTTCTGATTCTTTCCTATTACAGCGTGATCGCCGGCTGGGCACTGTCGTACGTGTTCAGGACCGGCAGTGGCGCCTTTATCGGCGTGACCGCGGACGGTGTCAACAGCATCTTCAAGGAACTGGTAACCGATCCGGAAAGACTGCTGGCATGGCATACCATCTTCATGGTGATGACCATGATCGTCGTCGCCCGCGGTGTAAAGCATGGACTGGAAATGGCGGTCCGCTTTCTGATGCCGGCCCTGCTGGCCTTGTTGCTGATGACGGTGGCGTACTCGATGACAACCGGACATTTCATGGAAGGCGTGCGCTTTCTGTTTACCCCGGGAGAAATCAGCGGGCAGGGTGTGCTGATTGCAATGGGCCATGCCTTCTTTACCCTCAGCCTCGGCATGGGCGCCATCATGGTATACGGCTCTTACCTGCCGCGGCATACCTCGATTGCACAGGCCTCTATCATCATCGCCATTGCGGACACCGCCGTGGCTTTACTGGCGGGCATGGCGATATTCCCCATCGTGTTCGCCAACGGTCTCGAACCCGGCGCAGGTCCCGGTTTGATCTTCAAAACATTACCCATTGCCTTTGGCCACATGGAAGCCGGCACCATGATCGGAACCGCTTTCTTTGTCTTGCTGGTGTTCGCGGCCTGGACCTCGGCGATTTCGCTGATTGAGCCGGCCGTAGCCTGGCTGGTGGAAAACCGCGGTATGAACCGCATATACGCATCCGTCTATATCGGTATCTTTACCTGGGCGCTGGGGATTGGCTCGGTACTGTCGTTCAACCTGTGGTCTGATTACACCTGGAGCGTACCCTTCCTGTTCGAGAACAAGAACTTTTTCGATACCCTGGACTTTGTCACCGCCAACCTGATGCTGCCCCTGGGTGGTTTATTTATCGCCATCTTCGCTGCCTGGGTGATGAGTGAGAACTCAACTCGTGACGAACTCAATACCTATAACTTTATTTATCGCGTGTGGCACTTCCTGGTCAAGTATATTACGCCAATAGCGGTTATCATTGTCTTTCTCAACGTCATCGGCGTCATCAGCTTGTAAACAGGAAAATTGAGTGTCTCATATAAAGCGCAGTGCACTGGTGCATTATTCACCTGCAGAAATGTATGCGCTGGTGAATGATGTCGTTGCCTACCCGAAGTTTTTACCGTGGTGCAAATCTTCAAAACTGATCAGTGAAACTGATACTGAAATGCTGGCCACTATCGAAATAGCACGTGGTGCATTGAATAAAACCTTCACCACGAAAAACTTTTTACACAAGGACAAAAAAATCGAGATTACCCTGGTAAAGGGTCCTTTCAAATCGCTGCATGGTGTATGGACATTTCATCCATTAAAACGCGAAGGTGCGTGTAAAATAGAACTCGACATGGTGTTCATGTTTGACAGTGGCCTGATGTCACTTGCGGCGCGGCCGGTATTTACCCAGATAGCCAATTCACTGGTCGACGCCTTCAGTAAAAGGGCAGTAGAGGTATACGGTGAGCGCGGTTGAAACAATTAACGTCGAAGTTGCCTACGCATTACCCGAGAAGCAGGTCATTGTGCCGATGAATGTCGAGCTGGGTACGACCATCGGTGGTGCCATCGTGCAATCAGGCATCATGCTTGAATTCCCCGAACTCGATGTTGAACACAGCGAAGTCGGTATCTTCAGCAAGGCGGCAGCAATGACCACCGTACTGGCCGATGGAGATCGCGTGGAAATATACCGGCCCTTGATAGCCGACCCCAAGGAAGTCAGGCGCAAGCGTGCCGCCGAGGGTAAGGCGACGAAAAAGGGCGGCAGCACAGACAAGGGCTAGGGAGAGCAGGTACTAGGTACTAGGTACTAGGTACTAGGTACTAGGTACTAGGTACTAGGTACTAGGAACGTAGGAGCGGCTTTAGCCGCGAATAAAATACAGACACTGGATCCCCGCTTCCGCGGGGATGACGTTTTATTAACAGGCAAACATATTAGTTGTCATCCCTGCACAGGCTGGATTCCAGCTTCCATACTTTTCCTCGCCACTCATCCCTGGCCACTCGCCACTGCCTTTTCGTAGGAGCGGCTTTAGCCGCGAACAAATACAGACACTGGATCCCCGCTTCCGCGGGGATGACGCTTTATTAACAGGCAGACATATTAATTGTCATCCCTGCACAGGCTGGATTCCAGCTTCCATACTTTTCCTCGCCACTCATCCCTGGCCACTCGCCACTGCCTTTTCGTAGGAGCGGCTTTAGCCGCGAACAAATACAGACACTGGATCCCCGCTTCCGCGGGGATGACGCTTTAATAGCAGGCAGAAATATTAATGGCCATCCCTGCACAGGCTGGGTTCCAGCTTCCATACTTTTCCTCGCCACTCATCCCTTGCCACTCGCCACTGCTTTTCGTAGGAGCGGCTTCAGCCGCGAACAAATACAGCGAACAACTACAGACACTGGATCCCCGCCTGCGCGGGGATGACGCTTTATTAGCAAGCAAGCATATTAGTTGTCATCCCTGCACAGGCAGGGATCCAGTGTCCTTGTCTTTCCTTGCCCCTCGCCACTCATCCCTGGCCACTGGCGCAATCAGTATTCCTTGTAACCCTTGCCGTCGATTTTTACCAGGAATCCATCCCTGAAATAGAGCGTGAAGCGCGAGTCCTTTTCTCGCCCCTTGCCGGGCTTGTAGCGATAAATATACTCCCAGCGTTCCGGATGGAAACGGGTCCGTGAGTAGCGGTGCACCAATGGCTTGCAGCACATCAGCTTCAGACATGCCGGTATAAAGCGATTCAAATTCATCCTCTGTGATCGAGTTTCCCTGCTCGATGTCGATCTTGTGGGGCTGGAACAGGGTACTATCACAGGCGCCCGGCAGTATCAGTGATGCAGCCAGCACGCTGCTAGTGAAAAAGCGCATGAGAATATTTTTCATGTACATCAAGGAAATGATTATCATCAGTGTTAAAATGTCACGCGATACTAACTTACTTTGACTCGGCAGTGAAATATGGAATCGAATGATCTGAAAAAAGCTGGCCTCAAGGTGACATTGCCGCGGATGAAAATCCTCGATCTGATGGAGTCATCGGAGGTCAGGCACCAGAGTGCAGAGGACATCTACCAGGCACTGCGTGATGAGGGTGAAGAAGTTGGTCTGGCAACCGTTTATCGTGTATTGACCCAGTTCGAAGCCGCCGGGCTGATAACGCGTCATCATTTCGAGGGTGGTCAGGCCGTGTTCGAGCTCAACAGGGAAGGCCATCATGATCACATCGTTTGCGTTGGTTGCGGCAAGGTCGAAGAATTCGTCGATGAAATCATCGAAACCCAGCAGGCCAAGATCGCCGATAGCAAGGGTTATGTCATCACCGACCATAGCCTGATACTTTACGGCAAATGCCCTGCGTGTCAGAAAGCCGCCGACTGACATAACCCGGCTGTCATAACCTGACCGATATAAACATTTATTCAAGCAGCGAGCGTTGCTGTTCACGGTGTTTTCCTCGCAAGGTGTGAATGCATAAAATAAGCACAGACTATGCGCGCCACACGACAATACAATCTCATCACGCAAACGTATTCCATCGATGAATACCTGAAGAAAATCAGCCGCAAGAGCGTTGCAGACGACAGCCTGCTGTACAAGGCGTGCCAGCTGGTATGGGAGCTGGAGCCAGACCCCGAACTTCCCAGCAGCCTCGATGTGGCCCTGCTATTGAGTGAACTGGGTTCAGATGAAACCACGCTGATTGTCAGCCTGTTGAGCTCCAGCCGGCTGATCGAATTGCATGATGCCCATGAGCTGGAACAGACCTTCGGCGAAAAGATCATGCGCCTGGTCAACAACGTCATCCAGTTACACGGCATCCGCTCACACCAGCACAACAAGGAAACGCCAGAACAGGCCGAGCGCCTGCGACGCATGCTGCTGTCCATGGTGGAAGATGTGCGCGTGGTACTGATCAAGCTGGCTTTCCGCGTGCAGCGCCTGCGCCAGCTGGGCGAAACCGATGTTGATACCCGTTTCGAGGTGGCGCAGGAAAGCCTGGATATCTTTGCACCGATTGCCAACCGCCTTGGCATCGGTCAACTCAAATGGGAACTTGAAGACCTGTCATTCAGATACCTGGAGCCATCGACATACAAACGCATCGCCAGCTACCTGGAAGAAACACGTGACAGCCGCGAGCAGTTTATTCACGACGTGGTCGACGTGCTCAAACAGATGCTGGAGAACGAGGGCATAACTGCGCAAGTCTACGGACGCCCGAAACATATCTACAGCATCTGGAAAAAGATGACTGCGAAACAACGCGACTTCAGCGAACTGTTTGATGTACGCGCGATTCGCATCGTGGTTGATTCGATCGCGGACTGTTATAGCGTGCTCGGCCTGGTGCATGGCAAGTGGCGGCATATCGAAAAGGAATTTGATGACTACATCGCCAATCCCAAGGAAAACGGCTACCAGTCATTGCACACCGCGGTTCACGGCCCGAGTGGTAAACCCATCGAAGTACAGATTCGTACCCACAAGATGCACGAGTTTGCCGAACACGGTATCGCTGCGCACTGGCGTTACAAGGAAGGCGATCGTGTTGATCAGCAGCTCGAGGCGGGGATCGACTCGCTGCGCAAACTGCTCGATCCGAAACAGACCGAAGACGAAGAACTGCTCGATAGTTTCCAGTCCGAGATGTTTCATGACCGCGTGTTCGTGCTGACACCGGAAGGGCGCGTTATCGATTTGCCCAGCGGTGCCACGCCACTGGATTTCGCCTATGCGGTACATACCGAAGTCGGCCACCGCTGTCGTGGCGCCAAGGTCAACGGTCACATCGTACAGCTGACCTACGAGTTGAAAAACGGGCAGCAGGTCGAAATTCTGACTTCGAAGGAATCTGCACCCCGGCGTGACTGGATGATTCCGCATCTTGGTTATATCAAAACATCACGTGCGCGCAATCGCATCAAAAGCTGGTTCAGAAAACAGGACGAGGCAGCCAACCTGCACGACGGCAAGGTGATATACGAGCGTGAATTAAAGCGGCTCAATATTCGCCCTGATATCGTCAAGTTACTCAAGCGTTTAAAACAGAAGTCAGCCGATGATATTTATATCGCGCTGGCGCGCGGTGATATTTCCAATGCGCAACTACTGTCAGCATTGCACGAGATATCTGCACCCGAGACCGGTGACACGCTACCGATCGAAGCCGTACCCCGCGCACTGCGCAAGAAAAAACCGGTTGGTGAAATCAGTGTACTCGGTGTCGGTAACCTGCTGACAACAATGGCGAACTGCTGCAAGCCGGTCCCTGGCGACGAGATCATCGGCTTCATCACCCAGGGCAAGGGCGTGACCATTCATCGCAAGGATTGCCGCAATATGCTCAACCTCGAAGAAGAAAACCGGCGGCGCCTGATCGAAGTCGAGTGGGGTGAAGCCGAATTACAGACCTATCCTGTTACCTTGTTAATAGAAGCACTCGATCGCCAGGGTTTGCTCAGTGACATAACGCGCACGCTGGCCGATGAAAAAGTAAACGTGATTGCAGTTAATACACTGTCCGATAAAAAGAAACAGATGGCGCGCATGGCCGTGACCATCGAAACGCGGGACCTGCACCAGCTTAATCGCGTGATGGACAAGGTCAGTCAACTGCACAACGTCACCGATGTTGTGCGTGGCGCGCACAACGCCTAGCGCCGGAGGCGCCAGATTCTAGTATCAGGCACAGGAATTGTAAAGTGGAATCGTCATACCCGCGGAAGAACTATTTCTCGCCAAGACGCCAAGGAGCAAGTAGACAAGGAACGAACTGCTCATAAGCAAACGTACGTGAGCGGCTTCAGCCGCGAATGTTTTATCAGACACTGGATCCCCGCTTTCGCGGGGATGACGAACTTTTATTCGTAAGTGTCATTTTTTTAATGCAGTTACATCAGTCTTTCATACCAGTGAAATGCTTTTTACAAATGTCACTCTATATGTCTCGCAAAGGCAAAGCCCGCAAAGTAAAATGAATTTACTCTCGCAGAGGCGCAGAGCACGCAGTGAAAAACGATTTTATTAATGAAAAACAGGTATTACCTCTGCGCTCTCTGCGCCTCTGCGAGAGAAAGGTTATTCAGTAGTGTAGTGTGATCTATTACAAATCCTTAAGGACACTAATTCATGAAGTAAAACACATATAACCTTTGCGCTCTTTGCGCCTTTGCGAGAGAAGGGTTATTAATCACTAATGTAGTGTGATCTGTTTCAATTCTTTAATGACGCTAATTCATGAAATAAAACGCATGAAACCTCTGCGCTCTCTGCGCCTCTGCGAGAGAAGGAACTTTTATTCGTAAGTGTCATTTTTTTAATGCAGTTACACAGTCTTTCATACCAGTGAAATGCTTTTTATAAATGTCACTCTGATATGTTCATAAAGCAACTTTTTTGTACCGTCATCCCCGCGAAAGCGGGGATCCAGCGTCTTTGTTTTTCCTCTACCCTCGACCCTTGTCACTCGTCACTGTTTTATCGTAAGAGCGGCTTTAGCCGCGAATAACAACAAAAAACTCTGTGTTCTCTGTGCCTCTGTGGTGATAGCTTTTTTACTTTCCTGCTATTTAAGATCTTTTTCAAGATCCAGATCATCTTTAAACAAATCATCATCCTTGAACAACTCGTCATCGCTCAAGCCGGTATCAGGCGGGTTGCCGTCGTGGATCAGGTATTGCCGTCTTTGCAGGAAGGCGTCGCGGATGAAGGCGTATTTATCAGGCGCAGTCTCGTCGATGATGTTGGTTGCCGATAACAGGTCAGCGCGTCTATCGGTATAGCGCAACACCAGCAGGCTCAAGGTGACGTTCAGCTCTTTGTCCTTGAATACCGGGTCGAACAGGAACCAGTCAACGGGTACGCTGAGACCGTCACGTACCGTGCTCGGTCCAAGGAAAGGCAGCACGAAATAGGGGCCGCTATCAACACCCCAGAAAGCCAGGGTCTGACCGAAGTCTTCGTTGTACTTGGGCAGGTCGAAACGGGTGGCAACATCGATAAATCCAAGCAGGCCCAGCGTCGTGTTCCAGACAACGCGTGCCGAGGTAGAAATCGCCTCATCGAATTTGAGTTGCAGCAGTGAGTTAAAAAAGATCACGATGTCTTCAAGGTTAGCAAAGAAGTTTGTTACCCCGGTATTAAGTGTACCCGGCATGATCCAGTCATAACCCTTGGCCACCGGCTTGGCAACGTATTTATCCATGTTTTCATTAAAGGTAAACATGGCGCGGTTATATCGTTCCAGCGGATCATCCGGATTGGGCGGCCCGTCGAGTGTAGCGCAACCACCAGCCAGTGAAAGGCTGCACATAATAATCAGTGGCGAAAGCGTCTTGAAAATATGTTTGCCGCCAATGAACGCAAATGAACGCAAATCAATCATGTTTCTATTGTTGTTATGTATTGAGTTTTGATTCAATCATTTTGCTGGTTGGTTTTGTAATACCCGGCAATACAATAGATAAAAAAATATTTGCGTTCATTTGCGTTATTCGCGGCTTGGTTCATTGACGTACCGTACTACCCTGGGTTTCAGTTACATCACTTTTGTTGTTAAGCATGTCATAGGCCAGCTGGGCGATGTGGGTCGAGCCGCTCTTGTCGCCCAGTTTGTCACGTGTCTGTGCCAGTTCCCTGCGCATAGTCTCGTTATAGTTCCTGTCTGACAAAATGCGCTCTATTTCATTGGCAATTTTTCTTGGCCGGGCCTTGCCCTGGAGGAATTCCCTGACCACGTCCTTGCCGTTGACAATGTTAACCAGGCCGATTTTATCGATACTGACGATGAACCTGAGGATGGAATAGGACAGCCATGAAATCTTGTAGACAATGGCCATGGGGATGCCCATCAGGGCAATTTCCAGTGTCGCCGTGCCCGAGGCGGTGACGATGGCATCGCAGGCCTGTATCACATCATAGGTATGGCCGTTGATGACGCAGATGCGGAGATCGATGATGTCTTCCAGGAAAGGATCCAGCACATCGTCGCTCAACGATTCTGCCAGCGGCAGCACGAACTGCAGTTCGGGATTATGTTTTAACAGGCGCTTTGCCGTGGCCAGCTGTATCGGCAGCACGCGCTTGATCTCACCCCGGCGGCTGCCGGGAAACAGGCCAACGGTGGTTTGATCATCGAGTTCGAGTAACTCGCGTGCCTGTGCCGGGCTCTTGTCGGCGATGACTTCTTCAACCAGCGGGTGGCCGGTGAATTCGACCGGCACCCTGGCATCTTTATACAGCTCGACTTCGAACGGGAATATCACCGCCATCTGGTCGACGATGGCAGCCATCTTGTAAACGCGCTTGGGGCGCCAGGCCCATACCTGGGGGCCGATGTAAAACAGTACCTTGACCCCGATCGATTTTGCATAGGCAGCCAGTCGCTGGTTGAACTCCTGGTAGTCGACCAGTATCAACAGCTCGGGCGGATTTGCGCGAATGGTTTGCTTGAGTTTTTCCAGCGCGCCCTTGATGGTGCGGTAATTGGCCAGCACCTCGAACAGGCCGACCACGGCCAGCTCGGAGGCGTCGATCAGGATATCAACGCCGGCACGGCGCATGTTGTCACCGCCCATGCCCTTGAGCGTCAGGCTGGCATCCAGCTTCAGCAGTTCCCTCGCCAGGTGCGAGGCATGCAGGTCACCCGAGGCTTCGCCTGCAATGATGAAAACCGTTTGCCCGGGCAACTACAGCGCCCCTTTGATGACATCGGTAATGACATCGACCTTTTCATCTTCGAGTTCCGGGTAAACCGGCAGCGAGAAACATTTACTGGCAACCGCTTCGGTCACAGGAAGCCGGGTATCCCTGTAAGCCTCCATGTACACTTCCTGGCGGTGCAGTGGAATCGGGTAATACACCGCGCAGGCGATGTTCTTCTCCTGCAGCGCTTTCATGATGCTGTCACGCTCATCGTGCAACAGCGTGTACTGGTGATAGATGTGATAACCGATACCGTCTTCAAACGCGGTCTGGATGCTGGTGTCTGCCAGTGCTTCCGAATAGCGGTGCGCAACGCGGCGGCGGTTGTTGTTGTATTCATCGATGTGCTTCAACTTGATGCGCAGAATAATCGCCTGCAGTTCATCCAGCCGGCTGTTATAGCCGATGACGTTATGATGATAGCGTTCGCGGCTGCCATGGTTGCGCAGCACGCGCAGTTCATTGGCGCGTTGTTCATCATTGGTTGTTATCAGGCCGCCATCACCGAAACAGCCCAGGTTCTTGCTGGGGAAAAAGCTGAAGGCGCCAAACGCGCCGAAGCTGCCGGTCATGTTGTTGTCGATATGCGCGCCGAAAGACTGTGCGCAGTCTTCAACGATCACCAGGCCCTTGTCATCACATAACTTTTTCAGCGCGTTCATGTCGACCGGCTGGCCGAACAAATGCACCGGAATCACGCAGCGGGTCTTGGGCGTAATCGCCTGTTCCACCTGGTTGAGGTCGATATTAAACGTATACGGATCGATATCGACGAACACCGGTACCGCGCCCACATAACTGATGGCCTCGGCGGTGGCGATAAAGGTAAACGCCGTGGTGATGACTTCGTCGCCTTCACCGATGCCGGCAGCGGCGAGTGCCAGGTGCAGCGCATCGGTACCCGAGGCCACGCCGACCGCATGTGCAACGCCCAGGTAGTCAGCCGCTTCCTGTTCGAACGCCTGTACATTGGGTCCGAGAATAAACTGGGTGGCCGACAGCGCATCGATCAATGCCGTGTCGATTTCGTCTTTGAGTGTCAGGTACTGACCCTTGAGGTCAACCATGGGGATGTTCATGATGGGATCCTTTGGATTATTAATCTTTTAACAGTGCAGAGATTTGTATCGCCGCGTCCAGCGCGCGACGCCCATCCTCACCACTGACAATCACCGGTGTTCCATTCTTGATGGAATCAAGGAAGGCGATGATTTCCAGGTTGAGTGCATCGTTGTTTTCGTAAGTCGATTCTTCGCTGACAATTTCCGGGATACCCGGCAGCATTTCCTTGTCGCCTTTTTTATACACGTTCAACACCCGGTTATGAAAATCAACCGAGATATAGGCGTCGTGCTGGAAGATGCGCATCTTGCGTTCGGTTTTGGCGCTGACGCGGCTGGCAGTGACATTGGCCACGCAACCGTTCTCGAATTCGATCCGTGCATTGGCAATGTCGGTGCTTTCGCGTCAATACCGGGGTGCCGGAAACGCGCATTTCCCGGATATCGGACTTGACGATATGGAGGATGATATCGATGTCATGAATCATCAGGTCGAGCACGACATTGACATCGGTGGCGCGCGGGTTGAATGGCGCCAGCCGGTGCGACTCGATGAAGGTCGGGGTTTGCAGGGTATCGCCCAGGTTGATCAGCGCGGCATTGAAACGTTCGAGGTGACCGACCTGGATCAGCAGGTCATTCGCCAGTGCCAGTTCGATCAGGTCATCGGCTTCATCCACGGTGACCGTAATCGGCTTCTCGATTAACACGTGGCAGTCGTGTTCGAGAAAATCGCGCGCAATCTGGTGATGCAGCGTGGTCGGTGCCGCGATACTGACCGCATCCACCTTGCCCAGCAGCTCGTGGTAATCCGTCAGCGCCTTGAACACCGTGTTTATCGGCAACCGCTTGTGCCGTTTCCATGTTGGCATCGACCACGGCGACCAGCTTGCTGTTCTTCAGCGCCGCATATTTGTCTGCGTGAAATTTCCCCAGGTAACCGACGCCGATAACGGCGGTTTTAAGCTTGCCCATGTCAGTGCTTTCTTCTTATGATACGGTCAGATGATACGTTCGGAATAATAATGATAATAACAGGAGCGATTCTACCGGAATGAATATCGATATTTCAGGATGAACTACCCGTGGTAGACGGCTTGCTGGCGGGCGTTGACGAAGCCGGCCGCGGACCGCTGGTGGGCAACGTGGTCGCCGCCGCCGTGATACTCGATAACGACAGGCCCATCGACTGGCCTGGCCGATTCCAAAAAACTCAGCGCCAAGCGCCGTGAAGCAGCTCGCCGAACAGATCCGCGAGCACGCCATCGCCTGGAGCGTGATCAGCATCGATGCCGCCGAGATCGATCGCATCAACATCCTGCAGGCCACCCTGCTGGCGATGAAACAGGCGGTCGAGCAACTGGCCGTCGCACCGCAGCATGTGTTCATCGACGGCAACCGCTGCCCGCAAATCAACATACCGGCAACCGCCATCGTCAAGGGCGATGCCCGCGTCGCCGAAATCAGCGCCGCCTCAATCCTCGCCAAGGTCGAACGCGACGCGCAGATGCTGGCCTGCACGAGAGCTATCCGCAGTATGGCTTCGACAAGCACAAGGGTTATCCGACGAAGGCGCACTTCGAAGCCCTGGCCGAGCATGGACCCTGTCCGCAACACCGCAACAGTTTTCGACCGGTACGCGAGTGCCGTGAGAGCAGGGGCGAGGGACGAGTGACGAGTGGCGAGGTAGTAACGACATCCACGTAGGAGCGGCTTCAGCCGCGAATTTATCTAAAACACTGGATCCCCGCTTCCGCGGGGATGACGTTTAATACCTTGCGGGAGTGACGTTCTATAAGTCAAAGTAAAAGTAAAAGTAAAAGTAAAAGTAAAAGTAAAAGTAAAAGTAAAAGTAAAAGTAAAAGTAAAAGTAAAAGTAAAAGTAAAAGTAAAAGTAAAAGAAAATAAGTAAAAGTAAAAGTAAAAGTCTATAACTGAACAACCTTACAGGTTGTCATCCATGCTTTCGCAGGGATCACAAATATGTCTGTCTGCTAATAAAGCGTCTAATATGTCTGTCTGCTAATAAAGCGTCATCCCCGCGGAAGCGGGGATCCAGTGTTCGTGTTTTTCCTCACCACTCGTCCCTTATCCCTCGCCACTGTTTTAAAGAGGGATCCAGCGACTTGGCTTTTCCTCACCACTCATCCCTAAACGCAGCCTGAACACAGTAAAAGCACACGCCAATTGACCTGGCATCTACATCAGAAATATTATTAACAATACCTCATAAGTAACTGATATTAAATTAATCATGTAACAACAATTTATCTGGAAATCACTTTAACCCAAAGCTTCATTATCCATTACATAATACTTGTTGATTAACCGCCAAACCGTCTTCGCTAATGCAATGAGCTGGGTTACACTAGCCCTGTTGCCGACCACCGGGGCAGTTTCTAGATGTATTCAAGGTGGCACCAAGCGGGCAGCAATTAGAATAATAAGAGGCACGATTTGACCGCTACATCCAAATCTGACAAACCCGAATCTGCAGGGCCCGAAACCGTACAACCCGAGTCCGTACCACCCGAGTCTGTACAACCCGAGCTTGTACAACCAGTGTTCGTACACTTACGGCTTCATACCGAATACTCGCTGGTCGACGGTGCCGTTCGCGTCAAGCCGTTGATGAAGCAACTCGCCAAGCAACACATGCCGGCGGTGGCACTCACCGACCAGGGCAACCTGTTCGCCATGGTCAAGTTTTACAAGGCGGCGATGGCGGCCGGCATCAAGCCGATCATCGGTGTCGATGCCTGGGTCAGCGATGCCGACAGCCAGGTACAACCTTTTCGCATGTTGCTGTTGTGCCAGAACCGCGCGGGTTACCTCAACCTGTCGCAACTGATTTCAAAGAGCTACCAGCACGGTCAGCAGCGCGGCATCCCGGTGATGCAAAGCGACTGGATCCATCAACACAGCGCTGGATTGATTGCACTCTCCGGTGGCCGCGATGGTGATGTCGGCCGCGCACTGGTGTCGGGCAACAGCGATGAAGCCGAACAGCTGCTGAAGCAATGGCAGGCCACCTTCGGCGATCGCTACTACCTCGAACTGCAACGCACCGGCCGTGAAAACGAAGAGCACTACATCAACGAGGCCGTCAACCTGGCACTGAAAACCGATACCCCGGTGGTGGCCACCAACGACGTGCGCTTCCTCAAGGCCAGTGACTTCGATGCCCACGAAGTGCGCGTCTGCATTCACGAGGGCCGCACCCTCGACGACCCCCGGCGCTCGAAGAACTACAGCCACGAGCAGTACCTGCGCACCGCCGAAGAAATGCAAACGCTGTTCGAAGACATCCCCGAAGCACTGCAGAACAGCGTCGCGATTGCGCAGCGCTGCAACCTCGAGATCCGCCTCGGCGAAAGCTTCCTGCCGCAGTTCCCGGTACCCGCAGGTGAGACCACCGACAGCTACTTCACCCGCGTATCAAAGGAAGGCCTGGAACAGCGGCTGCAGAAATTACTCGACCCGGCCGCCGCCGATTACGCGCAGCGCAAGGCCGAGTACGAGGAACGCCTGCAGATCGAAATGGACGTCATCATCAACATGGGCTTTCCCGGCTACTTCCTCATCGTGGCCGACTTCATTCAGTGGTCCAAGGACAACGACATCCCGGTCGGCCCGGGCCGTGGTTCCGGTGCCGGTTCGCTGGTGGCCTATGCGCTGAAGATCACCGATCTCGATCCGCTGCAATTCGATTTACTGTTCGAGCGCTTCCTCAACCCGGAACGTGTATCGCTGCCTGACTTCGACGTCGACTTCTGCATGGACCGCCGCGATGAAGTGATCGATTACGTCGCGCGCAAGTACGGCCGTGACAGCGTGTCGCAGATCATCACCTACGGCACCATGGCGGCGAAGGCGGTGGTGCGCGATGTCGGCCGCGTCATGGCCCAGCCCTACGGCTTCGTCGACCGCATCGCCAAGATGATCCCGTTCGAAATCGGCATGACCTTGACCAAGGCGCTGGAAGAATCGGACGACCTGAAGAAGGCCTACGATGAAGAAGAAGACGTGCACGGCATCATCGACATGGCGCTGTCACTCGAAGGCCTGGCGCGCAACGCCGGTAAACACGCCGGCGGTGTGGTGATCTCGCCCACGGTACTCACCGACTTCACCCCGCTGTACTGTGAAGAAGGCGGCAACAGCGTCGTCACCCAGTTCGACAAGGACGATGTCGAAAGCGTCGGCCTGGTCAAGTTCGACTTCCTCGGCCTGCGCACGCTCACCATCATCGACTGGGCGGTGAAGCACATCAACCGCCGCCGTGAACAAGAGGGCCAAAAAGAAGGTGCCAAAGAAGAAGGCGAGGGCCTACTCGATATCACCGCGATCACACTCGATGATCCCGCTACCTTCAAGCTGCTGCAGGCCGCCAACACCACCGCCGTGTTCCAGCTCGAATCGCGCGGCATGAAAGACCTGATAACGAGATTGCAGCCGGACACCTTCGAAGACATCGTCGCGCTGGTGGCGCTGTTCCGTCCGGGCCCGCTGCAGTCCGGCATGGTGGATGACTTCATCAACCGCAAACACGGCCGCGCCCAGGTCGATTACTTCCATCCCGATCTTGAGCAGGTATTGAGCCCAACCTACGGCGTCATTCTTTACCAGGAACAGGTGATGCAGATCGCCCAGGTGCTGGCGGGCTACACCCTCGGCGGCGCCGACATGCTGCGCCGCGCCATGGGCAAGAAGAAACCCGAGGAGATGGCCAAGCAGCGCGAGATCTTCATGCAAGGCGCCATCGCCCGGGGCGTTGATAAAGGCCTCGCCAGCAAGATCTTCGACCTGATGGAAAAATTCGCCGGCTACGGCTTCAACAAGTCGCACTCCGCCGCCTATGCCTTGCTGTCGTATCACACCGCCTGGCTCAAGCAGCATTACCCGGCCGAGTTCATGGCCGCGGTACTGTCATCGGATATGGACAACACCGACAAGGTGGTGTCGTTGATCGAAGACTGCCACAAGCAGGACCTCGAAGTACGGCCACCGGACATTAATGAGTCGGTGTACCAGTTCAGCGTGCACGATCCCAAAACCGTGATCTACGGTCTGGGTGCGATCAAGGGCGTCGGCGGTGCCGCACTCGACGGCATCATCGAAGAACGCAGCGAAGACGGCCCCTTCGTCGACCTGTACGATTTCTGCCGCCGCAACGACACCCGCAAGGTCAACCGCCGGGTGATGGAAGCATTAATTAAAGCCGGTGCCCTGGACGCGCTCGGCAGCAACCGCGCCACGCTGATGGCCAGCCTCAACAACGCCATGCAACTGGCGGAACAGAACCACGCCGCGGCACTGGCAGGGCAGGATGATATGTTCGGTTCCGACGATGTGCCCGAACAGCGCAGCAACGTACATATCGTTGAAGTCGAAGACTGGGAAGACGAACAGCGTTTGTTCAACGAAAAGGAAACCCTGGGTTTATACCTCACCGGCCACCCCATCGATAAATACGAAGACGAACTGCGCCACTTCACCGACTGCACGCTGGCCGATGTCGCCAGCATCGCGCCGATGGACACCGGCGGCAACGGCTACCGCCAGCGCGGCAAGCAATGCCGCCTCGCCGGTTTAATGGTGAGCCTGCGCGTACGCAAGCACCGCGCGCGGCGGCAAGATGGTCACCGCGGTGCTGGACGATCGCACCGCGCGCATCGAGATGACCATCTTCGACGACGTCAACGAACAGTTCGGCCACCTGCTGCAAAAAGACAAGCTGCTGATCGTTGAAGGTACGGTTTCGTGGGATGACTTCAACGGTTCCTGGAACATGCGCGCGAAGACGGTGTATGACATTACCCAGGCGCGCGAGCATTTTTCGCGTTGTCTGGAAATCAATGTCGACAAGACGCGTATCAATGGCGGCTGGACCGGGCCGGGGATGGTGCAGGAGCTGACCAATGTGTTGCAGACGTATAGGGAGGGGAGTTGTCCGGTTTGTGTTTATTATAATCAGCGGGACTGAGCAGTCGCGGATGATGTTGGGGGATGAGTGGCGGATTCAGCCTACGGATGAGTTGTTGAATCGGTTGGAGGGGTTGTTGAGTGATGGGTTGGTTAGGATGGTTTATTGATGGATGCATTATGTTCTGCCTTTTACATTTTCAATATCAGTTGTCAGCCTGGAGTATCTTTTCGAATTAACGGGTTATGTGGCTATGTGGAATTGGTATAAACGAGTTATGCAGAATTCTGTAATATCCGTTATTCCCACTTTCTGTATAGTTAACTGTTATTTCCTCAAAAACATGTAGGACAAGTCTGATAAACATATACACAAAATACTGAAACCGATGTATGGAGTAGAAAGAAATTCAAAAACATGATAAGAACAAAGCTTGATAAAGCGACTGATTAACAGGCGTTAAAGCAGATCGCTTTATCAAGCTTTGTGCCACACAATGTTTTAATCATTCTAATTTCATCCCTATCCGTCGAATTGATAATATTGACTAAAGGTCGAACAGCACACCAATGATGATCGGAAATAACAAGTCGTTGAACCAGACACGCGCAAAAAACGCGCGCGCAGGTTAACTCTATCGTTAGACGTTTATGATTGAGTGATATTATAATTAGGTGTCAGAGACCAATTGTTTCTAATATTTAGAGTGTGTGGTCTCTGACACTTATTTGTCACCTACTCTCTTAATCATTAAATATTTACTGTGCCGATCCCGGCATGGATTCATGTACTAAGGAGTAGAACAATGACCTATAAGTATTTTTTTCTAAAGGATGCTGCGCACGATCGGTACCTGGTTGCAGGTTCGAAGTATGACGGGAATGTATACCATCATGCGGATTCATTCGATGACAATGCGCAGTGGCGATTCGAAGATACCGGGGATGGGTCGTCGTACTACATAATCGACCGTCGGCACGGAAAAGCTCTCATTGCCGGTGACAGTTACGACGGGCATCTTTATCACCAGGATCCAGCTGAACGCGCTAACGCAAAGTGGATTGTGACCAAGGGCAGCGTGCCCGGATCGTTTATTATCAAAGACAGCAAACATCAGAAAGCCGTCACTGCCGGGGACAAGGCTGACGGCTATATGTATTCCCAGGATCCAGGTGATAGAAGAAATGCGCAATGGCAGCTGGGGTTAGCAACCGATGGCGATATTGGTCCAAACTTCTACATCGTGAAACAAGAGTTGATTGGTCTGGAGCTGGAAACCGGACTGGCACAAGTGCTCCAACAGCCGGACCTGGTCGCAAAAGCAACCATCCGTAACGGCAGCAATGTCGAGCAGCTCTGCCAGTTCAACAAGAAGACAACAGATATCGATACCGAGGCCTGGAACTTCGAAACCTCCGTCACCCTGGGCGTGATCCAGACCGTGACAGCCAGTGCTAAAGCCGACTTTGCAGGCATCTCAGCGAGTACTGAGTCGAAAACAGAATGGAAATTCGAATCCACGATGAAATGGGGTAAGAGTGTCTCAAGGACAGTACAGAAAACCATCGAGTGGGATATGCCACTTAAAGTGAGTGCGAATTCAACATTGGACATGGTCGCAACCATTAAAAAGGATAAGCGCACTATCCCCTTCGTGGCCACAATCAAGCTTACGATGGGCAATGGAGATACGGAAGAGGAGAAAGTCAGAGGCACCTGGCAAGGCGTTGAGTATCTTGCGGGTAACCTTATTTATTCAGGGGAAGCTATTTAACCGCAGGGCGCGATTTCGGAGTTAAAGGGGGCGGATTTATTTATGTATGAAATAGGTGTCAGAAATAGGTGTCAGAGACCAATTTCGTGTGACCAAGACGGAAGAATGGAGCCATGGAAGTCTTTTAAGTTAAATGAATCAGAATATAAAGAAATTGAGGAATGGTGGTTATCAAATCACTCTGGTGTAAGTGTTAATGACTTGGGAGCTTCAAATTGGGAAGAGTGGCAAACTGTAATTATAGAAGATGAAGAATAAATGCCTAACAAGAAAATCAACTCAGACAATTATAAGCGTTGCTTGAAAAGCAGCAACACTTATAATTGCTGGTTATTTAGGCGTTAGAAGCTCGTAAAATTCCGAGGAGAATCATTATGGACAAGCTAGAAATCTTAGAACTTGAAATGCAGTTGATTGCTCAGGTTGGTAGTAGATTCTATGGCGCATTAGATAAAGCAAAGACAGACGGCATAAATACTGACTTCTACAATGATGAATAATCGGGGACAGACCACGATTAATTTGGTAAAAACGTAAATGGTGCTGGAGGGATTTAATTTTGACCAATCAGAATACTGGTTAAATAATAATCCCTCCAACCCCTTTGATTGAACTAGCAGCCATCATCATCGGTATTAACTTCGCCATCTGGCTGCGGGTAAAGGGGTCTGACCCCTTTGAAACTACTTTATCCATGATTGCTAATCTGCCAACTGTGCAAATAACAAAGAATAATGATTAAATTATTTCCAGGAAAGAGGGAGATGAAGTATACGATATGATTAAAGGGATCAGACCCTTTTACTCAATCTGGCCCCAAATATTGACAACAATTTATCAATCATACATTTGCCATGTTCAATACCAGTTACAGGGTTATCCTCTTCTCACTAATGTCGATGCTTATCGCAGGGGTGCTGTTGTTCTTCGATGCCGTAACTATCGTGGCTTATGTGTTGCTTGTGGTCGGTTTCTTTGGTATTGGTATCGGCCTGCTGATTGGGTTTTTCGAGATGGTCAAAGACCAGGAGAACTAAATTAAAGGGGTCCAGAAAAAAGGGGACAGATTTATTTTTCTAGCGCAAAAAAAATAGGGGTCAGAGAGCAATTGTTTCTAATATTAGAGTTAATTGCTCTCTGACCCGGTTTATTCCGCAAGTCAAGAAATTCTGTTGTGATTAAATAAGTATACTGTCCCCGCAAATGTTGGGGCCGATCCCTTTAACTTCTGGGCTGACTTATCTAGTAAAGTCTGAACTGACCCCACTAATTATAGGAGTCTGTCTTTCCTTTCCTCAAAACATAAACCTGTAACCAACGTTTAGTGATAAATCTTCCACATTGCTCTGGAAACCGTCCGACTCGTAACTAGGGCCTGCAGTACTCAGTAACAGGCTCCAGTGGCTCAAGCTGAGCTCTATCATGAACCCTAAAACCGGTTTGAGATTTGTTCTCCCCTGGCTCTGAGATACGATTTCATTATCCGGGGTCGAGGTGAGTGCTAGACTACCACTGTATGTTGCAATTCCTGCGCCCAGGCCTCCGCCTATCCGTGCATATGTACCTGAGTAGTAATCTCCCCACTCGTAGAATACAGTAGGAACGACATAGTAGGATTCACCGCTTAACCTTGTACCCAGGTCGACGAAGTTGTCATTACCGAGATCCTGCTGATCCGCATCGAAGCTGGAAATATTGAACATTAAGGTAATGCCTAAATTCTTGACAGAAAAATATGTAGGTTTGGTGCTGTAACTCAGAAACCAGCTGTTGGTTTTGCGTTGCACGATCTTACCCTCGGCGCCGTCACTTTTTCTTGTTACGCTTATACCTGCTTGCCGAATACCAATCGCCAGGCGAACGCTGGCGCCATCTATAAAGACATCATATGCCCATGATGTGAAGTCATCCTCTGCAAGTACGATCGATGGTGTCAAAAGTGTTAATAATACAAGCAAACGCATTACGAGAGTGTAGTGCAAATAAGTGGGGTTGGATCTGATTACAAATGCTTAATAGGAAGCGACAGAGCCGTTAATAATAGAAATTAAAGGGGTCAGGAAAAACCGGGTCAGAGAGCAATTGTTGCTAATATAAGAAGCTACTAATTTGAAAGTTTAAGCCAAACATATAAACAGGGAGGTAAGCATGCCACGGAAGCCACGTTTCAATTTACCAGGCATACCACTACACGTCATCCAGCGTGGAAATAACCGAGAGCCATGTTTTTTTGCTGAGGAAGACTATGAGAATAATAGGGGACAGACCACGGTTTTCAATTAATAGAACGGAATAATAGGGGACAGACCCCAGTTTATTTTAGTGTTCTTCGAAAACCGTGGTCTGTCCCCTATTATTATTATCCCTCCGGCACCTTTTATTGTAATTTTAACAGTAGAAAACCATGAACTGATGCAATCAGCTCATTCTGTTCAGCTTTAGTGTGAGTGGTTAAGCGCTTAATAAACATAGACACCCATAAATTAAAAAATACAATTTATTCTATGGGTATCCATGATTCAATGCCTGAACTAGCAGCCATCATCATCGGTATTAACTTCGCCATCTGGCTGTGTATGCCGGATGCCGACGAACATCATATGATCAATGCGTTCGAACTGTTCGTCTAGGGCTTGTTCAACGACTTCGTGTTCAAGTCCGTCATAAATCATTATGCGCCCACGTGCTTCTGCCTTCAAAAGGCTATTGCTCGGATTGAATAGTGCATTGTGTTGAAATTTATCGTCAGCGCCGACAGTCGGTGTGAGTGACGCAAGAACGATAGCTAAAATCAGCCCGATTGGTATGTTATGGGTATTGGTGCCTGTTTGCCCTGCCAGGTTTTCATGTGTTAGTGTTTTCATAATGTCGGCCTCCTATTACAGATGTTGTATTCATGGCCGGAAAGCTGGAGTGAAGTGAGTTACTCTCATTACTGCTGGATGCTCTCCCGCTTATTTCCGTTGCCTCTGAGAAATGTTGTACTGCCTGGGTGGACGAAATACCGGACGGTTTTCGAATATAAAACGAATGCTTTCCAAACGAAAAGATAACGACCTATATAAACAATAAGTTATGTAGGAATTCGGAGGGTATCGGCAGGTATGAAGCAGAACTTCGAAGCCGTACCGGACTGCCTGAAAATTGGTGAGTGGAATTTTTACGTCAGCGCACACGAGCTAGTACGTAACAGTGAAACTATCAGGCTAGAGCCCCGGGTAGCCAGCCTGTTGCTGTATCTCGCATCACGGGCAGGTGAGACAGTAAGCCGGGAGTCGCTTCTGGAGGCGCTTTGGCCGGGAGTAGTGGTCAGTGATGAGGCATTGACGAATGCCGTCAACAAACTACGCCGTGCATTCGAAGATGACCGCGCCAATCCTCATGTAATAGAGACCATCCCTAAAACGGGCTACCGTTTGATCGCCAGTGTTGAGTCTCCCTTACCCAGCCCCAAGCAGGGTGACACCCGTACAGATACACCACGTAAAACCGATGTCACCGATCCAGCCGTCTCAAGAGACCAGGGTTCTGCAGCACCGACCATAGTGAACAAACCCCGGCGGCGTGCAATGTTATCAGGCGGCATATTGATATTAGGTTTGTTGTTAGGCATAGGTTTTCATTATCTGTCGAAAGAGCCTGATGACGACCAGGTCCAAAGTGAAGCTGAACCTTCATCGATATTAAGTAAACCGTCTATCGCTGTACTGCCGTTAATCAATCTAAGCGATGATCCACAACAAGATTATTTTATCGATGGTATAACAGAAGACTTGATCACAGATCTGTCCAAGTTGTCGGGGCTGGATGTGATTGCACGCAACTCTGTATTTAGTTACAAGGGCCTGACTCCTAAGCCCCAGGAGGTGGCTAAACAACTGGGTGCTAGTTACGTACTGGAGGGTAGTGTACGCAATAAAGCCGGCCGGGTACGTATCAATGTCAAATTAATCGATACTTCCACCGGCTTCAATATTTGGGCAGACCGCTTTGATGGGAAACTGGATGATGTCTTCGCTTTACAAGATAACCTGGCACGCAAGATTGCATCTGCATTGGCCGTTCAGCTGACTGAGCAGGAACAAATTCTGTTAGCCAAAGACCCTACCTCTGATGTCGAAGCCCTGATGCATTATTTTATGGGGAGTGCTTACTTTGGCAGCGCCACCAAACAGGAAAACGATCTTTCCCGCCAGATGTATCTTCGCGCAATTGCACTTGACCCTGACTATGCGCAGGCTTATGCAGCGCTTGCCTTGACATATATCGATGACCAGCGGCGCGGATGGAGTTCTGACCCGGAAGAATCAGTCAACCAGGCACGAAAACTCGCCCAGCAAGCAATCAGTATTAATGACACAATTCCGCAAGCGCACTTCGTACTCGGTTATATCTATCTATACGCGAATTCACAACATGATCTTGCAACTGAAGCTGCAAAGAAAGCGATTGAACTGGATCCCAACTATCCCGATGGTTACACACTGCTCTCTTCGGCTTACTTCTTTTCAGGTTATCCTGAGAAGGCACTTCCCCTCGACCGTAAAGCAATGCGCCTGAACCCGGCATCGAGTTTTCTGTATTACATGCACCTGGGTCGTTCCCACTATATCCAGGGACGTTATGCGGAAGCGAGTGAAGCCTTGCAGGAAGCAGCAGAGCGTAATAATAACTTCATCCCTAATCGTCTCTGGCTTGCTGCGACATACGGCCAGATGGGTAAACTTGATGACGCAGAATGGGAGATAGATCAGGTGCTGACTCTGAATCCAGAGTTTTCTCTCGATAATTGGTTAGAAACCAGACCTTACAAGAATCCACTCTATAAAGAACAGCTACTTAATGGTCTGCAAAAAGCGGGAATAACCATAGATATTAATAATTAAAGCGGAAAAAGAAAATAGGGGTCAGAGAGCAATTAACTCTAATATTAGAAACAATTGCTCTCTGACCCGGTTTATTGTGACCCGGTTTATTGTGCTTTGCCTGCGATCAAGATATGGCATTCTATGCCAGTTTGTTGCTTGAATATTCAAAGAAATTCTCAGTGGCGATACATGCCTGGGTATTTATGACGAACCATGTGCATCTCCTTGCAAGCCCCTATACAAATGGCGGTGTCTCAGACATGATGCAGGCAATAGGAAGGCGGTATGTGCGTTATTTCAACAGGGAGTATCGGCGTAGCGGGACATTGTGGGAAGGTCGCTTTAAGTCAAGTCTTGTGCAATCTGAAAAGTATCTTTTGCATTGTCAAAGGTATATAGAGCTAAATCCTGTTAGGGCTGGAATGGTTTCAGATCCGGCGGAATATGTCTGGTCGAGTTACCAGTGTCACGCGCTTGGTAAATCCGTCAAGATGAGCACACCACATGAAGAATATCTTCGCCTGGGGGATAGCAGCCCTGCAAGGCAAAAGGCCTACAGAGACATGTTCCGTTCACATGTGGATGATGAGCTGATAAAGGACATCCGGTTGGCAGTGAACAAGGGACTGGCTCTGGGAGCAGAGAGGTTCAAGGAGGAGATTGAGTTTCTTTACGGGCGTCGTGTAAGGCCAGCCAAGATGGGTAGACCCAAGTTGCGATTAAAATAGAATTAAGTTTCATCTGACCCCACTTATTTCACTTATTCTCCCCTATTGTTCTATTGTTTCAATTTTTTCTTCAATTTCTGCGAAAGTTAATTAATTTTCATCTATATTACCGAATGTTGTCTCAAATCTACCTCGCAATATAAGGAATTAATATATGGATACATCTCGAATGATAATCAAACCTCTTGTTATGGCGTGCAGTATTGCACTGGCTGCTTGTAGTAGCAGTGACGATGGTGCTGGCACCACATCAACCATAAGTGGTTTAGTAGAAGCGCCAAATGGCGTTATAGCACAATTGAAAGACAACCAGTCAATCCTGGTTGCAGCAACCAATTTTATGTTCCCGGCTGCTTATGCAGCAATTACAGGTTTACAACCAGTGGGTGGCGCAACTGTAAATCTGGTTCGCATCGATGACGATGGTAACCAGGTTGGTCCAGTACTGGCTTCCACTGTGACCTCGATCACGGGTGATTACAGCCTCGCGCTACCAACAGGTGTCAGTCTCGCTGGTAACCTGATTGTACGTATTACTGGAAATAGCGGAACTTCCTTGAGCGCAATGGTGGTTGACCAGGCGGTTGACATTAACCCTATATCACAGTTCGTACTCGACAAGTTTGTTGATGACGATAACCTGGTGCTCGCTGACCTTGCCATTAACGAAGTTGTTTCCCTTCAAGGTAAAGTCGAAGAATTTGATTTAACTGCAACTGCTGATCTCTCCACAATGCTGGCCCAGTTGGAAGCCGAAGTGGGTCAGTTTGTTGATGATGGGATTGCAATAATTGAATCCACACCGGATGACGGCACAGCAGCAGCGGCTGCGGCCGGCACTTGGCATTCCGTTGAGTTTAACCCGGGTATGCATGATGCTGATCCGGATACTAGCGGTATCCTGTTCGGTACATTCGCGATGGATGTGTTGAGTGAAGAATTTGCAATCGCCGCTGGCGGCAGTGGAGTACTCAACTTCACTTTAGGTCCCGCACTGATAGATGCGTTCACAAATTACTCAGTAGACAATCTTGGTAATACGTCTATCTTTCATGAAATCGGTCTTGGTGATCCCGGAGATACCTTCGCAGGCACAATCGATGCCGATGGTAACATTTATATCTCGTTTCCGTTTGAAGAAGATCTGGAAACAGTTGATGTTATCGGTGGTGCCAATGATCCGGAAGGCGATGGTCCGAATTTTGGATGGCGTTATCCTCCAGGCAACATCAATCTGAATCCGGCAGCCAATGGTAATACTTATGTGTCGATCCTCACAGATGCTGGTGTACGTTATGAAACTACGGACACCGACAACGATGGTATCAATGACGCAGTAGACCCGAACGCACGTGCTGGTGATGAAGTAAGCATGAGTGTGCTGCTGATGTTAAAAGAAGGCAGCGGTATGGCTGCTGCAAGCCTGAACGGTAACTACGGTATGGTTGCTCTGAATGTTAATCTCGATACGGCACCAGTTGCTGTGCTCGACAGTACTGTTGGTGTCTTGAGTTTAAATAACGGCACTGTGACTGTTGGTGCCAATGCGCTTGATGTGCAGGAAGTCACCCGCACTCCAGCGACACCACCAGCTGTTACATTGACACCTGTGTCAATGACGGAACCTGCATCTATTGATACCTTCCCGTATACCATCACAGCAAACGGACAGGTTACGTTTGATACTGCTGGTGATGGCAGTGATTTACTCGAAGGTTATGCTAACAGTGACGGTTCCGTATTGGCCTTTGTTGATGATGTATCCACGGGTTCCCCTGTCGTTACCAACGTTAACAACGAGATGTTGATGGCCGTTAAACTGGGTAATAGCATGTCAGCTGCGCTGAATGGCGCAACCTATAGCCTGCATCCACTGGCTGTCGCCATGGGTGAAAGCGGCTACTCCGAGATATTTACTCTGGGTAATGGCGCCGTGGTATTCAATGCTGATGCCACATCAGCCATAGTTGATGGCGTCGATCGAGGCTTCGAGCGTGCTAACGATGTTGCTGAAGTTGAAGCTATCATACCGGATGATCCGGCTACTTCTGCACAGACCTTTACCGCAAGCGTTTCTGGTAACGGTTTAGTCACAATGAGTAACACTGAGGGTACTTTTACGACGACCTTGAAAGGCTACGTCTCGGAGGACGCCAATATGTTGATTATGCGTCTTTATGGCAGTGATACAGCTGGCGATAAAGACCTTGGTATTGTTATCGGTATCAAGCAATAAGCATAAATTCATCAGTAAAACTAAAAGCCGGGCTAGTCCCGGCTTTTTTATTGAAATAATAGGGGACAGACCCCAATTTCTCGGTATGAGATCTCTTAAAAACGTGGACTGTCCCTTATTAGTACACATGATCCTTTTGGTCCATGGCTGCAAGAGAAGAGGCTGAGATGGTTGTCAGGGAATAAGTGGGGTCAGATGAAACTTTCTTCTTGCTAAGGTTATTCATCTTGTTGAATAAAGGGTTCAGACTCCTTTATTCAGTCGGAATTGAATAAAAGGGGTCAGACCCCTTTACTCAGTCTCGATTATACAAAAGGAAATTCTCCTCTGACCCAAAATATTACTCTTATTCTAAGTCAGGAGGTTTGTTCTGAATCACCACGCCAAACTTCGCCACGTTCGCCATCAGAGTATCAATCGAGAGATTCACTGCAGGTGTAATAGGGCAACCCGCTTCACGTAAACCTCTCGCAGTCCAGACATTACAGGTGTTAAAGGCATGATAGCTTTCCCGCGACAGATAAAACTGACCAGCACCATATAGGGACGTGCCTAGCGGCTGACTACGACCGGCCACATCCAGAGAATAACTGTTCTCAAGATAGCTGCAAAGTCGTTGAAAACCGACTTCGGAAAGTTCAATGCGAATCACTTCGCTGCGCAGAAAATAGCGCGTCACCGAACCACTGAAACCAACGATATGCAGGACACTCGCTGTGGGTAATAAGCCGGCCTTGAGAGTAATCCCCAAGTGAGGCGACGGCGTCATGTAATAATCCTTGTCCCCCCAACCTACTTCCAGGTATTCCGCATTGGGAAAATCGTTGTGCTGGAGCCAGATACCAGGAGGGATATCCGCCCGTTTAACCACAATCCCAGCGTGCCAGCCATGGCTGACCAGATAGATTGTTTTGGATGGTTCACTTGGGCCGGGTGGAAAGAGATCCTTAGGGGTCGATGCACAGGCACACAGCAAAACCGACATCAATACGATGAAGGCATGTATGAGATCCGCTCTCATCGGTGTTTTCTACATATTAGATTACACATGTGAAGAAGATAAAGAAGGAAACCTTTAAATTCCAGCAGTAAATAAAAGTACAATTAAAGAGGACGTGGCGAATATTGTTTGATCAGACCTCGCTGTCCCAATACGCTACCATAAAATTAAAGGGGTCGGTGACAAATGAGATGCATTTGCATAAGCTAATGATGCTCGTAATAATCGGGGACAGACCACGATTAATTTGCGGTTTATTTGAAATTGCGACTGCGACTGACATAAACGTGGTCTGTCCCTAATGATTTAAAATAAGTGGGGTCAGAAGAAACTTTCTTCTCAAGAAGAAAGGGGCGGATTGAATTAAGTTTCATCTGACCCCACTTATTGAAAGGGGTCAGACCCCTTTACGCAGTCCGGATGTTAGAAGGCAATTCAGCATATGAAGAAACTAAAAAACGAAAAAGAGCTGGTGAAAAAGGCTATAGCCGAGGGAATGAAATACGGCGAAGAAAGAGGAGTTGTAGAGTTTGAGCCCACGGATTCAGCAACTGAAAAAATCGAATATATTTATCGGCTCCTGGTACACGATAAGATAATTCAGCCAGTTCCTCAGGATCAGATATCTCAGCTAGCCATGAAGCATAAACTTGCCATTTGGGCCTCAAAGCTAAAAAGATAAATAATTTAGGAAATAATGAAATAATAGGGGACATGAAATAATAGGGGACAGACCACGATTAATTTGATAATGCAGCTGTGAAAAACGTGGTCTGTCCCCTATTATTTCCTAATCTGTCCGCGTTATCACTTTCATTACTAATAAACAATCAATCCCACTGGTTGTTTTTCACAATAAGCAAACTGTTTTTATTCAACTATCATACTTTCTATGAATAAACTTCTGCTTGTGTTTGTCTACGCAATACTGCTGTGTGCCTGCGCATCTTCTCCTTATAACGGCTCAGATAAGCCTGTAATAAAAGTCTCTGAGGCATCCGTTGATCTAAGCGATTCGGATAAAGTAAAACAGATACTGAATCAGCAGCATAAAGATTGGCGTCAC
The DNA here is from genome assembly GCA_963807785.1 of uncultured Gammaproteobacteria bacterium. GTDB lineage: Bacteria > Pseudomonadota > Gammaproteobacteria > SZUA-229 > SZUA-229 > JABDQW01. The sequence goes on along the minus strand of CAWEEC010000042.1, from coordinate 7,964 downwards.
GTACAGCACTCTATGGGTGGTACATCTAAAAAAGGTATTGATTGTTCCGGGCTGGTTTATCAAACCTATAAAACAAAGTTTGGAGTTGATATTCCTCGGTCTACCGAGTATCAGTCGAAAGTGGGTCGAGAAATCCAGCAACAACAGCTCAGGGCAGGTGATTTAGTCTTTTTCAAAACAGGAATATTTAAACGTCACGTTGGCATGTATATCGACGATGGTGAGTTTCTCCATGTTTCTAGCAGGAAGGGCGTGATGATATCGAACCTGGAAGACTCGTACTGGAATAGCGCTTACTGGAAAGCACAGCGGATTCAATAGTGAATTAAGCAAAAGAATTAAAGCGGTCGGAGTCACTGCTGTCCCACTTAATTCCGCACCAACGATAATTGCAGTTGCATAGTCGGGTGGTCTATCAGTATTAATCGGCTTCATTAATGCCAGAAGCGACCGACGACTAAACAAATTGGTCTGCAACAAGCGAATAATTTTCTGCAAACTGAACGCAGCTTTAGTAAACAAATAATTAGGGGACAGACCACGTTTTTTTCTCACCGGACAGGTCAATAATTGGGGTCTGTCCCCAATTAATTATTCAATTGACGTAAAATGTAAGGCCTGACCCCAGTCTCTTTTACGCAGGTTGTGCAAATAAAGAGAAACGGGTTAAGGTCTTCCATCATTCATGAACTACGGTCACGAATGGTTATTTTCTTATCCTTTGATATGTGCATAATGAAATACCTGACCCTCATAATTACTGACGGGGAAACCTATGCTCACCATCAGGCGCGCAGTGACTCGCTATCTATTAGTCCTGCTTACCCTTGTTTGCACCTCAGCTGTGTTCGCCGCAGACCAGGTAACACCAGAGCAATATTCATGGCCGTGGTGGCACGAAGCGCATGGGCACTCATTCTGGTGGATATTTCCTCTTATGTTTTTTGTCATGATGATTGTGATAATTTTTTTCGTAATGAGAAGAGGATGTATGGGTTGCATGTGGCGTGACAGGATGATGGATAGGCCTGAATCTGGTGACACTATGAAGCAGAATTTGGGCGAAAGCTCTGAGTCTGCCCTCGAAATACTGAACAAGCGCTATGCCAGGGGAGAAATAGAAAAACAAGAATATGAGGAGAAAAAAGCTGCGATTGTTGAATCAATAAAATAATTAAGTGGAAAGAAAAAGTGGGGTCAGATGAAACTCAATTCCAACAAGATGAAAAGTGTTATCAAATACAAAGTCACATCTGACCCCGCTTATTTTAGAAAGATCTTTAGACACCTTTTCCCAACCAGAGACAAGCTTTGATGATCAATGAACCTGTAGACCAGGAAGCGGAAATTCCGGAAGATTTTGAAATCTTTCCGTGGAATGAAAAATTCAATACTGGCCACGAGCACATAGACGAACAACACCGCACACTGGCAAGGCTTGTCAACAGACTTGCCAGAGCAATGATTGACAAGGACTATTCAGCTGTGTCCAGTGTATTTGATGAACTAGCAAGGTATGCGCATCTTCATTTCATGGATGAAGAGAGCGTCTGGTTACGATATTTTGATGAGGATGATCCCTGGTTCTCATCGCATCAGCATAATCACGATAGCTTCTGGCCAAAAGTCAACGAAATTCAGTTGGCTAATTCCGACAAGCCTTTGCAGGAGGTCGTTGAAAATATCATGCAGTATCTGATCCGCTGGTTAGCGTTTCATATTGTTGGTGATGACAAACGCATGGCAAGCGCTATTCAATTTATAGAATCCGGGATGACGGTTGATCAGGCAAAAATTCTCGCTGATGCGGAAATGAAAGATTCACTATATGTTCTGATAGACATTATTCTCAATATGTACGACCGTCTCTGTTCAAGAACGTTGGCTCTGCTAAGGGAAAGAACTGCGGAAAAAAAGGGGGCGTAGAAAAAATTAATCGGAGACAGACCACGTTTTTTTCTCACCGGACAGATCAATAATTGGGGTCTGTCCCCTATTGTTTCAAGGGCGGAAAAAAGGGGGCAGATTTATTTATTTCACCAACTCAGCTGTAAAATAAATCTGTCCCCTTTAATTATCTATTACTGTTAAATATGACTAATTTTGTAATTACATAAATGGAGGATGAGATATGTTGCAAAAAGAGTTGAGAGTGGTATTCGTAACTATGTTAATGACGGTATCTTTCAGCTTGTATGCATTGACTCGTGTATTTTATTTCGACAACCTGACAAATATCAGTGTGAATGCAAATGGTAATGTATATATTAAATGGAAAGATTCCCCTATAAATTACAATTACTATGGATATTCAACTACTGGATGCAGTGGCGAAAACTATAAATGGTTTGTTATACAAAGTGACGCGGCTGAGGAACTGAAAGAACTTGCGCATTCATTGTATATTTATAACAGACCTGGCCGTGTAGATATCAACGGTTGCTTGGGTGCGTACCCTATAGTCAGGAGTATTTACGGGCTTGATTAATAGAATTAAAGAAAATTAATGGGGTCGGAGTGATTTAATTTTAATCACTCTCTAATCGACAAATGGTTATAAAGGTTTATGAAGAGAAACCCGGATCAGTAATAAGTGGGGTCAGATGAAACTTTTTTCTTGATAACACTCTTGATATTTTTTGGAATTAAGTTTCATCTGATCCCACTTATCAGATAATAATCCCTCCGACACCTTTTCTTGTATGGGCGTCGGGTAAGGCCAGCCAACATGGGTAGACCCAGGTTGCGATCAAAATCGAATTAAGTTTCATCTGTCCCCACTTTTTATGACCCCACTTATTACCCCACTTATTGCCGGGTTCGTAGCGGATGATAGTTGATGATGCCGACATAGGCCTGCCTCCTGGCCGGGCAAGGTTCACTGATTCGAGGGGTAAGGTAAGGACAATATATTAAGCAATTATAGATCTTTCAGTGCTTGCGTCAGACCAAAATTCTATATTGCCATGCTTATGTCACTCCATTGTTTACTGAAAATATCGGCAAGGCTGCGTAACGCGGCCACAAAGGTGCCAACAAGGCCCTGAACCAGTAGATGCGTGCGGTCGCCCGGTTGCCCGGTTTTCCGTCAGCGCGAGAGCTCGCGCAGGCGTGCCATTCTCTTTTCACGACTGTCCGCGAGTTCTCTTTGCGCAGCGACACCGTCCTCTGACAAGCGTTTGAATGACTGCAGAAAGGCCTTGTAATCATCGGTATCGGATTCCGTATCGAAAAGTACCCGTCCGTTCGTAACCTCGTAGCGCGCCCTATCCATGAAGTCGAGGTAGGCGATGCTCTGGCGTGATACCTCGATCACGATATCGAAATGTTTCCGCGACAGCGTGCCGTCGAGCTCGTAGGTATTGTTGAATTCATGGATGGCCTGCAGTCTTTCGTTATCCGGCAGGTCGAGTTGCTCGATCTCTTTCCTCATTTGCGCGAGCATGATCCTTTGCTTCTCCTTGTATTCCCGGAATACCTGACCATAGTCCTCAAGTTGTCCAATGGCTGCAGGGAAAAGTGACTTGTCCTCGAGGTATTTCGGATCAAACAGGGGCGGAATCCGCACTGTGGCAATCTCCCTGGCAAGCTCTGCATCCAGTTGCCGTGAATCCTGGGCAAACCTGGACTGTAGCGTCATGACCGCAGAGGACCTGCCCGTCCCGTTTTCCGGCATCAGGTAGGGATCTGCATGTTGTCCGGTTGGTGTGTGATGCGCCTGTTCGGCTCGCCGCTGTTGCTGGTTCAGATAGTTTCCGTAGAAGTTAACGGCTGCAACCACCACCCAGATACCCCACATGGCGATGAACAGATTCGGCATGTCCCTGCCTGTGAATATGCGGTAGACACCTCTCAATACCAGTGTGAGTATGCCAGTGAACACCACCACCGGAATCACGATACCCAGCAGATAGCCAACTAGAAACGGCAATGTGAGAATACCGTCTTCCAGCATGGCTGTTGCTATGGCAAGCATGAAGCTGGCGACGATAATGGGTACGATATGCTTCATCAGCAGTCCGGTCCGTTACGTGAGAAAACGATACCCGCACTCAACAACATACGAGTATTTCGTGTCAAGGGGGGAAATAGTGGCGCCCGCAAGTCGCGGTTGACTGGACGCGGTCGCTAGTCTCTGAAAGACTAGGGAGGTCTCGAGAAACTATAATAACTACATGGCTCATGCAAGCAGTTCCCGGAGAACGATAATCGGACATATGCATGCTTATCGCCAATTGTTGCTGGCTATCCTGATATCACCCTTTGCTGTGTGTGGCGCTACCGAAGAAGAGATTCGGATCGGCGTGCTCAGCCACCGTGGGGAGGTCGCTACCCTGGCCGTCTGGACACCCACAGCAGATTATCTTTCCGCCACACTGGACGGCTACCGATTCACGATCGAACCGCTTGCCTTTGACCAGGTGAATGAGGCGGTGGAATACGGCGCCGTCGATTTCATCCTGGTGAATCCCGGGATCTACGTCAACCTCGAAGTGCAGTATCGGGTTACACGCATTGCCACCATGAACAACCGCCGTGGGGATAACGCCCTGTACAACATCTTCGGCGGGGTAATTTTCTCGCGCCGGGACCGGGACGACCTGAAACGCCTGGAGGACCTTCGCGGCCAGCGTTTCATGGCGGTCGACGAAACCTCGCTGGGCGGGTTTCAAATGGCCTGGCGCGAGCTCAATGCCATCGGTATTAACCCATATCATGACTTTTCCTCGTTGTCATTCGGTGGCATACATGACGAGGTTGTACTTGCCGTGTTGAATCAGGATGTCGATGTTGGCACGGTTCGAACTGATATCCTGGAGCGCATGGCTGCGGCCGGTATCGTACAACTGGATGATTTTCGTATCATCAATCCGCAGACCAATGCTGAATTTCCCTTTGCCCACAGCACGCGGCTGTACCCCGAGTGGCCGTTCAGCAAAGTCAGGCATGTGTCCAATGACTTCGCGCAGCAGGTGGCGATCGCACTGCTGCAGATGCCGGACGATCACCCGGCAGCATTGATTGGTAATTATGCAGGCTGGACCATTCCACTCGATTATGAACCTGTGCACGAGCTGTTTCGCGAGCTGAATCTGCCGCCCTATAAACTCCCCACCCGGTTCACCCTGTGGGATGCGGTCACCCGTTACTGGTATGGACTGATGTTCGGCACAGTGGTCCTGCTGTTGCTGGGGATTGCGGCCTGGTGGGAAACCCGGCTCATTAAACGCCTGAAGATGGCTAAGCTGCGACTGGAGATGCAGCATGACCTGATCCTGAATTCGGTAGCCGACGGCATCTATGGTGTGGACCGATCCGGAAATTCAACGTTTATCAATCGGGCCATGGAGGAAATCACCGGCTGGCAGGTGGAGGAGATTATCGGTCACAACCAGCATGAAATCCTGCACCACACCCGCGCGGACGGTAGCCGCCATCCTGCAGAGGAATGTCCGGTATATGTCACCTTCAGGGACAACACACCGCGCTTTATCGAGGACGACCTGTTCTGGAAAAAGGACGGGACCAGCTTCCCGGTAGAGTATTCCTGTACGCCGATACGCGCCGAAGACGGCAACGTTCTAGGCAGTGTGGTCGTGTTTCGCGATATTACGGAACGCAAGGAAGCGGAGGAAAAGACCCTGCAACACCAACAGCAACTGGCACATGTCGCGCGTCTCAGCACCATGGGTGAAATGGTCTCGGGTATCGCCCATGAACTGAACCAACCGCTCACCGCTATCACCATGAATGCGCGTGCCTGCCTGCGCATGCTGGATTCCAGCCAGACTGCGCCGGAAGCCTGCTCCGATGTCATGGAGAAGATCGCTGACGAGGCACAACATGCGGGGGAGGTGATCCGGCAGATCCGTCACTTCATTCGCAAGGAACAGCCGGAGCGCCGGCCGGTCCGGATCAGCGATATGGTATACGAGGTGCTTCAGCTGGTGCGTACGGATGTCAGGCAGGTGGGTGTGCAAGTTAAGCTGGACCTGGATCCGGATTTCGATCGCGTCCTGGCACAGGATATACAGATCGAGCAGGTCATCCTCAATCTGGTGCGCAACGCGATCGAGGCCATGGCCGAGATGCCCCCGGGTATTCGACAGCTCGTCATTGCCAGTGAGCAGAAAGGTCCTGATGAAGTGCAGATCAGCGTCAGTGACACCGGCCCTGGCCTGAGCCAGGAGGAGAAACAGCGCCTGTTTATGCCATTTGTCACCACCAAGCCCCAGGGTCTCGGTCTGGGCTTATCCATAAGTAGCGGTATCATCAGCGCCCACGACAGCATGCTGGTGGTCGAGTCTGAGCCGGGCAAGGGTGCGACATTCAGTTTCAGATTGCCGCTATTCAAGGGGGTAAAATAACGCATGAGTGCAGAGCAGACGGTCTTTGTAGTGGATGATGACGAGGAAGTCCGCGATGCCATGAAGCTGTTGATGAATTCTGTCGGGCTGCAGGTGGAGACCTATGCCTCCGGTGAGGATTACCTGGACCGGTTCGATTCAGCACGCCCCGGGTGCCTGCTGCTCGATGTCCGCATGAAGGGCATGAGCGGCCTGGACGTCCAGGAACGACTTTTGCTGGAGCAGGTGCATCCCCCGATTATCATCATTACCGGTCACGGGGACGTGCCCATGGCAGTGCGGGCAGTCAAGGCGGGTGCAGTCGACTTCATCGAAAAACCTTTCAATGAGCAGGAGTTGCTGGACAGTGTCCATCGCGCCATCGAGCTTGACGGGGAGCAGCGCGGGCGCGCGCTGCAACTGGCGGATATCAGTGCCCATCTGGAACGCCTGACGCCACGGGAGCGTGAAATTCTGGATCTGGTCGTCGCCGGTAAACGCAACAAGGAAATTGCCGGCGAGCTGTACATCAGCCAGTCCACGGTGGAGGTCCACCGCGCCAAAGTGATGGAAAAGATGCAGGCCGGGTCGCTGTCCGATCTGATGCGGATGATGTTGTCCCTGCAGTCCTAGACCCGGTTTTCAGGGGGATCCCGGCAGCGGGTATTGGTCCATGGCATGCCCTGTGATGGACTCCGGTTACTCAGCGAAACTGCAGTACTGGATTCCGGCTGATCGCTGCGTTATGGTTGAAACGAGTAATGAACCGGAATTTCTCAAAACAATAGTCTTTCAATCTTTTCGGGAGAGCGTCATGAAAAACATTGTCCTGTCGATTTTCGCCCTGGGTCTGACCGCCTGTCAGCCACTATCTAATGATGAGCTCGAACGGCGTAGCGCCGAGAGCCGTGCTGTCGTTATGGACTTCATGCAGACGCTGAAGGGGGAACTGCAGGCCGCCATGAAGACTGGCGGTCCTGTCAATGCCATTCAGGTTTGCAACAAGCGGGCACCGGAGATCGCGGCCGGTTTCTCCGAGCAGAAGGGCTGGATAGTTGCACGTACCAGTCTCAAATATCGCAATTCGGATAATGCACCAGACGCATGGGAACGCACGGTCCTGGAGCAGTTCGAGGACCGCAAGGCCAATGGTGAGGATCCGAAACAGATGGCCTACGCCGAAGTGGTCGAGGTCGATGGGGTGAAAAAATTCCGTTTCATGAAAGCCATTCCCACCGGTCCGGTCTGTGTTGCCTGTCATGGCGAGACAATCGATGCTGCCGTCGAGGCGAGGATCCAGGAACTCTATCCCGAGGATCTTGCGCGCGGCTACAATGCAGGCGACATCCGCGGCGCCTTCACCATCACCCAGCCGCTGTGATGGCCGGTTCGTGAAGACATAAAGTCGACAATCGCCCGGCAGTGCCGGGCCTTTTTTTGCTACCGCATCCGCTCATCGGGACGGCATTGTTTATTCAATGTATCGAGTTGGCGCCATTCCAATGGCATGTGCGGTATTAGAAAATAAGCACATAACTATAGGCCCATAGATTGCAGAGCCGATTCACCGCCTGTATCACAACAACATGCACTGTAACGCTGCGTACCATACCGGAC